>NZ_CP126273.1:675860-1351720 GCF_003234805.2 Curtobacterium sp. MCBD17_040
TGTGCTTGCCGTGCCGCTCGGCGTGGCCGACGTCGGTGGTGCCGTCGGTCGGCGAGGCGGCGGGGGCGGCTACCCTGCCCCGCTCGGCCTCGAGGACCGGTGCGGCGTGCTTGGGCGCGTCCGACTCGTTGTGCACACGACTCGGGGAGTCGACCGCGGCGGCGGCGGAGTGTGCCCCGTGCGTCGGCGCATCCGCGAGCGGCGCGCGGGTCTCACCGCTGTCGAGCGACACGTCCGGTGAGGTCGGCACGGTGTCGACCGCGCCGGTGTCGGGGGACACGAGCGAACCCATCGACGCGGCCGAACCCTGAGCGCCGACGTCGAGGTCGTCGCTCCCGCCGTTGTGTCCGGCAGCGCCACTCGGCACGGACCCCGCAGCGTCGTTCGCCTGCTCCTGCAGGGCCGACACCTTGCGGAGCGGCGGCGTGCGGAAGAACCACGTCAGGATGAACGCGAGCAGGAGCACGCCGAGGCCGACGTAGTAGATCTGCACGGCGGAGTTGTTGAACCCGGTCAGGAACGCCCTGGTCAAGCGCGGGTCGGCGCCGTTGAGGAACGACGTGTCGCTCGTGTCACTCGTCGTGCTCTTCGCGTTCGACGAGCCCTTCTTGACCTGCTTGATGATGGTCGGCGCGACCGCGGTGACGACGTGCTTCCGCTGCGAGGCGTTCGCGTAGTCGATCCGGAGCCCGCCGTTGCGGACGGAGGCGTGCGCCTGTGCGGCCGCGGCCCGCAGTGCCTTGCGCTCCGCGGCAGGCCGCGCGGCGGCGACCTGCTGCTGGATCACCGACTGCGCGGCAGCCGCCGGGACCTTGCCGGCGCTGACCTGCTGCTGGACGGCCGTCGTGACCTGCTTCGTGACGGCCTGGTCGGCTTGGCCCTTCGCCTGGGTCGCGCCCTGGTCGAGCTGGCTCTGGATCTTCTTCTTGACCGGGGTCACGATCGGGTTCCAGATCTGCTTCATGACGCCGGCGTTCTTCGACGCGCTGGCCACCGACGGCGTGAGGGCTGCGTCGAGGCCGTTCGTCAGGGTGCTCTTGTTCTCCATGGCGGTCGAGATGTTCGTCGGCATGCTCGCGAAGAGCACCGACAGCAGGATCGCCGTGCCGAGCGTTCCACCGATCTGCCGGAAGAACGTCGACGCGCTCGTGGCGACGCCGATGTCACGCGGACCGACCGAGTTCTGCGACGCGAGCGTCAGGGTCTGCATGAGCTGGCCGAGCCCCAGGCCGATGAAGAACATGGCGATGAGCAGGAACCACAGCGGCTTGTCGACGGTGATGAACGTCAGGACGATGTAGCCGATCGAGGTCACCGCGGTGCCCGTCACCGGGAAGATCCGGTACTTGCCGGTCCGCGAGATGATCTGGCCGGAGGTGATCGAGGCGATCATCAGTCCGAGGACCATCGGGAGGGTGGCGAACCCGGACTCGGTCGGGGTCAGGCCCTTGACGATCTGCAGGTACAGCGGGAGCGTCAGCAGCGCGCCGAACATGCCGAACCCGACGAGGACACCCAGGATCGTCGACATCGAGAACACCCGCGAGCGGAACAGCTTCATCGGGATGATCGCGTCGTCGCGCATCGCGCGCTCGACGAGGATGAACGCCAGCAGGCCGAGCCCGCCGATGACGTAGCAGGTCCACGATCCGACCGAGGTCCAACCCCAGTCGCGACCCTGCTCAGCGACGAGCAGGAGCGGCGCGAGGGTCACCACGACGAGCGCGGCACCCCAGTAGTCGATGCGGACCTTGCGCTTGTCACCGACCCGCGGCAGATGCAGGAAGACGATGACCATGATCAGCGCCGCGATGCCGATCGGCACGTTGATGAGGAACACCCAGCGCCAGCCCGTGATGAACAGGATCTGCGCGGCGCCGGAGAACAGACCACCGACGAGCGGGCCGATGACCGACGAGACGCCGAACACCGCGAGGAAGTACCCCTGGTACTTGGCGCGCTGACGCGGGGCCAACATGTCGCCCATGATCGCGAGCGGCAGCGACATGAGGCCACCGGCACCGAGGCCCTGCACGCCACGGAACGCGGCGAGCATGACCATCGACGTCGAGAACGACGCGGCGAACGAGCCGATGATGAAGATCGCGATGGCGATGAGGAACAGCGGTCGCCGCCCGAAGAGGTCGGACAGCTTGCCGTAGATCGGGGTCATGATCGTCGACGCGATGAGGTACGCGGTCGTCACCCACGCCTGCTCGTTCAGCCCGTGCAGGTCGTCACCGATCGTGCGGATCGCGGTCCCGACGATCGTCTGGTCCAGGGCGCCCAGGAACATGCCGGCCATGAGGCCGTAGATCACGAGCAGGATCTGCCGGTGCGACATCACCGCGTTCGATGACGTGGTGGGGGACGACGAGGTGCCGGCCCGTTGCGTCGCGGTCTGGGTCATTGTGCTGGTTCTCCGTCTGGTGCGGGGTCTGGGATGTCCGGCGGCGCTCGGTGCTCGAATCGATCGGGCCGCCGTTGCCGAGAAGTTTGCGTCGCGTGCAAAGTTACAGGTCACGCAACTCAGGCGACAACGCGACGATCACGCCAGGGTATTCCCCGTCGCTCCGACCTGATCGAGCTCCGGGCGACCTGTGGACGGAGGCCCCGCGATCTGTGCCCATGCGCAGGTAGGCTCCGCCGCATGGTCTCCGAACCCGCCGGGCTCACCTACCGACCCGCGGATCTGCCCGGCCCCCGTCCGACGGTCCTCGTGCTGCCCGGTGGTGGGTACGAGGAACACGGCCGCCCGAGTTCGGAGCTGCTCGCCGAGTGGTTCGCCGGGATCGGCGTGCACGGGGTCGTGCTGCGCTACCCGGTCGCCCCGCACCGGCACCCCGAACCCCTGGACGCGGCACGGGCGGCGTTCCGCTGGCTGCGGTCGGGCGCGGCGCCGATCGACGTGGATCGGGCGCGCGTCGGTGTCGTCGGTTCGAGCGCCGGCGGGCACCTCGCCGCGTGCCTGGCGAACGGGATCGACGACCCCGACGACGACCGGCCCGCGTTCTGCGTCCTCAACTACCCGGTCGTCTCGATGGAGCACCCGACGCGGACCCGGCCGATGCGGAACCTGCTCGGCGATGCACCGTCGTGGCGGCTCCGGCGCGAGCTGTCCATGGAGACCCGGGTCGACGCGCGGACGCCACCGACCTTCGTGTGGACGACGGCGGACGACCGCATCGTGCGCGCGACGCACGCACTCGCGTACGTGGAGGCCCTGGTCCGGAACGAGGTGCCGGTCGAGTTCCACCTGTTCCCGCACGGGAGGCACGGGCTCGGCACCGCGGTCAAGGAACCGCACACCTCGCAGTGGACGCGCCTGTGCGAGAACTGGCTGCGGTACCAGCGCGTGCTCTGACCGTCAGCTGATCGGGAGGCGCGGGGCGGAGCCGCACCGTGCCTCCCGACCGAGTGCCCGGGTCGTCAGGCGCCGCCGAGTGCGGCGTCGACGATCTCCTTGGCCTCGCGCTGGACCTGCTCGAGGTGCTCCTGCCCGACGAACGACTCCGCGTAGATCTTGTAGACGTCCTCGGTGCCGGACGGGCGTGCGGCGAACCACGCGCGGTCCGTGACGACCTTGACCCCACCGACGGCCGCGCCGTTGCCCGGGGCCTTCGACAGCTTCGCGACGATGGGGTCGCCCGCCAGGGTGTCCGCCTGGATCGCGTCGCCGTCGAGCTTGCCGAGCGCTGCCTTCTGGGCCTTCGTCGCAGCGGCGTCGACGCGCTGGTACACGGGGTCACCGAAGCGCTCCGTGAGCTCGCGGTAGAGCTGCGACGGTGTCTTGCCCGTGACGGCGATGATCTCGGACGCGAGCAGCGCGAGGATGATGCCGTCCTTGTCGGTCGTCCACGCGGTGCCGTCCATCCGGAGGAACGAGGCACCCGCGCTCTCCTCGCCACCGAAGCCCACGGAGCCGTCGATCAGGCCCGGGACGAACCACTTGAACCCGACCGGGACCTCCCACAGGGTCCGGCCGAGCGACTCCGCGACGCGGTCGATGATGCTCGAGGAGACGAGGGTCTTGCCGATCGCGGCGTCCTGCCGCCAGTGCGGACGGTGCGAGTACAGGTACTCGATCGCCACCGCCAGGTAGTGGTTGGGGTTCATGAGCCCACCGTCCGGCGTGACGATCCCGTGCCGGTCGGAATCGGCGTCGTTGCCCGTGAGGACGTCGAATTCGTCCTTGTGGGCGAGCACCGACGCCATGGCGGACGGGCTCGACGGGTCCATCCGGATCTTGCCGTCCCAGTCGAGGGTCATGAACGACCACGTCGGGTCGACGTCGGGGTTCACCACCGTCAGGTCGAGGCCGTAGTGGTCCCGGATGCGGTTCCAGTAGGGCAGGCTGGCGCCGCCGAGCGGGTCCGCGCCGATCCGGACGCCCGCGCGCTTGATCGCCGCGATGTCGATGATGTCCGCCAGGTCGTGCACGTACGTGTCGAGGAAGTCGTACCGGCCGGGGCTCGCCTGCTCCTGGCGCTGCACGTCCACGAGACCGCCGGCGATGATCGCGTTGGCCCGGTCGGCGATCCACTTCGTCGCGTCGCTGTCCGCGGGCCCACCGTGCGGCGGGTTGTACTTGAAGCCGCCGTCGCGCGGGGGGTTGTGGCTCGGCGTGATGACGATGCCGTCGGCGGTGTCGTCGTGGCCCTCGCGGTTGTAGCGGATGATCGCGTGGCTCAGCGCGGGCGTCGGCACGTAGCCGTTGTCCTTGTCGGCGAGCACGGTGACGCCGTTCGCGGCCAGGACCTCGAGCGCGGTCCGTTCGGCCGGACCGCTCAGCGCGTGCGTGTCGCGGCCGATGAACAGCGGCCCCGTGGTGCCCTGCTGCGCGCGGTACTCGACGATCGCCTGGGTGATGGCGGCGATGTGTGCGTCGTTGAACGCGGTGTCGAGCGAGGAGCCCCGGTGGCCGGACGTGCCGAACACCACCATCTGCTCGGGGTTCGATGCGTCCGGGACCCGCGAGTAGTAGGCGTCGACGAGCTCTTGGAGATCGACGAGGTCCTCGGCGGTCGCGGGCGTTCCGGCACGGTCGTTCATGCGCCCATCCTGGCACCGCGCCGTGTCCTGTGCCCGACTGTCCACAGGCCGGCGCCCGACGGGGTCCAGGGAGGAATGACACCGGTTGCATCGACAACCATTCCGTAGGATCGGGGGATGACGACGGACGACGTGCCCTGGCTCGACCGCGAGCAGGTCCGCGTGTGGATCCGCCTCGTCGCCGTCATGGAGCTCCTGCCCGCGGCGCTCGACCAGCAGTTGCAGCGCGATTCCGACCTGACGCACTTCGACTACATGGTCATCGCCATGCTCTCCGAACGCGACGACCGCACGCTGCGCATGACGGCCCTGTCCGCCGCCACGAACAGCTCGTTGCCCCGGCTGTCCCACGTCGTCACCCGCCTCGAGAAGCGCGGGCTCGTCTCGCGGTGTCCGTCGACGGACGACCGGCGGGCAACGGACGTCCGACTCACGGACGCCGGGTGGGAGGCCGTGGTCGCAGCTGCCCCCGGCCACGTCCGGAACGCACGCCACCTCGTGGTCGACGCGATCGGCGAGGACCGCTTCCGGCAGCTCGACGCCGACCTCCGCGCGATGCTCCGCCGACTCGACCCCGAGGGTCGCCTCGCCGCCCTCACCGACCCGGATGGCCGCCCGCCCGTGCAATAGAGTCGGCCGCATGGCCGAGCCCGATGCCTCCGCGTCCGACACGTACAGCTACCTCGGACCGGCCGGGACCTTCACGGAGGCCGCGCTCAAGCAGGTCGCCGCGGCCGCCGGCAAGCCCTGGCGGTCGGTCAACAACGTCGGCGAGGCCCTCGACGACGTCATGAGCGGACGGAGCGTCGGCGCGGTCATCGCCATCGAGAACAGCGTCGACGGTGGGGTCACCGCCACGCAGGACGCCCTCGCGCGCATCCCGGGGGTCCGCATCATCGGCGAGTACCTCGTGCCGGTCGACTTCGTCCTCGTCGCGCGGCACGGCACCGTGCTCGCGGACGTCCGCACCGTGAACGCCCACCCGGTCGCGTACGGGCAGACCTACCGCTGGCTCGAGGACCACGTCCCGGGGCACGGACACATCCCCGCGTCGTCGAACGTCGCGGCGGCGGCGGCGCTCCTCGACCCGGCCGCGGGGGCGCTCGCCGAGGCCGCGGTCGCCCCGCCCGGCATCACCGACCACCACGACCTCGCCGTCCTCGCCGAGCACATCGGCGAGAACCCGTTCGCCGTCACGCGGTTCGTCCTCGTGTCGCGGGACCTGGCGATCCCGGCCCGGACCGGCGCCGACAAGACGAGCGTCGTCGTGGAGCTGCCGGACGACCGCGCAGGTGCGCTCGTCGACCTGCTCGAGCAGTTCGCCACCCGGGGCATCAACATGGGGCTCCTCAGCTCGCGGCCGATCGGCGACGAGCTCGGCCGCTACCGCTTCGTCATCGACCTGGACGGCCACGTGCACGACGAGCGCGTGGCGGACGCGCTCCTCGGCCTCCGGCGGTTCAGCCCCCGGGTGACGTTCCTCGGGTCGTACCCCAGGGCCGACGGCCACGCGTCCGAGGTGCAGGCCCGGTACCGGGACGAAGCGTTCACCGAGGCACGCGAGTGGCTCCGACGGATCGTCGCGGGCGAGCCTGGTTGACCCGGCCGGGCCGGACGCCGGTGACCCACCAGGTGGGCGCCTGTGGAACGACCCGGCCGTCCACAGAAGCCGGGGGCCGAGAAGACGGATCTGGCGGTCCCGGTAGCGTTGTCGCATGACGACGCCCCCCGAGACCGATGCGGCCCCGCGCGACGACGTCGCCGCGGTGCCCTCGACCGCCGCCCACTCGGCCACGAGCCAGCACACCGCCGCCGTGGTCTACAACCCGATCAAGGTCGACCTGCCGGCCCTGCGCCAGAGCGTGAGCCGCTACGAACGTGAGGCCGGGTGGAGCGAGACCCTCTGGTTCGCGACGACCGAGGAGGACCCGGGCGCCGGCATGGCCCGGGCCGCGCTCGAGGCCGGTGCCGATGTGGTGGCCGCCGCGGGCGGCGACGGCACGACGCGGATCGTCGCCGAGGTCGTGCACGGATCCGGCGCGTCGCTCGCGCTGCTGCCGAGCGGCACCGGCAACCTGCTCGCGCGGAACATGCGGTTCCCGCTCGACGAGATGGACACGAGCGTGCAGACCCTGTTCCACGGCGAGGACCGCGCGGTCGACATCGGCATGCTCACCGTCGAGCGTGAGGGTGGGGAGCGTGAGGACTTCGGGTTCCTCGTCATGGCCGGGCTCGGGCTCGACGCCCGGATGCTCGCCAACACGCGCCCGGAGCTCAAGAAACGGGTGGGCTGGCTCGCCTACGTCGACGCCGTGGCCCGATCGCTCCGTGACTCCGACAGCATGGAGGCCCGCTACAACCTCGACGGTGCCGGCAACCGCTCGCTCCGCGCCCACACGCTCATCGTGGGCAACTGCGGCACCCTGCAGGCCGGCATCCTCCTGCTGCCCGACGCCACGATCACGGACGGCGTGTTCGACGTCGTCGCGCTGCGGCCGAAGTCCGTGTTCGGCTGGGCCCGGATCGGCGCCCGCCTGATGTGGGAGAACGCGATCCTGCGGCGTGCGCGATCGACCAAGATCGGCCAGACCGCGGTGGGGGAGCGGATCATCGCCCGGGCACGTGAGGAACGTCCGCTGCGGTACATGCGCGGCAAGGAGATCGTCGTGCGGCTCGAGACCCCCGACGAGTTCGAGATCGACGGCGACCCGGTGGGTCGGATCCGGGCGTTCCGGGCGCGCATCGACGAAGGCGGCTTGACCGTGCGCGTGCCCGTCGGGCACGTCCTGCACTGAGCGACGGCCGCCGACGACGGACGTCCGGCACCCACCAACCTCCTGCACGATCCGTGCGGCGGCCGGGAGGCGCGGGACGGGCGCGCGCCGTCCCTCCCGTCCGATCGGCGCCGGACCGGCGCGAGGGGGCGGTCGGTAAGATGTTCCAGTGATCGATCCGCAGCTCCTCCGCGACCACCCCGACCGGATCAAGGCGTCGCAGGCGGCCCGTGGTGACTCCGTGGAGCTCGTCGACCAGGCGCTCGCCGCGGACACCGCACGTCGGCTCGCGATCTCGTCGTTCGAGGCGCTCCGTGCCGAGCAGAACGCGTTCGGCAAGACCGTCGCGAAGGCACCGAAGGACGAGAAGGCGGCGCTCGTGCAGCAGGCGCAGGCGCTCGCCGCCCGGGTCAAGCAGGCACAGGCGATCGTCACCGAGTCCGAGGACGCGTTCCGCACGACCGTTGGGAAGCTCGCGAACCCGATCATCGAGGGCGTCCCGAGCGGCGGCGAGGAGGACTTCGTCACCCTGCGCACCGTCGGCACGAAGCCGGAGTTCGACTTCGAGCCGAAGGACCACGCCGACCTCGGCGAGCACCTCGGGATCATCGACATCCCGCGTGGCACGAAGGTGTCCGGCTCGCGCTTCTACTTCCTCCGCGGCATGGGGGCGCGGCTCGAGATCGCGCTCATGAACCTCGCGCTCGACCGGGCGATCGCCCACGGCTTCGAGCCCCTCATCACGCCGACGCTCGTGCGCCCCGAGACGATGGCCGGCACGGGGTTCCTCGGTGAGCACGCCGACGAGATCTACTACCTGCCCGCCGACGACCTGTACCTGACCGGCACGAGTGAGGTCGCGCTCGCGGGCTACCACTCCGACGAGATCCTCGACGTGTCGAACGGCCCCCTCCGCTACGCCGGGTGGTCGACGTGCTACCGACGCGAGGCCGGGTCCGCGGGCAAGGACAACCGCGGGATCCTCCGGGTCCACCAGTTCAACAAGCTGGAGATGTTCGCGTACGTGCACCCCGACGAGGCCGAGGCGGAGCACGACCGGCTCGTCTCCTACCAGGAGGACATGCTCGGCGCGCTCGGACTCCACTACCGCGTCATCGACGTCGCCGCCGGTGACCTCGGGCAGAGCGCCGCCCGCAAGTTCGACATCGAGGCGTGGGTGCCGACGCAGGGGACCTACCGCGAGCTCACCTCGACGTCGAACTGCACGACGTTCCAGGCCCGCCGCCTCGACATCCGGCACCGCACCGAGTCCGGCAAGACCGCCCCGGTGGCGACGCTGAACGGCACGCTCGCCACGACCCGTTGGCTCGTCGCGATCCTCGAGACGCACCAGCAGGCCGACGGCACGGTCGTCGTGCCCGAGGTCCTCCGCCCGTACCTCGGCGGCACCGAGGTGATCGAGCCGCGATGACCGACGACCTCCGCGAGCAGGCCGTCCCCGACCCTGGGGCGAGCTCGGGTGCGACGTCGACGGCGCCGCGGCCGGACCACTGGCTCGTGGCGCTCGACATCGACGGGACGGTCATGCGCGAGGACGGCGTCATCACCGACGCGACGAGCGCGGCCGTCCATGCTGCGGTGGAGGCCGGACACGAGGTGATGCTCTCGACCGGTCGCAGCGCCTCCATGACGTTGCCCGTGGTCGCGGCCCTCGGGATCCGCCCACGGTTCCTGGTGTGCGCGAACGGCGCGATCACGCTCGAGCGCAGCGACGCCCCCGAGGACGCCGAGCGCGGGGGCTACCGCCGCGCGTTCGTGGAGTCCTTCGACCCGACCGAGGTCCTCCGCACCATCCGCGGGTCCCTGCACGGCGCCGCGTTCGGCGTCGAGGACGAGACCGGCCACTACCGCGTGCACGGGATCTTCCCCGACGGCAGCCTGAGTTCCGACGTCGAGCACGTCGCGTTCGACGACCTCTTCGGCGTCGAGGCCACCCGGGTCGTCGTCATCTCGCCGAACCACGACCTCGACGACTTCCTGCGGGCGGTGGACCGGATGGGCCTCCACAAGGTGTCCTACAACGTGGGGTGGACCGCCTGGCTCGACATCGCGCCCGAGGGCGTGACCAAGGCCAGCGCGATGGAGCGGGTCCGGTCCGTGCTCGACGTCCCACGGTCGCGCGTGTTCGCGGCGGGCGACGGCCGGAACGACATCGACATGCTGCACTGGGCCGCCGAGTCCGGCCGCGGCGTCGTGATGGGCCAGGCGCCCGAGGACGTCGTCGCTGCCGGCGGTGAGGTCACCGGGAGCGTCGCGGAGGACGGTCTGGCCGCCGCACTCGCGACGCTCCCGCGCTGACCCGGCCCGGTTCCCGGTTCCCGGTTCCCGGTTCCCGGTTCCCGGTTCCGCGAGATCGCAGTCGTTGCCGTTTCGACGGTGGTGTGAGCGGCAACGACTGCGATCCCGGTGGGATGACGCGGCGTCAGCCGCAGAACTCGTAGGGCGGCACCCGGTCCGTGCTCACCCAGATCGACCGCACCTGCTGCGGCGTCGACCGCACGTCGAACACGATCCAGGCGCCGTGGTCCTGGTAGCCGCGGTAGTCCTCCTGGTCGTCCTCGCGGATCTGCACGAGGTCGGGGTGGTGCGCCTCGAGGGTCGCCAGCGGTGTGCCGAGCGTGTCGCCCTGCGCCGTCCTCGGCGAGGAGGCCCCGGCGCCCTGCAGGAGGATCCCGTGCACGACGTCGCGCGCGTCCGGCAGTGCCTGGGTCCACACGGAGGAACCGGTCCGCCGCCACATCGCGATGTTCGGGTTCGGGCAGTCGTCCGAGCGGGTGTACGCGGTCATGGACGCGCCCTCGGCCGTCACCGAACCGCCGATGGTGAGCGGCCCGACGCCGGCACCCGTGATCGTCCACGTCGTCGGGTCGGCGAGGTCGAGCGTCGGGGAGGCGGGTGGTGTGGCGGCCGGCGGCGTGGTGGGCGTCGCGGTCGTGCTGGGCATGGGCGTCG
Source organism: Curtobacterium sp. MCBD17_040 (assembly GCF_003234805.2). Taxonomy (GTDB): domain Bacteria; phylum Actinomycetota; class Actinomycetes; order Actinomycetales; family Microbacteriaceae; genus Curtobacterium. Next base: position 686,660 of record NZ_CP126273.1, read on the forward strand.
TCGTGGTGGCCGACGCACTCGGGCGTCCGGTGTGGCCGACCGTGGTGGCGGTGTCGGCCGCGGTCGAGGTGCTGCAGCCGGCGAGGGTGACGACGAGAGCGGTCGCGGCGATCAGGACGATCGCGGACCGCGGTGTGGTGGACATCGAGGCGTTCCGTTCCGGGAGACGCCGGTGCCCCGTGGCATCCGCTCCACGTCCCCCGACGCTCATCTTGGTGGTTCCGTCGTCGGTGCGCCGCGGCCTGTCGATCACGGTTCCGTCACGCCGATCACGGTTCCGTCACGGTGTGCGGGAGGCGCCTCCCGGCCGTCCCGGCCGCCGCTCGTCCGCCGCATCGCGAGATCGCAGAAGGTGCCGCTCTGGGGGTGCTCAGAGCGGCAACAACTGCGATCTCGACGGGAGGGTCGGCAGGGCGAGCGGCGGGGCGGGCGCGGGCCGTGCCTCCCGGCCGGGAGGCTCGCTAGACTCGCACGCGCCGGTCGCCACCGTCAGGTGGTCCAGCCAGGAGGGTTGTCCGAGCGGCCGATGGAGCTTGTCTTGAAAACAAGTGGGCAGTGATGTCTCGTGGGTTCGAATCCCACACCCTCCGCCGACGGGCTACGCGGCGTCCGCGGCGGCGCGCGCGAGCAGTCCGAGCGTGTCGACCACTCGGTTCGAGAACCCCCACTCGTTGTCGTACCAGGCGACGACCTTGACGTGGCGGCCGCCGTCGACGCGCGTGAGGAGCGAGTCGAACACGCTCGACTCCGGACGTCCCATGATGTCGGTCGACACGAGCGGGTCCGCCGTGTACGCGAGCACCCCGGCGAGTGGCCCGTCGGCAGCCGCACGGTAGGCGGCGTTCACCTCGTCGACCGTGACGTCACGGGCCACGACGGTGTTCAGCTCGACGATCGACCCCACGGGGACGGGCACCCGGATGGAGTCGCCCGAGAGCTTGCCGTCGAGTCGGGGGAGCACGAGTCCGATGGCCTTCGCGGCGCCGGTGGTCGTCGGGACGATGTTCACGCCCGCGGCCCGCGCTCGCCGGAGGTCCCGATGCGGGCCGTCCTGCAGGTTCTGTTCCTGCGTGTACGCGTGCACGGTCGTCATGAACCCGTGCTCGATGCCGGCGAGGTCGTCGAGGACGCTCGCGAGCGGCGCGAGGGCGTTCGTCGTGCAGCTCGCGTTGCTGACGACGGTGTGCGTGGCGGGGTCGAACGCGTCGGTGTTCACGCCGTAGGCGAGCGTCACGTCCGCCCCGGTGGCCGGTGCGCTCACGAGCACGCGACGGGCGCCCGCCTCGAGGTGCTGCGCAGCGGCCTCCCGTGCCGTGAAGCGGCCGGTCGACTCGAGGACGACCTCGACGCCCAGGTCGGCCCAGGGCAGTGCCGACGGATCGCGCTCGGCGAGCACGCGGATCCGCTGACCGTCGACCACGAGCGTGTCGTCGTCGACCTCCACGGTGCCATCGAAGGGGCCGAGTGCGGAGTCGTAGCGGAACAGGTGGGCGAGGGTCGCGGGTGCGGTGAGGTCGTTGACGGCGACGACCACGAGGTCCTCGCCGCCGCGGGCCAGGAGCGCGCGCAGGGTGTTGCGGCCGATGCGGCCGAATCCGTTGATGCCGATGCGGGTCATGTGGGTTCCTTCCGTTCCTCCGCTCATCGTCATCGAGCCGGGAGGCCCGCTCCAGTGGCAGGAACGCCATGATCCGGGAGGATCGCGCCAGGGCTACTGCTGGAACACGCGGCGGTAGGCGGTAGGGGAGATGCCGAGGATCCGCCGGAAGTGCAGACGCAGGTTGGCGTCCGTCCCGAGCCCCACCCGCGCGGCCACCTGGTCGACGGCGAGGTCGGAGCGTTCGAGCAGCTCCCGCGCCAGGTCGACGCGCGCCCGGAGCACCCACTGCATGGGCGTGTAGCCGGTGCTCTCGACGAAGCGGCGTGAGAACGTCCGGGTGGACACGTTCGCGTGGGCGGCCAGTGCGTCGAGTGTCAGGGCGTCGCCGAGGTGGCGCAACGCCCATTCGCGCGTCGTCGCGAAGGTGTCGTCGGTCGGGTCCGGCACGGTCCGTTCGATGTACTGGGCCTGGCCGCCGCTCCGGTGGGGCGCGCTCACGAGCCGTCGGGCGACGTGGTTCGCCAGCCCGACGCCGTGGTCGCGCCGGACGATGTGGAGGCAGAGGTCGATGCCGCTCGCCGCACCCGCGCTCGTGAGCACCGATCCCTCGTCGACGAAGAGCACGTCCTCGTCCACCTCGACGTCGGGGTACCGGTCCTGCAGCACGCGCGTGTAGTGCCAGTGGGTCGTCGCCCGGCGCCCGTCCAGAAGGCCCGCCGCCGCGAGCGCGAACGCCCCGGTCGAGATCGCGGCGACGCGCTTGCCGCGCTCGTGCGCGTCGCGGAGTGCGGCGACGACCTCGGGAGGCGGCGGCGTGTCCGCCGGGAACCGGTACCCCGGCACGAACACGGTCTGCGCCCAGTCGACCGCCTCGAGTCCGCGCCCCACCGCGTATGCGAGGCCGTCCCCGCCGCGGACGGTGCCGACGCTCGGGCCACAGACGCGCACCTCGTACGGCATGCTCGGCCGGTTGGCGAACACCTGGGCGGGGATCCCGACGTCGAGCGGCTTCGCCCCGGGCAACACGAGCACCGCCACACGGTGCGGACGGACAGCCATGCTGCGACGGTAGCCCGAACCCGCGAACACTCGACGCGCGTCCAGCGTACGGTCACCGGTGCGTGCCGCCGAGGGGCGGCCGTGCGAGGAGGAACACCGACATGAGCAGCACCGGCGCCGTTCGTGATCAGCCGACCAGGAGTCTCGTCCCGGCTCGGATGGATCGCTTGCCCTGGACCCGGTTCCACTGGTCGATCGTGGTCGGCCTCGGGATCTCGTGGGTCCTGGACGGTCTCGAGATCCAGATCGTGTCGAACGCGGGATTCCAGAAGCCGCTCGGCCTCTCGACCCAGGAGGTCGCCGACCTCGGCACGATCTACCTGTTCGGACAGGTCATCGGCGCGCTCGTGTTCGGGCGGCTCTCGGACCGGCTGGGTCGACGCAAGCTGTTCCTCCTGACGCTCGCGATCTACCTCGTCGGATCGGGGATCGCCGGGTTCGCGCCGGACTTCGCGTTCCTCGCGGTGTTCCGGTTCGTGGCCGGCCTCGGTATCGGTGGCGAGTACGCGGCGATCAACTCCGCGATCGACGAGCTCATCCCGTCGCGGTTCCGCGGACACGTGGACATCGCGATCAACGGCACGTACTGGGGCGGTGCCGCGATCGGTGCGGCCGCGAACATCTACCTGCTCAACACCGCGAACTTCTCGGAGAACGTCGGCTGGCGCATCGGGTTCTTCATCGGCCCGGTGCTCGGCATCCTCATCATCTTCCTGCGGCGACACATCCCGGAGAGTCCGCGATGGCTCATGACCCACGGGCGCGAGCAGGAGGCCGACGACACGGTGACCCGGATCGAGGCCGAGGTCGAGCGGGAGTCGGGGCATCCCCTCGAGCGGGTCGACGAGTCGAAGGCGATGGACGTCACGCCGCTCGACCGCGTCGGCTTCCGCACGATCGTCGGTGTGCTGTTCCGGCAGTACCCCACGCGGACCCTGGTCGGCGCGACCATGATGATCACGCAGTCGTTCCTGTACAACGCGATCTTCTTCACGTACGCGCTCGTGCTCACGAACTTCTACGGCCTGCAGACCTCCCAGACGTCGATCTACTTCTTCCCGTTCGCGATCGGCAACCTGCTCGGGCCGCTCGTGCTCGGTCGCCTGTTCGACACCTGGGGCCGTCGGCAGATGATCTTCCTGACCTACCTGGTCTCGGGGATCGTGCTGGCCGTCTCGGCGTTCATGTTCCAGGCCGACGCGATCAGCGCCACGTGGCAGACCGTGTTCTGGTGCGTCTCGTTCTTCTTCGCGTCGGCCGGCGCGTCGAGCGCGTACCTGACGGTGAGCGAGATCTTCCCGCTCGAGCTGCGGTCGCAGGCGATCTCGTACTTCTTCGCCCTCGCGCAGATCTTCGGCGCGGTCGCGCCCCTCATCTACGGCGCGTTCATCGGCGACGGGTCGAGCCGTACCCCGCTGTTCTGGGGGTACCTCATGGGCGCCGCGATCATGGTGCTCGGTGGTGTGATCGCCCTGATCTTCGGGGTGGACGCGGCGCGGAAGGGCCTGGAGTCCGTCACGCAGCCGCTCTCGGTCGTGGGAGGCGGGGCGCGCACGAGCGACCGGGCCGACCGGGCTCGCGGGCGCCGGTAGGCGCGGCTCCGCGCCGCTCGGGGTTCGACTTCGTACTTCGTATCCCGTATTCAGGATGTTTGGCGCATCGAACGGTCGCCTGGCAGCCTTCCGGTTCGAGCGTGTGGAAGCCACGCGCTCCGGACCAGGGGCGGAGGCGACATGGGGTCAGCGCAGGGCGGAGTCGAACCGGGGCGAGCGCGGGGCATCCAGGTCGGTGCGGTGGCGTGGACGGGTGCGGTGGCGCGGACGACCGTCGTCGGGGTCGACCGGACGGCTGCGATCGGCAGCTGCGGCAGCGCCCGCGATCTGAGGTGCTGCCCCGTCCACATCGAGGGTCCGAGTGCGCTCGTCCCGAGTCGGCACATCCAGCGGGGCACGGGCCGATGCCGCTGAGCGAGGGTGTCGTGATGCACCGCTCAGATCGCACCCCGGTCCCGGGTGGACGGACGACGTCCCCCACCGATGGTGGTGCGCGGAACAACGCTGCGCCAGCCGCCGGGCTCGGTCGGTCAGCGACGGGCGCGGGTGCTGTCGGGCTCGACACCGGCGTCGTGCCGATCGACGAGACGCCGGGTGCGGGCATGACCGGTCCGGACGCAGGGGTGGGTGGCGCGGTGCGCCGTGACCTCCTGCGCGACGCGGTGTTCACGCGGCTGGTCCACCGGATCCTGCGCGGGGAGTACCGGTCCGGGCAGCGGTTGCGGCTCGACGGGATCGCCGCCGAACTCGGGGTGTCTCGGACTCCGGTGCGCGAGGCCCTGGTCCCGCTCGAGGCGTTGCGGCTCGTCCAGGTACAGCGCTACGTCGGCGTGGTCATCGCGCCCTGGACGCCGGCGCACATGGTCGAGCGGGTGCAGATCGCGCAGGGTCTGCTCGCGGTGCCGTACCCGACGTCGTCCATCGAGCGTCATCGGAGCGACCCGCCGGTCGACGTCGGGGCGTTCGATGCGACCGCGCTCCGGGCCTGCCGATCCGACGCCGGTCGGTTCGCCGTCCTCGCCGAGTGGACGCTCCGGCGCCTCGATCGCCCGGTGAGTGCGGACTGGCTCGCGGCGCAGCTGCCCGTGCTCGACGCCTTCTACATGCGTGAGGTCGCCGGTCGGCACGGGTTGGACGTCGCCGTCGGGGCCGCGCAACGCGCGAGCTCGCTGGCGTCAGCGCTCGGGGCGGTGTGGGACGAGGACCTCGTCGCGGCCATCCGTCACCTCGACGCCTTCGCCGACGCGCTCGCTGCATTCGACCGAGGGACCCACAGACGCGACCTCTGAACGACCGCCATCGCGGAACTCGGCTACCGCTGCTACCGTGATCGCAATTCATGATAGGAGGGCCATGATGTTCGAGACCGCACTGCTCACGAGCTTCCTCGCCGTGGAGCGCACGGGGGGCTTCACCGCTGCTGCCAAAGACCTCGGTCTGCGGCAGTCGACGATCAGCGGACACGTCGCCCGACTCGAGCGACAGACCGGTCGGCAACTGTTCCGACGGGACACGCACGCGGTGGAGCTGACACCGGACGGCATGGCCATGGTCCGCTTCGCCCGCGAGATCCTCGCCGCACAGGGACAGGCCGAGGCGTACTTCACGGACACCGGACTCGCCGGTCACATCCGGTTCGGTGCGTCCGAGGACATCGTCGCGACCGGTCTGCCGGACATCCTGCTCGACTTCCGGAACGCGTACCCCTCGGTGGACCTCGACCTCCGGGTGGGGCTGACCGCGGAACTGCGCGAGGAGGTCCGGAGCAACCGGCTCGACCTCGCCCTCGTCAAGCGCCGTCCGAGCGAGGACGTCGGCGACCTGGTGTTCCGCGACCCGCTCGTGTGGGCCGGGCGCGAGGGTGAGGTCGTCGACCCGGACGAACCCGTGCACCTCGTCACCTACCCCGGCACGAGCGTGACCCGTGATGCCGCCGTCGCCGCGCTCGAGGGTGCCGGCCGGCCCTACCGGATCACCTGCGTGTCCGCGAGCCAACAGGGCATCCGGGCAGCGGTGTACGCCGGGCTGGGCGTGACCGTGCACCCCGGGTCGATCCTCCCGGCCGGGTTGGTCCCACTGACCGGACTGCCGGACCCGGGCTGGACGGAGTTCACGCTCGTGTCGCGTGCCGGACCGCCGAGCGTCGCGATGTCGGAGCTCGTCAACGCGATCCGTACGGGCGCGGACCGCGTCATCAAGGGGCATTCGATCGCGCGCGCGGGGGCCTGACGCTCCCTCGACGTGACCCCCGTTCGGGGGCACGCCGAGGGGATCCCGGCGGTGGCCACCCGCTCGGGTATCGTCCCCGCGGACGACGGCACCCGAGCCGTCAGCCCGAACTGCCAGGAGGAAGCGTCGTGTCCGACTTCGACGACCTCACCGACCCGCGGCGGGAGCCGACGATCCTCCGAGGTCCGGGCGGTCGTGTGATCGGCGCACGGCACGGTCGACGGCACCGCGGGTTCCGGCCGGCGCGACTCCTGGTGGGCGTGGCGATGCTCGCCGGCATCAGTGTCGTGACCGCCGGCTCACTCACTGCCTACGCCGCCTACGACCTGGGGCACCGGATCGCCCAGAACGCGGTCGACGTCGGGGGAGCGGGCGGGCAGAGCACCGACGGCGCGTTCAACGTCCTGGCCGTGGCTGCCGACAACGACCCCGGGCAGGGCACCGAGTACGGGGTCCGGCAGGCGACGCTCAACGACGCGAACGTGCTGCTGCACGTGTCCGCGGACCACACGCAGGCCGTCGCGATCAGCTTCCCCCGCGACCTGCTCGTCGACCAGCCAGCCTGCACGAGCCACGGGACGACGACTGCCGCGGTGCAGGACACCCCGCTCAACGAGGCGTACGGGCGCGGCGGCCTGGGCTGCGTGGTGAGGACCGTCGAGCAGGTCAGCGGACTGCGCATCCCGTACGCCGCGCAGATGAGCTTCGACGGCATCATCGGACTCTCCGACGCGATCGGGGGTGTCCCCGTCTGCGTGACGGACGACGTCGACGACCCGTACACGGGCCTCCGGTTACGCGCCGGCGAGCACACGGTGTCGGGGGTGACCGCGCTGGCGTTCCTCCGCGACCGCCACGGGATCGGCGACCAGAGCGACCTGTCCCGGATCTCGAGCCTGCAGCAGTTCCTGTCGTCGCTCGTGCGGAAGGTCAAGGGCAACGGCACGCTCGGCGATCCGGCGAAGCTGTACGGGCTGGCCCGCGTCGCCTCGCACACGGTCAAGCTCTCGACGACACTCACGGATCCGTCGACCATGGTCGCCATGGCGCGGACGTTCCAGGGCATCGGACTCGACCGCATCACGTTCGTGCAGTACCCGGGCGCCACAGATGACCCGGACCACCCCGGCAAGGTCGTTCCGGACTCCACGACCGCCCGCCAGCTCATGGCGGCGGTGCGCTCGGATCGGTCGTTCTCGCTCGCCGCGGGGTCGGTGGGCCGTGGGTCGGAGTCGGTCAGCGGTGGGTCGAGCGGGTCGGGCGTGTCCAGCGCGGCGGGCGGGTCCTCGAGCGCGAGCGGCGGTGGCTCAGGCGGCAGCGGCAGTGCGGGCTCCGGCGGCTCCGGCTCCGGTGGCTCCGGCTCCGACGCCGATTCCGGCTCCGGCTCCGGCTCCGGCTCGGCAGGGTCGGGAGGCGCGGGGCACGAGGGGACTTCGGCCTCCGCACGTCCCGAGACGATCAGCGGCGTGACCGGTCAGACCGCGCAGCAGCGGACCTGCGCGGTCGCGGCCGGTTGACGAGCCGGACCGGGCAGCGGAGCCGAATCGGTCGCGGCCGAGTGACCGGAGGAACACTCGGGTCGCGGACGCGACCACGAGGTGACGTGCGGGGTGAGCGGGGCCGGAGCCGGGCCTCCCGGCCGGTGCGCTCGTCGTACCGTCCTGCCCGAGTCGACACATCGTCGGCTCGGACAGGAGGAGTGCCATGAGCGTCGTCCGAACCGTCAGCGTCCCGGCCCCCGACGGGAGTCCCGCGCGCTGCTGGGCGGGGATGATGATCCCGCAGGCGGTCGTGCGGAACCCCCGGAACGGGCACGTCCTCATCGCGCGGTACCGGGCCGACCGGACGATGGGCGTGCTCGACGTCGACGTCTCCGGCGCGACGGCCCGCACCCGATCGGACACCACGCTGCTCGACGGTGCCGGCGCCGCCGTCGTGTTCGACCAGGGGCAGGCGACGGCGACGGCGAGCAACGGGAACATCAACGACTCGCACAACTCGGTGTCCGCGGTCGTCGACCGGCAGGGGGACCTGCACGTCACCGGGAACAACCACAACACCGCGCTCCGGTACTGGCGGACCACGTCGGCGGACGACCCGACCACGCTCCGGAGCAAGGACGCGCCGGGGCCCATGGACGGCGTCTGGGTGGTGAAGGACCGCACGGGTGCCGAGGTCCGGCGGTACCTCGACGCCGGTGCGGAGCTCGGCGCCTGCAGCTACCCGACGTTCTTCCGGGGCCCCCAGGGGCAGGTGTTCCTGTCGTGGCGGAACGGGGAGTCCGGCCGCGGCAACCAGTTCCTGTACGGGTACGTCGAGTCGTCGAAGCGGTGGGTGAGCGTCGCGGGGGAGGACATGCGGTACGCGCCGTACCCCGACGGCCGCATCCTGCTCGAGGGCATGTCGAACGACGTCAGTCCTTACCCGACCCTGCCGGTGCCCGGTCCCGACGGCTGGTGGTGGATGGTGTGGGTCTGGCGCGGGGACCCGACGGACGCGGACACGAACGGACGGCTCTCGGCGGCGCGGAGCCAGGACCTGCGCCAGTGGTACGGCCTCGACGGGACGACGCTCCCGCCGACCATCACGTTCGGGACGTCTGGGGTCGTGGTGGACGACCTCCCACTCACCGGGAGCGGTCTGCTCAACGACGCGACGCGCATCGGGTTCGACCGCGCAGGGCGACCGGTGATCGCCTACTACAAGTACGTCGGCAGCGGGAGCGGGCGGACGACGCAGCTCTTCGTGGCCAGGCCGGACGGGGCCTCCCGGCAGTGGGTCGTGACGCAGGTTTCGGCCTGGAGCGGGGCCTACGACCTCGCCCGACTCGGCACCGCGCAGCAGGGCATCGCGGTGACGAGCGTGTCGACACCGGTCCCGGCGGCGGCACCGAACGACGTCGTCGTCGGCTACGCGCGATCGAACGGACCGGCTCGCGCGATCACGGTGGCGAGCGGGGCGAGCGGGGCGAGCGGGGCGAGCGCCGGCAGCGCACGCAGCGTCGCGGACGCGCCCATCCCGACCACCACGACCCCGCCCGAACTCACACAGCGGTCCGTCGACCCCGCGCGATACCCCGGTCTGGCCGTGCGGACGGCCGTCACGGACGCTTTCGACGACGACGGCCGCCGCGTCGCGTGGACGCTCCGGTGGGACGCGGGGCCGTACCGGAACGATGGGCGGGCGCCCGACGTCGCGTTCCCGGCCGAGGGGTCGCCCCTGACGCTGGTGCTCACCGACGTGGACGACTCGGGGGTCGCGGGGTAGGCGGTCGGGCGGGGCGGGCAGCGGTGGCTCAGAACCCGTAGAGCAGGGATCCGTGGAGCTCGACGCCGGATACGGCGGAGACGGTGGGATTTGAACCCACGGTTCCCAAAAGGGAACTCCACCTTAGCAGGGTGGTGCACTAGGCCTGACTATGCGACGTCTCCCGGTGCCCACCGGAGCGAGCACGCGACCACCATCATAGGGGAGCCGAGCGGCGGGCGGGACCACCGCCTCCCGGACCGGTGCGCCTGAGCCGCGCCACGCAGACCCTCGAAATGGGGACAACGCGCCCGTTGTCCGCCATTCTGGGGACTCGTAGCATCGGCTCCGTCGCGCGCGCGATCACATCCGGGTCGTCTGATCCGGTGCGCGGACACGTACACAGCAGAGGCGTCGCTCCTCGCGAGCCCCAGGGCGCGGCCGTATCCGATCGGCATGCGCGGGGTGGGGAGCGGCTCGAGGGGGCGCGGCCGTCGTGTCGCGTCCCCTCCTGTGCCGCTGCCCGTCGCGCGTCGTGTGCGAGCCCCGCAGATTGCTTCGGCCTGCCGCCGACGCCATGTCGACTCGCGTCCCAACGGGGTCGCCGGATCACCGCGGGGAGATCGGCACGATGGCGACGCGAGCAACGGAGCGACGGGTTGCTTGTTCGAATGATGCTCGCTAATCTACGGGCGGCCGGGTGTCGGGGGCTGGCGGTCATCGTGGTGGTCGACGCAACGAAGCGTTTTCCCGGGAGCTGGTCAACCGCAGCGGTGAGTCAGGGGCACATGCGAAGCGAGACGAGCGCACGACCAGGGCGGGCAGGGGAAACCGTCGTTGAATTTGCCGCGTTCTCGAAGTCGTTCGGGGAATTCCCCGCGGTGCAGGATCTGGATCTCGAGGTCCGCCGCGGCGAGGTGTTCGGTTTCCTCGGTCCCAACGGAGCAGGCAAGACGACCACCATCGAATGCATGGTGGGCTTGCAACGTCCCACCAGCGGAGTCATCCGCGTACTCGGACTCGACCCAGCCATCGAGCGACAAGCGATCACACGTCGTGTCGCGGTGCAGCCGCAGTCGGCGAGCCTCTTCGACACGCTCACCGTGCGGGAAACGCTCGAGCTGTTCGCCTCGTTCCACGAGCAACCCCGCCCCGTCGCGGACGTGCTCGCCGAGGTCGGTCTCTCGGATCAAGCGGTCGAACGGACGAAGGGATTGTCCGGCGGGCAGACGCGCCGGCTCCTCCTCGCTGTGGCCCTGGTCGCAGATCCCGAGGTCCTCGTCCTCGACGAACCGTCCGCGGGCCTCGATCCTGCGGCACGACAGGCACTGTGGCAGATCATCCACGGCCTGCGGGACAGGGGAACGACGATCGTCCTCTCCACACACCACATGGACGAAGCGACGACGGTCTGCGATCGTGTCGCCATCATCGTCGGCGGGCGCCTGGCTGCACTCGACAGCCCGGACGAGTTGATCCGTCAGCACGCGACCACCAGTGACGTCGCCTTCACCGTGGCCCCGACCGTCACCGATGAGCAGATCGGCGCCGCCCTGCGGACTCCGTACAGCTCCGAACCCGTGCTGGGAGGTGTCCGCGTGCAGGTCACGACAGAGGACCCGGACGAAATGATCCGTCGAGTGACGTTCGCCCGGACCCTGCGGGCTCGCGAGCTCAATGTCCGCCAGGCGAGCCTCGAGGACATCTTCCTGCAGCTCGCAGAACTGCCGGACGAACGTCGCGTGCGCCGGGGGGCGACGACGAAAGGGAACCGGCCATGAGAACCGCACCGAGCGCCTCCGCGCGGTCGACCCATCGCGACGCGTTCCGGCAACTGGTGTTGTTGAGCTCTCGAGAGCTGTTCCGGAACATCAAGACGGTCATCGCCTTGATGTTCATGTTCTTCTTCTTCCTGATCCTGATGGTCGGGATCGACTTCGTCATCAACGGCGGTCGGCCCGCTCCAGTTGCGTCGGTCGCGAACGGGCCACACAGCGCGCAGGTCGTCGAGGCGTTGCGGAACCGCGACATCGCCGTGCGGGCGGAGGACGCGGCGACCGCCAGGATCACGGTCGAGGATGACAGCGCGCGGATCGTGCTCGCCGGCAAGACCAAACCGGCGTGGAAGCACCTCGTCGCCGCGGTGCACTCCACCGGGATCCCGTCGGCGGACATCGTCGTCACTGATGCCTCCGGCGAGGCCGAGAACGACATACTCCGCGTCAATCTCGCCACGGTGCTGGTCACCGGGTTCATGGCGATCGCGTTCATGGGGACCTCCGTGCCGTTGGTCGCGCTCCGGCAACGCGGCACACTCCGGCTGCTCGGGACGACTCCGGTCAGACGGATGGCGTTCATCCTCGCGCAGAGCCCGGTGCGCTTGGCCCTGGGCATCGCCGAGGCGATCGTCATCGTGCTCATCGCCTGGAGCCAGGGGTACGTGGAGTCGTTCAACATCGTGCGACTGTTCGTGACCCTCGTCCTCGGGTTGGCGATGCTGTTCGCCTTCGCCTACCTCTTGGCGAGCCGGTCCGCCAACCCTGATGTGACCACACAGATCACCGGGTTCCTCCCGGTCATCGTCATCCTGACCTCCGGCACCGTCGTGCCGATCGACGTGTTCCCGAACGCAGTGCGCTCCATCACCGACGGGTTCCCGAGCACGTGGTTCATGCAGGCCATCGGGGCGGACATCACCGGGACGGACCCGTTCGTCTCGGTCTACTGGCTGTGGCTGATGATGGCCGCGGTCGGCATCGCAGCTGCGCTGCTCGCGGCGCGACTGTTCAAGTGGGACCAGGGCGAGCTGTAGTCGCGATGTTGAGGAGATGCCGCTGGCGTCCGCGGGTCGCTTGGGTGTCCCGGCCTTGTCGTTGCGCGGGCCTTACATAAGGTTGTGCCATAACCTTATGCAAGGAGGTGGCGACCGATGAGTTCAGGAGCGAGTCCGGCAGGGCAGGACGGTCCGGCGGTGCGGTACGAGGAGCGCGTGCTCCCGCCTGTGCACAACCCGGACCTGCTCTCGCGACGAGCAGCCGAGCGGCGTCGCGCGCCCTACCTCGCCGCCGTTCCACCGGCGATCGCCGCGATGCCCTTCACGATCCCCACCGAGGTCGTCGCCGAGGTCGATGACGCGTCCAGGACGATCACCCGATTCGACGGCGAGTTCGCGGGATTCCCGGCGCCGTTCTCGGCGGTCCTGCTCCGCAGCGAGTCCGCGTCGAGCTCGCAGATCGAGCACCTGACCTCCGGTGCGCGGGCCATCGCCGAGGCGGAGATCGACGAGCGGATCCAGGGCAACGCGCCGCTCATCGTGCGGAACGTCCGCGCCATGGAAGCAGCGATCGCCCTCGCCGACGACATCAGCGACGCGACGATCATCGAGATGCACCGCCAGTTGCTCGAGAGCTCCGCACCCCGGCTGGTCGGCGGGTACCGCGCGGAGCAGGTGTGGATCGGGGGCGCACTCCCGCACGACGCGGCGTTCGTCCCGCCGCACCACGAACGCGTGGCGGATGCGATGGCCGATCTCGTCGCGTTCACCAGGCGGACGGACCTCCCCGTCCTCGTCCAGGCGGCCGTCGCACATGCGCAGTTCGAGACCATCCACCCGTTCCCCGACGGGAACGGCCGGACGGGCCGCGCGCTCGTGCAGGCCATCCTCCGCAACGGTCGGCTGATCCGACACATGACGATCCCGGTCAGCAGCGGCATCCTCACGGACGTCGACGCGTACTTCGATGCGCTCGACGCCTATCGGCGGGGGGACGTGGCCCCGATCGTGGCCGTGTTCGCGACGGCCTCACTCGCAGCGCTCCGCAACGCGACCGTGCTCGCCGAGGACTTGGCGCGACTGCAGCGCGAGTGGGACGGTCGGTTGACGGGCCTCCGTGCGGACTCGACGGCGCGACGGCTCGCGCGGGTGTCCATCGAGCACCCGGCACTCAACGCTCGGCTCGCACGCGAGCGCACGGGCGCAAGCCAACCGGCGGTGGACAACGCGCTGCAGCAGTTGACCGAGCGCGGGATCCTCCGGATGGTCAACGGCCAGCGGCGGAACCGGGTGTGGCTGAACCCGGAGGTGCTCGACGCCCTCGACGCCTTCGCGGAGCGGAGCGGCCGGCGCCAGGATCCGTCGTACTGACGACCCTCCGGACACCGCCGCTTCGGAGGTACGCGAGGACTCCTCGCGACCCCTATGCTGACGCTGATCGGTGGATCCGGTCGCAGCGCCGCGGACCCGAACCCGGCGGCGCACGGAGGGGAAGATGCGCAAGCGCGCCATCACCATCGGCCTCGTGCTCACGGCGGTCGCGGTCGCCGGGGTGGGCAACGCCACCGCCGCCGAGGCAGCCACCACCAAGTACGCCAACTGCACCGCCGTGCACAAGGTCTACTCGGGCGGCATCGCCAAGACCTCGGTGACGTACAACACGGTGCACCACACCAACGGCACGGTCGAGCACCGCAAGCTCAAGGGCACCGTCAAGAAGGACAACGCCCTGTACTCGGCGAACAGCAAGCTCGACGCCGACAAGGACGGGATCGCCTGCGAGGCGGACTGACCCGGCGCCCCTCGGCGGCCGCGCCAGCGGGATGAGCCGCGGAACGGACCAGGAGCCGCGCATCGCCCCGGTTCACAGTCCGTTCCGCGGCTCATCGACGCCGGTGCGACGTCGGTGCGACGTCGGTGCGAGTCGGTGCGACGCCGCGCGACGGCGGAGGCGGTGCGCCGCCTCAGACGAGGATCGCGTCGTGCGGCAGCAGCGCGTGCACGCCCCACGTCTGGTTCGCGATCTGGGTGACCCGCATGCTGACGGCGACACTCGCCATCGCCAGGGCCTGCGCGCGGGTGACGTCGTGCAGCGCAGCGATCCAGTCGACCATGGCGTTGAGGGCCGTGGCGGTCGCCGCGTTGAGGTCGGCGTCGAACCCGAAGGTGATCCGACCCGCCGGGGTGTCGGCGTGGACGCCCGGGACCGGTGCCGTGTCGAGCAGGGACAGCGTCATCGTCGTCGTCATGTCGCACTCGACGGCGGTGCCCGAGACCTCGCCGTCGCCCTGCGCCGCGTGGCCGTCGCCGACGAACAGGAGCGCGTCCGGCACGGTGACCGGGAGGTACAGCGTCGCGCCTGCGACGAGCTCGCGGCAGTCGATGTTCCCGCCGCCGACGGGCCGCGGCGGGATGGTCGAGTGCTCGCCGGTCGGCTCGGGAGGCACGCCCACGACGCCGAGGAACGGTGCGGTCCGGACGCCCAGGCCGAGCTGGTTCCGTGCCACGCCGGCCTCGGCGTCGATGTCCCAGAGCAGCGGCCCCCGCGTCGCGGTGTCGGCGAGACCGAGGGCCCGGTTCAGCTCGTTGTCGACGCCGCCCGAGCCGGTGTAGCCCCAGGTCCCGGGGACCAGGGCGTCGAACCGCACGGCGAGCACCTGCCCGGGCAGCGCGCCGGTGAGCGCGACGGGGCCGACGAGGCAGTGGCCGCGGCGGCTCGTGATGAGTGTCGGGACCTCCTGGCCCGGCTCCTGCTGCCGTTCGAGGTACCCGGCCGCGCTCAGCGTGCGGACGGTGACGGTGTCGCCGGGGGACGCGCGCAGGACGGGCGCGCGCTCCGCCGTGAAGACGTCGATCGCCGTGTCGGTCGTGGGCTCGAGAACGTGGTCCGCCATGCACCGATCCTGCCACCGAGAGGGGTACAGAACGGCGCCCGCCGTCGCGGAGGGGGCTGCCATCGGCCCGAGGTAGCATTCCCGGACACGTCCTACGAGCCTGGAGGTCCGGCTTGCCACACAGCGCTGACGTCGCCGATCCGGGGGGACCGGGCGGGGCGGGGGCATCGTTCCCGGTCGACGAGATCCGCTCCGCGGGCGACGCGATCGTGCGTGCGGTGGGCACGGTCGTGGACGGCAAGACCGAGGCGATCCGCACCGCGCTGACGGTCATGCTGGCCGAGGGGCACCTGCTCGTCGAGGACGTCCCGGGTGTCGGCAAGACCGTGCTCGCGAAGGCCCTCGCGGCCACGGTCGGTGGGTCGGTGAGCCGCATCCAGTTCACGAGCGACATGCTGCCGTCCGACGTGACGGGCGTGAACATCTACGACCAGGCGTCCGGGTCCTTCCGGTTCGCCCCCGGGCCCGTGTTCGCGAACGTGGTCATCGGTGACGAGATCAACCGGACGAGCCCCAAGACCCAGTCCGCCCTGCTCGAGGCCATGGCGGAGTCGCAGGTCACGGTCGACGGCGTGACACGGCCCCTCGAGTCGCCGTTCATGATCGTCGCGACGCAGAACCCCATCGACATGGAGGGCACGTACCCACTGCCCGAGGCACAGCGTGACCGCTTCATGGCCCGTATCACGATGGGCTACCCGAGCCTCGACGCCGAACGCGAGATGCTCCGCAGCCGTGGCGTCGGCGACCCGATGTCGGCACTGCGGCCCATCGTCGACGTCGCGACCCTCGCGGCGATGATCCGGGCCGTGCACGCCGTGCACGTCGCGCCCGACGTCGAGGGGTACGTCGTCGACATCGTCCGCTCGACCCGGAGGCACCCGGACCTGTTGCTCGGTGCGAGTCCGCGGTCGACCCTGCACCTCGCCGGCGCCGCACGCGCTCGCGCCGCGCTCGAGGGTCGTCCGTTCGTCACCCCCGACGACGTCGCCGCGCTCGCCCCGGTCGTGCTCGCGCACCGCCTCGTGCCCGTCGCCCGGAACCTCGGCGGCGGTGCCGAGGACGCCGCTCGTGACGTCGTCGTCCGTATCGTCGCCGACACGGCGGTGCCGTTCGGCGCCGCGGCCGTGCGGTCCTGATGCCCGGGACCCGCCGCGGTCGGGTCGCCCTGCCGCGCCCGACCTCACGCGGGTGGACCACGGTCGCGGTGGGCATCGGTCTGGTCGGGGCCGGGCTCGTGGCGACGACGAGCCTCGCGGTGACGGCCGGGCTCCTCGTCCTCGTGCTCGTCGTCCTCGGCGCCGTCGTCGCGATGGTCGCCGCCGGACCGATCCGGGCGACGCGGCAGGTCCCGCGTACGACGATCGAGGCCGGTGCCGTGTTCCGCGCCACGCTGCTGGTCGAGGGTCGGCAGCGGGCGCTCGGCGTCGTGCGGGTGCTCGTGCGTGACCGCCTCGACGACCACTTCGCATCGGCAGGGGACCTCGAGGCCCTCGTCGACGTCGGGTCGGGTCGTCCCCCGGCGCGGCTCACCGTCGAGGCCATCGCCGCGCGCCGCGGTCGTCCCCGGTTGGGTCCGGCGACGGTCCGTGTCGCCGACCCGTTCGGACTCGTCCACGTCGACCGGGTCGTCGTGGCGGCGCAGGAGATCGTGGTCGTGCCCCGCACCACGGTGCTCGGCGCGATCGAGACGGGCGTGCTCTCGGGTGCGGTCTCGGCCGAGGCCGGACGAACCGGCCAGGGCGGGTCCGCGGACGACAGCGAACTCCGGCCCTACCGACCGGGCGATCCCATCCGGCGCGTGCACTGGGGGCAGAGCGCCAAGCGCGGCGAACTCCACGTCCGACAGACCGCACAGGCCCAGCCGCCCGAGGCGACCGTCCTGCTCGACGTGCGCCGCGCCTCCTACCAGGAGCTCGGCCGCGAGCCGTTCGCCGAGCTGTCCGACATGGCCGGGGACGCCGCGTTCGAGCACGCGGTCGTCGTCGCCGCGAGCGTCGCACGGGTGCTCGCCGCGCGGACGTCCCGCGTCGCCCTCGTCACCGCGGACGACGTCCAGCCGTCGCCCGCGGGGGACCTGGCGTCCGTGCTCGTCGGACTCGCCGACGTCGCGCTGCGCTCCGACGCACGCCCGGTGGCCGAGGTCCTGCCCGAGGTCCGCGGCGTCGACGTGCACGGCATGACGGCGGTCATCACGGGCCAGTGCACGGCGGAGCAGGCGTCCGAGCTCGTCGCCCGCACGCCCCCGGCCTCGCGCGGGCTCCTCGTGGCGATCACGCCACCGGACGCCGCCGCTCGCGGGGTCCTCGACCGTGCCGGATGGCGCATCCTCGTGGTGCCCGTGGGCGGGAGTGTCCGATGACCGACACCGCCCGTCGCCCGGTCACGGGCCGTGACGTCCTCGAGCGCGACGACCGCACCGACGAGGACCCGGGCACGCCGAGCCGCACGCTCGTGGCCGCCGCGGCGCTGCCCGTGGTCGTGGCGTCGCTCGCCGTCCGCCCGCTCGTGCAGGGGATCGCGTGGTGGGTCTCCGCGCTCGTCGTCACCGCCCTGCTCGTGGGCGTGATGCTCGCCGTCCGCACCCGCCCGCGGTGGGCCCGCTTCGTCGCGCTCGTCGTCACCCTCGTCGGCGGTTCATGCGCGCTGGCGATCCTCGACGGCACCGAGCCGCTCGGGTGGCTCGACCGCAGCGGCGCGCTCGGGCAGGCGCTGCTCGCGATCAAGGTGAACCCCGCGCCGCTCCCCGAGACCGACGCGGTGCAGCTCGTCGTGTCCGTCACGCTCGTCTGGACCGCCGGCGTCGCCCTGTTCGTCGCGGTCATCGCGCCCACGGCCGCCCTCGCCGCCGTGCCCGCGTTCGTCGCACTCGTCGTCCCCGGGATCGTGACGGGAACGGCGCCGAGCGTGGTGCTCGTCGTGCTCACGGGCATGGCGTTCCTGCTCGTCCTCTGGTTGTCGGTCCGGCCCGTGCAGCAGGCGTTCCCGGCGATGGTGATCGGCGCGGTCGCCCTCGTCGTCGCGGTGGGCCTGCCGACCGTCGTCCCGATCGACGCCAGCTGGCTGTCGGGGGTCACGGGCGCGATCCAGGCCCCGATCAACCCCGGGCGGCCCGGCACGCTCCTCAAACTCGGTGACGACCTGCGGCGGCCGAGCGAGATCGAGGTGTTCCGTTACCGGACGACGACGGGGGTGCCGGAGTACCTCAAGCTCGCGGACCTCGACGAGTTCGGCACGGGCGACTGGGTGCCCTCGGTGGTCGATGCCAGCACCGCCCCGAGCGCCGACCAGGGGCAGTTCGCCACCGGGGTGAACCCGCGGGTCGCCAGCCGCGAGGACGTCCAGGTCCGGGTCACGGGGTTGTCGAGCCAGTACCTGCCGCTGCCGTCGGGTGCGGTCGGGATCCAGTCCCGGTCGACCGCGCTCGACCTCACCCAGTGGCGGTGGATGGGGCGGTCGAACACCGTCCGGTCCACCGGGCAGACGACCCGCCGCGGCGACGTCTACCAGGCGTACGGGGTCGCGACGTTCGCCAACCCCTACCTCGACGCGATCGCCCAGCACGGTCGCTTCGGCATGATCGCGAGTGGCGACTGGAACCGTCCGTCGTCCGCCCAGCTCCGCACCGACCTCCAGCTGCCGCGCAACCTCCCCGGGAGCATCCGCGCCGCCGCCGAGCGCGTCGCCGGGACGGCGGGTGACCAGTACGAGCAGGCACGCGCACTCGAGTCGTGGTTCCGGAGCGGCCGCTTCACCTACTCCGAGACGGCGCCCGTCGAGCAGGGGTACGACGGCGACAGCATGGACGTCGTCGCGAAGTTCCTGCAGGTGCGGGCCGGGTACTGCGTGCACTTCGCCTCGGCGATGGCGGTCATGGCCCGGGTGCTCGGGATCCCGTCGCGCATCGCGGTCGGGTACCGGCCGGGCGGCACGCAGAAGGACGGCGAGTACGTCGTCTCGAACCGGCAGCTGCACTCGTGGCCCGAGTTGTACATCAAGGGCGCCGGCTGGGTGGGCTTCGAGCCGACGCCGGTCGCACAGGACCAGTCGGACGCGGAGCTGCCCGCCACCGCGTCGCCGACCTCGCTCCCGACGGTCACGCCGCTCCGTTCCGCGCCCGCGAACCAGCCGACCGCGCAGCCCTCGTCGGCGTCGCCGACGCCGGATGCTGCGTCCGGCGCTGGCACGGGCGGATCGGACGGCGGCTCGGCGACGTGGGAGATCGCCCTCGCGGTCCTCGTGGCGCTCGGTGCGCTGGTCGGGCCGGGACTGTTCCGCACCCTCCGCCGTCGTCGACGTCTCGGACTGGTCCAGAGCGGTCGCGATCCCGCCGCGAACGCCTGGCGCGAGGTGATCGACGACGTCGCGGACCACGGGTTCACGCCGGCGACGGTGCCGCCGGACGATCCCGCGCTCGCGGCCCGGACGGCCCGAGCGGTGCTGACGCGCCTGGGCGCCACCCTGCCGCCGGCGACGCTGACGCCGCTGGGGACGGTGGTCGACGCGCTCGACCGCGAGCGCTACGCACGACCGGGTACCGCACCGGTCGACCAGGACCGGTTACGGGACGCCGTTCGGGAGGTCCGGGTCGGGCTCGACGCAGCCGTGTCACCCTGGCGCCGGGTGCTGTCCCGGGTGTGGCCGCCGTCTCTCGCGCCGTCGAGAGCGTGGACCGGTCGCGGGCGTCGACACGCCGCACCGCAGGCGCCGCGACCCGCCGAGTAGGTCCCGTCGCGACCCGCCGAGGAGGTCCCCGCCGCGCTGCTGAGCACGTGCTGCAACCGACCCCGAGGCGGTGTCCCGGCCCGCCGCCGAGTAGACAGGACGGGTGGACGGACTCGAGCTCGCCGTCGTGCTCGGCGCGACCATCCTCGTCGGGGGCGTGGTCGCCCAACGCATCCGCGTCGCGGCGCCGCTCGTCCTCCTGGTGCTCGGCGCGGGGGTCGGGTTCCTGCCGGGGCTCGGCGGCGTGCGGCTGCCGTCCGAAGCGGTGCTGCTGCTGTTCCTCCCCGCACTCCTGTACTGGGAGTCCCTGAACACGTCACTGCGCGAGATCCGGAGCAACCTGCGCACGATCGCGCTGCTCGCGGTGGGTCTCGTGTTCGCCACGGCCGCGGTGGTCGCGGTCGTCGCACACCTGCTCGGGCTGACCTGGGCGCTGTCGATCACGCTCGGCGCGGTCCTCGCCCCGACCGACGCCACGGCGGTCGCTGCGGTGGCCGCGCGGTTGCCCCGGCGGCTCATCACGACCCTCCGGGCAGAGAGCCTCGTCAACGACGGCACCGCGCTCGTCCTCTACTCGGTCGCCGTGGGCGCCGTGGTGAGCGGGCAGGACATCGACGTGTGGGGCGCGGTCGTGCGGTTCTTCGCCTCGTACGGGTTCGGCATCGCGATCGGCCTGGCGGTCGGTCTCATCGTCTACTGGGTGCGGCGGTACCTCGACAACCGGCTGCTCGAGAACACGCTCAGCGTGCTCACCCCGTTCCTCGCGTACCTGCCCGCCGAGCTGTTCGGCGTCTCCGGGGTCGTCTCGGTGGTCACGGCGGGGTTGCTCCTGACGCAGATCGGGCACCGCGTCATCAGTGCGCACGCGCGGATCCAGGGGTACGGCTTCTGGCAGGTCACGTCCTACCTGCTCAACGGCGCGCTGTTCGTGCTCGTCGGACTCGACTTCCACCCGACGCTCCTCGCCGTGCTCCACGACGACTGGGTGACGGCACTCGCGCTCGGGCTCGGGAGCACCGCCGCGGTGATCGGCATGCGGTTCCTCTGGGTCAACACGACCCCGTACGCGAGCCGGTTGCTCGACCGGCGAGCGGGGGAGCGCGACCGGCACCTGCACTTCCGGGAGCGCATGCCGATCGCGTGGGCCGGGTTCCGGGGTGCGGTGTCGCTCGCGGCCGCACTCGGTGTCCCGCGCGCCATGTCCGACGGGAGCCCGGTCCACGACCGCGACCTGGTCATCGCGGCGACGTTCGTCGTCATCCTCGTGACGCTCGTGGTCGAGGGACTCACGATGCCCGTGATCGTGCGATGGGCACGCCTGCCCGAGGACCCCGAGGAGCAACGGGAGGAGATCGAGGCAGAGCGGGCGGCCCTGCAGGGGGCGCTCGATTCGCTCGACGACGTCGCGAGCCGGCTCGAGTCGCCCGAGGAGGTCCGCGAGGACCTGCGCGCCGACTACGGGCGCCGCCTCGAGCGGCTGCGGCGCGATGCGGAGGCCGCCGAGGGCGACGCCGCGGCGGCGAGTCGGGCGGCGGCGGACGCCGGGGTGACCGTGTCCGCCGCGGTGATCGGCGGCACGGGCGGATCGGCCGGCGAAGCCATGGCTGCAGGTGCCGACGGCCCCGACGCGGAGGACCCGATCGGCGGGGCTGCTGAGGATGCGACGGACGGCGAGCCCGACGAGATCCAGCTCGAACGGGAGGCCGAGCAGGCGGACATCGCGCTGCGGCTCGCGCTGCTCGAAGCGAAGCGGACGGCCGTCGACGACCTCCGACGCTCCCGGGCCATCGACGACGCGGTGATGCGTCGCGTGCAAGGCCGGTTCGACGTCGAGGAGCTTCGCCTCGTCGCGATCAGCGAGGACGACTGAACCGAGCCCGAGCAGGTGGCGGCGGACCTGGACGGCGGGCGACGGGCCTCCGGCGGATCCCCGCCGCTCGGGGTGAGGCCGCGGGTGACGCGACGGGCGCGGACCGGTGGTGCCGCGCCTCCCGGCGGATGCGGCGCGCCGCGGTCCCGGCAGCATGCCCGGAACGCCGAGGAGGACCGCCATGCCCACGATCACCTGCGTCATGCCTGCCCGGAACGCGGCCGGCACGGTCGGCACGGCCGTGCGGACGGTCCTCCGCGCGCTCCCCGAGGACGGCGAGCTCCTGGTGCGCGACGACGGCAGCACGGACGACACGCTCGGGGTGCTCGAGCGGATCCGGGACGCCCGGCTCCGCGTCCTGGTCGGGCCGAGCGTCGGGATCGCCGCCGGCATGAACACCCTGCTCGACGAGGTCACGGCGCCCGTCGTCGCACGCATGGACGCGGACGACGTGTGCGCGCCGTTCCGGTTCCGGCGACAGCTCGCCCTGCTACGGTCCGCGGACCTCGTGTTCGCGCCCGCGGTCGACTGGCTCCCCGGTACACCCGTCGCGCGCCCGCAACCGCTCCGCCGACTGTCCGCTGCGGCGGCGCCGTTCGCGCTGCTGCTCGAGAACCCCTTCATGAACCCGACGATGACCGCGCGCACCCGGCTGATCCGAGACCTCGGCGGATGCCGATCCGTCGCGTCCGAGGACTACGACCTCTGGCTCCGCGCTGCCGGTGCGGGGCTCCGGCTCGTGCGGGACCGGGTCCCGGCGGTCCTCTACCGACGCCACCCCGGTCAGATCACGGCACAGTCGTGGTGGCGGGCCGCCCGCGCGGACACCGAGCTCGTCCACGAGGCGTTCGACGCGCTCGCGCTCGCGACCGTCGGGTTCCGTCCCTCGTGGTTCGCGTGGCGTCGGGCCGGACTGCCGGCGGGTGGGGCGCCGGACGGGATCGGCGAGGAGCTGCGGCGGTTCCGGGGCGCGGTGGCGGTCCTCCCGGCCGGGCAGCGGCGGCCGCTGCTCCGCCGGATCGTGCTCATGGAGCGGCGGGCGTTGCTGCG
This sequence comes from Curtobacterium sp. MCBD17_040, assembly GCF_003234805.2. Lineage (GTDB taxonomy): Bacteria > Actinomycetota > Actinomycetes > Actinomycetales > Microbacteriaceae > Curtobacterium. The sequence goes on from NZ_CP126273.1 coordinate 709,659, forward strand.
CTGACGGCGACGGCGACAGCCGTCAGGGGTGTTCGGGAGGCCCGTCCGAGGTCGCGGAGGCCGGCCCGTCCTGGTCGTCGCGCTCGCGGCCGCGTCGGGACCGGCGCAGAAGCCGCATGCGCTCGGGCCGCCGACCCCGGCGGAAGAGCGTCGCGAGCGCGGACTGCGGCTGCCAGTCGCGGCCGTTCGGCAGCCCCCAGCCGTACCGGACGGCGCCGAGCCGGAGCAGGAGCGACAGCAGGATCGCGACGACGATGCCGATCGTCGGGACGTGCAACGCCGACGCGACGACCATGACGATCGACGCGGCCACGGCGACGGACGCGTAGAGGGCGTTCCCGCCGAGCACCGCGGGCACCCGCCGGAGCAGGAGGTCACGGGCCGCACCGCCCCCGACCGCGGTCACGGTGCCCATGATGATCGCCGGACCCCAGCCCAGGTGCGCGTCGAACGTCCGCTGCACGCCGACCACGGCCCAGAACCCGATGACGGCTGCGTCGAGCACCGTGAACAGGCGGTCCCACGCCCGCTCCGAGATCGAGACGAAGAACGCCACGAGCGCTCCGACGAGCGCCACCGGGACGTACAGCGGGTCGGTCAGCGCGACCGGCGGGCCGTCCTGGAGCAGGACGTCGCGGAGGATCCCGCCGCCGAGCCCCGAGACGAACCCGACCACGAGGAACCCGAACAGGTCGAAGTCCATCTCGCGCGCGAGCGACCCGCCGAGCAGCGCGGACGCGAACACCCCCGCGAGGTCGAGGACGTTCGTCACGGTCGCGAGCGCGTGCGCGGGGACGACCAGTGCGTCAGCGGAGGAGAACTGCACCGGTCCATCTTCGCGGTTCGGGCCGGGCCGTGGACGACACCCGCGCTCTTAGGTTAGCCTTACCTCCGTTCCACTCCGCGGGGTCGTCGCCCCTCACCCCACCGGGATCCCACTCCATGCTCGCCACGCTCGTCATCGGCCTCCGCGAAGGCCTCGAAGCGACCCTCATCGTCGGGATCATCGCCGCGTTCCTCCGCCGCGGTCGCATCTCGCTCGTGCCGATGTGGGGCGGGATCGCCCTCGCCGTCGTGCTCAGCGTCGCCGTCGGCGTGGGGCTCGAGGCGCTCGAGCAGGCGCTCCCGCAGTCCGAGCAAGAGGCGATGGAGTCCGTCATCGGCGCCGTCGCCGTCGTGTTCGTCACCGGGATGATCATCTGGATGCGGACGCACGCCCGCGACCTCAAGGGCGACCTCGAGGCGAGCGCCGCCGCGGCCGTCGGTCGCGGCACCGCCTGGGCGCTCGCGGGCATGGCGTTCCTCGCCGTCCTCAAGGAGGGCTTCGAGACCTCCGTGTTCCTGCTCGCCACGTTCCAGGCCGCGAGTTCGGCGGGCACCGCGGCGCTCGGCGCCGTGATCGGCGTGCTCGTCGCCGTCCTCATCGGCTGGGGGATCTCCACCGGCGGGGTCCGGCTCGACCTCCGGCGGTTCTTCACCGGCACCGGCGTGTTCCTGGTCTTCGTGGCGGCAGGGCTCGTGCTCACCGCACTCCGGACCGCGCACGAGGCCGGCTGGGTGACGATCGGGCAGCAGCGCACCGTCGACCTGTCCTGGCTCGCGCCGACCGGGTCCGTGCAGGCCGCACTCGTCACCGGTGTGCTCGGGATCCCGGCGGACCCCCGCGTCGTCGAGGTCGTCGGCTGGGTCGGCTACCTCGTCCCCGTGCTCGTCGTGAGCCTCTGGCCGCGGTCCCTCCGCCCGTCGCCGGTGCAGGTCCCGCGCGTGCGCGTCCTCGTCGCCGCGGGTCTCGTGGTGGCTGCGGTCGTGCTCGCGGTGGCCGTCCCCACCGGCCGGGAGGCCCTGCCCACCTCCGCCACCCTCGCCACCGGTGCCGGGGACCCGCACCCCACCACGCGGCACACCGCGACGGCGACTGTCGACGGTGCCAGCGCGACCCTCGTCGTCCGCGCCGGCGACACCGTGCAGCGCGCCCGTTTCTCCTCCGCCGACCACACGACCACCACGCACGCCGGCGTCACCGCCGACCGCTGGCGCGCCACCACGCGCGTCCCGAGCAGCGGCCGACCCGCGACGCTGACCCTCGACCAGCTCACCGACCTGTTCGGACGCGTGCCCGTCGGCATCTCGCCCGCGCAGCAGCCCGGCCCGTTCACCGCGCACTGGACCTCGACCGCGACCCGGACGCTCTGGACCATCGACGGCGGCCTCCTCGACGCGCGCCGGACCGAGCGTGCCGTCCTCACCGTGTCGGGCGGCGGCCTGCCGAGCAGCCGGACCTACTCGTTCGACGCCACCGCCTGGGCGGTCCCCGCCACCCGGGTGACCGCCGCGGGCGAGGCGGTGGCGAGCGGCGCCTCCGCGGGCCGCGAAGCGCTCCTCTGGAAGGCGTGGCTGCCCATCGCGCTCGCGATCGCCGCGATCGCCCAGGCCCTGCTCGCCCTGCGGGACCGCCGCCGACTCGGGGCGGCGACCCGTTCCTCCCGACCGACCACCACGACCCCCGTCGCCGACCGGCACGGGGCGACCAGCAGGAAGACCGCCGATGCCGTTCGCTGACCGCCGCACCCGATCCGTCCTCGTCCTCGGAGCGGCCCTCGCCGCCGCAGCCCTCGCGCTGACCGGCTGCTCGACCGCGTCGTCCTCCGCCGAGGACGCCGCGACGCCGTCCGGCGCGGTGCACCGGGTGGCCGTGACCCTGACGAACGACGGCTCCGACAAGTGCGCCGTGTCGACGACCTCGGTGCCCGCCGGACCGGTGACGTTCACCGTGCGGAACACGTCGTCGACCGCGATCACCGAGGTGGAGCTCCTGCAGGACCAGAAGATCCTCGGCGAGAAGGAGAACCTGGCACCCGGACTCGACCCGGTCAAGTTCACCGTGACGCTCGGCGGCGGCAAGTACCAGGTGTACTGCCCCGGGGCGACCAAGGAGCTCACGACCTTCACCGTCACCGGCACGGCCGCATCGACCGCGAACAGCAGCGCGGCGACCCTCCTCCGGCAGGGCGCCAAGGGCTACGCGGACTACGTCGACGCCCAGGTCAACGACATGGTGACCGCCGTGCGGCAGCTGCAGGAGGACGTCGACGCGGGGGACCTCGCCGCCGCCAAGACGGCCTACGCGAACGCGCGCCCGTACTACGAGCACGTCGAGAGCGACGTCGACGGGTTCGTCAAGAAGGGCCACAAGGCGACTGACAACGCCGGGAACCTCGACTACCTCGTCGACATGCGCGCCTCGAACCTCGACCCGTCGGTCGGATGGCACGGATTCCACGCCGTGGAGCGCGATCTGTTCCAGGGCGGCGCCATCACCGCGAGCACGAAGCAGCTCGCGGCCGAGCTCACCGAGAACGTCACCCTGCTCGACAAGCTCGTCCCGACGCTCACCTACAAGCCCGAGGACCTCGCCAACGGCGCGGCCGGCCTGCTCGAAGAGGTCCAGTCCGAGAAGATCACCGGCGAGGAAGAGGGCTTCAGCCACATCGACCTCGTCGACCTGGCGGCGAACGTCGAGGGCGCGCGGCAGGCGTTCGCGTACCTCAAGCCCGGACTGCAGAAGCTCGACCCGTCGATCACGAAGCAGATCGCGACCCAGTTCGACAGCGTCGACACGCTCATGGACGGCTACCGGGACGGCACCGCCCTCGGCGGCTTCCGCACCTACGACGCCGCCACCCGCACGGCCGACGCGAACACGATCTCGCAGACGATCCAGGCGCTGCAGGACCCGCTGTCCCGGCTCGCCGAGAAGGTCGCCACCGCGTGAGCCGCGAGCAGGAGCAGGAGCGCGGGGCGTCGTCTCGTCCGTCGGTGTCGCGCCGCGGACTCATCGGCGGCCTCGCAGCGGCAGGTGCCGGGGTGGGCGCGCTCGCCGGGATCGGCGGCACCCTCGCTGCGAGTGCGGTCGGACGCACCCCCGACGACGAGTCCATCGACCTGTCGCGGACCCATCCGTTCTACGCGACCGCGGCGGGGCAGCCGCAGGGTGGCATCCGCACCGAACCCCAGCGGTACTGCGTCTTCATGACGTTCGACATGGCGTCCACCCTGGTGACGGACCTGCAGGTCCTGCTCGCCCGGTGGTCCGCCGCCATCGCGCAACTGCAGTCCGGCGGCACCATCGGCACCGTGGTCCCCGCGCACGCCGACGGCGTGGGGGCCGACACCGGGGAGGCCCTCGACCTCGGTCCGGCGTCGCTCACCGTCACCGTCGGGCTCGGCCCCGGGCTGTTCGACGAGCGGTTCGGCCTGGCAGCCGCCAAGCCCGCCGCGCTCGCTCCGATCCCCGCGCTGCCGAGCGACGCCCTCGACCCCGCGCTGAGCGGTGGTGACCTGTCCCTGCAGGCGTGCGCGGACGACCCCCAGGTCGCGTACCACGCGATCCGCGACCTCGCCCGCATGGCCCGTGGCACCGCGACCGTGCGCTGGACCGTGCTCGGGTTCGGGCGTGCGTCGGCCGGAGCGAACCAGACCACCCCCCGGAACCTCATGGGGTTCAAGGACGGCACGCGGAACATCACCACCGACGAGGACTACGAGCGCTTCGTGCGGCTCGGGGACGGCGCGGACTGGATGGCGGGCGGCACCTACCAGGTCACGCGGAAGATCCAGATGAACATCGAGATCTGGGACGCCGACGTGATCAGCGACCAGCAGCGGGTGTTCGGGCGCACGAAGGTCGAGGGTGGGCCGCTCTCCGGGGGGACCGAGCACACGACGCCCGACTTCCACGCGACCGACCATGCCGGCGACACGAAGATCGACGCGCGCGCACACGTCGCCCTCGCCGCGCACGAGAACAACGGCGGCGTCAAGATCCTGCGTCGCCCGTACAACTACACGGACGGGCTCAACCAGTACGGGCAGCTCGACGCCGGGCTGTTGTTCACCGCGTTCATGAACGACCCCGATCACTTCACACGGATCCAGCGTCGGCTCGGAGCGTCCGACCGATTGAACGAGTACATCTCGCACATCGGCTCGGCCGTGTTCGCCGTGCCGCCGGCGCCGCGCAAGGGCTCGTACATCGGGGAGCGGCTCTTCCGCTGAACCGTGGGGCCGGCGCCGGTCCGGCCTACCGCCGGTCCGGCCTACCACCGGTCCGGCGCCAGCAACGCGGTGACGACGTCGCTGAACGGGCCGGTCAGGTCGCTCGCCGACGCGTTGACCAGGGGGCCGAGCCGGGTGGAGGCACGCAGGAGCGTGATGCCGAAGGCCGTGGCCAGCGCGACCTCGGCGCGGAGCAGGATGCCGTTCGTGTCGACGTCATCGGGGTCCCACCCGGCGATGCGCGCCATGCGCTCCGCGTACGAGGTGAGTGTCGCGTTGCGGATCCGGTCGGCCTGCTCGTCTCCAGAGGACCGGATGAGCAGGAGGAGCTCGACCGCGTGCTCCCCGGTCGGCGCGTTCGTCACCCGCTCGACGAGGCTCTGGAGCATCCGTTCGACCGAGTCGTCGTCCGGCCGGGGGGCATCGAGGTCCTCCACCGCGCGCTCGAGACAGGCCTCGAAGAGGCCCTCTTTGCTCGTGAAGTAGCGGTTGATGAGCGCGACGTTCACTCCGGCGTCGGCTGCGATCTCCCGGACGGTGGTCGCGGAGTAGCCGTCGTACGCGAACCGACGTCGAGCCGCAGCGACCAGGAGCTGCCGGGTCTTCGCGGCGTCGCGCGTCCTCGACGGCACCTGCGACTCGAGCGTCATGACGTCCTCTCCATCTCCGCAACGGTACCCGCACCGGGAGGTGCGGTGTAAACGCGCTTTGACTTCCGCGCGAGGAGCAGTAGGCTCACGAATTGTAAGCGCTTGTTTACGTCTTTCGATCACGGAGAACGATGTCCCGAGTCACCGAGGGCCCCCGCACGGGCTCGACCCCCGTCGCGGAGCGACACAGCAGCCCGAACACCACCCTCATCGTCGTGTACCTCGCACTCGGCGGCTTGGCCTACGCGGTGCTCCAGTCGCTCGTCGCTCCGGCACTGTCCACGATCGGCAAGGACCTCGGGGCCTCGACCAGCAACGTGAGCTGGATCATCACCGCCTACCTGCTGTCGGCGTCCGTCCTCACGCCGATCTTCGGGCGCATGGGCGACATGATGGGCAAGCGGCGCATCCTCATCGTCGTGATGAGCCTCCTGCTCGTCGGCACGGTCGTCGCCGCCCTCGCGCCGAACCTCGCCACGTTGATCGTGGCCCGCTGCCTGCAGGGTGCGGCCGGCGCCGTGCTGCCGCTGTCGATCGGCATCGTGCGCGACGAACTCCCGAAGGACCGGGTGAGCGTCGTGATCGGTCTGCTGTCGGGCATCTTCGGCATCGGGGCCGGTATCGGCATCGTCGCGGCCGGACCGATCGTGCAGCACCTCGATTGGCACTGGCTGTTCTGGCTGCCGCTCGCGCTCATCGTCGTCGGGCTCGCCGGCATCGTGTTCGGGATGCCGGAATCGGACGTCCGGAAGCCCGGGCGCCTCGACCTCGCCGGGACGGCGATCCTCTCGATCTCCCTCGTGGCGCTGCTGCTCGCTGTCAGCGAGGGCGAGACCTGGGGCTGGGGTGACGTCAAGACCATCGGTCTGCTGGCGGTCGGCGTCGTCGCGCTCGTGGTCTTCGTCGTCGTCGAGCTCCGCGTGAAGGCGCCGCTGATCGACGTCCGGCTCTTCCGCATCCGTGGCGTCTGGACCGCTCACGTCGTCGCGCTCGTCTTCGGGTTCGCGATGTACGGCACGTTCGTGCTCGTCCCGACGCTGCTCCAGCTGCCGTCGTTCACCGGGTACGGCTTCGGCAAGACCGCCTCGCAGGCCGGCCTGTTCCTGCTCCCGACGGTCCTCATGATGATCGTGGTCTCACCGGTCGCGGGGGCCCTCGTCCGACGGACGGGTCCGAAGCCGCCGCTGGTCATCGGGGGTGTGCTCCTCACCGCGGCGTTCGTGCTCCCCGGGCTCGCGCACGATCAGGTCTGGCAGATCTTGGTGTCCGGCATCCTCACGGGTGCCGGGATCGGATTCGGTCTCTCGGCGGCGTCCAACGCGATCATCGAGAGCGTGCCGATCGAGCAGACGGGTGAGGCGATCAGCGCCAACACCGTCGTCCGGACGATCGGCTCGAGCGTCGGAACGGCCGTCATCGCCGCGCTGATCTCGTCGCACACGAAGGTGTTCACGTTGCCCACCGGGCACGTGGGGCTCCCTGGGGCCGCGGCGTTCACCATCGGCTTCTGGGCATGCGCTGGGGTCGGCGCCCTCGCGATCGTCGGCGCCCTCGCCGCTCCCGGCATGCGGAAGCGTCGCGCTGACGCCATCGCGGCGGGCGTCGAGGACATCGACGCTGTCGTCGACGAGCGCTGACGAGGTCAGCTCGACGCTGCCGGTGCATCCGGGCGGGGAGGAGGGGTGCCCTCCGCCGTTTCCCTGGAGACGGAGGGCACCCGCGCCGCCGGGTTCGTCGGGCGGAACCACCGCCCGGGATGAGAGGACACCGCAGCGGCGCCGTCGCCATGCGACGCCTCAGGGTACCGCCGCCGCTGCCGAAAACACAGGGTGCGGCAGACGAGCAGCCTCGTTCCACCCGCCTCGTTACTTCCGATCGCCGATGTGGAGCGCGTCCTTCACCCGCTCGATGCCCTCGGTCGCGAGCGCCGATGCCGAGTCCCGGATCACGCCGGCCTCCATCGGGTCGCCCTTGAGCAACGACTTGGCCGTGTTGAGCGCGTACTCACGGGTGATGTGCGGTGGGAGCGGCGGGACGTTGCGGCTGACGTAGGCGTCGATGAGCGTGACCCCGTCGTGCGCGAAGGCCTCGGCGACAGCGGACTCCACCTGGTCGTCACTGCGCACCTGGACGCCCCGGAACCCGAGGAGCTCGGCGTAGCCGGCGTAGTCCATCGACTCGACGTCCTGCGAGCCGCGCCACAGCGGATTGCCGTCCTCCGTGCGCATCTCCCACGAGACCTGCGCGAGGTCGTCATTGTGCATGACCACGATGATGAACTGCTTGGTCTCCCACTGCTGCATGTACTTCTTCACGGTGATCAGCTCGTTCATGCCGAGCATCTGGAACGCGCCGTCACCGATGGTGCAGACCACCGTCTTGTCGGAGTGGGCCAGCTTCGCCGCGACCGCGTAGGGCATCGCCGCGAGCATGGTCGCCAGGCGGCCCGAGAGGTCGCCGCGCATGCCCCGCTTCAGGCGGATGTGGTGCCCGAACCAGTCGGCGGTCGTTCCGGCGTCCGCGGTGACGATCGCCCCGTCGGGCAGGTTCGCGTTCACGGCCTCGGTCACGCGCCGCGGGTTGACCCCGTCGTGGTACTCCTTCTGTGCCTGCGCGTGCATCTCCTGTTCCCAGTCCTGCATCTCGGCGGCGATCCGCTCCTGCCAGGACAGGTCGGTCTTCTGCTCGAGCAGGGGGAGGAGGGCCTCGAGCGTCGACTTCACGTCGCCCCAGAGGTTCAACTCCGTCGGGTAGCGCACGCCGAGCTGTTCGGGCTTGAGGTCGACCTGGATGCCACGCGCCTGGCCCGTCGCGGGCAGGAACTCGCCGTACGGGTAGTTCGTGCCGAGCAGCACGATGGTGTCGCAGCGCTTGATCTGGTGGACGCTCGGCAGGGACCCGAGGAGACCGACCTGCTGCGTGTGGTACGGCACGTCGGACGGGATCACGTCCTTGCCGCGGAGCGCGGTGATGATGCCCGCTCCGGCCTTCTCGGCGGCGGCGAGGACCTCGTCGGTGGCGCCCGTCGCACCCGCGCCGACCAGGAACGTGACCTTCTCGCCCGCGTTGATGATGTCCGCCGCCTGGCGGATCTGCTCCATCGGGGGCGTGATCGCCGTCGACGGGATGGCTTCGCTCGAGCGCGAGACCCAGTGGGCCGACGGCGTCGCCTTGATGGTCATCGCCTGGACGTCGTGGGGGATCACGACGACCGCGGGCTGGAGACGGAGCCGGGCCGTGCGGAAGGCGGTGTCGATGACGGCGCTGGCCTGGTCGGGCGACACGATCGTCTCGACGTAACAGGCGACGTCCGTGAACACGCGCTCGAGATTGCTCTCTTGCTGGGTGAAGGTGCCGATCGAGTCGAGACCCTGCTGCCCGACGATCGCGACGACCGGCTGATTGTCCATCTGGGCGTCGTACAGCCCGTTGAGCATGTGGAACGCGCCGGGGCTCGAGGTCGCGACGCACACGCCGACCTCGCCCGTGAACTTGGCATGCGCCGTCGCCATGAGCGCGCAGATCTCCTCGTGCGTCGGGCGGATGTACTCGATGCCCGTCCCCGCACGATCGGTCTTGCCGAGTGCTCCGTCGAACGCGCCGATGCCGTCGCCGGGGAACCCGAAGATCCGGCTGACGCCCTGGTCCTTGATCCGCTCGATCAGGAACTCGCTCACGGTGGTCATCGCGTGCCTCTCTCCGGCGCCGGGATCGGGTGCCTGGGACTCGGGTGGTGGGACGGGGCCGTCCTCGTGTATCCAGCGTGCTCCCTCCACGGGGCCGGGTTCCCAGCCCGTCGCCCGTGGTGGAGGATCGGGGGAGCGGACCGGATGTGGAGGAACGGGCAGCATGACCACGATCGATCTCAACGCAGACCTCGGCGAGGGCTTCGGCCGGTGGACCCTCGGGGACGACGCCGCGATGCTCGATGTCGTCACGAGCGCGAACGTGGCGTGCGGATTCCACGCGGGCGACCCGTTGTCGCTCCGGTCCGTGCTCGAGCAGGCCGCGGAACGGCAGGTGTCGGTCGGGGCGCACGTCGCATACCGGGACCTCGCCGGGTTCGGACGGCGGTACGTGGACGCCTCCCTGCACGAACTCGCAGCGGACGTGATCTACCAGATCGGCGCGCTGGCCGCCCTCGCCCGGGCAGCCGGGACGACCGTCCGATACGTCAAGCCGCACGGCGCCCTCTACAACACCATCGCGGAGGGCGGACCGCACGCCGAGGCGGTCGTGCAAGCGGTCCTGGCGGTCGACCCGGGCCTCCCGGTCGTCGGTCTCGCCGGGTCCGCGTTCCTCGACCTCGCTCGCGACGCCGGGCTGCCCGTCGTCGCCGAGGCGTTCGCGGACCGTGCGTACGCCGCCGACGGGTCCCTCGTGTCCCGACGCCTTCCGGGCGCCGTGCTCCACGATCCGACCGAGATCGCCCAGCGCGTCGTCGCGATGGTCACCAGCGGGGCGGTCACCGCGGTCGACGGGACCAGCGTGCCGATCGACGCCGCGTCGATCTGCCTGCACGGGGACTCGCCCGGCGCGGTCGCCGCGGCGCTCGCCGTCCGGTCCGCACTCGGATCAGCGGGCGTGGTCCTGGCGCCGTTCGCGGCGGTCCGAGCGGCGTGACGGCGACCGGCGACGTGACCGGCCCGGAGGGCGAGAGCGGGTCCGGGTACGTGACCGACTCCGGCGTCCGGGCGCCCCGGGTGCTGCGCCTCGGCGTCGACGGCGTGCTCGTCGAGGTCCCCGACACGGCCGCCGCGCTCGCCCTGCACGCCGCGCTCCGGACGCTCGACCTGCCCGGGGTGACCGAACTGGTGCCCGCCGCGCGGACCGTCGCCGTCCGCTTCGCACCGGGCGCCACGACCGCCGACGCGATCGCCGCCGCGCTGCGCGGCGTACCGCTCGACGCGCCGCCGCCCGCCGCCGACGGTCTCGTCGAGGTGCCAGTGGTCTACGACGGCGAGGACCTCGACCACGTCGCCGACCGCACCGGCCTCAGCGTGGACGAGGTCGTCCGCCGGCACACCGCGCCGGAGTACTCGGTCGCGTTCACCGGGTTCGCGCCGGGGTTCGCCTACCTGGTCGGAGGCGACACGGTCCTCGACCTGCCGCGGCGCAGCAGTCCGCGCACGGCGATCCCCGCCGGTTCCGTCGCGATCGCGGGCGGCCACAGCGGCATCTACCCGCGGCCGAGCCCCGGCGGCTGGCATCTGCTCGGGCACACCGACCTGGTGATGTGGGACCCCCATCGGATCGGGGCGGAGGCCCTGCTCCGTCCCGGCATGCGCGTCCGGTTCCGCGCGGTCCACGCGGCGTCATCCGCGGCTGCGTCATCCGCCGCAGTGTCCCCGGCCGCACGCCCGACCGCCGTCGGTCGGGAGGCCCGACCCGCTCCGACGGAGCCGTCACGTCCGACCGCTCCCAGGCGAGGCCTCGAGGTCCTGTCGCCCGGGCTGCTCAGCACCGTGCAGGACCTCGGCAGACCGGGCCGCGCGGCCCTCGGCGTCACCCGCTCCGGTGCGCTCGATCGCGTCGCCCACCGTCGCGCGAACCGTCTCGTCGGGAACGCGGCGGGCGCCGCGGCGGTCGAGCACGTCGGGGGAGGGCTCACCGTGCGGGCTCGTGGCGAGCTCGTCCTGGCGGTCACGGGCGGCGTCGGCGCGATCGAGGTCCTGCCCGCGGCGGAAGGGACGCTCGACGAGCGATCGGTGCTGCTCCCGGGCGACGACGAGCCCGCGCGCCGGGCGGTGCCGATCGAGCCCGACCGTCCGTTCGCGCTGCACGACCGTGAGGTCCTGGTGCTCGGTGCGCCGACGACCGGGGCCGTCGCGACCCTCGCCGTCCTCGGTGGACTCGACCTGCCGCCCGTGCTCGGATCACGCGCGACCGACGTGCTGTCCGGTCTCGGGCCGGCACCGCTCCGGGCCGGCGACGTCCTGCCCATCGGGTCGGACACGGCGGCGGCGGTGGCCGACGCGGCGGAACCGGGCCCGGTCCTCCCGACCGTCGAGGACGTGGTCGACGTCCGGTTCGTGCCCGGACCCCGCGACGACTGGATCGACGGGGGTGCCGACGCCCTGCACGCGGTCGTCTGGCGGGTGACGCCACGCTCGAACCGTGTCGGGGTGCGGCTCGACGCGGGCACGCACGCACTCGCGCGGAGCGTGGGCGGCGAGCTGCCGAGCGAGGCGGCGGTACCCGGGGCGATCCAGGTGCCACCCGAGGGTCGACCGGTCGTGTTCCTCGCCGACCACCCCGTCACGGGCGGCTACCCCGTGGTCGGCGTCGTCGTGCCCGAGGACCTCGGGCTCGTCGCGCAGGTACCGGTCGGCGGCGCGATCCGGTTCACACCGACGGCGAGTGCTCTTCGGCGATGAGCGGACGTAACGTCCGGTGCGCGATCCGGAGCCCCTCGAGCACCTTGTCGTCCGGGCCACTCCACAGCGGGTCTTCGTGCTCGACCGACAGCGTGCCCGTGAACCCGGCCTCGTACAGGCGGTCCACGACGTGCGACCAGTCGACCACGCCACGACCGGGCACGCGGAAGCGCCACCACCCCATGTCCCACGGGTCGTCGCCCTTGTCGACGAGCCCGAAGAAGCCGTAGCGGTCGCGCCGCGCCGGGAACAGTTCGACGTCCTTCGCCTGCGCGTGCACGATGTGCTCCGCGAACGGCAGGATCGTCTCGACCGGGTCGATGCCGATCCACGTCAGGTGCGACGGGTCCCAGTTCAGGCCGAACCCGAGGCCCGTCACCCACTCCCACAGCTCCGGGCTGTAGGCGATGTTCCCCGGGTAGCCGTCCGGGTGCCAGCCCTCCATGACGCAGTTCTCGATGATGAGCTTGACGTCGCGCTCGCCCGCGTAGTCCACGAGCTCGGGCAGCACGCGGTCGCCCTCTGCCATGTTCTCGCGCACGCTCTTGCTGTTGTCCCGGCCGATGAACGTGCCCACGTAGGGGACGCCGAGCCGCTGCGCTGCATCGATCGCGTGCTTGAGGTGCGTCCGGACCGCGTCACGACGCTCGGGGTCCTGGTGCAGGTTGTTCTCGTAGTAGGCGAGCGCGCTGATCTCGAGTCCCGTGCGCGCCATCAGGTCCTCGGTGGCGCTGGCGTCCTCGTCGGTGAAGGTCGCGACGGGCAGGTGCGAGGCCTCGAAGTCGCGGCCGCCGACGTTCGGCCACACGGCGACCTCGAGTCGCTCGTACCCCTGAGCGGCCGCGAACTCCGCGATCCGGCCGAGGTCCCATCCTGGCAGGCAGGCCGTGAGCATCCCGAGCTTCATGCGATGTCCTTCCAGGCTCCGTCACCGGCACTGGCGACGACGGCGTCGATGACGTGGGCGGCGCGCGCGCCGTCCGCGAACGTGGGCAGGCCCTCCGGCCACACGCCGCCGTCCCGTGAGGCACGGACGGCGGCGTAGGTGTCGCCGACGAACGCCGTGAAGGCGTCGAGGTACCCCTGCGGGTGACCCGATGGCACGACGGCCAACCGCCGCTGGTCGGGCGACCCCTGCGAGGGGTCGCGCACGAGGATCGTGGCGCCGGTCTCGGTGCCGAACCAGGCGGACTCCGGTTGCTCCTGGTCGAACGCGGCGCTCGAGCGGGTGCCGTCGACCTCGAACCACAGGCGGTTCTTGCGTCCGGCCGCGACCTGCGACACGACGACGTTCCCGATCCGGCCGTGGGTCGTGCGGAAGGTGGCCACCGCGGTGTCCTCGGTGGTGACGGGGGCCTGCGCGACGGGCACCGCGCCTCCCGGCACCGGATCGGGGTAGGGGGCGCCGGAGAAGGACGGCCCCGACGACGCCGGGCGCGTGGGGTAGACGATGTCGGCCGTGGCCGTCACGGTCGCGAATCGCTCGCCGGTGACGAACTCGACGAGGTCACACCAGTGCGACCCGATGTCGGCGAAGGCGCGCGACACACCGCCCGCTCCGGCGTCGACCCGCCAGCTCGACGAGCCCTCATCGAGCATCCAGTCCTGCAGGTACGAGCCGTGGATCGCGAGCACGCGTCCGAGATCGCCGCCGGCGATCCGCGACCGGATCTCGCGCACGATCGGGTGGAAGCGGTAGACGAACGGGACGGTCGCGACGACACCGGCACGCTCGGCGGCGGCCGTGAGCTCGTCGGCCTGTGCGGCGTCGACCGCCAGGGGTTTCTCGCACACCACGTGGATCCCCGCCGCGATGATCGCCATCGTCTGCGGGTGGTGCTGGTCGTTCGGGGTGCACACGTGCACGACGTCGGGTGCGTCGGCGAGGAGCTCGTCGAGGTCGGCGTAGCCGCGCGGGAGCCCGAGGTGCTCGGCGACCTGTGCCGAGCGTTCGGGAGTGCGTCCGAGGACCCCGGTGACCACGGCACCGGCGGCGCGCGCCGATCGTACGTGGACGGTCGCGATCATGCCCGTGCCGATGACGGCGACGCGCAGCGGGGGTGTGTTCATGGATGCTCTGCGTTCCTCGGTTCCGGAGTGAGCGTATTGGTGACGCACGGCCACGTTCAAGGACTCGCCGCCGAGCGTAACGTCGGGCCCCAACAGGTGCCGCTGGCCGCTCCGTGCGGTGGACGGTCGTTCTCGGCGGACGAGTGTGGAGGAACGATGACGGTGTCCGGGGACTACCAGCTGCAGGGTCGGACCGTGATCGTGACGGGTGCGGGCTCCGGGATCGGGCAGGCGATCGCGCGCGCGTTCATCGGTCAGGGCTGCAACGTGGTCCTCGCCGGACGGCGCGAGGACGCACTCGCCGAGACCGCCGAGGGCGCGCCGGCCGAGCACGTCATCGCGGTGCCCACCGACGTGACCGACCGCGAGAGCGTGGCCGACCTCGTCGCGATCGCCGCCGATCGCTTCGGTCGCATCGACGTCGTGGTCAGCAACGCGGCCGCCTACACGGCGGGCGAGATCGACGAACTCGGTGAGGGCGACTACCGCGCCATGGTCGCGACGAACCTCGACGGCACCGTGCACCTCGTGCAGGAAGCGCTCCCGCACCTCGAGCGGGCGCGGGGCGTCATCCTGTTCACGACGAGCGCCTCGGGACTCCGGGGGGACTGGCGCCAGGCCGTCTACAACGCCACGAAGGGCGCCATGACGACGCTCATGCAGTCGCTGGCGCTCGACCTCGGGGCGCGCGGCATCCGCGTCAACGCGGTGGCGCCGGCCCTCACCCGTACGGCGGCGAACGCGGAGCACTTCGCCGACCCGGACGTGGTCGCTCCACACGCCCAGCGGACCGCGCTCGGACGCATCGGCGAACCCGAGGACGTCGCGCCGGCGTTCCTCTTCCTCGCCAGCGACGACGCCCGCTACATCACGGGCGTCACGTTGCCGGTCGACGGAGGCACCACGGCGTCGACGGGTCAGGCGCACGTCGTCGGCTGACCCCCGGTCGCGACCGCGCCCGGTCCTCGACAGCCGGGAGGCCCGTTCGAGGTTCCACAGTTCGGCCGGCGGTCGGAACCGGATCAGCGGTGCGTCGGTACGTTCGGAGCCATGGCGATCCAGACCACCCTCCTCATCCTCGGTGCCAGCGGCGACCTGACGAAGCGGCTCCTGCTGCCCGGCCTCGCCACACTCCTCGACGTCAAGCAGGACTGGGACATCGAGCTCATCGGCGCGGGCGTCGACGAGCTCTCGGACGAGGACTGGAAGCAGCGCGTCCGCGAGTCCTTCTCGAGCGCCGAGTGCTCCGGCGACCGCTTCGAGCAGATCATCGCGGCCAGCCACTACCGGAAGACGGACGTCACGAGCGCGGACGACCTCGGCGAGCTCCTGACACAGTGCTCGCACGCGCCGGCGATCTACTTCGCCCTGCCGCCGGCGATCACCGAACAGGCGTGCGAACAGCTCAAGGGCATGGACCTGCCCGATGGTGTGCGGCTCGCGATGGAGAAGCCGTTCGGCACCGACGCCGCGAGCGCCGAGAAGCTCAACGAGCTCCTCCACTCGTTCATCCCCGAGGAGCGCATCCACCGCGTCGACCACTTCCTCGGCCGCTCGACGGTGCTCAACCTCCTGGGCCTGCGGTTCTCGAACCGGATCATCGAGCCCCTGCTGTCGTCCACCCACGTCGAGAGCGTCGACATCATCTACGACGAGACCCTGGGCCTCGAGAACCGCGCGCGGTACTACGACCACGCCGGCGCGCTCACGGACATGATCCAGAGCCACCTGCTGCAGGTGCTCGCGGTCGTCGCGATGGAGGCCCCCGCCACGCTCGACGCCGACGACCTCCGCACGCAGAAGCAGCTCGTCTTCCGCGCCGTCAAGCCGTGGGGTGACGACCCGGCGACCGCTGGCAAGCGCGCCCGGTACACCGCCGGTACCGTCGGAGACCGCCAGCTGCCGTCGTACGTCGACGAGGACGGTGTCGACCCGGCGAACCAGACCGAGACCCTGGCGCAGATGACCGTCGAGGTCGCGAACTGGCGGTGGGCGGGCGTTCCGTTCACCCTCCGCTCCGGCAAGGCCCTGGGTGAACCGCGGCGCGAGATCGTCATCAACTTCCGCCCCTCGCCGCACGTGCCGGACGGCGTCGGCGGCGAGCACGAGCAGGACCGGCTCCGCATCTGGATCGCCCCCGACGAGATGAGCCTCGAACTCAACGTCAACGGTCCCGGCGACCCGTACGTCGTCGACCGCGCCAAGCTCGAGACGAAGTTCAACCCGGGCCGACTCACGGCGTACGGCGAGGTCCTCGCCGGTGTGCTCGAGGGCGACGCCACGCTCTCGGTGCGCGGTGACAGCGCGGTGCAGTGCTGGCGCATCGTCCAGCCGGTCATCGACGCCTGGCGCAACGGCGAGAGCCCGATCGACGAGTACCCGGCCGGTTCGCACGGTCCGTCGAACTGGGACAACCTGCTCCACTGATCCCGGGCGTACGGTCGGACGCGTGGCAACCATCCAAGACATCCTGAACACCGTTCCCGAGCCCGCCGGGGCCGATGTCCGCACCGGCATCGTCGACTACGACCACGACGGCACGCCGCTCGAGGGCATCGCCGCGACGGACGCGAACCTCACCGGTCAGCGTCCCGCCGTGCTCGTCGTCCACGACTGGCACGGCGTGAACGAACACGTCGAGGCCCGCGTCACGATGCTGGCCCGCTTGGGCTACGTCGCGTTCGCGGCCGACATCTACGGCAAGGGCGTGCGCCCGACCGGAGCAGAGGCCGGAGAGGTCGCCGGCAGCTTCTACCAGGACCTCGGGCTCCTGCGTGCCCGTGCTCGTGCCGGACTCGACCGCCTGCTCGAGGACCCGCAGGTCGACCCCTCGCGCGTGGTGGTCATGGGGTACTGCTTCGGCGGCTCCACGGCCCTGGAACTCGCCCGGACCGGTGCGGACCTCGTGGGGGCGGTGTCGTTCCACGGCGGTCTGATCACCCACGATCCGTCCGACGCCGGCGACATCCGGGCGAAGCTCCTGGTGCTGACCGGTGCTGCCGATCCGATGGTCGGGGACGACAAGGTCCACGCGTGGGAGGACGAGATGCGCTCGGCGCCGCACGTCGACTGGCAGCTCGTGTCGTACGCGAACGCGATGCACGCGTTCGCCGTCCCCGGTACGGACGCGCCCGACCACGGCGCGCAGTACCAGGCGCTCGCCGACCGCCGCTCCTGGCGTGCGCTCGAGGACTTCCTGACCGAGGTGTTCGGTCCGGAGCAGCTCGCGGCCTGACCGTCCGGGCGGGAGGTGCACCGTGCCTCCCGTCCGGCGCCGCGCTGGCACCACCCGTTCGCGCCTCGATCGGCGCGCCGGGTCCCGTGCCCCGGGTCCCGTGCCCCGATTGGCGCGCCGGGTCCCGAGCCTGGTAGAGTCTTCCACGGCCGTTCGGCCACTGCGCTCGTAGCTCAATGGATAGAGCATCTGACTACGGATCAGAAGGTTGGGGGTTCGAGTCCCTTCGAGCGCACACTGTGTTGAGACAGCAGTGAACGAGAACGCCCCGGCATCGCCGGGGCGTTCTTCGTTGTCCCGGTGATCTCGGAACCGGAGCGACGTCGCGTCGGACGTCCTGGTGGCGACGCCCAGCGGCCGCCGCGCCCGCGCTGCTCGAGAGCGGCTGCTGTCCGCAGTCCGTGCGCAGCGGACCTCGACCGAAGCCGGGAGGGCCACGCGAGGAGGCCGCCCGCTGGACGCCGGCCTCGCTGATCGGCGGTATCCGCGCGCATCGGTCCGCGACTGCGCGGGAAAACTCTGTGTTACAGCCTTGCCGTGACCGATTTCAGCACTGGACGCCGCTTCTGTGACGGATTACCGTCGCCATATGACGAGTTCGAGTGATCGCGGGTCCGTTCGGCCACCGGCCGCGGGGGACGTCGATGGCACTCCGGCCGACGGCAACGCTGGGACGCCCGATCCGATCGACCTCGCGCTCCTGACAGCGCTCGCTGCGGACGGTCGCGCTTCCTGGGCCGCCCTGGGCGAGGCATCCGGATGCTCGGCATCGACAGCACAGCGGCGGGTCGGTCGCTTGAACGTGCTGGGCTTCGTCCGGATCATCGCCGCGACCGACGTGCTCGCAGCCGGGTTCGGGGTGTCGGCGATGGTCCGGATGCGCTGTGGCGCGAGCCGGACGACCGATCTCGTCGCACGACTGCAGAGCCGCCCCGAGGTCCGGTTCCTCGCCACGCTGACCGGCACTGCGGACTGCGTCGCCGAGCTCGTGGTCGAGCGGATCGCGGACATCGGACCCCTGCTCGCCGACATCGCGCCGGACGGTGATGTCGAGACCGAGGCGTTGCCCGTGCTCCGCACGTTCACGGCACCCTTCACGGTGTTCCCGGGGAAGTCCCTCCCGATGCCCCTGAGCGCGACGGCCAACGCGCCTGCTCCGGACCTCGGCGCCGATGACGGGGTGCTGCCCACCGAGGTCGCCGCGACGCCGCTCGAGCGCGCGATGGTCGGCGCTCTCGTCCGTGATGGGCGGACGCCGCTGAACGACCTCGCGCGGCACCTCGATCGAACCGAGACCGCCACGCGTCGCGCGCTCGAGCAGCTCATCGCCTCCGGGCGGGTCCGCGTCGGACCACTGGTCGCGCCGGCGCTGCTCGGCCTGGGCACCGAGCTCATGGTCTGGATCTCGGTGGCGCCGGACCTGCTCGGTGCGGCCGCACGACAGCTCGCCCAGCACCCCGCCGTGCACTACGCGGCCGCGACCCTCGGACGGTACAACCTCATCGGCCAAGCGTTCCTCCGGGACTTCGCCGCGGTCTACACCTTCGCCACGGACGTGCTCGGAGCGCTGCCGGGTGTCCGCGAGGTCGACGTCACCGTGCAACTGACCACCAGGAAGCGCATGTGGCGCCGCATCGAGGACGGCCGGTTCGTCGACGCCGACGACGCGCAGGCCCCCGTGCTGACATGACCGGCACCGCGGCGGCCCCGACCGGGGTCGCCGCTCCGACCAACCCACCCGACGAGGAGTGACCCCATGAGCGAGATCGAGCAGCAGGAGCCCTGGCGCTGGCCCGAGGAGGTCTGGCGCGGCCACGTGGAGCGGGTGCGGGCCGGCCGCAGCCTCCTGCCCGCAGCGGGCCCCGGTCGCTGGCCGGACGAGGCACGCGTCGCGGTGGCGATCTCGTTCGATTCGGATCACGAGACCCCGGCACTCCGCGACGGCGAGACGTCACCCGGGCGCATGGCCCAGGGGGAGTACGGGGCCCGTGCGGCAGTGCCACGCATCCTCGAACTGCTCGACCGGTACGAGGCGCCCTCGTCGTTCTACATGCCGGCGGTCTGCGCGCTGCTGCGTCCGGACGAGGCCCCGACGTACGTCGAGCACGGCCACGAGGTAGCGGTGCACGGCTGGATCCACGAGCGGAACACGCTGCTGGCGCACGACGACGAGCTCGATCTGCTCGGGCGTGCGATGGAGGTGCTCGAGTCGCAGACGGGTGTGCGCCCGACCGGCATCCGAACGCCGTCCTGGGACTTCTCGGACTCGACGCTCGACGTCGTCCGCGAGCTGGGGTTCACGTACGACTCGTCCCTGATGGCGGACGACGACCCCTACGAGATCCTGCAGGACGGTGAGCGCACCGGCATCGTGGAGATCCCGGTGGACTGGATCCGTGACGACGCGCCGTACCTGATGATGGAGCGGTTCCAGTCCCTCCGGCCGTACACGCCGCCGCGCGAGGTGGGCCGGATCTGGCGTGACGAGTTCGACGCCGCGTACGCGGCCGGTGGTGTGTTCCAGCTGACCATGCACCCCCACTTCATCGGGCACCGGTCGCGGCTGCTCGTGCTCGACGAGCTGCTCGCCCACATCCGCACGCACGACGACGTCTGGTTCGCCACACACGCCGACCTCGCCGCGCACGTGGCGCCCGGCCTGGCCGACTGAGTCGCCGGCGAGCACCCCGTCCGCCGACCGCGTACCGCTCCACCCGCCCATCCACCCCGTCCCGTTCCACCGACCAGAAGGGGTCATCGTGACCCAGGACGCAACCCCCGCAGCTGCACTGCCCAACGCACCGACGGCGACCAGCACACCCCCGCCCGTCGCGACGAGTGACACGAAGCTGTCCCGCCGTGGCCGCAAGGCGATCCTCGCCGGCGGCATCGGCAACGTCGTCGAGTGGATCGACTGGTCCGTCTACACGACGTTCTCGTCCGTCTTCTCGCACCACTTCTTCCCGTCCGGTGACGACGCCGCCGCGCTCCTGGCGACGCTCGCGGTGTTCGCGGTCGGGTTCGTGATGCGCCCGGTGGGTGCGGCGGTGCTCGGGGCCTTCGCGGACCGCCACGGGCGCAAGAAGGGCCTCATGCTCACCATCGGGTTGATGGCGGCCGCGTCCCTGGTGATCGGCGTCACGCCGAGCTACTCGGTGATCGGGATCGGCGCGCCGATCGTGCTGCTGCTGGCCCGGCTCGTCCAGGGGTTCTCGGCCGGTGGCGAGTTCGGCTCCTCCTCGGCGTTCCTGGTCGAGTCCGCGGCACCGCGCCGCCGGGCGTTCGCGGGCTCGTGGCAGCAGGTCTCCGTCGGGGCGGGGGTGCTCGTCGCATCCGGCATCGGCGCGATCATCACCTCGACGTTCTCGGCGAGCGCCCTCGGCGCCTGGGGTTGGCGCGCCGCCTTCGTGTTCTGCGCCGCGATCGGGCTCGTCGGGATCTGGCTGCGCACCAGCGTCGAGGAGACCGACTCGTTCACCACCCAGCGCCGCGACGACGAGGTCGGGGACGTCCGGCGCCGCAACCCGATCGTCGCGATGTTCCGCGACCACCCCGGTGCCACGGCACGGGTGTTCGGCGTCACGATCGCGGGCACGCTCCTGTACTACATGTGGGTCTCGTACATGCCCACCTACGCCGCCGTAACGACGGGCCTGCCGCTCAACGAGGCGCTCCTGGCCAACGTGATCGCGATGGTCGTGTTCCTGGTGCTCCTGCCGTTCGCGGGTCTCCTGTCCGACAAGATCGGACGGAAGCCGACGATGTCGATCTTCGCCGGCGGGTTCCTCGTGTTCGCCTGGCCGGCGTTCACGATGCTGAACGGATCGTTCTGGATGCTCGTCCTCGTCGAGGTGATCGGGATCGTGCTGTTGCTCGGCTACTCGGCGAACTGCGCCGTGATCATGGCGGAGCAGTTCCCGCCCGAGGTGCGAGCCACCGGGATCGGCCTGCCGTACGCGTTGGCCGTGGCGATCTTCGGCGGAACGGCGCCGTACATCACGACCTGGATGAGCGGCGCGGGTCTCGGTCACGTCGTCTGGGTCTACTGCGCGATCGCCGCGGCGATCGGACTGGTCGTCTACCTGACCATGCCCGAGACCAAGGGCAAGGTCCTCAAGTGACGCGGCACGTGCTCGTGACCGGCGCCGCGAGCGGCATCGGTCTCGCGGTCGCGACCCGGTTCGCGACCGACGGCGCGCTCGTGACCATGGTCGACCTCCGCGCCGAGCCACTCGACGCGGCGTCCGCGTCGGTCGCGTCGGTCGCCGCACTCGGTGGGGAGGCGGTGGTCACCATCACCGCGGACCTCCGCGAACCCGACGCGCCCGCCGCGGTCGTCGACAGGGCATGGGACCGGGCGGTCGTCGACGTGCTCGTCAACGCGGCGGGCGTCTACCCGGCGACCCCGTTCCTCCAGCTCGACGCGGCCACGTGGGACGCGGTCCACGCGGTCAACGTCCGCGCCCCGCTCCTCGCCACCGTCGCGCTCGCGCGGCGGGCCGAGACGGCGGGGACGCGGCCGTGCGTCGTGAACATCTCGTCCGGTTCGGCGCTGCGTGCGCGTCCCGGCGCGGCCCCGTACAGCACGTCGAAGGCCGCGCTGGAGATGGTGACCCGTGCCTCCGCACTCGAGCTCGGCGCCGCCGGCATCCGCGTCAACGCGGTCGCACCCGGGTTCGTCGACGTCGACAGCGACGTCAACCGTGTCACCGACGAGTACGCCGCAGCGGTGTCCGCCAACCCGCTCGGTCGTCGAGGCCGCCCGACCGACATCGCGAACGCCGTGGTCTGGCTGGCCGACGACACGGCGGCCGAGTGGGTGACCGGCTCGATCCTCCGGGTCGACGGCGGATCGTCGACCGGAGCCCACGCACTGCCCCTGAGTTGGGACCCGGTCGACGCGCGTGCCGACACGGACGACCAGCCCATCCGAGAGGAGACATCCGCATGACCACCGACCGCACCACCACGATCGTCGGCGCCGGCGCGATCGGGGGCACCCTCGCCGTGCACCTCGACGCCGCGGGCGTCCCGGTCCAGCTCGTCGACGCCGATCCCGCCCACGTGGCAGCGATCCGTGAGCGCGGGCTCACCCTGCTCACGCCCGACGGGGCGACGACCGCGCACGTGCCCGCGTACACGCTCGAGGACGCGCCCGACGAGCTCGGCCGGGTCCTGCTCGCCGTCAAGGCGCTCGCCACCGATGCGGCTGCCGCCTGGATCGCACCGCGGCTCCGCTCCGACGGGTTCGTGGCGTCGCTCCAGAACGGACTCAACGAGGCCACCATCGCCGGACACGTCGGTGTCGACCGGACCGTCATCGCCTTCGTCGACCTCTTCGCAGACGTGATGGAGCCGGGGGTCGTCAAGGACGGCGGCCACGGGGGCATGGCCCTCGGCGAGTTCGCCGGCGGGACGAGTGACCGCGTGCGCGACCTGGCCGCCGATCTGGCGCACTGGGGGAGCCCGGTCGTGTCCGCCAACGTCGAGGGCTTCCTCTGGTCGAAGCTCGGCTTCGGCGCGATGCTCACGGCCACCGCGCTCGCGGACGACGACATGAGCGACCTCATCGACCGCAACCGCGCCGTCATGACCACGCTGGCGCGCGAGGTGTTCGACGTCGCGGACGGCCGGGGGATCGCACTCGAGCCGTTCGACGCGTTCGACCCGCAGGCGTTCCGTTCCGGTGCCGATCCGGCGACCACCGAGCGTGCCCTCGACGACCTCGTCGCCTGGCTCGCCACGCAGTCGAAGACGCGGTCCGGCATCTGGCGGGACATCGCCGTTCGGCACCGGCGGACCGAGGTGCCGGCGCACTACCGCCCGGTCGTCGAGATGGGTGCCGCGCAGGGCGTCGCGCTGCCCGCGATCGAGGCGCTCATCACCGCGATCGTGCGCCTCGAGGAGGGCGAGAGTGCGATGGACGAGGCCGCGATCGCCGCGCTCGCGCCGTCGACGGTCGGGGAGGCGCGATGACCGCCACCGGGACGACCACCGATCTGCTCGACTGGGTCGCCGGGCACCGCGACGCGATGGTGGGCGACGTCCTGGCGTACGTCGGGATCGAGACGCCTTCGGACGCGCCGGCGCTCCTCGCGGAAGGCCTCGCGTGGGTCGAGCAGTGGCTCGGCGAGACGGTCGGCGCTCCCACTGCTCGCACCGTGCACCCGACCGACGGCCACGGTGACGTCGCGGTACTCGACCTGGAGGCGCCGCTCGGCTCCGACGTGTGGGTCACCGCGCTCTGTCACTACGACACCGTGTGGGCCGCCGGGACCATCGCTGCGCGTCCTGCCGCCGTGGACGGCGACCGGATGACCGGACCCGGGGTCTACGACATGAAGGCCGGACTGGTGCAGCTCGCGTGGGCGATCCGTGCCGTGGACGCCGCCGCACTCCCGCGTCCGAACATCCGCCTGCTGCTCAACGGCGACGAGGAGGTCGGCAGCAAGGGCTCCCGCACCATCATCGAGGACACGGTCCGGCGCACCGACGGGCCCGTGCTGGTGTTCGAGGCGTCCGCCGGAGAGCACGGCGCACTGAAGACCGCCCGGAAGGGGGTCGGGCTGTTCGACATCGAGATCACCGGCGTCGAGGCGCACGCGGGACTCGACCCCCGCGCCGGGGCGAGCGCGGTGGACGAGCTCGCCCGGGTCGTGCTGACGCTCCACGGCGCGACGGACCTCGAGGCCGGGACGAGCTGCAACGTCGGTGTCGTCGCGGGCGGGACCCGTCCCAACGTCCGTGCGGGACACGCGTCCGCGGCGCTCGACGTCCGCGTCTCGTCGTCCGAGGAGGCGGACAGGATCGATGGCGTGCTCGCGGCGCTCACCCCGGAGGACCCACTGGCGACGATCACCGTCCACGGTGGGTGGAACCGACCGGTCATGGAGCGCACCGAGGCCAACGTCGCCCTGTTCGCACGTGCTGAGTCGGTCGCCCGCGGCATGGGGCTGACGGTCGAGGAGACGGCGGTCGGCGGCGCCAGTGACGGGAACTTCGCCTCTGCGCTCGGTCGCGCCGTGCTCGACGGACTGGGCGCCGTCGGTGACGGAGCGCACGCGCGGCACGAGTGGGCGAGCGTGCAGGGCATGGTGGAGCGGACCGCACTCGCGGCGGGCGTCCTCGTCGACCTGGCGAGTGGGACCGACGTGCGCCGCTGAGTCCCGCGAGCAGGACGGCGGACGGGAGGCCGGGCCTCCCGTCCGCCGGTGTCAGGGGTGGGCGGGCCCGACCACGACCGCGCCCGTCGTCAGCAGGTGCACGGTGCCCGATGCGCAGGCCGTGTACGCCGTGTCCTTGATGAACAGCGACGTCTTCGACCCGGGCGGGTAGACCCGGAACCCGTCGGCCGGCTGCGGCGAGCACTCGGCGGCGTCGTATGCGGCGGCCTGGGTGATCTTGAGCGCGACCTGTCCCTGCGCTCCCGGCCCGAGGGTGACGGTGTCGTGCTCGGAGGTCCGGTCGAGCTCGGCCGGCGCGCCGATCTGCTCGCCGTCCCCGCCGCCGACGAAGGACACGCCAGGCCAGCCTTGCAGGGTGCACGGCGTGGTGCCGGTGTTCGTCAGCGTCAGGACGATGCCGACGCTGCCGGCTGCACCGCCGGTGCCTTCCGCGGTACCTCCGCTGAGCTGATCCGTGGTGCAGCGGCCGCCGGCGGCCGAGGTCGAGCCGTCCGAGTCTCCGGTGCCGCTCCCACCGGTGCCGCTCCCGCCGGCGGTGACCGACGGGCTGGCGGTCGCGGTCGTGGTCGTGGTCGCCGTGGCGGTCCGCGTGGCCGTGACCGTCGGTCGGTCGGAGCCGCTGTCCGAGCCGGCGCAGCCGGTCAGGGCGATCACCGCGGCCAGGGCGGTCGCGGACGTGAGCACCATCGTCGTCGTCTTCACCAGGCCGACCCTAGCGCCGGCCTGGAACGCACCACGATGCGACTCGGAGGCTCCGATGCGGAATCGATACGTCAGTACCCGGCGTTCCGCGCGAGCTCGAGCGCGATGGTGTTCCACCAGGTCCCCGCGGCCGGTCCACCGTTGCACGTGCCGTCGGAGGCCCCGACGGTCTTGATCCACAACGCGGCGTCCTCGTTGCCGTGGCTGCTCGCCGCTGGTGCCTGGCCGATCGCGCGTCCCCGGGCGTTGCACCACTCGCCGTCGGAGCCGTTGCCGTTGCGCGACGTGTCGATGACGTAGTGCGCGCCGCCGAGCAGTCGGGAGACCTCGTCGGCGTAGGCCTGGACGTCGCTCGTCGACTTGTAGTTCGACACGTTCACGGCGAACCCGCGCACGCCCTGCACGCCGGCGGCGAGGAGGCGGGACACCATCGTCGCGGTGTCGACGCCGGAGTTGCTCGTCCCGGCGTCGAGGTAGACGGTGGCGCCCGCGGCGGTCAGGGTGGTCGCCGCAGCGCGCAGGAGGCCCGTGCGGTCACCTTGCACGTCGGGGCATCGGCCGAGTTGCAGCAGCGCATCGGGTTCGAGCACGACGGCGACCCGTCGGTGCGCGATGCCCGCGGCGATCTGGGCGATCCACCTCGGGTAGTCCGTCGCCGAGAAGCCCCCGGCCGAGTAGCTCCCGCAGTCGCGGCCGGGGATCCCGTAGACCACGAGCGTCCCGGTGCGGCCCGCGGCGACGGCGGCTCCGACGTACGCGGACGTGGTGGCGGCGACGGTCGCGATCGTGTTGCCGCTCCCGAGCCACCGCGTGCCGCCGTGCGCGCTGATCCGGTCGAGCACCGCGGCGTCGGTGGTGTCGCCGCTGGCCCGGAGCGCCGCAGCGGCGGCGACGGAGGGGTAGCCGGGATCGACGTAGGGCGCGGCGGTGGTGAAGGGGTCCGTGCCGACGCTCGGCACCGGGGGCACCATCGGCGTGGGGGAGCCCTCGGCTCGCCACTGTCCGGTCGTGATCGGTGTGCTCACCCCGGCGACCCGCTTGACCACCTGCGATGACCCGACGCTGCTCAGGTAGTACGTGTCGGCCCGGTACGTCACGGACGATGCCGGGATGCTCGCGGTCTCGGCGGCCGTGGCGTGCCGCCAGACCCCGACCGGGGTGCGCACGATGATCTCGGAGGGGTTCGACGCGTAGCTCGAGTACTCCATCGCCGGGACCCGGTCGACGATGCGTGGCGTCGGCGTGCCCTGGGCCGTCCACTGCGCCGTGGTGACGGTGCTGACGACGTCGCTCGACACCTTGTAGATCGGGCCGGTGGTCCCGACCCGGAGGAACTGTGTGTTCGCCAGGTACGTGACGGCGTCCGGCGGCACGGCGGCGGCCTCGGCCGGCGTGAGCAGGCGGTAGCCCGCGGCGGTCTTGCCGATCACCTCGGCGGGCGCCGAGGCGTAGCGGACGTAGCCCGTGTAGGTGGTCGCCGCCGACGCGGCGCCCGGGCGGGCGAGTGCCGCCGCGAGGACGGCCACGACGACCGCGAGGAGGGCGACGACCGTGCGGACGTTGGACACGAGGGCGCGCCGGAGACGCGGCGCACAGGGGTTCGACACTGGTGCTCCGTGGTGGGGGGAGGGCGTGGGGAGTCGGCCGGAGTGGTGGCCGGGCCGCTCCTGATCAGCGGTCCGACCCCTGGCCGACATCGAGGATCGCTCCTGCGCCCGGTGTCGGGGGAGCCTCCGTTCGGGGGGTGGTTCTGCCCCAGAACGGGGGTCGACCGCCGCCCCCGGCGCGAGCGGCGGGGATCGATGCCGTCATGTCCCGGTGGCCGCGCACGTCCTGACCCGGCGCGCCGCCCCATGACGGACGGTTGTGGCGGCCCGGCTGAACGACCACGCAGCCGTCCCGGCGTGCTCTGGACAGAACGCTGCGTCGAACGGCCCATCGCCGGTCACGTTCGCCGTCAGCGTTCGAAACGAGGAGTGAGCGCTCACTGTGAGCGCTCACCTCGACGTACACTCGACCGGGCCGCCGAGCCAACCGGACTCGGCGGATGGGATGACGACGGAGTTGTGATGACATCCACGGAGATGACCGCGCGGGACGCCCGCAGGACGACCGGGCACCACCGCAGGGGGATCGTGGTGTGGGCCTCGGTGATCGCAGGGCTCGGAGGGTTCCTGTTCGGCTACGACACGGGCATCGTGTCGGCCGCGCTGCTGTACGTGGCGCCCGAGTACCACCTCGGTGAGTTCGGACAACAGTTCTTCGTGGCGATCCTGCTCGCCGGCGCCGTGATCGGCGTCATGGGCGGTGGTCCGGTGGTCGACCGCCTCGGTCGACGCCGCACCCTGATCCTGCTCGCCGCGATCTACATCGTCGGCGCGCTCGGCAGCTCGCTCATCGGCTGGCTCCCGCTCATCTACGTGTCGCGGTTCCTGCTCGGCCTGAGCGTCGGGTCGTCCTCGCTCGTCGTGCCGATGTACATCGCCGAGATCGCCCCGGCCCGCATCCGTGGCCGCCTCGTGTCGTTCAACCAGCTGTTCGTGGCGCTCGGCATCTTCGTGTCCTACCTGGTCGGCTACGCGTTCGCCCCGATCGAGGGCTGGCGTTGGATGATCGGCCTCGCCGCCGTGCCGGCCGTCGTCATGCTGGTCGGCCTCCTGCCGCTGCCCGAGAGCCCGCGCTGGCTCGCCGCGAAGGGCCGGGTCGACGACGCCCGCGCCGTCCTCGAGCGCATCCGGTCCACCGTGGCCGAGGCCGCGGCGGAGCTCGGTGACATCACCGGCGCGATCAAGTCCGAGCACGCGGTCAGCTACCGGTCGCTGTTCCGGACCCGCGGTGTCCGTCGCGGCATCGTGATCGGCGTCGTCGTCGCGGCCACGAACCAGCTGTCCGGCGTCAACGCGATCCTCTACTACGCGCCCACCATGCTGAAGTCCGCCGGGTTCGGGGACTCGTCCGCGATCCTCAGCTCGGTCGGCATCGGCGGGGCATTCCTGCTGTTCACCCTGATCGGACTGCTGCTCGTCGACTTCCTCGGCCGCCGCTGGCTCCTCATCGGCGGGACCCTGATCGTCGCCATCGCGCTCGCCGCGATCGGTGCGCTCTACCTGTTCCCGCAGTCGTCGACGGTCGGCGTGCTCCTCGTCATCGGCCTCATGATCTACGAGGGCGTGTTCGCCGCGAGCCTCGGCATCGCGATCTGGCTCGTCAACAGCGAGGTCCTGCCCAACCGGGTCCGTGGCAAGGCGCAGTCCTTCGGCACGGTCACCCACTGGGGCCTCGACCTGATCATCTCGCTCGTGGTCCTCAGCGTGATCTCGGGCCTCAGCGCCACGACCCTGTTCTGGGCGTTCGCGGTCTTCGCGATCGCGGGCACGATCACGATGTGGAAGATCCTTCCGGAGACCAAGGGTCGGAGCCTCGAGGACATCGAGCGCCAGC
This sequence comes from Curtobacterium sp. MCBD17_040, assembly GCF_003234805.2. Classification (GTDB taxonomy): domain Bacteria; phylum Actinomycetota; class Actinomycetes; order Actinomycetales; family Microbacteriaceae; genus Curtobacterium. The sequence goes on from NZ_CP126273.1 coordinate 738,373, forward strand.
TCGAGGAGGCGTAGGACCGGCGACGGGAGGAGCGGTGCGGACCCGCACCGCTCCTCCCGTCCGACGACGAGGATCGGGTGTCCTCCCGCTTCGGGTCACGGGAGGACACCCGCCGTTCGCCGCCGTGTCCTGCTGGTGGTCCAGGGACACGGGAGGCGCCGACCGGAACGGGGATGGTCGGCCTTCGCGGCCCGATCGGCCGCGAGGAACGTCTGTGGTTGTCGGTGAGACGCCGACCCGGAACTGTTCGAGTTCCGCATTCACCGTCCCAACAGCGCACTGTACGTGTGTCCAGGTTGGGAGACAAGGGGTTGCGCGGAGCGTTCCCGTCCGTCGCCGGGGTCAGAAGTAGGCGATCTGGTGGGGGGTCCGGATGGGGACGAGCATGGCGCGGAGCCGCGCGGCCGACCCGGCTTCCGCACGGACGAGGCCGGCGGCGACGAGCGTGCCGACGTCCACCGCGCCGAGCACGAGTGCGCCGAGTTCCGCGACGTCGAGTTCGACGTCGGCCTCGTCCTGTCCGCCCGCGGTCCGCTCGACCGTCGCACGGCCCTGGACCACCGACAACCGCAGCGTCCCGTCCGCGAACCCGAGTGCGTCGTGGACGCCGATCGTCACCGTGCCGTCCACCGCGAACGGGCGGGACGCGAACGTCGCCACCGGGTCGAGCACGCGGAACCAGACGTGGTCCTCCTCGAACACGGTGGACAGCGCACGGTCGTCGGCGAGCACGTGGAGGACCGGGTCGTCGACGCGGGCCGTCCCGTACCGGACCACGCGCACGAGGTCGACGGCGAGCAGGTGGTGCCAGAGTGCGATGTACGCCTCGTCCGTCGCGGCGACGAGGTCGACGATCTCGAGCCGCACCGCGTGCCGCTCCGTCTGCTCCGCCTTGTACGTCACGTAGCCGTCGACGGGCTCCGACCGGGAGGGCCGGTGCACGACCGCGCGCACCGCCCGGTTCGGCTCACCGTCGCCCTGGCGACCGAGGAGGGCGTTCCAGGTGCCCTCGTTCCGGGGCATCGAGCCCGGCGTCCGCGCGTGGAACCGCTCGTACACCTGTCGGGCGAGCCCCTGGGCCAGGACGGCGGTGTCGACCGGGGCGATCTCGCCCCTGGCCGGCACGAGCAGCGGGAGCGCCGCGGATCGGTCGACGTCGATCGTGCGCTCGCGGATCGCGGCGCCGAAGCCGAACCGGCGGTAGATCGTGCCTTCGCTCGCCGTCAGGCTCGCGAGCGGGTACCCCTCGTCCGCGGCACGGTGCAGGGAGTCGGTCATCATGCGCCGGAGGATGCCGCGTCGGCGTTCGGTCGGTCGGACCGTCACCGACGCGATCGCGAAGGTGTCGATCTCGGTGCCGTCGCCCCAGCTCAGGCGCTTCGGGAGACTGCCGAACGTGCCGACGGGAGCGTCGACCTCGAGCGAGTCGGGCATGGGGTCGCGCCGGTGCACGCCGAGCAGCTCGGTGCGGTCGTCGATCACGTGCCGGACCATCCGCCCGAGGCGGTCGGGTGCCACCTCGGGCTGGTGGAACCCCGCGTCGACGCTCGCGAAGAACGCGGTGGTCTGCCCGTCGGCCGTGCCCTCCGGGTTCAGGCCGGGCGAGAACCGGCGGATGGTGTAACGGTCGTCGAAGCTGCTCTGGTCCACGTGCCCACGCTACCGACCGGCCTCTGCCCCCTTCCGCGGGATCGCAGTCGTTGCCGTTCTGGGATCCGTCAGAGCGGCGACGACTGCGATCTCGCCGAGGGGCGGCGCGGTCAGCCGACCGTCACCGGCGCTGCCGGCGGCTTCGTCCGGGTGCGCCGCCACACGAAGAACCCGGTGAGCGTGAACACCCCGTAGAACACGTACATGAGACCTGAGGCGTAGTAGCCGGCCGAGAACAGCAGCGGCACCCCGACGACGTCGACCGCCACCCAGATCAGCCAGAACTCGACCCAGCCCTTCGCCATGCCGTAGGTGGCCAGGAGCGACCCGACGAAGATCCACGCGTCGCTCCAGACGGGCTCGTACGACCCGAGCGCCCGGAAGATCGGGGTGAGCACGAGCGTCCCGCCGACCATGCCGACAGCGAGCAGGGCGCGCGTCCGCCACGAGGCCCACCGCGGCTCGACGACGGCGTCGCCGGGCTCGGGTCGCCGCGTCCACCGCCACCACCCGTACACGGACACCACGATGAACATGATCTGTCGCCCGGCCTGACCGAGCAGGTTGACGGGGTTCGGGGTGTCGAACACCGCGCCCATGAACACCGTGAACAGCAGCGCGTTGCCGACGATGCCGACGGGCCAGGCCCACACCCGACGGCGCATGCCGCCGAGCGCGCTGAGCAGGCCGAACACGTTGCCGACGATCTCGCGCCACAGCACGGTCTGGTCGCCGATGACGAGCTGCGCGTCGAACAGCCACCGCAGGAACGCCATGTTGCTCCACTCCGGGTCCACGGGTCGGGACCGCACCGGTCCATGCAACCGCATCCAGCGTGGTCGCATTCCGGGAGGCGCGTCCCGCTCCCGCCACCCGGCCTACGCTCGTCGGCGTGGATGCGACGACGGACGACGCGGACGCGATTGCCCGCGCCCGCACCGCGATCGCCGAGGCCGTGCAGCGGCTCGAGGCCGCCGGTGCGCGTGACGAGGCCGTCGGGGAGTACGTCGAACCGCGCCGCGTGCTCGGCATCCGGCGGGAGCCGACCATGCGGGATCTCGGGCGGGCGTGGCGGCTCGGGGTGCTGCTCGTCGACCGGGTCGGCACCGTCCGCGCGACGGGCCTGATCACCCGCGTGACGGAGCCGGGCCGACCGCAGTACCAGTCGACGTCGGCGGAGATCCGTCGGGCGTACCGTGCGGCGGCGGTCAAGGGCGGGTTCCGCGCGGGCGACACCGTCAACCACGGCACCGTGCCGATCCCGCTCGACGAACACCTGCGCGGCGCCGCAGGTCCCCTGTCCGTGCGCGACGGCGAGGTCGTCGTCCGCTGGAGCCCCACCGTCGCGGACGGCGATGCCCTGCCGCTCGCGCAGTACCTCGCCGACCGCGTCGACCTGCTCGTCCATCCGCCCGAGGGCGCCTGAAGCGCGAGATCGCGGTCGTTGCCGTTCTCACCGGAGCCAGAGCGGCAGGGACTGCGATCTCGCGGACAGGGCGACGGGCGGCCGGCTGCGGCACGCCCGGGTGCCGGCCGTGCAGGCGCCCCGGGGCCGATGGAGGACACTGGGAAGGCAGCCGTCCAGGAAAGGAACAACCCGTGACCGACGTCTCCTCCCAGCCTCCCGCCGAGGGTGACGACCGCGAGGTCCTCACCAACCGTCAGGGCCACCCGGTCTACGACAACCAGAACCAGCGCACCGTCGGCGCCCGGGGGCCCGCGACGCTCGAGAACTACCAGTTCCTCGAGAAGATCAGCCACTTCGACCGCGAGCGCATCCCGGAGCGTGTCGTCCACGCCCGCGGCTTCGTCGCCTTCGGGTACTTCGAGGCGACCGGGCAGTGGGGCGACGAGCCGATCGCGCAGTACACGCGCGCCAAGCTGTTCCAGGAGGCCGGCAAGCGCACCGACGTCGCCATCCGCTTCTCGACCGTCATCGGTGGCCGGGACTCCTCCGAGGCCGCCCGCGACCCGCGCGGCTTCGCCGTCAAGTTCTACACCGAGGACGGCAACTGGGACCTCGTCGGCAACAACCTCGGCGTCTTCTTCATCCGCGACGCCATCAAGTTCCCGGACGTGATCCACTCCCTCAAGCCGGACCCCCAGACGTTCCGCCAGGAGCCGGCCCGCATCTTCGACTTCATGTCGCAGACACCCGAGTCGATGCACATGCTCGTCAACCTGTTCAGCCCGCGCGGCATCCCGGCGAACTACCGGACGCAGCAGGGCTTCGGCGTGAACGCCTACAAGTGGGTCAACGCCGAGGGCGAGACGAAGCTCGTCAAGTACCACTGGATCCCGTCGGTCGGCGTCAGCAGCATGACCGAGGCCGACGCCGCCGCGGTCCAGGCGGGCGACCTCGGCCACGCGTCGAAGGACCTCCACGAGGCGATCGAGCGCGGCGAGTACCCGGAGTGGGAACTCCGCGTCCAGATGATGGACGACCACGACCACCCCGAGCTCGACTTCGACCCGCTCGACGACACGAAGCTCTGGCCCGAGAACGAGTTCCCGCCGAGGAAGGTCGGCACGATGGTGCTCAACCGGAACGTGTCGGACTTCTTCGCCGAGAACGAGCAGATCTCGTTCGGCACCGGTGTGCTCGTCGACGGCCTCGACTTCTCGGACGACAAGATGCTCGTCGGCCGCACGTTCTCGTACTCGGACACGCAGCGCTACCGCGTCGGGCCGAACTACCTGCAGCTCCCGGTCAACCAGCCGAAGAACGCGCGCGTGCACACGAACCAGCGCGACGGGCAGATGGCCTACCACCAGGGCGGCGGACCCAACCCGCACGTCAACTACGAGCCCTCGATCACGGACGGCAGCCTCCGCGAGGCCGAGTACCCGACGCACGACGAGCAGGGGCCGGAGATCGTCGGGCGGCTGACGCGCAAGCGGATCCCACGCACGAACGACTACACGCAGGCCGGGCAGCGCTTCCGGCTCATGGAGGACTGGGAGCGCGACGACCTCGTCCAGAACTTCGTCACGCTCATCTCGCAGGCGGCCCGCCCGGTGCAGGAGCGCATGCTCTGGCACTTCTACATGGTCGAGGACGAGCTCGGGCAGCGCGTGGGCGAGGGCCTCGGCATCACCCTCGAGGAGGTCGCCGACCTGCCGCCGCTGCAGTCCCAGACCCTGTCCGACGACGAGCTCGCCCGCCTGGCGAACCTCGGGCACAACGGCCCGCGCGACGTCGAGGGGTTGCTCATGACGCACTGCGTGCCGGACGAGCGCGCCGTCATGGTCTGATCAGGTCGTCCGCCGTCCGGGAGGCGCGGTGCTGGTCCGTCCCGCACCGCGCCTCCCGTGCGTTCGGCGTCGTGTGCCGTCGCGCTGGACGCGGACAGCAAGACCGCGCACGTCAGGACGGACGCGAGCCGCCCTCGAGCAGGAGCACCTGCCCCGTGAGGTAGGCGTTCCCGAGCGCGGCGAGCGTGAGCTGGGCGACCTCGTCCGGACGCCCGAGCCGTCCCACCGGCGGCGTCGGGACCGACGAGGGCATGCCGTCGATCATCGCCGTGTCCGCGATGAGTGCCGGGGCGATCGCGTTCACCGTGACCCCGTGCGCGGCGGCCCTCGCGGACAGCGCGTGCACGAGCCCGTGCAGCCCGGCCTTCGACGCGGCGTAGTGCGGGCCGACGAACCCGCCCGTGAACGCGGCGACGCTCGAGGTGAAGACGATCCGTCCCCAGCCGCGCTCGACCATGCCGGGCAGGAGTGCCTGCGCGAGGACGAACGGCGCCGTCAGGTTGACGCGGAGGGTGCGCTCCCAGTCCTCCGGGCTGATCTCGTCGAGCGCGCGGACGTCGCCGACGCCGGCGATCGGCAGCAGGACGTCGACCGGTCCGAACGGGTCCGCGGCGGCCTCCGCCACCGCGTGCAGCCGCTCGGTGTCCGTCATGTCCGCCTCGACGAGCACGAGTCGGCCCGTGCGCCCCGGGTCGAGTTCGGCCGTGGAAGCGCGGCTGCGGTCGCGTACCGTGCCCACCACCGCGTACCCCGCGTCGAGGAGGCCCCGGGTCACCGCCCGCCCGATGCCACCGGTGACGCCCGTGACGAGCGCGACCCGTCCCTCCCGGCTCGGTTCCGACGTGGGCCGTTCGTCATCTGCCATGCCACCTGCCTACTCGCCGGCGGGTTCCCGGCGCCCGGCGGCGCCGGCCTGCGTGGCCGGTGCGGACCCCTACCGCTCGGTGCCCCTACCGCTCGGTGTCCCTACCGCTCGGTGTCCCTACCGCTCGGTGTCCCTACCGCTCGGTGTCCCTACCGCTGGATGCCGCGGAGGACGTCGACCGCGCGGGTGATGTCGTCGCCCGTGGCGTCGAGGTGCGTCACCATGCGGATGCGCGTCCGGCCGGACTGCATCACGCGCACGCCCTGGGCCTCGGCCTCGTGCGCGAACCGCGCCGCGTCGGACACGTCCGCGAACACGATGTTCGACTCGACCGTCGCGGGGTCGACCCCGGCGGCCGCGGCGAGGAGTCGGGCGTTCACGTGGTCCTCGGCGAGGCGGTCGACGTGGTTCCGGATGGCGTACCGGCCGGCCGCGGCGAGCATCCCGACCTGCCGCATGCCGCCGCCGTAACGCTTGCGCCAGATGCGGGCGGCGTCGATGCGCTCCTGTGAGGCGACGAGCACCGACCCGACCGGGGCGCCGAGGCCCTTCGACAGGCAGACCGAGACCGTGTCGAACCCGGCGGCCAGCTCGCGCAACGGCGTGCCCGAAGCGACGTGCGCGTTCCACAGCCGAGCGCCGTCGAGGTGCACCGCGAGCCCGTTCGTCCGCGCGTACTCCTGCACGGCGCGGACCTCGCTCTGGGGCTGCACGGTGCCACCGCCGAAGTTGTGGGTGTTCTCGATCGCGATCGCAGCGGTGGACACCATGTACGACCCGGCGTCCGGCTCCGCGATCTGCTCGACCGCCCGGTGGTCGAGGCGGCCGTACGGCGTCGCCCACGTCCGGGTCGTGATCCCCGAGAACACCGCGGCGGCGCCGAGTTCGGCTCGGGCCACGTGGGCCTGGACGTCGCAGACGAGCTCCTGACCGGGCGCGACGAGCATCCGCAGTCCCAACTGGTTCGCCATCGAGCCCGACGGCGCGTAGAGGCCCGCTTCGAACCCGAGGAGATCGGCGACCTCGGCCTCGAGCGCGTTCACCTCCGGGTCCTCGCCGTACACGTCGTCGCCGACCTCGGCGTCGAGCATCGCGGCGCGCATCGCGGCGGTCGGGCGGGTGACGGTGTCGGAGCGCAGGTCGATGGGCACCCGATGACGGTACTCCGACTGGTCGTGGCGCTCCGCATCCGACCCGGGGTGCGGCCGGGCCGCGTGGTGACAGCGCCTGGGCCTCCTCGGTCGCGAGCCCCGGATGGGGCAGGGCACCCTCATCGGAACCGCTTCCCGACCGGGCGTCTGAGCTGGTCATGGTGGCAGCGTCCGTGCGGTCGTTCCACGAGCGGCCGTGGCTCGCACGACCCGAGAACGGACACCGAACGGCACGGCAGGTTCGTCCAGACGGGGTGACGCCCCGGCCGCTGCGGCGTGTCGGCGGGTCATCGCAGGGCCCCGATCGCTTCCTTCGCCGCGGCAGCGACGAGCGCGTCACTGGGTTCGGCTGCCTGGGTGCTCTTGGTGGTCTGGATCGCGAGGACGATCGGCGCACCCGAGGGCGGCCACACCACGGCGATGTCGTTGCGGACGCCGTAGTACCCGGTGCCGGTCTTGTCGGCGACCGTCCATCCCGCCGGAACGGCGGCGCGGACGAGGTCGTCCCCCGTGGTGTTCGCGCGCATCCACCCGATCAGTCGGGCGCGCTCCGATGCGTGCAGCACGCTGCCGAGCACCAGCCGATCGAGATCCAGCGCCAGCGCTCGAGGTGTCGAGGTGTCGCGGTCGTCGCCGGGCACCGCCGCGTTCAGGTCGGGCTCCGTCCGATCCGACCGCGTGGTGGTGTCCCCGATTCTCCGCAACGCGGTCTCGAACCCCGCGGGGCCCCCGACTCGCTGCAACACGATGTTGCCGGCCGTGTTGTCGCTCTGCTCCAAGGCCGCCGCGACGACGTCGCCGAGGCGCATCCCCGACTCGACGTGCTGCGAGGCGACCGGCGAACCGGCCAGGATCTCGTCCTGCGCGAGGTCGACGTGCGCGTCCAGATCGGTCGACGGGTCGGCCAGCAGGACGCCGGCGGCGAGCGATTTGTAGGTGGACGCGTAGGCGAACCGCCGGTTGGCGTTGTGGGCCACGGTCTGCCGGGTTCCGGTGTCCAGCGCGAAGACGCCCAGCGTCGCGCCGTACGTCTGCTGCAGACGGTCGAACGCCGGTGCTGTCGTCGCCGCCGCGCTTCGTGCCTCGTCTGGCTCGGACGTGACCGATGACGTCGGTCCCACCGCCCGGTGTGCGTCGTCCACGCCGGAGCATCCGGCCATGGCCAGGACGGCGATCGCTGCGACGACGGAACGTGCGAGCGCGCGCACTCGAGATGTCTGCATGACGCAACCCTTGCGACTGCCCGCCCGTGCAGTCAAAGACGGCTGGCTCGAACGCCATGCATGACCGGCATGCTCCGACCGTGGACCGCGGACCGCGGACCGCGGACCGCGGACCGCGTCAGCGCGCGCTGCGTCGTCGACGGCCGCGAAGACGCTCCGCGCGGTGGTCCGCTTCTTCAGCTGGTGAACGCCCTGCGATCGCCGAGGATCGCAGACCCCTGAGCATCGACGACCGCTCCGCGTGCGACCGGCAGACTGGAGGCCCAACGGTGGTCAGCAGGCGGCTCACGTCCGGCTCCGGTCGCCGACACCGTTCACCGATGCGGAGGACAGTCCATGAAAGCCGAACCCCTGAGCGGATCCGTCGCGCTCGTGACCGCAGCCGCTCGCGGGATCGGGCGATCGATCGCGCTCGACCTCGCGCAACACGGTGCCGACGTCGCCCTCGGGGTGCGCGACCCGGAAGGTGCCGCGGCGCTCGCGGACGAGATCCGCGCGCTGGGCAGGAGCGTGGCCGTCGTCGCGATGGACGTGACCGACCTCGCTGCATGCCGGGAGGCGGTCGATCGCGTCGCTGCGGAATTCGGGACCATCGACATCCTGGTGAACAACGCCGGCGGGAGCATCGTCGAGGATGCGTTCGACGTCACCGAGGAACACTTCGATGCCGTCTGGTCGCTCACCACGAAGTCGACGTTCTTCATCTCGCAGTACGTCGCTCGCCACATGCGGACTGTGGGCCGAGGCTCGATCGTGAACATCGCTTCGCAAGCCGGCCTCGTCGCGCTGCCTGGCGAGTCCTCCTACTGCACCAGCAAAGCCGCCGTGATCCACCTCACCAAGTGCCTGGCAGTCGAGTGGGGCCAGTACGGGATCCGTGTGAACGCCGTTGCGCCGACCTTCATCGAGACGGACGGCACCGCTCCAGCCCTGTCCGACGACGCGTTCCGGGACGACACGGTGGACCGCATCGCCGCACTGCACCGCATCGGACAGCCGCACGAGGTCGCCGCCGCCGTCACCTTCCTCGCAGGCGAGGGGGCCTCGCTCATCACCGGAACCGCGCTGCCGATCGACGGGGGCTGGACGGCCCGCTGACCCGAACGGAGGCGCGTCGCCGACGCGGCTCGATCCACTGGTGCGGCGTCGCGGCGTCGGCGGCTCGATGCTCGACCCCAGGGGGTCATGGTCGTCCTGGCAGCAGCCGTGTGAGGGGCCGGGTGAGGCGTGCGAGGAGCGCCGCGCGTTCGAAGAACGAGACCATCTGCCGCGGGGCGTCGTCGTTGAAGATCATGGCGAGACCGCGTGCTGATGCTGATGCTGATGCCTTCGCTCGGCGGAACATCTTCCGCTCGTAGCGTCCGAGTGCACGGTCGAGGTGTGGGCTCTCGATGACGGCGCGGGCGAGGTCTGCGCCGTCGATGAGGGCGAGGTTCGCGCCCTCGCCGGCGAACGGGGACATCAGGTGCGCGGCGTCGCCTACGGCCGTCACTCCTGGTACTCGGCGCCAGGTGAGGCCGATCGGGAGTGCGTAGATCGGACGCGGCCAGATGGTGTCGTCGCTGTCACGGATCATGTCCGTCAGCGGTCCGGCCCAGTCCCGGTACTCCCGCAGCAGCGCCGCACGCGCCGCCATCGGGTCGGTCCAGTCGATGCCGCTGGTCGCGGCCCAGTCCTCCGGCACGCGGAGACCGAGCCCCAGTGCGATCTCCTCTCCGCCATGGCCGCCGATCGACTTGTTGTCCGAGAGGGCGAAGAACGTCCCGTGCCCGGTCGTGCGGAGCGCCTCAGGGTGCGCACGGACCGCGTCCGAGAGCCGGAGCTCCACCATCGTGATGCCCGTGTACTCCGGCACGGTCGATGTCAGCGCCGTGCTCCGCACCCTCGACCACGCGCCATCGGCGCCGACGACGAGGTCTGCTGTGACCGTGCTCCCGTCGACGAACTGCAGTTCCCGCACCGGACCGTCCGTTCGGACCCCGGTGACCTTCGCGCCCCACCTGATCGTTCCTGGCTCGAGTGCGTCCACGAGCAGTTGCCGGAGTGCCTGCCGCTCGACTTCCGGGCGACCGTTCCCGCCGTCGACTTCGCTCTCGTCCACCAGCAGCCGCGCGTGGCGGTCCATCACCCGTGTCGCTTCACCTCCATGGCGAACGAGCGCGCGGAACTGATCGAACACGCCGGCCTGACGCAGTGCCTCTTGCCCGGTCGCGGTGTGGATGTCGAGCGAGCCGCCTTGTCGGCGTGCGTCCGCAGCGGTGTCGGCCTCGTGGATGGTGACGGGCAGGCCGGCTCGTTGCAGGATCCGGGCACAGACCAGGCCGCTGAGTCCTGCTCCCACGATGGCGACCGCGGGCCGCTCTTGCACGTTCATGGTCGGGACGGTAGCACTAGTCACTAGGAGTTCATAGTCGCTACAGATCGGTAGGATGGCGGCATGGGAGATGAACAGGGGCGGCGGGAGCGGAAGAAGGCCGTGACTCGCCAACGCCTCACGGACGCCGCCGTGCGGCTGTTCCTCGCTCGCGGCTACGACGCCGTGACCGTGGCTGAGGTGGCGGAGGAAGCAGACACCGCGCTCACCACGCTGTTCGCCCACTTTCCCGACGGGAAGCAAGCCCTCGTGTTCGGAGGCAGTGGGGACCGCGCGGCGAGCCTCGCACAGGCCATCGAGGGTCGACCGGTCGAGCAGGATGCCCTCACCGCGGTCGAGGAGTTCATCGCCGCGCACGGCCCGTTCGACGGGAAGCGGGACACTGAGACCAGTGCCGTGTTCGACCTGATCCGCACCACGCCCGCATTGACCGAGTACGCACGTCAGCGCTGGGTCCGATGCCAGGACGTGCTCGCCAGGACGCTCACAGAGGTCGGTGGGTACGGCTCTCCGGCCGCCGTGGACGCCCTGGCCCGATTCGTCCTCGAGTCGCCGCAGATCGCCGGCGCTCACCCGCGCCCGGGCCAGGCGCTGCACGAGATCTTCGACCACGTCCGGAAGGGATGGCCCCACGTCGAGTAGCCGACGGCGTGGCGAGTCCTCACGGACGTGCAGCCGTCGATCGGCTCCCGCACGTGCTCCGCCTGATCGCACCAGCTCACTGCATCAACGGGGACTCGCTCTCCGGGAGGAGGAACCATGTACATCACGGACTGGCCTGGCCGCAGCACGTCGACGCCGACGAGGCGGCACGGATCTTCCACCACTACTTCCAACACCGGACCGTGCCCGACGACGACACGCTCCGCCTCATCGACGACATGTGATCGCCGCCGGAGCCCGAGCACCGCTCGTCGACATCGAGGGTCCTCCACCGAGCGGTGGAGCCGGCATCCGCCGGTCGTCGGACGGAGGTGCTCCTGCTGGCGGTCGACGCGGCGGTGGCCGCACGTGGAGGCTGGTCGTATGTCTGGATCCAGCACGTCCCGTTTCCGTCTCATGACCGCGACCGCCATCGCCGCGTCGGTCGCACTGCTCGGCACCGGGTGCAGTTACGTCGACCAGCAGATCGGTGACGCGTGGGCGGTCACCTACGAGGTCCACGTCGACCGGCCGACCGGCGCGGAACTCACCGAGGTCAAGGCCGAGGGTGCCAGGGAGCGTGGTGACGCTCCGGAGGTCCAGCGGCTCGGATCCGTCACGACGGGCACCACGGACGGTGACGGGTCGCGGTGGACGCACGACGTCGTGGTCCTGACCGAGCAACGAGCGTCGGTCACCGCGACGCCCGGGAAGGGTGCCACGGCGACCTGCCGGATCCTGCTCGACGGGAAGCGCGTGATCGCGACCGAGACGTCCACGACTCCAGGTGGGCGTGTTGCGTGCTCAGTGACGACGCCGAAGTTCAGCTAGCGCGACCCGCTCGGACACTGCTTCGCCTACCGAACGGTAGGTAGACTGTACGCATGACACAACCGGTCCGACGCGCGGCGGCCGTCAGCCGGCGCGGGAGCGACACGCGTCGACGCGCCCAACGTGCTGCGCTGCAGCTGTTCACCCGGCAGGGGTACGAATCGACCTCGTTGCGGGAGATCGCCGACGAGCTCGGGATCAACAAGGCGTCGCTGTACCACCACTTCGCGAGCAAGGAAGCGATCCTGCAGTCGCTCTTCGACGAGCGCGGCACCGAGGCCCAGGAGCTCCTCGCATGGCTCCGCGAGCAGCCACGGACTCCGACGCTGCTCGAGGAGACCGTGGTGCGCTGGGTGGACACGTTCACCAGCGACAAGCTCGCCGCGATCCGGTTCATGACCGCGAACCCGCTCGTGATCCGCGGTCTCGCCGACTCGAGCGGGCGGAGCATCGGTGCGCCGCTGAACGCGATCGTGGACGAACTCACCGCGCTCGTCCCCAGCGGTCGCGAGCAGGACGGCCTGTTGGTGCGGATGGCGGTCCTCAGCATCAACGCAGCCGTGCAGGCCGCGGTGCACGCCGAGGTGACGGACGCGGACGTCATCGCCGCAGCGCAGCGGGCAGCGCGGGCGCTGGTCCGCGAGGTCGGCGGCACACCGTGAACGTGGTGCTCGTGGTCCAACTGGTGCTCGTGGGTCTGCTCGCGGGTGAGGAGTTCATCGTCCGATGGGGCATCCAGCCCGCGATCAGGACGCTGCCCGATGATGCGCATCTCCGCACCCGCATCGCGTTGGTGAAGTCGCTCAAGGTCGTCGTGCCGATCCTGATGGTCCCGGCCCTGCTGGCCTCGGTCGCCGTCCTCGTGATCGCCGGGGCAGACGACGGTCTCGGGTGGCGGATTGCCGCGATGGTGGCATTGGTGGTGTTCGTGCTCGCTTCGTTCCTCGGCACGGTCCCGATCAACATCGGCGTCAACGACTGGGATCCGACCGACCCGCCAGCAGACTGGAAGCGCGTCGTGATGCGGTGGGAACGCATCGACGTCCTCCGCTCGAGCGCAGCCGGCGTCGCATTCGTGCTGTTCGCCGCCGCTGTCGTCCAGATCCTGGGCTGACGAGCGGCTACGGCTCCTCGTCGACGAGGGCGACGAATCTCGTGCCCACGCCATCCACCTCGCGCCGCACGCGCCCCGCGGCCGGTTCCGGCGCCTGGTACCCCGCGTGGTAGTCACACATCAGGAAGTCCCAGTCGGGCCACCACTTCTTGGGCCGCGCATCCTCGGTGAAGCCGCAGACGACGCACTCGAGGTGGACCCAGACCTTCTTGCCCGTGCGGTTGGCCCGGGACTGCACGAGCCAGGCAGGCGGATCCTGCTCGATCGCCGCGAGGTCGGCTTCGCTGAGGCGTGGGGGGATCCCGTGATGGGCCGCCATCTCGAGGGGGATGTCGAGCCGGATGGCGGCGTCGCGTCGCGAGAGCATCCGCCCAGGGTAGGTTCTGCCGCTGGGCGCGGCCACGTCGAGGACGGACGCAGCGTGTCCGCGCAGCACGAGTCGAGGGCGAGGAGCCGCGTCCACCGTCATCGCTGCTGTCGTCGGCGGTCGCTATCGTGACCGCATGCTGCCCGTCGCGCCCGGCGCCCTCCGCGTCCTCCACCTGTCCGACACCCACCTGACCGGTGACGGCTCGCTGCACAACGGCGTGGTGGACACCGCGGCCACACTCGCCGCGGTCCTCGCCCGGGTCGCCGACGTCCCCGGTGTCGGCCTGGTCGTCGTCTCCGGGGACTGCTCGGACGACGGCACGCCCGCCTCGTACCAGGCCCTGCTCGACCGCGTCGGGGCCTGGGCGCGTGCGCACGGTTCGGCCGTCGTCGCCGTGCCCGGGAACCACGACGGGCGCGCCGGGTTCCGTGAGGTCCTCGGGAACGGCCATGTGTTCGCCGAAGGTGGGGCACCGGTCGCGCACACGCTGCAGCACGTTGCACCGAGCGTCCCGGTCGACGGCGTCTCGATGGTGGCCGGGCGCCGGATCATCACGCTCGACACCTCGGTCCCCGGCGCCGGGTACGGACTGCTGCGGCCCGAGCAGCTCGAACGGCTCCGCGAGCTGCTCGCCGATCCCGCTCCGTACGGGACCGTCCTCGTGCTGCACCACTCACCGTTGCCGGCGCCGACCGCCCTGCACGAGGCGTTACGACTGCAGAACCCGGACGAGCTGGCGGATGCGCTGCGGGGGAGCGACGTGCGCGTCGTCCTCGCGGGGCACTACCACCACCACATGGTCGGCACGATCACGGGGGTTCCCGTGCTCGTGGCGCCCGGGGTCGCGAACGACACCGACATCGCGGGCGTGTACGAGCGGGAGCGCATCCTCGCCGGCGCCGGAGCGCTCGTGGTCGACGTCCCGGCCGAGGGCACCGTGCTCTCGACGCCCGTGCACGTCCCCGTGCCGGACGAGGGGCGCGAGCTCTTCACGTTCGACGAGGCGCGGGTCGCACGCATCGCGGCGGAGTCCGGCCCGCGCCGCTGAGGAGTTCCACTGGACGCTGAGCAGCCCCACCGGGCACGGACGCCGGCACGATCAGCCGCAGCCGCAGCCGCAGCGGAACCGGCCGCGGACCCAGCCAGGGGAGCGCATGCTCGGCGGTACCGCATCACGGTTGCGACGGCGACGGCGACGGTGCCGACAGCAGGAGCGTGCCATGCGTATGGGATCAGCGGTCGAGTTCGACCGGTACGGCGGGACCGACGAGCTCCACTTCGTCGACCAGGAACGACCGACCCCGGCGGACGGTGAGGTCGTCGTCGAGGTCGTGGCGGCCGGCCTCAGCCACATCGAGATCGCGACCCGCGAAGGTGCGCTGGCGGACCGGGTGCCGACGGTCTTCCCCTCGCGGCAGGGATCGTGCTTCGCGGGCATCGTCCGGGCGAAGGGGCGGTCGGTGCGCGGGGTGCACGCCGGGCAGGCCGTGATGGGCCACGCCGTCGGTGGTGGCGCCCAGGCGAGCTGGGTGTGCGTCCCGGCGGCAGCGATCGTGCGCAAGCCGGAGAACATCCCGTTCGAGGTGGCCGGCGGCCTGTACCTGGCCGGGACGACGGCCTGGCGGATCATCGGCGACCTCGCGATCACCGCGGACGACGTCGTGGTGATCGCCGCCGCCGCCGGTGGGGTGGGGCACATCGAGGCGCAGCTGGCGCTCGCAGCAGGCGCCCGGGTCATCGGCACCTGCGGTGAGCGGAACCACGACTACCTCCGGCAGATCGGCGTGCTCCCGGTGACGTACGGGGATGGCATGGTCGAGCGGATCCGTCAGGCTGCCGCAGGGCACCCGGTCACCGCGTTCGTCGACAACCGGGGCGACGGTGCGGCCCTGTCGACGGCGCTCGGGGTCGACCCGGCGCGGTTCGTGTCGCTCGAGCGGCGCCGTGACGTCGAGCTGTACTTCGTGCAGGCCGACGGCGATGACACCGACCCCGCGACGATCATGCAGGACCTCGGTCGGCGCATCGAGGCGCACCAGCTCCGGGTGCTCGTGTCGGGGTTCTACCCCTTCGAGTACCTGGTCGACGCCTACGAGGACCTCGCAGCGGGCCACTCCCGCGGCAAGGTCGTCGTCGGCATGCAGCCCGTCGAGACCGGGATGCGGCAGGAGTGGTACCGCTCCGAGAAGGCGCGCACGATGGCGGAACGCTGACGAGCACGAGCACGAGCACGAGCGCGAGCGCCTCCGCGGAGGCGTACCCCTGCGTCAGCGCGGACGTATGCCCGGGTCCACGTCAGCTCAGGACGTCCTTCCGCACGAACCGCAGTGTGGCGAGGCCGCCGAAGACCACGACGTAGGCCGCCTGCAGGAGCGCGTTGTGCCCGAACGACTCGAACGACAGCGGGTCGCGTAACAGGTCCCCGAACCCGAGCCACAGGTGCGAGAACAGGAACGGGTGGAGCCAGTCGAGCTGGGGGAGCGCGTCGGCGATCTGCGAGGCGCCGGCGAGGACGACCGTGGCGGCCATCGCCCCGACGGGCACCGCGGTGAGCGTCGACGCGAACAGCCCGATCGCGGTGAGTCCGAGCATCGACAGCGTCACGTAGGCGACGAGCAACAGCGCCCGCACGGCGTACTGCACGCCGCCGACCTGGGTGCCGGAGAGCAGCGTCACCGGACCGATTGGGAACAGCGCCGCCCCGATCGCGACACCGACCACGACGATCGTCAGGGTCGCGGCGAGGGCGAACGCGCCGGCGCCGACGAACTTCACGAGTACGAGCCGGAGCCGGCCGGTCGGCGCGACGAGCAGGTAGCGCAGGGTGCCGAGGTTGGCCTCGCCCGCGATCGTGTCCCCGGACGCGACCCCGATCGTCAGCGGCAGGAACAGCGGGATCGACACCGTCAGCGCCGTGAACGCGACGAACAGCCCGTTGTTCGTGATGTCGGACAGGAACGCCGGGCCGCCCGACGTCCGATGCGTCGCGACCCGGACGGCGACCGCGATGAGGATCGGTACGAGTGCGAGCGCGCCGAGCATCGCCCAGGTGCGCCAGCGGCGGAACAGCACGCGCACCTCGGAGCCGAGGAGCGCGGTGGCGCGCGTGCCCCGGCGACCGGTGTCGGGCCTCCCGGTCGGCGTGACGGCGGTGCCGTCCACCGCGACCGCGCCCCCGTCAGCGGCGCGGTGGCCCGTGCCCGCTGCCTCACCCTGCGACATCGAAACCCTCCCCGGTCAGCGCGACGAAGCGGTCCTCGAGCGTGCCGCCGCCGACGGCGATGCCGCGCACGCGGACGCCGGCCTCGACCAGTGCGGCGGTGACGGTCTCGGCCGGCACCTCGTCCGGGAGGTCCGCCACGAGTCCGTCGGACCGGCTCGCCGCGTCGACGTGGAGGCCGAGCCGCGTGAGCACGATGTGGGCGTCGCCCCGGTCCGGCGTCTGGACCGTGACCCGCGCGGTCCCGACCCGCCGGAGCTCGTCGAGCGAGCCCTGCGCGACGAGGCTGCCAGCACGCATCACTCCGGCGTGCGTGCACACCTGCTCGATCTCGGCGAGCAGGTGGCTCGACACGAACACGGTGGTGCCGTCGTCGGCGAGTGACCGGATGAGGTTCCGGACCTCACGGGTGCCCTGCGGATCGAGCCCGTTCGTGGGCTCGTCGAGCACGAGGAGGTCACGCTGCGTGAGGAGCGCGTTCGCGAGGCCGAGCCGTTGCTTCATGCCGAGGGAGTAGGCGCCGGCCTTCTTGTCGGCCGCGTGCGTGAGCCCGACGCGGTCGAGGGCGGCGTCCACCCGGCGCGTGCGCGAGGTCGGATCGGAGCGGGGATCGGCGGCGTCGAACCGGTGCAGGTTCGCCCGCCCGGACAGGAACGGGTAGGACGCCGGTCCCTCGACGAGCGCGCCGACCCGCGGCAGCACGCTGGGCAGTGCGCGGGGCATGCGTTCGCCGAGGACCTCGATGGTCCCGGCGCTCGCCGCGGTCAGGCCGAGGAGCATGCGGATCGTCGTGGTCTTGCCGGAGCCGTTCGGGCCGAGGAACCCGAACACCGAGCCGCGCGGCACCGCCAGGTCGATGCCGTCGACGGCGTGCTGCCGTCGGAAGACCTTGCGCAGACCCTGGGTGCGGATCGCGAGGTCCGCGGTGCTCACTCGGCTGCGGCCTCGAGCGCCGACACCGGCACCGCGCCGGCGAGGACGCGGCCGTCGTCCGTGATGAGGATCGACACGAGCGAGGTCTGCACCGCGCGGCCGCCGTCGACCGCCTTGGTGAGCTGCCCGAACAGCTGCGAGCCGTCGGCGTCGAGCTGGCGCTTCGGGAACGTCCCCGCGGGCAGGGTCACGATGCTCGACCAGCCGTCGCCCTGGACGCTCGGGGTCGGTGCGCCGGAGGCCCGCACGTCACCGGGGGCCACGAGGCCGGGGTGCTTGGCCGTCGAGCTGTGCTCCGCGGCATCGGAGAGGTCCTTCGTCGTCACCTTCGCATCGCTCGGCGGCGTGAAGTCGAACAGAGACGCCTTGGGTGGGCCGTACGAGAGCGCGCTGAACCGCACCGACACCGCTGCCGTGGACTGCCCGCGAGCGTCGATCCGGGCGCTCAGCGGCAGGCCGGTGGACTTGTCGATCGCGATGACGACGTCGTGCACGAGCGTCGACGAGGACTTCGGGGTCAGTCGCACCTGCCAGGCGGCGTGCCCGGCGACCGAGGTGGTCGTCGGCGTGCCGACGTGGGTGCTCGGCGTGATCCCGGCGATCGCTCGCGCGGCGATGTCGGCGGGCGACGCGGACCCCGTGTCGGTGCCGTTCGCTGCCGCGGCGGACGACGGGAGCGTGACGTGCACGGCCTTGTCCGCCTTGGAGTCCCAGGTCCAGACGTCGCGCCCGTTGCGGATGACGTCGCGCTCGGCGAGCTGGTCGAGCACCTGGACGCGGGCCTTGCTGCGACCGTCGACGTAGACGCGCGCCTCGTGCGACGCGGTCAGCAGATCGAGCACGTCCGATGCGCCGGACTGCGCGCTCGACGCCCCGGACGAGCCGCTCGTCGACGGCAGCGACGGCAGACCGAGGTCGCTCGTCTGGCTGATCCGCCCGGAGTACGACAGGGTGTCGCTGTGTGCGACGCTCGCGAGCACCTGCGCCGCCGTGGGGTGGCTGCCGGTGGTGGCGGGGGACGGGGTCGCGGCGCTCGCGGCGAGCGGGGCGGCGACCGCCCCGGCGACGACGACCGGCGCGACGACGGCCGGGAGCCAGGTCGACTTCTTCTTCATGACGCATCCCCTTCGACTGCAGGTCCGCTGACGGTACGTCCACAGCCCGAACGTCCGCTGTGGAGGTGCGGATCAGGCGCGCGGTCGGCGGACGTCCGCCAGGTGGTGGACCGGGTCGTGCAGGTAGTACCGGGCGAGGGACTCCACCGTGAACGCACTGCCGTCCGAGCGGAGGCCCGGCCGGTCGACCTGGTCGTCGCGCACCGCGGCGAAGGCGGCGGCGGTCCGATCGGCGGCGGCGAGGAGCTCCTCGGCGACGACGGCCGAGTCCTGCTCGCCGTACCGGTCCTCCACAGCGGTGGCGTCCTGGTCCCAGTTCGGGAACCGGGGCGCGTCCTCGGCGAGCATGAGCTCGAGCCGACCCGCCATGACGCGATGCACGTCGCGGACGTGGGCGCCGTACTCCAGCGGTGACCACGTCGCGTCGTCCGGACGCTCGCGGACGTCGTCGCGCGCCAGCTCGGCCGGCCACGCGGCGGCGTTCGCACGGACGAGCCCCGGGACCTCGTCGAACGTCACGGTGCGACCGTCGAACCCGCACTCGGGGCACCGGTCCTCGAGCACCCAGGTCCAGTTCTTCGTGTCGGGTTCGATCGGCATGGCGGGACGCTACCGTACCGGGGCTCGCCCGTTCACCGGGGTCCGTAGGCTCGGCGCATGCGTCTCCTGCTCATCCGCCACGGCCAGACCCCCGCGAACGTCGACGGGGTGCTCGACACGCTCGTGCCGGGACCGGGGCTCACCCCGCTCGGCCGGGAACAGGCGGCCCGGTTGCCCCAGGCGCTCGGCGACCGCGGTGTCGGCGCGGTGTTCGTCTCGGACATGGTCCGGACCCACGAGACGGCGGCACCGCTCGCCGACGCGCTCGGACTCGAGCCGATCGAGCTCCCGGGACTCCACGAGATCGACGCGGGCGACCTCGAGGGCAAGCGCGACCGCGCCTCCGTCCTCGAGTACATGGGCACGGTGTCCGCATGGCTCGACGGGGACCGCGACCGGCGCATGCCGGGCGGACCGGACGGGCACGCGTTCTTCGCGCGCTTCGACGCCGCCGTGTCGACGATCGCCGCGGGCGGCGCCGACACCGCTGCCGCGTTCAGCCACGGCGCGGCCATCCGGAGCTGGGCGGGTGGGACCGCGACGAACCTCGCGGACCACGCGCTCGCGCGCCACACACTCGAGAACACCGGCATCGTCGAGCTCGACGGCGACCCCGCCAGCGGGTGGACCGTGGTCCGCTGGGAGGGGCAGCCCGTCGGTGGCGACGAGGTCGCGGACCGCAGCGCGCCCGATCCCACGGGCGAGGCGTTCACGCCGCCGGACGGAGCGACGCCCGCCTCCCGGTGATCGGGAGACGGGCGTCGGGGGCCGGCCGGGGCGAGGGTCAGCGCGCCGCGACCGGGGTCGATCCGAGCGGGACGACGACGCCGTGCGCGACGCGGAGTTCCTCGAGCGTCGCGGCGATCTCCTCGTCGCGCTCGTCGGAGGTCCACTGCAGCGCCGTCGCGAGGACGTCGGCGAGCTCGGTGAGGAGCTCGATCGTCACGCCGCCGACGAACGCCAGGTTCGTCCGGCGGAGCACGACGTCGGACAGGTGCACGGCGTGCTCCCGCTCGGCGAAGAACGCCACCTCGGCGGTGGTCAGCTCGGGGTCGGTCTCGAGCGGCACGACGGGCTGGTCGAGGAGCACGTCGATGACCTCGGTCGCCCGGGTGCCGTACCGGGTGAGGAGCCGGTCCACGGCTGCGGGGTCGAGCCCGTCGCGGTGCGTCTGCACCCACAGGGCGCGGTCGCTGTCGGTCGTCGGGAAGTCCTTGCCGCCGCCGATCGGCATACCCGTCGTGTCGACCTTCCGGGTGACACCGAGGCGGTTCGTCACCTCGGTCGACAGGTGCGCGGACAGGGCGCGGAACGTGGTCCACTTGCCGCCGACGAGCGAGAGCACCGTGGCGGGCCCGAGGCCGTCAATCGGCGTCTCGACGATGCGGTAGTCACGTGAGACGAACCCGGGGGCGGTGTCCTCGTGCCGGGGGAGCGGCCGGATGCCCGAGTAGCGGTAGACGATGTGCTCGCGGTCGAGGGCGATCTGCGGGAACACGTGCCGGACGAGGTCGAAGAAGTAGTCGACCTCCTCCTCGGTGCACACGGCGGGCTCGGCGGGGTCGGCGTCGATGTCGGTCGTGCCGATGAGCACCCGGCCCTTGAGCGGGTAGATGAGCACGATGCGGCCGTCGTCGTTCTCGAAGAAGATCTCGCGGCCCTTCGTCGCCGCGAGCAGCTCCGGGTTGTCGACGACGATGTGGGAGCCCTTCGTGCCGCCCATGTACGCCGTCTCGCCCCCGAACGCCGCGTTCGTCAGGTCGGTCCACGGCCCGGAGGCGTTGACGACGACCGGCGCGGTGACGACGAACTCGGTCCCCGACTCGACGTCGCGGAGCAGGACGCCGCCGTCGCGCGTGCCGACGGCCTCGACGTAGTTCGCCGAGCGGGCGGTCGCGGCGCTGCCGTTCCCGGTACCCGCGGCGAGCCCGTCCTTGAGGACGTCGAGCGCCAGGCGCTCGGGCTCGTGCACGGACGCGTCGTAGTAGGTGCCCGTGTACTTGAGGTCGTGGTTCAGGGCGGGCATGTCCTCGAGCGCGGCCTTCTTCGTGAGGAAGCGGTGCTTCGGCACGGATCCGCCGTCACGCGAGAACGAGTCGTAGAGCGTCATGCCGATCTTGATGAGGGCAGCGCCACGCTCCTTGGTGGACCGCTGCATGTGCGTCAGCATCCGCAGCGGGGCGTTCATGATGCCCGAGAACGTGGAGAACACCGGCATGGTGGTCTGCAGCGGCTTGACGTAGTGCGGGGCGATCCTGATGAGGCCGTTGCGCTCCTGCACGGACTCGCGGACCAGCCGGAACTCGCCGTTCTCGAGGTAGCGGATGCCGCCGTGGATCATGTGGCTCGACGCGGCCGAGGCCCCCGACGCGTAGTCGTTCCGCTCGACGAGCACGACGTCGACGCCCTGCAGCGCGAGGTCGCGGAAGGTCGCGATGCCGTTGATGCCCCCACCGACGACGAGGACCTGGGCGGTGGGCCGGTCGGTGATGGCCGCGACGTTCGGTCGCAGCGCGGTCTTCTTCGACATGTGGTTCGTCTTCCTCCTCAGCGACGCGGCCGGATTCGCCGCGGCGACTCCTCGATGGTGCGCGCCGGTGACAGGAGGGGCAACCCGCCTGCACGAACGTGCACGGGGCCTCCAGAGCGGCGACGACCGGTGGCAACGCACGTCCGCTGGGGGCGAGAATGGAGCCAGCGGCCGTGCACGTGCGTGCAGCGCGCGCGACCAAGGTGCCGCGCGACGCTGGTGCCGCTGCACGGCACACGAACGCGGAGGACGCACGATGAGCGACGCGGCACAGGCGGTGCGGACGCAACAGGCGCTCCGCGCCGCGCACCTGTACTACATGCAGGACCTGACGATGGAGGCCATCGCCGACGAACTCGGGACGTCCCGGTCGTCCGTCTCGCGGCTGCTCAAGTACGCCCGCGACACCGGGCTCGTCGACATCCAGATCCGGTCCCCGCTCGACCAGGCCGCGGCCCTGAGCCGTGCCCTGCGCACCCGGTTCGACGTGCACGCGCACGTCGTGCCCGTGCCCGACCACACGAGCGACGTCGACCGGCTCGAACGCGTCGCGCTCTCCGCCGCCCGGATCCTGACGCAGTACATCGACTCGAACATGGTGATCGGGATCTCGTGGGGCTCGACGGTGAGTGCGATCAGCCGGTACCTCGTGCCGAAGGCGACGCACGGCTCGACGATCGTGCAGGTGAACGGTGCGGCCAACACACGCACGACCGGCATCGTCTACGCCAGCGAGATCCTCCGCCGCTTCGGCGACGCGTACGGGGCGGTCGTCCAGCAGTTCCCGGTCCCCGCGTTCTTCGACGACCCGGCGACGAAGGCCGCGCTGTTCCGCGAGCGGAGCCTCCGCCCGGTGCTCGACCTGCACCAGCGCATGGACCTCGTGCTGTTCGGGGTCGGCTCGCCCCAGGCCCTCGTCCCGAGCCACGTGTACTCGGGCGGGTACCTCGACCCGGCCGACCGCGAGGAGCTCAAGCGCGACGGCGTCGTCGGCGACGTCACGACGGTGTTCTACCGAGCCGACGGTTCCTGGCGGGACATCGGCCTGAACGCCCGCGCCGGCGCGCCGGACCTCGACACCCTGAAGCGTGCGCCGCGGCGGATCTGCGTCGTCGCGGGGCGCTCGAAGGTCACGAGCCTCGAAGGGGCGCTGGCGGCCGGGCTCGTGACCGACCTCATCGTCGACGAGAGCGCGGGACAGGCGCTGCTCGGCTCCTGAGCGACGGGGAGGCCGATCGCCGAGGCCGGGCCACGGGGGACCCGTCGGGGGACACGGGCCGGGGGACGAACCCGGACGTGTTCCCAGCTGAGCGGGCGTAGGCATGGCGAGCTGTCCGACCACGCAAGGAGCCCTCCATGGCCGTCCTCGACGCTGCCGACGTCCTCACCCAGACCCCGATGCCGTACCCGGCACCGCGCGGGCCGCTCGGCGAGGCGATCCGCGCCGTGCTCACCGAGCGTCCGGACGCCGACCGATCCGCGCTCACCGCCACCGCCCGCCGCGCGATCG
Source organism: Curtobacterium sp. MCBD17_040 (assembly GCF_003234805.2). Classification (GTDB taxonomy): domain Bacteria; phylum Actinomycetota; class Actinomycetes; order Actinomycetales; family Microbacteriaceae; genus Curtobacterium. Next base: position 761,756 of record NZ_CP126273.1, read on the forward strand.
CCGACGCCGAGGACCTCATCCGCGACGACGACGTGCAGAGCAGCCTCTTCGTGCTCCAGGAGCTCGCCTACGGGGGCATCCAGGGTGTCGACGACCGCTTCGAGTGGGACCCGGACCTCCTCGCGGTGCGTGCCGTGCTCGAGGAGGCGTTCGAGGCCGAGCTCCGCCGCAGGGTGCCGATGCCCGAGCGACCCGAGCCGACCGCGGACGCCGTCGCGGCGGCCCTGTTCGCGATGACCTCCGCCGACTCGGGGCCGAGCCTCTCGCGCTACGTCGCGCGGAAGGCCACGCTCGAGCAGGTCCGCGACCTCCTCGTGAACCGGACGGTCTACACGCTCAAGGAGGCCGACCCGCACTCCTGGGCGATCCCGCGCCTGACCGGCCGCGCCAAGGCCGCGCTCGTCGAGATCCAGTCGGACGAGTACGGCGGGGGCCGGCCGAAGCGCATGCACTCCGCGATCTTCGCCCGCACCGTCCGTGCCGCCGGACTCGACGACTCCTACGGTGCGTACGTCGACGCCGTGTCGGCGCTGACGCTCGCGACGAACACGATGATGAGCCTGTTCGGGCAGCACCGTCGGTTGCGCGGTGCGACCGTCGGGCACCTGGCGGCGTACGAGATGACCTCGTCCATCCCCAACAAGCTGTACGGGGACGGTTTCCGGCGCCTCGGCTTCGACGAGGACGCCACGTGGTACTTCGACGAGCACGTCGAGGCCGACGCGGTCCACGAGCAGATCGCCGGGCGCGACCTCGCGGGCGGCCTCGTCGAGGCCGAGCCCGCGCTCCTCGACGACGTGCTGTTCGGCGCCGCCGCGTCGCTCACCGTCGACGGCTGGGCCGCCGCCGAACTGCTCGAGGCGTACCAGGCCGGGCGGTCCTCGCTCCGCGCGCCGGTGCAGGTGGCCGCGCCGTCCCTCCAGGCCGGATGAGCGCACGCGGCGGGGGTCCCCGTCCCGTCGGCCACGCCGCCGACGGCGGCGCGCGCCTGCCGGCCGAGTACGTCCTGCCGCTCCGGTGGGACGACGACACCGACCCGACGGAACTCGCCGCCTACCTGGCGCGCCTCGTCGGGGTCGTCGACGTCACCGTCGTCGACGGCTCGTCGACGGTCGCGGTCGAACGGCACCGCGCCGCGTTCCCGCCGGGGGTCCGGCTGCTGCCGCCACGGGACCGGGCCGGGAGGAACGGCAAGGTCCGCGGGGTCGTCACCGGTGTCGAGACGGCCCGGCACGAGGCGGTCGTGGTGGCGGACGACGACGTCCGGTACGACGAGCCCGCGCTCGCCCGCGTCGTCGCGCAGCTCGCCGACGCGGAGGTCGTCCGGCCGCAGAACCACTTCGACCCGTCGCCGTGGCACGCCCGCTGGGACACCGGCCGCACGCTGCTCAACCGCGCACTCGGGTCGGACTGGCCCGGGACGCTCGGCGTCCGACGCGGGGTGCTGCTCGCGACGGGCGGGTACGACGGGGACGTCCTGTTCGAGAACTGCGAGCTCGTCCGGACCGTGCTGGCCGTCGGGGGTCGACAGGTCCGCCTCGACGACTGCTTCGTCGCGCGCCGACCGCCGACGGTCCGGCACTTCCTGGGGCAGCGTGTGCGCCAGGCGTACGACTCGTGGGCGCAACCGCTCCGGCTCGCCCTGGAACTCGCCGTCCTGCCCGCGGCACTGCTCGCCGTGCGTCGACCGCGGCGGCTCGTGGCCGGGGCGATCACCGTGGTCGGGCTCGCCGAACTCGGCCGCCGCCGCGCCGGGGGGACCGCCGTGTTCGCGCCGACCGCGGCGCTGTGGTCGCCGCTGTGGCTCGCCGAGCGCGCGGTGTGCTCCTGGCTCGCCGTCGTCGCCCGGGCCCGCGGCGGCGTGCGGTACGCGGGCGAACGGCTCCCGCGCGCGGCCAGCCCGTTGCCCCTGCTCCGCCGACGCCTCGCCGGTGTCGGCTCCGTGACCGACACCCCGACGGAGGGACCCCGCCCATGACCCACGACCCCGACATCGAGATCGTCGCGTGCCCCGACGGCCCGCTCCTCGTGCGCGGCGACGTCCGCATCACGAACCCCGACGGCGAGGACCTGCCCCGCCGCCGACGCACGGTCGCGCTCTGCCGGTGCGGCAAGTCGATGCTCAAGCCGTACTGCGACGGGACGCACAAGATCATCGGCTTCCGGACCGAGCCGGAGCTGCCCGCCACGGACGTCGCGGCCGACCCGGTCTGACCGTCACCACGACGACAGCGGGCCCGCGACGATCGTCGCGGGCCCGCTGTCGTGCGTCCGGGGGTGTCAGCCCACGGTGCGGATGCGGTCGTCGCGGCGGCTGCGCGAGCGCGGCAGCACGAAGCCGAGCAGGATCATGCCGACGGCGAGCACGAGGTGCAGCCAGTTGTCGGCCGTGTTGAGCGGCACGAAGTTCGCCCCGCTCGTGTGGTTCGCGGTGAACAGGCCGTAGATCCAGAGGACGGCGTAGACGATGCCGCCGATGATCATGTACGCGCGCGAAGCACCGGCACCGCGGGCGGCGATGACACCGACGACACCGAAGGCCAGGTGCACGATGTTGTGGAGCACGGACACCTGGAACAGGCCGAGCAACATCGCCATCGAGCCTGATCCGGCACCGCTCAGCGAGCCGGTCGTGATCCCCGGGATGAACCCGGCGATCCCGACGACCAGGAAGACGATCCCGACGATCAGCGCGCCCTTCTGGACGGCGGTCGCGGCGTAGGGCGGGTGGGCGGAGGAGTCGGACATGGGAGTTCCTTCCTGATCAGCGCGGCATGGCCGGGTTGGTGGGATCGCCGTGTGACGGCGGGTTGATCGGCGGCCCGGAGGTCGCGGGGGTCACGCCGCCCCCGGGCACGCCGGCCTGGACCTCCGGCAGGTGGTCCGGCACGGAGCCGTGGGGTTCGGCGCCGGCGTCGAGGGCCTCGAGCCGGTGGCGCAGGACCTCGACGACCGGCAGGCGGTCGCCGTGGGCCCGTTCGTGGTCGAGCAGTGCCTGCAGGTCCGAGCGATCGAGAGCGACGATGCGTTCCCGGAGCGCCCCGAGCGGCACGTGGTCGAAGTCGGGGATCGCGAGTTCCTCGTTGGTCATCACTGGTCCTTCCCCTCGACGGCTCGTCGTCGAGTGGCCTGGACGGTACCCGGACCGGACTGCCCGGTCGCGCAGTGAACGGGGGACAGTCCGGCCGGGAGGCCCGCCACCGGTCGATCCTTCGGTGCACGCCCGTGCGGGGCGCCCGGGACCGAATCCACGAGCACGAGCAGCGCGTGCAACCGAACGATGTGCTGCTGTGACACGGCCGTTCGGGACGGATGCCTGAATGACCTCGACCCCGCGGGCCGCCGCGGGCACGACCACGAGGAGTCCCCATGCTGATCGGTGTCCCCACCGAGGTGAAGAACAACGAGTTCCGGGTCGCCGTGACCCCGGCGGGCGTCGCCGAGCTCACCCTGCACGGGCACCGGGTGCTCGTGCAGGCCGGCGCGGGCGCGGGCAGTGCCTTCGCCGATGACGAGTACGCGGACGCCGGTGCCGAGGTCGTCCCCGACGCCGCCGCCGTCTGGGGTGCCGCGGACATGGTGCTCAAGGTGAAGGAACCCGTCGCGAGCGAGTACCCGCTCATCCGGCCCGGTCAGGTGCTGTTCACCTACCTGCACCTCGCGGCGGACCGGGCGCTCACCGAGGCGCTCCGGACGTCCGGCGCCACGGCGATCGCGTACGAGACGGTGCAGCTGCCCGACCGGTCGCTGCCCCTGCTCTCGCCGATGTCGGAGATCGCCGGGCGGCTCGCCGCACAGGTCGGCGCGAACCAGCTCATGCGCACCGCGGGCGGTCGTGGCCTGCTGCTCGGCGGCGTGCCCGGGACCCCGAAGGGCCGCGTCGTCGTCATCGGCGGCGGGGTCGCCGGCGAACACGCGGCGGCGATGGCCCTCGGGCTCGGCGCCGAGGTCACCGTCATCGACATCGCGCTCCCGCGCCTCCGTGCCCTCGACGCGCGGTTCGACGGCCGCGTGACCACCCTCCGTTCGAGCAGCTACGCGATCGCCGAGGCCCTGCGTGACGCGGACCTCGTGATCGGCTCGGTGCTCATCCCCGGGGCCGCCGCGCCGAAGCTCGTGACCGACGCCATGGTCGCGGACATGCGCCCCGGCTCCGTGCTCGTCGACATCGCGATCGACCAGGGCGGTTGCTTCGAGGGCTCCCGGCCCACCACGCACGACGACCCGACGTTCGCGGTGCACGGCTCGATGTACTACTGCGTCGCGAACATGCCCGGCGCGGTGCCGCGGACGAGCACGATCTCGCTGACGAACGCGACCCTGCCGTACGCGGTCGCGATCGCCGACGCCGGCTGGGAGCGGGCGCTCGCCGCGGACCCGTCGCTCGCGAAGGGCCTCAACGTGCACGCCGGCGCCGTCGTCAACGCGGCCGTCGCCGCTGCGCACGGCCTCGAGGTCGCCACGGCCTGACCGCTGGGGCGTGGGTGGTCCGACCCAGCGCGAGCGGTCCCGTACGCTTCGGGGCGGAGGACCCATGCCCGTCGCGCTCAACACCGTCTTCGTCGACCAGATCGCCCCGATCTCCTCGACCTCGCTCGAGGAGACCTTCCGGATGGTGGCGGAGGACCAGGCCGCCGCGTGCCTCTGCCTCGACCACCCCACGCCCGAGGAGCTCGGGGACGTCGCCGTGGCGTTCGGGCTGCACGAACTGGCCGTCGAGGACTCCGCCCACGGGCACCAGCGGCCGAAGCTCGAACGCTACGGGGACACCCTGTTCACGGTGCTGCGTCCCGCCCTCTACGTCGACGCCGACGAGGTCGTCCGGTTCGGCGAGATCCACGCGTTCGTCGGCCCCCGCTTCTTCGTCGCCGTCGTCAAGGAGGACCCGCGCGGGTCCGTCGCCATCACCACCGCCCTCACCCGCCTGGCGCACAAGTCCGGCCTGGTCGGCGCGGGACCGCAGGCACAGCTCTGGGCCCTGTTCGACTCCATCGTCGACGGGTACCGTCCCGTGGCCGACGGGCTCGAGGAGGACATCAACCAGATCGAGGACCAGCTGTTCGCCGGCGTCGCGAACACGTCGCGACGCATCTACGAGCTGTTCGGCGAGGTCGTCGACTTCCAGCGCGCGACCCGGCCGCTCGTCGCCATGCTCGAGGCGCTGCACCGCGGCGCCGACAAGTACCACATGCCCCTCGAGCTCCAGCGGCGGTTCCGCGACGTGCTCGACCACGTCATCCGGATCACGGACCGCGCCGACACGTTCCGTGCGCTGCTCCAGAACGCGCTGACGGTCGACGCCACCCTGGCGGCGCAGAAGCAGAACGACGACACCAAGCGCATCTCGGCGTGGGCCGCGATCCTGTTCGCCCCGACGCTCATCGCCGCGATCTACGGCATGAACTTCACGAACATGCCCGAGCTGCACTGGCGGTACGGGTACCCCCTGTCGATCGTCGCGATGGTCGTGTTCGCGGTCGTCCTGTTCGTCGTGTTCAAGGTCAAGCGGTGGTTCTGACCGGAGCCGGGCCGCGCGCGCACTCCACGCCGCACTGGACCCTCCGCATCGTCGTCGTCACCGCGCTCGTCGGGGTCGCGGGGGGCGTCGCCGGCGTCAGCGTGTGGGTCGCGCTGCACCTCATCCAGGTCGTCGCGTTCGGGTTCCCGTTCCACACGGGGGACGAGGCGGCGGACGAGCCGGACGCCCTGCACCGGTTCCTGGCGGTCTTCGCCGCGGGCCTCCTGGCCGGGGTCGCGTGGTGGGCGCTCCGCCGGTGGGGCCGCCCCGTCGTCGCCGTGCAGGGCGCGGTCGACGGCCGGCACATGCCGTCGTTCGTCACGGTCGCGAACGCCGGGATCCAGATCGTCATCGTCGGACTCGGAGCCTCGATCGGCAAGGAGGTCGCACCGCGTGAGATCGGGGCCTGGCTCAGCCAGCAGATCACCGACCGTGCCGGGCTGACCCGCCGCGAGACGCGGATCCTCGTCGCCTGCGGTGCCGCGGCGGGACTCGCCGCCGTGTACGACGTGCCGCTCGGCGGAGCGCTGTTCGCCGTCGAGGTCCTGCTCGGTGAGATCACCTTCGCCACCGCCTTGCCCGCGTTCGCGACGAGTGCGATCGCCGCGCTCGTCGCCCGGGCCGTCGTGCCCGTCGAGACCCTCTACACGGTGCCGACGCTCACCCTGTCGCCGTCGCTCGTCGTGTGGGCGGTGCTCGTCGGACCGGTGCTCGGCTTCGCCGGGATCGGGTTCGTCCGCCTGACGAACCGGCTGCAGACCGCACGACCGCGCGGGTGGCGCGTCATGGTCGTCATGCCCGTCGTGTTCGCCGGTGTGGGAGCGGTCGCGATCTGGTTCCCCCAGGTCCTCGGCAACGGTCGCGCCCTCGGACAGGCGGCGTTCGGCACCCACCTGCACGACGCGGCGGTGCTCGGACTGGCCCCGGTCCTCCTGGTCGGCGTCCTGTCGCTGGCGAAGACCGCGACGACGACAGCGACCATCGGTGCCGGGGCCGCCGGTGGCACGCTCACCCCGTCGATCGCGATCGGTGCGACCGCGGGGGCGTTCCTCGGCGGCGCGTGGCTGCTCGTCTGGCCGGGGTCGGGGCTCGCCGCGTTCGCGTTCATCGGCGCCGCCGCGTTCCTGGCGACGACGATGCGCGCCCCGTTCACGGCGCTCGTCCTCGTCGTCGAGTTCACCGGGCAGGGGCCGACGATCCTCATCCCGGCGCTCCTGGCGGTCGGCGGTGCCGTGGCCGTCGGGTACGTCCTCGGGCGGCGTCGCCTGGTCGGGGTGGCGTAGCGCCGGAGCGGCCCACGGGTGCGCCGTTCGTGACAGCGGGGTCCTCGCTCGGCGCCGGGGCCGGCGCGGCCTACTTCCCGAGCGACGCGAGCAGGGGGAGCATCAGCCCGGCCACCCAGATGAGCACGAAGAGCAGGCCACCCAGGACGGTCAGGCGCCGCCAGCGGCGGGTCGGGAGGTCCGGGGTCGAGCCCCACATCTGCGACCGGGTGACGACCCGGTTGGCCTGCGCGACGACCCGCGCGACGTCCGGATCGGACGTGTCGAGCAGCCCGTCGGCCGCGTTCGTCGAGATCCGCTCGGCCTCCTCGAGCGGCATGGTCAGCCGGGGAGGTCGCTCGCGGCGGGCGACGCGTGCGGACCGCTCGTTGCGCATGGGCGTCCTCGTTCGTTCGGGGTGTGCCCCGAGTCTGCTCCGTACGGCGGGTGTCCGTCCAGGGCATCGCGCCTAGGATCGCGCGCATGGCCGGGTTCGATGACATCAGCAAGAAGGCCCAGGAGTTCCTGGGCAACGACAAGGTGAAGAACGCCCTCCGCAGCGAGCAGGCCGAGGGCCTCAGCGACAAGGTGCTCGACGCGGTGCAGGGCGCGGTGGACAAGGCCACCGGCGGCAAGTACAGCGACCAGCTCAAGGGCGCGCGGGACCAGGCCGACAAGCACATCGGCAAGGTCGTGGGGCCAGGAGGGGACGACCGGGGGCACGACGCGCAGGCGCACGGCGACCACGGCGTGGCGGGTCACGGGGGCCACGCGGCGCACGGCGCACCGGACCAGGAGCACGACGGCGGGCCGCACCACGGCGACGGATCGGGCAAGCACAAGGCCTGACCGCGGTCACCGACTGGACGGGATCCGGAACAGCGGGGACCATGGACGGGTCGCCCTCGGGTGACGACGTCGCCGGCACCGTGCCGAGCGACACCGCCCACCCGGGCGCCAGGAGGACCGCACCACCGTGACGACGACCGTGACCACCGCCCAGCTCACCGACCCCGAGGTCCGCGCCATCCGCGCCGACTTCCCGATCCTCGGTCAGGAGGTCGGCGGCGTCCCGCTCGTGTACCTCGACTCCGGGGCGACCGCGCAACGGCCGTCGCAGGTGCTCGACGCCGAACGGCGGTTCCTCGAGACGAGCAACAGCGCCGTCCACCGCGGGGCACACACGCTCGCCGCGCTCGCCACCGACGCGTACGAGGAGGCCCGGGCGACCGTCGCCGGGTTCATCGGCGCCGCTGCCGCGACCGAGGTCGTGTGGACCGCGAACGCCACCGACGCGCTCAACCTCGTCGCGTACGGCATGGGCAACGCGAGCCGGGGCCGGGGCGGGCCCGCGGCCGAGCGCTTCCGGCTCGCCGCCGGCGACGAGATCGTCGTCACGGAGGCCGAACACCACGCCGACCTCGTGCCGTGGCAGGAGCTCGCGGCCGCGACCGGGGCGACGTTCCGCTGGGTCCCCGTCGACGACGACGGTTGCTGGACCGCCGAGGACGCCGCCGCGGTGATCGGACCACGGACCCGTGTCGTCGCGTTCGCGCACGTGTCGAACGTCACCGGGATGATCGCGCCGGTCGAGCAGGTCGTCGCGCTCGCCCACGGCGTCGGCGCCCTCGTCGTGCTCGACGCCTGCCAGTCCGCACCCCACCGGCCGCTCGACGTCGGCGCCCTCGGGGTCGACTTCGCCGCGTTCTCCGGGCACAAGATGCTCGGCCCGAACGGCATCGGGGTGCTCTGGGGACGCCAGGAACTCCTCGACGCGCTGCCGCCGTTCCGCACGGGTGGGTCGATGATCACGACGGTCACGATGGAGCACACCGAGTTCATGCCCGCGCCCGAGCGGTTCGAGGCCGGGACGCAGCCGGTGTCGCAGGCCGTCGCGCTCGCCGAGGCCGTCCGCTACCTGCAGGGCATCGGGATGGACCGCGTGCGCGAGCACGAGGAGGCCCTCGCCCAGCGCCTCGTCGGAGGACTCACCGCGATCCCGGGCGTCCGCGTCGTCGGGCCCGGGGTGGGCGTCCCGCGGTCGGGACTGGCGGCGTTCGACGTGGACGGGGTCCACGCGCACGACGTGTCGCAGGTGCTCGACGCGCAGGGGTTCGCCGTCCGCGCCGGGCACCACTGCGCGCAGCCGCTGCACCGCCGACTCGGCCTCGTGGCCACGAGCCGTGCGAGCACGTACGTGTACACGACCGAGGACGAGGTCGACCGGTTCCTCGAGGCCGTCGCGGGCGTCCGCGGGTACTTCGGGCTGTCGGACGTCGACGGCCGGGCGGACGCCGGCGCGCCGGTCGAGGTCGGAGTGGACCGATGAGCGACGCGCTCGCGGGGCTCTACCAGCAGGTCATCATCGACCACGCGAAGGCCCGCACCGGCGAGGGTCCGCTGCCCGACGCGGACGCCGAGCACCACGAGCGGAACCCCACGTGCGGAGACGAGATCACCGTGCGGATCCGGCTCGAGCCCGGTACCGACCGCATCGCCGACCTCCGCTGGCAGGGCGCCGGGTGCTCGATCTCGATGGCATCGGCGTCCGTCCTCGCCGAGATGGCGCCGGGCCGGACCGTCGCGGAGTTCACGGCGCTCGCCGACGCGTTCCGGACCATGCTGCGGTCGCGGGGCGTGGGTGAGCCCGACGAGGAACTGCTCGGCGACGCGGTCGCGTTCCAGGGGGTCGCGAAGTTCGTCATGCGGGTCAAGTGCGCGATGCTCGCCTGGGTGGCCACCGAGGCGTCCGCGGAGCTGGCCGTGGCGCGCTGACCCGACCCGTCCCTCCCGGTCGTCCGGCCCGTCACACGAGGTCACACACCCGGCAGCGGGGTCGGGGGCGGCCGTAGCGTCGGAGCGTGACCGAACCCCAGGACGTCCGACGGATCCGCTTCAACGCGTTCGACATGAACTGCGTCGCGCACCAGTCCTCCGGGCTGTGGCGCCACCCGCGTGATCGTTCCCGCCACTACAACGACCTCTCCTACTGGACCGACCTGGCACGGCTGCTCGAGTCCGGGGACTTCGACGGGATCTTCATCGCCGACGTCCTCGGCACGTACGACGTGTACGGCGGATCGAACGAGGCCGCGTTGCGGACGGGGTCGCAGGTCCCCGTGAACGACCCGATGCTCCTGGTGTCGGCGATGGCGTCCGTCACCGAGCGCCTCGGCTTCGGCATCACCGCGGGGACGGCCTACGAGCACCCGTACCCGTTCGCCCGACGCATGTCGACGCTCGACCACCTGACGAAGGGCCGGATCGGCTGGAACGTCGTGACCGGGTACCTGCCGAGTGCGGCGCGGAACATGGGACAGACGGACCAGCTCGCGCACGACGACCGCTACGACGTCGCCGACGAGTACCTCGAGGTCCTCTACAAGCTGTGGGAGGGCTCCTGGGAGGACGACGCGGTGGTTGCCGACGCCGAGACCGGCGTCTTCACCGACCCCGCGAAGGTGCACCCGATCGAGCACCACGGCCGGCACTTCGACGTGCCGGGCATCCACCTGTCCGAACCGTCGGTGCAGCGATCGCCCGTGATCTACCAGGCCGGTGCGTCCCCCAGGGGGATCCGGTTCGCGGCCGAGCACGCCGAGGCGATCTTCGTCGGCGCGCCGACGATCACGCAGCTCGCGGCCACCGTGGGCAAGATCCGGGACGCGCTGGAGGCGGCGGGTCGCGACCGGTACGCCGCTCGCGTCTACACCCTGCTGACCGTGATCACCGACGCCACGGACGACCTCGCACGGGCGAAGTACGCGGACTACCTGTCCTACGCGTCCGAGGTCGGCGCCCTCGTGCTCAACTCCGGGTGGATGGGCGTCGACCTGGCGCAGTACGACCTCGACGAGCCGCTCGGCAACATCGAGTCGAACGCGATCCAGTCCGCGGCCGCGAACCTCTCGGCCGCGACCGGCGAGGACGGTTCGACGTGGACCGTCCGGGACATCGCGCGACGGACCGCGATCGGCGGGCTCGGCCCCGTCGAGGTGGGCAGCGGCGCGACGATCGCGGACCGCCTCCAGGAGATCGTGCGGGAGACCGACGTCGACGGCTTCAACCTCGCCTACGCGGTGACCCCCGGGACCTGGGAGGACGTCGTCGAGTTCGTCGTGCCCGAGCTCCGGGCCCGCGGGGCCTATCCGGAGGCATCCGGAGCGGGGTCGTTGCGCGACAAGCTGTTCGGCCGGGGCGACCGGTTGCCGGACGAGCACCGTGGCGCGTCCTACCGGGTGGGGGCGCGCGCGGCAGCCGTGTGACGGCGGGGGCCCTGTGCCTCCACGATCGCCCTCCGCGTCCATCCACCCGGCTCTCGTGGTGCACCGGCTAGCGTCGAGCTGAGCACGCCGACGGACAGCGCGTGCCGGACAGGAGCGCACTCGTGAGCGGAACAGGGACGTCCGTCGTCGTCATCGGAGGCGGGGCGAGCGCCGTGTACGTCGCGGTCGCGCTCCGCGAGCGCGCCGCCGCGCGGGACCTGCCCGCACCGGATGTGACGATCGTCGCGCGTGAGACGCCGATCGGTCGCGGGCTGGCCTACGGGCACGCCGAGGCGCACCACCGGCTCAACAGCCCTGCGGGCAAGATGAGCGTCTCCGCGGGTGACGCTGCGCACTTCGTCCGGTGGTGCGCCGACCACGGGTACGACGTCGCGCCGGGGGACTACGTCGAGCGCCGGCTGTTCGGTGACTACCTCGTCGATGTCGCGGAGCACCTCGTCGCCGACCACCCGGTGCACGTCGTGCAGGGCGAGGCGGTGGGCTGCACGACCGACGACGACGGCGCGCACGTGGCTCTCGCGGACGGCTCGACGATCGACGCCGACGTCGCCGTCCTCGCGCTCGGGAACCCGCCGCCTGCCACCTGGCCGACGGGAGCGGCGGTCCAGATCGACGACCCGTGGGCGTCCGGTGCGCTCGACCGTGTGCCCGACGGCTCGAGGGTCCTGCTCGTCGGGACGGGCCTGACGATGGTGGACGTCGCGACGTCGCTCGCCCGCCGGGAGGCCGGGATCACCATGACCGCGACGAGTCGCCACCTCCTGCTCCCGGCGGAGCACCTGTCGGCTCCGGTAGCGCCCGGGCCGGGCCTCGACCCGACCGTGTCGACGCTCGGCGGACTCGCCCACGAGCTCGGCGTACAGCTCCGTGCCGCCGTCGACGCCGGCACGCCGTGGCAGGCGGTGATCGACGGCATGCGCCCTCGGCTCATGGAGCACTGGACGGGGATGGACGAGGCCGACCGCCGCCGGTTCGTCGAGCACCTCGCGCGCCGGTGGGACGTCCACCGGCACCGCATGGCGCCGTCGGTCCACGCCGAGCTCCAGGGGCTCATCGACGGCGGCGTCCTCCGGTTCGTGGCCGACGCCGACCCCTCCGGGTTCGACGCCGTCGTGTTCTGCACCGGCCCCACCGCCGTGACGACACCCGGCTGGAGTCCCGTCGTCGATGCGCTGCTCGAGCGCGGGAGGATCCGGCCCGAGCCCCTCGGACTCGGACTCGACGCCGACTGGTCCGGCGCGGTCCGCGATGACCACGGCGACGTGGACGGACGGCTCCTGGCGATCGGGCACGCGCTGCGCGGGGCACTGTGGGAGACGACGGCGATCGGCGAGATCCGGATCATCGCGAACCGCGTCGCCGATCGGGCCCTCGACACGGTCGCGGCCGTCTCCGCCTGAGCGGGCCCGCTCACCGCTCCGCGAGGTCGCGGTCACTGCCGTTCTGGAGGGCACCAGAACGGCGACGACCGCGATCTCGCGGAGGGCCGTCGTGCCTCCAGTACCGTCGGCAGCATGACGGACCCGTTCGCGACCCTGCCGTTCCCCGTGATCGACGGCCACAACGACCTGCCGTGGGAGTGCCGGATGCGGCGCGGCTCGTCCGTCGAGGGCGTCGACGGGACCGCGCTCACGCTCCACACCGACCTGCCGAAGCTCCGTGCGGGCGGTGTCGTCGGCCAGTTCTGGTCCGTGTACGTCGACGTCGACGAGCCGGACCCCGTCCGCACGACGCTCCAGCAGATCGACCTGGTCCACCGCCTCGTCGCCCGCTACCCGGACGACCTCCGGCTCGCGCGCACGGCCGACGACGTCCGCGCGGCCGTCTCGGCCGGACGCATCGCGAGCCTGCTCGGAGCCGAGGGCGGGCACGCGATCGGCGACGACCTCGCCGTGCTCCGGACGTTCGCGCGGCTCGGCGTCCGGTACATGACGCTGACGCACACCGCGGACACGGCCTGGGCGGACTCCGCGACGGGGGAGCGCGCGCACGGCGGCCTGACCGACCGCGGGCGCGAGGTCGTCGCCGAGATGGAACGGATCGGCATGCTCGTCGACCTCTCGCACACGAGCCCCGACACCATGCGCGACACGCTCGACGTCGCCACCGCCCCGGTGCTGTTCAGCCACTCGTCGACGACCGCGGTGAACGACCACCCGCGGAACGTCCCGGACGACGTGCTCGCCCGACTCACCGACAACGGCGGAGTCGTCATGATCACGTTCGTGCCGGCGTTCGTCTCCGCGGCCTGGGCCGCGTGGGAGGCCGCGGACCCGGCGAGCCGCCCGGCCGACGGCCCGATCGTCACCGTGGCCGACGTCGCGGACCACGTCGACCACGCACGCCAGGTCGCGGGCATCGAGCACGTCGGGCTCGGGGGTGACTACGACGGCACGCCCGTCCTGCCCCCGGACCTCCGCGACGTCTCGCGGTACCCGGTGCTCGCCGACGAGCTCCGGCGGCGCGGCTGGTCGGACGACGACCTCCGCGCGCTGGCGGGCGGCAACGTGCTCCGGGTGCTCGGCGCGACGGACGCGGCCTTCGTCGCCGACTGACGCAGCGTTCGTCGCGAACCGACGACGGACGGACGGACGGGAGGTGCGGGGCCGGGTCCGTCAGAACGCGTAGCGGACGCGGCAGTACGGCATGGTCGCGGCGAGCAGCGTCGTGAACCGGTCCACCGCGGCCCGCTTCAGCTCCCGCCGGTACCGCACGTTCACGGCGCCGTTCTCGGACACCTTCGTCTCCTGCAGTTCGGGGCGCCACAGGACGTCCTCGGCCTTGGGGTGCCAACCGAGGTTCACCCCGTGCAGACCCTCGTTGTGGGTGAGCATGATGACCTCGCACGCCAGCTGCGCCTTCGTCCGCGGGGACAGGACGTCGTCGAGGTGCTCGAACAGCGCCTGCCAGTCCTGCTCCCACGTCGGTGTGAGGATCACCGGCGAGAAGTTGAGGTGGACCTCGTACCCGGCGTCGACGAAGTCGTCGATCGCCGCGATGCGCTCGGCCATGGGTGACGTCCGGATGTCCGTGAGCTTGGCCAGCTCGGCCGGCATGAGCGAGAACCGGACCCGCGTGCGTCCCATCGGGTCCCAGTCCAACAGGTCGCGGTTGACGTACTTCGTGGCGAACGACGCCTTGGCGGTCGGCATCATGCGGAACAGGTCGACGAGGTCGTGGACGTTCGCGCTCACCAGGGCGTCGGCCGAGCAGTCCGAGTTCTCGCCGATGTCGTAGACCCAGGCCTCCGGGTCGCACTGGTTCGGCTCGACCTTCGGCCCCTGCTTGGCGACATGGCGGGCGATGTGCCGTTGGATCTGCTCGATGTTCACGAAGGTGGTGATCGGGTTGCTGTACCCCTTGCGCCGCGGGACGTAGCAGTACGCGCACGCCATCGCGCACCCGTTCGCCGTCGACGGGGCGATGAAGTCGGCGCTGCGCCCGTTCGGTCGGGTGACCAGGGACTTCTTGACGCCGAGCACGAGGGCCTCGGTCTTGATCCGGACCCACCGGCGCACGTTGGTCTCGTCGCCGTGGACCTCCGGGATCTGCCAGTGCGACGGGACCTCGACGACCTCGGCGCCCGGCCACTCGGCGACGATCTCGGCCCCGCGCGGCATCGCGAGCGCGGCCGGCTCGGCGTAGATGCGTCGGACGTCGAGGAGCTGCCGCGGGGCGGTCGTCGTGGTGCCGGTCATCGCCTCCATCGTGGCCCCGACCACCGACACCACGCGAGGTCCGATCCGCACGCGCGGGGGCACCACGCGCGGTCGTCGTGCCCCGCCGCTGACCGCCGGTCAGCCCCGCGCGAGGTGCTGCGTCAGGAAGAGCGCGGCTCGGTCGAGCGCCCGGTCCGACTCGTCGAGCGTCCCGACGAACGTCTGGAACACGTGCGGCACGTCGGCGGTGACGTCGAGGACCACGTCGACCTCGGCCTCCACGGCCCGGGTGGCCAGGCGGACGGCGTCGTCGAGGAGCACCTCGTTCGTCCCGACCTGCAGGAGCATCGGCGGCAGGCCCGTCAGGTCGCCGACCACCGCCGGGGCGAGCAACGGCTGGTACGGGTCATGGCCCGCCAGGTAGAGCGCGCCGGTCCGGCGCATGCCGGCCGCGGTGAGGAACGGGTCGACGCCGTCCTTCGTGGTCATCGACGCACCCGTGCGGGTGTGGTCGAGTCCGGGCGAGAACGCGACGATCGCGGCGGGCGTCGGCAAGCCGGCGTCCCGGGCCGCGATGCTCGTCGTGACGCTCAGGCCGCCGCCCGCGGAGTCGCCCGCGAAGGCGATGGTCGCGGGGTCCTCGCCCTGGTCGACGAGGTCGCGGAAGGCCGCGACACCGTCCTCGATCGCGGCGGGGAACGGGTGCTCGGGCGCGAGCCGGTAGTCGAGCGAGACGGCTCGGGCCCCGGTCCGCAGGACGAGCTCCGTGGTCAGGGCCATCGCCGTGTCGGGGGAGCCGAGCAGCCAGGAGCCGCCGTGGAAGTACAGGATCGTCCCCGGACCGGCCTCACCCTCGGGTTCGACGAGGACCGCCGGGCGGCCGCCGAGTTCGACCGCGCTGCGCCGGACGCCGCCGGGGACCGGGAACCGGGCCATCAGCGCCGCGAAGTCGGCGCGCATCTCCTCGATCGATCCCGGTTCGTCCTCGTGCGCCGTCGCCCGCAGTGCCGTGTCCAGGTCCCGTCGTGCTGCTCTCGTCATGTCGTCCTCCTCGTTCGGAAACTGCATGCCGTGGCATGCATCGTAGACTGTATGCCATGGCAAGTACTTCGGCAACCGCCCGCCGCGCGGCGCTCTTCGACGACCTGGTGCGGTGCGAGACCCGCGTCTACAACGCCCTCACCGACCGGCTCCGCACCGAGCACGGCATCGTCGCGTCCCAGTTCGAGATGCTCCGGTACCTCCGGGCGCACCCCGATGCACGGGTCGGTGACGTCGCCCGCACCGTCGCCGCGGGGATCGGCGCGATCAGCAAGGGGGTCGACCGCCTGGAGGGCCGGGGCTGGGTCACGCGCGTCCCCAACCCGGTGGACGGCCGGTCCTCGCTCCTCCGGCTCACCGGGCGCGGGGCGGAGCTGGTCGCCGAGGCGGAGCGCACCTTCGACGCGCTGCTCGAGTCCCTCCTCGCACCGGTGCTCGACGACGACCAGGTCGCCGCGACGGGCGCGGCGCTCGCCGCGCTCCGGCGGTCGCTCGAGGCGGACCGCATCGGCGTCCCCGCGGGCTAGGGGCGCGCGACGAACCCGCCGCGCGCCCACGTGGCAGGCTCCGGAGCGTGACCGTCATCGCCATCGAAGAACACTGGACGACCCCCGACCTCCGCCAGGCCCTCGAACGGCTCCCCGGGGACCGTCGGGACGACAGCCTCGTCCTCAACGAGCACGGGGACACCCTCGCCCTGCTCGAGGACCTCGACGCCGCGCGCCTCGCCGTCATGGACGAGCAGGGGGTCGACCTGCAGGTCCTGTCCGTGGCCCCGCCCGCGACCGGACCACTCGACCCCGCCGACGCGGTGGCGACGAGCCGCGACCTCAACGACGCCGCGGCCGCCGCGGTCGCGCGCCGTCCCGAGCGCTTCCGTGCGATGGCGACGTTGCCGATGGCGGAGCCGAGCGCGGTCGTCGCCGAACTCGAGCGTGCTGCCGACCTCGGCTTCGTCGGGGCCATGGTCTACGGCCGCACGGGCGACGTCCCCCTCGACGACCCACGGTACGACGACCTGTTCGCCGTGGCGGCCGCCCGGGGCCTCCCGGTGTTCATCCACCCGCAGATCCCACCGCGGGCCGTGCGCGAGGCCTCCTACTCCGGCTTCGACCCGATGACCGACCTCGCGCTGTCGACCTTCGGGTGGGGCTGGCACCTCGAGGCCGCGGTGGCGGCGCTCCGTCTGATCGCCCGGGGCACGTTCGACCGGCACCCGGACCTCCAGATCGTCCTGGGGCACTGGGGCGAACTCCTGCTGTTCTGGGTCGACCGCATCCAGAGCCTCGCGCGCACCGCTGGGCTCGACCGCCCGGTGGTCGAGTACCTGCGGTCGAACGTGGTCGTGACGACGTCGGGCATGTTCAACCCCGCGCTCCTCCGGCACGCCCTGACCGTCACGTCGGTCGACCGCCTCGTGTTCTCGACCGACTACCCGTTCCAGCGGCCGACGCGCGCGGACGTCGAGCGGTTCCTCGCCGAGTTCGACTCGGACGCCGACCGCGAGGCGTTCACGAGCGGGAACGCACGGCGCGTGTTCGGGCTCGGCGACGACGTGGCGCGGTAGCTCCGCGGGAGGCCCGCCCTACGCCCGCGCGAACACGAGCGACGCGTTGTGGCCGCCGAAGCCGAACGAGTTGAGCAGGGCGACCCCGGTGTCGACCGTCCGCGGTGTCGTCGCCACGTCGACCTCGACCTCGGGGTCCACGGCGTCGACGTTCGTCGTCGGCGGGACCGTCCCGGTCCGCAGGGCCTCGACCACGGCCACCGCCCCGAGCGCGCCGGACGCCCCGAGCAGGTGCCCCGTCATGGACTTCGTCGACGTCACGACGGGGTGCGCCCCGACGGACGACAGGATCGCGCGTGACTCGTTGAGGTCCCCGAGCGGCGTCGAGGTCGCGTGGGCGTGCACGAACCCGATCTCGGACCCGGGGACACCCGCCACCCGCAGGGCGAGCGTCATGGTGCGGGCTTGGTTGTCCGGGTCGGCCTGGACGATGTCGTGGGCGTCGCTCGTCACGGCCGACCCGTCGAGCCACGCGAGCACCCGGGCGCCGCGTGCGCGGGCGTGGTCCTCGGACTCGAGCACGAGCATCGCCGCCCCCTCGCCGAGCACGAAGCCGTCGCGGTCGGCCGCGAACGGCCGGGAGGCACGGCTCGGGTCGTCCTGCCGCCGCGACAACGCGCGGGTCTGGGCGAGCGCCGCGAGCGTGAGGCCTTCGACGCAGGCCTCGGTGCCGCCGGCGAGCACGACGTCGGCCGCGCCGGACGCGATGAGCATCCGCGCCTGCCCGAGGGCCTCGGTGCTGGACGCGCACGCGGACACGGGCGCACTGGCTCCGCCGCGGGCGCCGATCGCCATCGAGAGCCAGGCCGCCGCGCCGTTCGCCATCATCATCGTGACGGTGTGGGGGAGCACCTTCCGGGATCCCGACCGCTCGAGCGCGTGCTGCTGCTCGATGGTCGAGTGCAGGCCGCCGATCGCGGTGCCCACGACCACGGCGGCGCGGTCCCGGTCGTCGTCGGTGAGGGGGCCGTCGTACCCGGCGTGGGCCCACGCCTCCCGGCCGGCGACCATGGCGATCTGCTCCGCGCGGTCCATGCGCTTCGTCTCGCGCACCGTCAGGTGCGCGCCGAGGTCCGCGTCGACGCGCGCACCGATGCGGACCGACAGCTCCGCCGCCCAGTCGTCCTCGATCAGGGCGACACCGGAGCGACCGGCGAGGAACGCCGCCCAGGTGCTCGGGGCGTCGGCGCCGACGGGGGAGACGGCGCCGAGGCCGGTGACGGCGACGCGGGTGCTGGTCATGCGGTCCATCCTCGCAGCGGGTCCGGGGGTCGAATCGGTGGAGGTCCCACCACGGTTCGGCGACCGGACGGTGGTGATCCTCCAACGAGCGGTCCGCCGTGTTCGGAGCCGCGGCTAGGCTCGACGGGTGCAGGCGATCGTCATCGAGCGGCTGGACGGTCCCGACGCGGCGGTCGTCCGAGACGTCCCGGAACCCGGACACCACCACCACCGTGCGGGCGGCGTCCGGGTCGTCGTCGAGGTCCGTGCGGTGGGCCTGAGCGTCATCGACGTCCTGCAGAGCCGGGGCCGCTACCAGTACGGCACGCCCACCCCCTACGTGCTCGGCAGCGAGATCGCGGGTGTCGTGGTCGAGGCGGACCCGGCGAGTGGCTTCGCGGTGGGCGACCGCGTCGGCAGCATCGTGTTCTGGGGCGGCATGGCCGAGCGGGCGGTCGTCGCGCCGGACTACACGGCGAAACTCCCCGACGACATGTCGTTCGTTCAGGGGGCGGCGGTGTACCTCAACTACTCGACCGCCTGGTTCGCGCTGCACCGGTCGGGCGTCCGTCCGGGAGGCACGGTGCTCGTCCACGGTGCGGCCGGCGGCGTCGGGACAGCCCTGCTCGACCTCGCCGACGCCTTCGGCGTCCGCGCGATCGCGGTCGTCTCGTCGGACGACAAGGCGGAGCTCGCGCGCCGGGCGGGTGCCCACGAGGTCATCCGGTCGGACGGCCCCTGGAAGGACGACGTCCTGCGCCTGACCGACGGCCACGGGGTCGACGCCGTGCTCGACCCCGTCGGCGGCGACCGCTTCACCGACTCGCTGCGGGCGCTCCGCACGGGTGGGATGCTCGTCGTCATCGGGTTCGCCGGCGGTTCGATCCCCGAGGTCCGGGTGAACCGGCTGCTCCTGCGGAACCTGTCCGTCACGGGGATCTCGATGGACACCATGGACGCCGAGTACCCCGGCACGCTGCGCATGGTCCGCGACGCCGTGCAGGACCTCATGGCGGCGGGACGGATCCACCCCGTCGTCGGGCGTGTGTTCCCGTTCGTCGAGGCCGCCGAGGCGATGCGCCTCATCGAGTCCCGCGACGCCCTCGGCAAGGTGGTCGTCACCGGCCCGTGACCGGACGGGCGGGGACCGCCCTCCTGGTAGCGTGCTGAACGGCAGTGACACGGTGTCGACCCGAACGACACCGGCTGCCAGGTGGACCGGAACGGTGGTGGACCTTGGCACGTGGACCAGCGGACGGTGAGCGGCGCGATCCCTACTCGCCGACCCTCCTCGAGGGCGATCGGATCCTCGTGACCGGCGGCGGGTCCGGCCTGGGCAAGGCGATCGCCGGCGCCCTCGTCGCCCACGGGGCCGAGGTCGTGCTCTGGGGCCGCCGCCGTGCCGTGCTCGACGCCGCCGCGAGCGAGATCGCGATGCTCGGTGACCCGTCGCGGATCGTCGTCGACTCGGTCGACGTGCGTGACGCCGAGGCCGTCGACGCCGCGGTCGACCGGATGCACGCCGGGGGTCGTCCCCTCACCGGGCTCGTCAACGGCGCCGCCGCGAACTTCATCGCCCCGACCGAGTCGCTGTCCGCACGCGCGTTCGCCGCGGTGACCTCGACGGTGATCAACGGCTCGTTCCACGTCACGCACGCCGTCGGTCGCCGATGGATCCGCGAGGGCCTCCCCGGCGCCGTCGTGTCCCTCCTGACCACGTGGGTCGAGACCGGTTCGGCCTACGTCGTGCCGTCGGCGATGTCGAAGGCCGCCGTGAACGCGATGACGATGTCGCTCGCCGTCGAGTGGGCGCACTACGGGATCCGGTTGAACGCCGTCGCGCCCGGTCCGGTGCCGACGGAGTTCGCCTGGGACGTCCTCGACCCCGGGGACAGCTCGGTCATCGGGGCCACCGACGTGCGCGGCGTCCCCGCGGGCCGGTTCGGGCGCCCCGATGAGGTCGCGAACCTCGTCATGTTCCTGCTGTCCGACGCGTGTGACTACCTGACCGGCGAGACGATCGCGATGGACGGCGGGCAGCGGCTCGCCGGACCGTCGACGTTCTCGGACCTCACCCACCTCACCGCGGACGACTGGGCCGCGATCCGCGCTCGGGGCAAGGCCGCTGCGGCTGCGACGAAGGCGCAGCAGGCGGAGGGCGCCGGGGCCGAGCAGCGGTAGGGGCGGTCACTGCCCGGTGAACTCCGGCGGGCGTCGGTTCAGGAAGGCGTCGAGCGCCTCGGCCATGTCCGCCGTCCGGGACAGCAGCGCCTGTCCTCGGCTCTCGTACTCGACCGCCGCGGCGTACGACCCGATCTCGAGGTTGTGCTGCAGCGCTCGCTTCGAGAACCGGACGCCCGACGGCGAGTTCCCCACGATCGCGGCCGCGGTGGCCAGCGCCTCCTCGAGCAGGGACTCCGCCGGGACGACGCGGGACACGAGTCCGATCCGCTCCGCCTCGGCGGCGTCGACCGCGCGACCGGTCAACGTGATCTCCGCGGCGCGGCCCGACCCGATCACGCGTGGGAGGAGCCAGGACAACCCGAGATCACCGGCGGACAGGCCGATCCGGACGAACGACGCGACGAAGGTGGCCGTGGGGGAGGCGAGTCGGATGTCCGCCGCGAGGGCCAGCGAGAACCCGCCACCGGCGGCCGGACCGTTCACCGCCGCGACGACGGGGATCGGCAGGGACCGGAGGCCGACGAGCGCGCGTGCCGCGGCCTCCTGGCGGGCGAGCATCCCCATGGCGGTGAGCTGCGGGAGCTCCTTCGCCTCGTCGAGGTCGTAGCCGGACGAGAACCCCCGGCCGGCGCCCGTGAGCACGAGCACGCGGACGTGCTCGTCGCGGGCGAGCGATGCGGCGAGCTCCTCGAGCTCGGCGAACATCCCGACCGTGATCGCGTTGAGCCGCTCCGGGCGGGACAGCGTCGCCAGGACGACGCCCGGTGCGGGGCGGGTCACGACGACGGTGGGCTGGTCGGCGGTCACGGTGCTCCTCGGTTCGGCGGGCGCGGCGCCCGCCGACGTCCAGGGACTCACACGGCGACCGGTTCCGCGACCGGGACGGGCGCGCCGGGTCCGGCGACGCCCACGTGCTCGGGCAGCCGCACGACCTGCGCGGCGTACGCCAGCCCGGCGCCGAACCCGAACTGCAGGGCGATCTGGCCCGGCTGCGCGAGTCCCTCGCGCAGCAGCCGCTCGGTCGCGAGCGGCACCGACGCGGACGACGTGTTGCCCGTGTCGACGATATCGCGCGCGACGATGACGTCGTCGGCGAGTCCGAGCCGGTCGTGCAGTCCCTCGACGATCCGGAGGTTCGCCTGGTGTGGCACGAAGACCTCGATGTCCTTCGGGGTCAGGCCCGCGTCCGCGATCGCCTTGAGCGCGAGCTCCGGCAGCGCCGTCTGCGTCCACCGGTACACGCTCGGCCCGTCCTGGCGCGCGGTCGGCCACGGCACGCGCTCGTCGTCGGCGGCGTACTTGAAGTCGAGCCACGAGTGCGTCAGCCCGATCGCGCCGTTGAGGCGGCCGTCCGACCCCCACACGGTCGGGCCGATGCCGGGGGTGTCGCTCGGTCCGACGAGTGCGGCACCCGAGCCGTCACCCATGATGAACGACATCGTGCGGTCGGTCGGTTCGATGAAGTCGGAGATCTTCTCGGCACCGATCACCAGGACGTGCCGGGCGAGCCCCGAGCGGATCATCGCATCCGCTTGGCCGATCCCGTAGCAGTAGCCCGCACAGGCGGCGTTGGCGTCGAACGCGGCGGTGCCGGGTCCGGTGCCGAGCCGATGCGCCACGAGGGGCGCCATCGCGGGCGTGGTCTGCATCCACGAGATGCTCGCGACGATGACGACGTCGACCTGCTCGGGGTCGATCCCGGCGGCCTCGATCGCACTGCGCCCGGCCTGCTCGGCGAGGTCCTCGACCAGGACCTCCTTGCGCGCGTGCCGACGCGTGACGATCCCCGTGCGGCGGCGGATCCACTCGTCGGACGAGTCGATGGAACCGACGAGGTCGTCGTTCGGGACGACGAGGTCCCCGCGGACGCCCCCGACGCTGATGATGCGGGAGGCCGTGGTGGTGGTCGCGCTGCGCATGGTGCTGGACACGCTATGTGTTCGAGGCGGCCCGGCTCGGGGTTTGGTGACCCCAGTCCGGGGCGTCCGCGTCGAGCGGACAGTCCGGCGCCGCGCTGCCGGTCAGGCCTGCGGTGCGGCCAGCCGGGACTCCCACTTGTCGACGACCTGCTCCGCGATCCCGCGCACGTCCTCGGTGGCCGGCCCCGGCTCGGCGACGAACCCCGCGCGCCGGTAGTACTCGAGCTCCCGGATCGACTCGAGGATGTCGGCGAGGGCGCGGTGGCCGCCGTGCTTCTCCGGTGCGTTGAAGTACACGCGCGGGAACCAGCGGCGGCAGAGTTCCTTGATGCTCGACACGTCGACGCTGCGGTAGTGCAGGTGGTTGTCGACCCGGGGCATGTACCGCGCGAGGAACGACCGGTCGGTGCCGATCGTGTTGCCCGCCAGCGGTGCCGAGCCTTCGGCGGGGACGTGCCGCAGGATGTACTCGAGCACCTGGTACTCCGCGTCGGCCAGGCTCACGCCGTTCGGGATCTCGTCGATGAGGCCCGAGGTCGTGTGCATGTTCCGCACGAAGTCGTTCATGTTGTCGAGTGCCGACTGGTTCGGCTTGATGACGATGTCGAAGCCCGGGTGGACCGGCTCGAGGTCGAAGTCCGTGACGACGACCGCGACCTCGACGAGTTCGTCGGCGTCGAGGTCGAGCCCCGTCATCTCGCAGTCGATCCAGACGAGGCGGTCGTGTGACGTGGACATGTGCTCGATCCTATGCCGGTCCGGTGACGGTCCTGGGGGTGGGGTCGGGCCTCCCGGCCGGGCCGCGTGCGGTCGGGAGGCGCGGCGGACGTCCGGTGGTCAGCTCACCTCGCCGGCGCTGACGGCCTCCGCCTCGATGCGCTGGGGCTCGGGTCCGTCGTCGACGCGGCGGAGTGCGCGCGCCGCGACGAGTGTCACGACGAAGGCGACCGTGACGGACGCGCCGGCGAAGACGTACGCGGCACTCGGGGCGATCGCGTCCGCGAGCAGCGTCGCGACCGGCGGAGCCACCGCGCCGCCGATGAACCGGACGGCCGAGTAGGCGCTCGACGCAACGGCACGGGGCAGGTCCGTGGCCTCCATGACGCTCTCGGTGAGGACGGTGTTGAGCACGCCGAGCACGAGACCGCCGATCACCACGCAGATCACCAGGCCGACCTGGCTGTGCACCACGACCGCCGCCGCGAACAGGTCGAGCGCCAGCAGCGGCAGCGCGAGCCGGAGCACCGACGTGCGCCGGAGCCGGGCCGTCAGCATCGGCGCGACCCACACCGAGGTGACCGCGAGGCCGACACCCCAACCGAAGAAGGTGAAGCCGATGCCGAGCGCGTCGAAGCCGAGCGGGTACGGCGTGTAAGCGAGGAGCACGAAGAAGCCGATGTTGTAGAACAGCGCGGTCGCGGCGAGGGCGGCCAACGCCGGACGGCCGAGCGCGCGGAACGGCGCGGACAGCGGGGTGGGCGACGGCTTCTCCACTCCGTTGCCCCGGAGGAACACGAGGATCGCCACGAACGCGATCGCCATGAGCGTCGTCACGCCGAAGAACGGCCCGCGCCAGCTGATCGACCCGAGGAGCCCGCCGACCAGCGGACCGATCGCGATGCCGAGCCCGAGCGCCGCCTCGTACAGGATGATCGCCGAGGCCGTCCCACCCGACGCCGCACCGACGATCGTGGCGAGCGCGGTCGAGATGAAGAGCGCGTTGCCGAGCCCCCACCCGGCGCGGAAGTCGATGATGTGCCAGACGCTGCCGGACGTGGCGGCGAGCACCGAGAACAGCACGATGAGCGCGAGCCCGATCATGAGCGTCTTCTTCGCGCCGATCCGGCTCGAGACCCAGCTCGTGAAGAACATCGCGACGCCCGTCACTGCGAGGTAACTCGTGAACAGGAGCTCGGTCTGCGTCGGCGTGGCCTTGAGGGACTGCGCGATCGCCGGGAGGATCGGGTCCACGAGCCCGATGCCCATGAACGCCACGACGCAGGCGAAGGCGATCGCCCAGACCGCCGAGGACTGCTTGAGGATGCTGCTGCTGCTGCTGCTGCTGCTGCCGTGGCCGGTGGGGCCGTGGCCGGTGCCGGTCGGTGCTGCGTGGTCCGTCACGCGGGTGTCTCCGTCCTGACCCTCGCCGTGACGAGGGTCGCTGCTCGGTGCAGGGTGTCCCACTCGTCGGGGTCGAGGTCCGCGAAGAGCGGACCGACCTCGCGCGCGAGGGTGGCGCGCCAGTCCCGGATGGCCTGGTGGCCGGCGTCGGTGATCGTGATGAGGCCGGCCCGGGAGTCCTCCGGGTCGGTGGTCCGGCTCGCGAGGCCGTCCGTGACCATGCCCGCGACGAGCTTGGTCATCGTCGGCTGGCTGACCCGGCTGACCGCGGCGAGCTCGCCGAGGCGCATCGTGCCGTCGCTGTCGAGGATGCCGAGGGTCCGCCACACGGCCGACGAGGTCGTGTTGCCGCTGGCGCGGGCAGCGCGACGGATCAGTCGATTCACGGACACGAGGAGCGCCTCGATGGTGGCCTCGCGATCGTCCATGCCGACAATTCTATAGCCGAGCTATGTATCCGACAAGGGCTGCCCTCCCGACCGTCCTCGTGGTGCCCGATGCGCGGGCCGCTCGATGCCCCCGACTGGTAGAAGGGACGAATGAGCGACATCACCATCCACGAGGGCGACGAATACACCGCCATCTACCACGACGGCCCCTTCAACGGCACGACGGACACCCGCACCGCGACGAGCGACACGTGGGACGACGAGGTGACGGCGTTCGCGATCGTCGACGGACTCGAGACCGCGTTCACCTACAAGGCCGAGAACGCCAAGCAGGTCGTCGACCAGGTGCACGTCGACTACCGCTGGGACGCCGAGCACTCGGACCCCGTCGACGCACTCGAGAACCGGGGCGACCGCACCGGCGAGTTCGACCGCCCCTGACCCGCATCGGCCGGCCTCCGGGAATGGAGGTCGGCCAGCGTGCGTTCCGCCCCGCATGCACCTCGACCTGTACACGTCCGCGTTCTGCGCCCCCTGCGCCGCGGCACGACGGGTCGTCGGCGAGGCACAGCGGCTCGTCCCCGCGCTCGAGGTGCGGGAGCTCGACGTCGCGGCGCACCCGGACCGGGTCGAGGCGCTCGGCATCCGCTCCACGCCGACCATCGTCATCAGTGCGGCGGACGGTGACGAGGTGTTCCGTGCCGCAGGGGTCCCACGACCGGACCAGCTGCTGACGGCGCTCGCCCGCGCGCTGCCCTGACGCGTCCCCGCCGTCCCGGCACGCGACCCGTCGCCGTCCACGGCCACGCCGTACAATCGCTCGCAGGCCTCCGTAGCTCAGTGGAAGAGCAGATGGTTTCTACCCATCCTGTCGCGGGTTCGAATCCTGCCGGGGGCGCGCGACGACGAACGGCCGCCCCCGTCGAGGGAGCGGCCGTCCATGTGGTCCGTCTGAGCGCGCGCTCGATCAGTCGTCGTCCTGGTCGGCCCGGCGCCGGAGTTCCGCTGCACTGACCGGCGAACCGTACGGCGCCTCGTCTGTTTCGTCGGGATCGGCCGGCTCGACCGGCGCGTCGGCGATGCGGGTCGGGATCGACGTCGTGTTCGTGGTCGCGGGCCCGGCTGCGTCGACCTTCGGGTCCGTCAGCTCGCCCGCCGGTCGGCCCTGCTCGCCGGACTCATCCGCGCTCACCGGGGCGACCTGGGCCTGGGCCGGGGCCTGGGCCGGGGCCGGGGCCGGGGCCGGGGCCGGGGCCGCGGTCGGGGACTGGGTCGCCGGACGCTCCGACGTCGACGGTCGTGCGAGGGCCACTGCCGGCATCACGGCCGTCTGCCGGTCCGCCTCGGTCCCGCCGGTACCGGACACTGCCGTGCCGGACGGCGCCACCACTGCCGACCCATCGGCTCCCGCCTCGCGGTCCGGCGTCCCGACCGGCCGTGCCGAAGGGGCGCGGTCCGCCGGGGCGCTGCTGTCTGCCGAAGCACTGCGGTCGGTCAGTGTGCCGCGAGCTGCCGATGCGGCGCGATCGGGCAGGGGGCTGCGATCCACACGGGGGAGCACCGGTGCGATCGGCGCTGGACGCGGAGCGGTCCCCGAACCGACCGTCACCCCACCGGCGGCGCCGTCGGCGGTCCCGCCCGCCGCGGTCGTGCCCGCCGCGGTCGTGCCCGTCGCGGTCGTGCCCGTCGCGTCCGAGCGCCCGGCGCGGAGGGGCGTCGTCGTGGCACCGCGCTCGGCACCGGATCCCGCCCGTACCGCGTCGGTCTGGTCCGCGTTCCACTCCTGCTGGCGCTTGACGAGGTCGGCGTCGGGATCCGGGCTCTCGAACTTCCAGCGCTCCAGGTCCGCGCGGAACAGCTTGCGTGCCCTGGACGGCCGCGCCTGCCACTCGAGCATCCGGTCACGGAACTCGGACAGCGACTGTTCGGCCTGGAAGCTGAAGGTCGACGAGTGCTTCTTGATGTCGGCGATCTCGTGCTGCGCCCAGTTCGCCGCCACGGGTGCACCGACCACGGGCAGGAGCCGCAGCCGGATGTCGGCGTCCTCGGCCAGGTGATCCGCGTAGGAACGCTCGTCGTGGCCCAGCGCACCCCAGGTCGCCGCCTTGCGGGCGGCGGAGATCACGCCGGCGACGGCGGCGTTCTTCGCTTCGCGCTCCTGCATCGCCACGACGCGCTTGGTGGCACCGCGACCGATGAGGGCCGCGACGATGCCCGCGACGACGATCGCGACGAACGGGATGATCGCGCCCGAGATGAGTCGCCAACCATGGGCCGAACCCGACCAGTCGATGAAGCTGTTCCACCATTGCATGTGCGCACCATATCCATGGCTCACGGCGCCGTCGGCGTGCGACAGGCCATTGCGGAGAACCGCCCCGCGGAGGGTCCGATCGGTGTCACCAGCGCAGGCAGTCGACGGCGTCGTCCGGGTCCCACACCGTAGGGAGCGCCACGAAGCGACGCTCGGCGGGGACGTATCGGCGCGCTCGGTACGCCGGAGCGCCCGCGACCTCGACGCGGTCCACGTACCCGACGATCTCGCCGTTCGCGCGGGTCACCCGGCTCAGGTCCTCACGCACGTCGAGGACGCGGAGGCCGCCACGGGAACGCGCGACCGGCCGTGGCGTCCCGATCCGCCAGGGAGCTGCTGTCGTCTCCAATGTCGCCTCCTCGTCCGCCAGGCGGTTCCCGGCTCGACGACGACGCTAGGAGCACCCGCCGACAGCGCAGCGCGCGACCGCGACCGGTGTGGACGACGGGCGCCGTGCCTCCCGTGTGGAGGGCGGGCCGGGGAATGGCGAGGGGCCCGTCGTCGTTGACCACCCAGCCGGGAGTCGCCCGGCCGCGGAAGGTAGGTTGCCCCCATGACGACGTTCGTGCTCGCAGGTGGTTGTTTCTGGTGTCTCGACGCGGTGTACCGCACGCTCCAGGGCGTGCAGGACGTCGTGTCCGGTTACGTCGGCGGGACGGTCGCCGACCCCTCGTACGAGCTCGTGTGCACCGGCCGGACCGGGCACGCCGAAGCGGTCGCCGTCACCTTCGACGAGACCGTGATCCCCGCCGACGTCATCCTCGACGTCTTCTTCACGCTGCACGACCCGCGCCAGCTCAACCGTCAGGGCGCCGACATCGGCACCCAGTACCGGTCGGCGATGTTCCCGGCCGACGACGAGCAGCGTGCCCTGTTCGAGCGCGCGATCGAGCGTGCGGCTGACATCTGGGACGGCACCATCGTCACGACGATCGAGCCGCTCACGGAGTTCTACCGGGCCGAGGAGTACCACCAGGAATTCTTCGCGAAGAACCCGGGTCAGGGCTACTGCATGGCCGTCGCGGTGCCCAAGGTGAACAAGGTGCGCCGGGCGTACGCTCAGTACATCCTGGCGTCGTAGCCGGACACCGATCCGGTCGTCGGACGGCGCGGGACCACGAGGAGGTGGTCGACGATGACGACGACGGACGAGCGTGTCACCACACGCACGACGGACACCTGGGTCGCGATCGGACCGGCGGGTGCGGTGGGCAGCATCCACCGCACCGAAGCCGGGTTCCGCGTCGCGCTGTACGGCCGGGAGGACCGACACGCGTCGTACCCGACGCTCGAGTCGGCGAAGCGTGCCGTGCACGCGGCGCTCGGGCCATTGGCCGAGCGGCCCGAGTTCCGCGCCCACTGACCGGACGTCGTCCCCAAGGGACCCGTCGAGGCGGTTGTCCACCGGTGTGGTCGACAGCGCCTCGCCGCGTTGGGCCAGGCCCGACGATCGGGGCATGAACGACACGATCACCATCCGCGGCATCGTCGCGACCGAACCACGGCACCTCGTCACGGGGACCGGCCTGGCCATCACGAGCTTCCGACTGGCGTCGCCGTCGCGGCGGTGGGACCGCGCCAACTCCGCCTGGGTGAACGGCGACACGAACTGGTTCACGGTCACCGCGTTCCGCAGCCTGGCGTCGAACTGCACCGGTTCCGTCGTCAAGGGGGACCGGGTGCTCGTCGCGGGGCGGTTGCGGGTCCGGACGTGGGAGCGCCAGGACCGGTCGGGGCTCGCGGTCGAGATCGACGCCGACGCGATCGGGCACGACCTGGCCTACGGGCGCGGTCAGTGGCGCCGCACGCCGCGGCAGACGGCCGACGAGATGGCGGCTCCGGGTGACGCGCCGTCGGCCGAGGAACGCGCGATGGCCGGTGCCGTCGCGCTGGAGGTCGCAGCCGGCGCGTTCGGGGCGACGCGCGGTGCCGACGACGCTGGGTCCGTGGACGGGAACCTGGACGGCGGCGGCCCGGATGGCGACGGTCTCGCCTCGACACCGGGGATGTTCGTGGCACCGGAGTTCGCGGGCGTGGGCCCCGACGGCGTCGTGCCCGACGACGACGCCGCACCGGCCCCTGGCCCGGACCGTCACGACCCCTCGGCCCTCGCGGTTGACGCCACGGCGTGACGGGCAGTGGTCTCCCGGCCCGCCCGGGTCCTGCCCGTACACTGGTGCGGCGCCGCCGGGGGACCGCCGTCGCAGGAAGGACGCGTCCATGCGAGGCAGGCTCCCGATGGTCCTGGCGATCACGATGCTCGCCGGGATCGGCGTGAGCGCCTGCACGGGCGGCGGTGACCACGACACGGTGTCCGCACCGCCGAGCAGCAGCGTCTCCGCGAGCACGACGGCCACGGCGATCTCGACCCCGACGGACGTCCCCGTCCCGACCGCGACGCTGGACGCCGCCGCCACCGCGGCGAAGGGTCGGTTCGACGACGCCGCGCACACGCTCACCACGTCGAACGCGCACCCCGACGACGCGGCGATCGTGAACTCCCTCGTGAACGCGGGGTTCCCGAAGAAGGCGATGCAGATCACGCCGGACACGACCTCGATCGGTCGCGCCGCCGACTCGATCCAGGTGTCGGTGCTCGTCGGGTCCACCTGCCTCATCGGTCAGTTCCGCGGCGCGGCGTTCGTGAGCGAGACGGCTCCCGTGCTCAGCACGGGCAAGTGCCTGATCGGCAAGACCGAGAGCATCCAATGACGCCGGGGGTGGTGATCACCGCCCCCGCTGTCCTCCGTACCCCTCAGTAGACTGGACGAGACATGGCTGAGTACATCTACCAAATGGTCCGCGCCCGCAAGTCGGTCGGCGAGAAACTGATCCTCGACGACGTCACGATGTCGTTCCTGCCCGGCGCCAAGATCGGCGTCGTCGGCCCGAACGGCGCTGGCAAGTCGACGATCCTCAAGATCATGGCCGGCCTCGACCAGCCGTCGAACGGCGAGGCCAAGCTCACGCCGGGGTTCACGGTCGGCATCCTCATGCAGGAGCCGGAGCTCGACGAGGACAAGACGGTCCTCGAGAACGTGCAGGAAGGCGTCGGCCCGATCAAGGCCAAGCTCGACCGCTTCAACGAGATCTCCGCCCAGATGGCCGAGCCGGACGCCGACTTCGACGCGCTCCTGGCCGAGATGGGCACCCTGCAGGAAGAGATCGACGCGGCCGACGCGTGGGACCTCGACTCGCAGCTCGAGCAGGCCATGGCGGCGCTCCAGTGCCCGCCGGCGGACGAGGTCGTCTCGCACCTCTCCGGTGGCGAGAAGCGTCGCGTCGCCCTCTGCAAGCTCCTGCTGCAGAAGCCCGACCTGCTCCTGCTCGACGAGCCGACGAACCACCTCGACGCCGAGAGCGTGCTGTGGCTCGAGCAGCACCTGCAGCAGTACCCCGGCGCCGTCCTCGCCGTGACCCACGACCGGTACTTCCTCGACCACGTCGCCGAGTGGATCGCCGAGGTCGACCGCGGACGGCTCTACCCGTACGAGGGCAACTAC
This sequence comes from Curtobacterium sp. MCBD17_040, assembly GCF_003234805.2. GTDB lineage: Bacteria > Actinomycetota > Actinomycetes > Actinomycetales > Microbacteriaceae > Curtobacterium. The sequence goes on from NZ_CP126273.1 coordinate 792,740, forward strand.
TCGACGTACCTCGAGAAGAAGCGTGCGCGCCTCGAGGTGCAGGGCAAGAAGGACGCCAAGCTCGCCAAGCGTCTGTCGGACGAGCTCGACTGGGTGCGGAGCAACTCGAAGGGCCGCCAGGCGAAGTCGAAGGCCCGCCTCGCCCGCTACGAGGAGATGGCGGCCGAGGCCGAGCGGACGCGCAAGCTCGACTTCGAGGAGATCGTGATCCCCGTGGGGCCGCGGCTCGGCTCGCAGGTCATCGACGCGGCCAAGCTGCACAAGCAGTTCGGCGAGCGGATCATCATCGACAACCTGTCGTTCACGCTGCCGCGCAACGGCATCGTCGGCGTCATCGGCCCGAACGGCGTGGGCAAGACGACGCTGTTCAAGACGATCGTCGGCCTCGAGCCCCTCGACGCCGGCGACCTCAAGATCGGCGAGACCGTCGACATCTCGTACGTCGACCAGACGCGCGGCGGCATCGACCCGAACAAGAACCTGTGGGAGGTCGTGTCCGATGGCCTCGACTTCATCCAGGTGGGCAAGACCGAGATCCCGTCGCGCGCGTACGTGTCGCAGTTCGGGTTCAAGGGCCCGGACCAGCAGAAGAAGGCCGGCGTGCTCTCCGGTGGTGAGCGCAACCGACTGAACCTCGCGCTGACGCTCAAGCAGGGCGGCAACCTCCTGCTCCTCGACGAGCCGACGAACGACCTCGACGTCGAGACCCTCGGCAGCCTGGAGAACGCCCTCCTCGAGTTCCCGGGCTGTGCCGTGGTCATCACCCACGACCGGTGGTTCCTCGACCGCATCGCGACGCACATCCTCGCGTGGGAGGGCGTGAACGAGGACGGCGTGCCGAACTGGTACTGGTTCGAGGGCAACTTCCAGGCGTACGAGGAGAACAAGATCCAGCGCCTCGGCGCCGATGCCGCCAAGCCCGGCCGGGCGACGTACCGCAAGCTCACGCGGGACTGACGGTGGCACGACTGCGCGTGCCCGTCCGCATCCGGTGGAGTGACATCGACGCGTACGGGCACGTCAACAACTCGGCGATGCTCCGGCTCCTGGAGGAAGCACGCATCCTCGCGTTCTGGGCGCCGGACCCCGAGGAACTCGAGGGCACGTCCGAGACGCCGCCGCCGATCATCGACGGTCGCCCCGGATCCGGGACGTTGACGGTGATCGCCGGACAGCGGCTCGAGTACCTGCAGTCGATCCCGTACCTCCGGCGGCCGCTCGACATCCAGATGTGGGTCGGGCGGATCGGCGGGGCGAGCATCGACGTCTCGTACGAGGTCTGCTCGCCCGCCGGTACCGACCCCTTCGTCGTGTTCACCCGGGCGACCACCTCGCTCGTGCTCGTCGACGCCGAGACGAACCGCCCGCGACGCCTCACCGACGTCGAGCGTGCCGCGTGCGAGGCGTACCGCGAGGAGCCCGTGGCGTTCTCGCGCCCGTAGGACCGTCGTGGGCGACGGCCGGTGCCGCCGCCCACGACCCGCTCGCCGGGTTCGGGTGCCGGTCAGCGCCCGGGCAGGTTCGCGAGCGCTGCCGACCGTCGTGCCACGAGGTCCGCGTACGTGCCGTCACGCTCCGCCCAGCGGTGCATCTGCACGCCCTGCACCAGGATCTCGTGGGGCGTCGGGTCCTGGGTGAGCAGGTCGGTCACCTCGTCCAGGAACCCCTCCAGCGGCAGGGCCGCGGGGTTGACCGCGCCCTGGTCACCCGTGTCGACCGCGGGCGGGACGAGCTCGGTGACGGCGACCCCGGTGCCGGCGAGCTGCGCGCGGAGGGCCTCCGAGTACGCGTGCACCCCGGCCTTCGACGCCGCGTAGCTCGCCATGAGGGGGAACGGGAGGAACGCGATCCCCGACGTCACCGTGATGAGGTCACCGCCGCCACGCGCGATGAGGTGCGGCGTGAACGCATCGATGACCCGGATCGTCCCGAGGAGGTTGACGTCGACGGTCACCGCGGTCTGCGCGAAGTGGGCCGGATCGCGGAGGTCCTCGAGGAGCATCACCCCCGACATCGTGACGACGACGTCGAGGTCCGGGTGGTCCCGCAGCACGGTGTCGCGTGCGTGGAGGACGGAGGCCGGATCGGTGACGTCGACGACGACGGTCTCGAGGTCGTCGACCCGGTCGACGTTCCGCCCGCCGACGACGACGGTGCTGCCCGCCGCGGCGAACCGTCTGGCGAGTCCGAGGCCGATGCCGGAGGTCCCTCCGACGATGAAGACGCTGCGTCCGTTGATGTCCATGGTGCTCTGCTCTCTGTCTGGTGACGGGGACATGAGCATCGTGGGCGCACCCGGAGCCGTGGGGGAGTCGTCGGGTCTTCCTGGGACCGTCAGACCCCCGCTCAGGCCCCGGGCACGCGGAGCATGCCCTCCTGCGCGACCGTGGTCAGCAGGCGGCCCGAACGGTCGAACATCCGGCCGATCGCCAGTCCACGGCCGCTCTGCGCGCTCGGTGACTCCTGCGTGTAGAGCACCCAGTCATCAGCGCGGCCGTCGCGGTGCCACCACATCGCGTGGTCGAGGCTCGCGCTCTTGACGCCCAACGTGCCCCAGGCGAGGCCGTGCCGCCGCATGATCGGCTCGAGGATCGACAGGTCGCTCGCGTAACCGAGCACGGCACGGTGGAGGGCCGGGTCGTCGGGCAGGTCACCGGCCACCCGGAGCCAGACGGCCTGGTGGGCGACGCGCTCGCCGGTCACCTCGATGAACACCGGCCCTCCGGGGTGCCGGACGTCGATCGACCGTTTCGCCCAGTGGCGGGCGACGGGGTGGTCGATCCCGGCGAGGAGCTCGGCGGCCGACGGCAGGGACTCGGGGTCGGGGACGTCCAGGGGCATCGTGTCCTGGTGCTCCACGCCGGTGTCGGGCGTCTGGAACGAGGCGATCATCGAGAAGATCGGCACACCCCGCTGGTACGCCTGGACCCGACGCGTGGCGAAGGAGCGGCCGTCGTGGATCCGCTCGACGGCGAACGTGATCGGCTCGTCGATGGCACCGGGTCGGAGGAAGTACCCGTGCATCGAGTGGATGGCCCGCCCGTCGATCGTGGTCTGCGCCGCGACGACGCACTGGGCGAGGACCTGCCCGCCGAACACCCGGCCGCCGGGTGACCAGTGGCTCGAGCCGGTGAAGATGTCCTCGCCGGTGCTCGCACCCGTGTCCACGAGCCGGAGGGTGGGCATGAAGTCCGGTTCGCCCGTCGTCGGGCCTCCGTGCGCTGGGCCGTTCATCGCCCCGTAGTCTACGAGCCACCCGAGCGGGGTGCCCCAGCGGTCCGGGGGCGTGGTCCGTTATCCTCGACCGTTGATGAGCCCGTCGTTCACGCTTCCCGACACCACCTCCCTCGGCGACCTCCGCACCTACCTGGGGCGGGCCTCCCGGGTGGAGGACGGATCGGTGCGGCTCATCGCCGGTGGCGGCGTCCTCGCCGTCTACACGGCGATCCTCTACCCGGTCGGGTTGCTCGACGAGGTGCCGACGGTGCTCGGACTCCGGACGTTCGCGCTGGCCGACCCGGTCGAGTTCGACGCCGTCGTCCCGATCGCGTCGTTCGTCCACCGGCTCGACGCGCTCGTCGAGGAGCACCGCTCCGCCGAGGAACGCGGACTGGACCCGACCGCGGCGACCGCCGTCACGGCTGAGCTCCCGCTCGAGGTCCACACCGTGACCTGGGCCGCGATCTCGCCGCCCCGCGGTGGCTGGGTCGCGCAGCTCGACATCGATGCCCGCACGCTCCGCCGGGTCGCGCGCGAGGGCATGGCCGAGGTGGCAGAAGCCGTCCCGACGGCCGCCGGCGACGCCGTCGTGCGCCGCGTCCGCGCCGAGGTCTGGGGGAGGCCCGTCAACGGTGAGGAGCACCTGCCCGCTGGAGCCGCGTTCGCGGCCGAGAGCCTCGGGTTCCTGGCCGAGGGCGAACCCGTCCGTCTGTTCGAGACGGGGCCGTGGAGCCGCCTGACGACGACCCGCGGGCATGTGCTCGTCAAGCGTCGGGCGTGGAGCCTGTCCCGCTGACGTCGCCCGCGGCGTTCACCATGGCGTGCGCCGCGCGCTCGAGGTACGCCCAGAGCATCGCCTCGTCCATCGGAGCGAGGTCGAGACCGTCGACGGCGGCGCGCATGTGCCGCAACCAGCGGTCCCGTGCATCCGGGGTCACGCGGAACGGCATGTGCCGCATCCGCAGCCGCGGGTGCCCGCGCTCCTCCGAGTAGGTCGTCGGTCCGCCCCAGTACTGCTGGAGGAACAGGGAGAGTCGCGAGATCGCGCCCTCCAGGTCCTCGGCCGGGTACATCGGCCAGATGACGGGGTCGCTCTGGACACCCTCGTAGAAGGCGCGGACGAGCCGGTCGAACGTCGGGGCGCCGCCGATCCGGTGGAAGAGCTCGCCGCCCGGGGTCACGCCGCCCGAGCCGACGCGGAGCGTGATCGGCTGCGGCCCGGCGCCGGCGCCGACGCCGACGCCGACGCCGGGGCGCTCGGTGCCCTGGGCGGGGCGCTCGGTGCCGTCGCCGCTCATGCCGGGTCCCGGGGCGCCGTGGCCTTCTTGCGGGACGGTCGGGTGACGGGCGTCGGATGCGTGCGCGGGGGGCGAGCGCCGTTGATCGAGGTGGCGTTCTCCCACCCGGCGGGCATGATCATCGCCATGGCGGGCAGCGTCACGCCGAGGTCGTCGACCGCCTTCTTGAGGCGGACCCGGAGCTCCCGGCCGACGGCGTCGAGTTCGGCAGCGCGCGTCTTGATGACGAGCCGGAACACCATCGCACCGTCGGTGATCGTCTGGAGGCCCCAGATCTCCGGCTTCTCGACGATGCGCTGCCGCCAGCGGGTCTCCTGCGCCATCGCCACCGCCGCGCCGAGCAGTGCGTCCTCGACGGCGTCGATGTCCGTCTCGTACGGGACGGTGACGTCGACGAGGACGCGGGACCATCCCTGCGACATGTTCCCGACGCGGAGGATCTGCCCGTTCGGTACGAACCAGAGGATCCCGTTGACGTCACGGACCTGCATGACCCGCAGGCCGACGTTCTCGACCACGCCGGTGGCCTGACCCGTGTCGACGACGTCACCGACGCCGGCTTGGTCCTCGATGATCATGAAGATCCCGGACAGCAGGTCCTTGACGATGCTCTGCGCCCCGACGGCGAGGCCCGCGGCGACCACCGACGCCCCCGCGACGAGCCCCAGCAGGTTCGCGCCGAACTGGCTGGCGATGATGACGAGCGCCACGACGGCGATCACCACGGTCGCGACGTTCTCGAGCACGCTGCCGAGCGTCCGGGTGCGCTGGATCACACGCGCGGTCTGCAGGGGCGACGCGATGAGGGCCTGCGTGTCCTCGACGTTCTGCCGACGCTTCACACCGTTGACGATGCGGTCGACGAGGTTCCGGATGACCCGGCGCAGGAACAGTCGCAGGACGACAGCGAGGACCACGACGATCACGATCGTGATCGCCGTGTGCCAGGTGTCGACGAACTGCGTGAAGGCGTTCGTCACGATGGTCTTCGCTTCGTCGGTGGGGGATGGGGTCGATGTCGCGGCGAGGAGCATGGTCCGAGCGATGGTAGGGGATGGACCTCGGCCGGACGTTCAGCTGCGCCCGGCCGAGGCGCGGTCACACGGTGTTCTCAGGGGTCCCGAGGCCTGTCACGAGGATGACACCCCGGAGAGGGTCCCAGGAGCGGGTGGAGTACCCGAGAGAGGGGCGGCGGGGGCTCCCGCCGCCGCTCCCTTCGATCAGGCGTCGGCCGCCTGGACCGCGAGCGCCCGCTCGACACCGGCGAGGTTCTCGACGACCAGGCGGCGGAGCGCCGGGGTCTCCGGGTGGGTGTCGAGCCATGCCTGCGTGGCGTCGCGGAGTTCGACGCTCGCGAGCGGCGCCGGGTAGAGGCCCGCCACCAGGGTCTCCGCGATGTGGTAGGTCCGGTTGGCCCAGATCTCGGTCAGGGCGTCGAAGTACCGCGACACGATGCCCTCGAGCGCGACGGGCGTGAGGACGTGCTGGTACCCGACCGCGGTCTGCCGCACGATCGCGTTCGGCAGGGCGTCCGAGTCGACGAGCGACGAGAACGCGGTGAGCTTGCCCTCGGCGGTGGGGATGGTCGCCCGCGCGCGCGCCGCGGCCTGCTCACCGTTCGCCGTCGGGTCGGCGGCGAGCTCCGTGGCGATCTCGGACTCGCCCGCGGCGCCGTTGACCACGAGCCCCTCGAGCAACTCCCAGCGCAGGTCCGTGTCGATCGTCAGGTCGTTGAGCAGGACGTCACCGCTCCGGAGCCCCTGCAGCGTCGCGACGTGCTCCGGGGTCGACGCGATCTGCGCGAAGAACTTGACGAACTGGAACTGGGCGTCGGATCCGGCCTCCGCCGTCGCCGCCAGCTGCCAGAGGGCGTCGCCGACCTCGCGGACGGTGGCCTCTCGCTTCGCGGGCGCGACGTAGCTCCGGGCGGCCAGGAGCAGCTGCGACAGCGTGGTCCGGATGGTCGTCGACTCGGTCTCGGTGGCGATGTTGCCGAGGACCAGGCGGATGTAGTCGCTCGCCGGCGCTTCGGCGTCGCGGGTGGCGTCCCACACCGCACCCCAGACGATGGAACGGGCGAGCGGGTTCGCGATGGCGGCCAGGTGTTCCACCGCCGTGCGGCGCGAGTCCTCGTCGAGGCGGATCTTGGCGTACGCCAGGTCGTCGTCGTTGAGCAGCACGAGGTCCCCGCGGTGCACGCCGACGAGCTCCGGGACCTCGGTCCGCGGGCCGTCGACGTCGATCTCGATGCGGTGCGTGCGCTCGAGCTTGCCACCGGCGGACGCGGCGTTCGCGCCGAACGGGTGGACGGCCTCCTCGTGGGCGTCGCCGCCGAACGCGTACACGCCGATGGCGAGGCGATGGGGACGCAGCGTCGGGTGGTCGCTCGGGGCCTCCTGGAGGACCGCGAACGCGGTGATCACGCCGTCGTCGTCCGTCGTGAACTCGGGACGGAGCGTGTTCACCCCGGCCGTCTCGAGCCAGACGCTCGACCAGTCGGAGAGGTCTCGGCCGCTCGTGACCTCGAGCTCGGCGAGCAGGTCGCGCAGCTCGGTGTTGCCGTGCGCGTGCTTCTTGAAGTAGGCCGAAACGCCGGCGAAGAAGGCGTCGATCCCGACCCAGGCGACGAGCTGCTTGAGGACCGAGCCGCCCTTCGCGTACGTGATGCCGTCGAAGTTGACCTGGACGTCCTCGAGGTCGTTGATGGTGGCCACGACGGGGTGGGTCGACGGGAGCTGGTCCTGCCGGTAGGCCCAGGACTTCTCCATCGCCTGGAAGGTCGTCCAGGCCTCGGTCCACTCGGTGGCCTCGGCGGTCGCGATCGTCGACGCCCACTCCGCGAAGGACTCGTTGAGCCAGAGGTCGTTCCACCACTTCATCGTGACCAGGTCGCCGAACCACATGTGCGCGAGCTCGTGCAGGATCGTGACGACGCGGCGCTCCTTGATCGCGTCGGTCACCTTCGAGCGGAACACGTAGGTCTCGGTGAACGTCACGGCACCGGCGTTCTCCATGGCCCCCGCGTTGAACTCGGGCACGAAGAGCTGGTCGTACTTGTCGAAGGGGTAGGCGACGTCGAACTTGTCCTCGTAGTAGGCGAAGCCCTTGCGGGTCGTCTCGAAGACGTACTCGGGGTCGAGGTACTCGGCGAGCGACTGCCGGGCGAAGATCCCGAGCGGGATGGTGCGGCCGTCGCGGCTCGTCAGTTCGCTGCGGACCACGGTGTACGGGCCCGCGATGAGCGCGGTGATGTAGCTCGAGATCCGCGACGTCGGAGCGAACGTCCACGTCGCGACGTCGCCGTCGACGCGGGGCTCGGGGGTCGGCGAGTTCGACACGACCTGCCAACGAGACGGCGCGGTGACCGTGAACGCGAACGTCGCCTTGAGGTCGGGCTGCTCGAACACGGTGAACATCCGGCGCGAGTCCGGGACCTCGAACTGGGAGTAGAGGTAGACCTCGCCGTCGACGGGGTCGACGAAGCGGTGCAGGCCCTCGCCCGTGTTGGTGTACCGCATGTCGGCGACGACGGTGAGCTCGTTCTCGGCCTGGAGATCGTCGAGGCGGATGCGCACGCCGTCGTTGACGTCCGCCACGTCGAGCGCGGTGCCGTTGAGCGTGACCGCGTGCACGGCCGCGGTGATCGCGTCGATGAACGTCGCGGCACCCGGCGTCGCGGAGAACCGCACGGTCGTGGTGCTCCCGAAGGTCTCGTCACCCCGTGTCAGGTCGAGGTCGACCTCGTAGGCGGCGACGTCGACGACGGCCGCACGCTCCTGGGCTTCGATTCGGGTGAGGTTCTCTCCGGGCACGGGCCGCTCCATCCTTCTGCGAGCGCGCAGGCGTCGTGGGCCCGGCGCGTCGGGGGTGTCGTCGCCGTCGATGGCGACCCGTCAACCCTACCGACGCGCGTAGTGTCACCGGCATGACGGACACCGCTGTGGACAGCTCCCCGACGACCCCGACCGCTGTGGACTTCTGGTTCGACCCCACGTGTCCCTGGGCGTGGATGACGAGCCGCTGGGTGGGCGAGGTCGAGCAGCACCGCGACCTCGACGTCACGTGGCACGTCATGAGCCTGTTCGTCCTCAACGAGGGCCAGGACATCCCCGAGAACTACAAGGAGGCGCTCGACCGGAACCAGGTGTACTCGCGGCTCGTCACCGCGGCGCGCCTCCGCCACGGGCAGGACGTCGTCAAGCGCCTGTACGACGCCCTCGGCGAGCACATCCACCACCGTCAGGAGAAGGACCCGCAGCAGGTCGTCCCCACCGTCCTGGAGGAGCTCGGACTCGAGGCCGATCTCGCCGACGCCGCGTGGACCGACGAGACCGACGCCGCGATGCGCGAGAGCCACCGTGACGGCATCGAGCGGGTCGGCCAGGACGTCGGCACCCCGGTGATCGCCGTCGAGGGCACCGCGTTCTTCGGCCCCGTCATCTCGCCCGCCCCGAAGGGTCAGCAGGCGCTCGACCTGTGGGACGGCGTCGTCGCGGCGGCCCGGTACCCCGGCTTCTTCGAGCTCAAGCGCTCCCGCACCGTCGGCCCGATCTTCGACACCGTCTGACGCGGCCGCCGTCGGCCGGGAGGCGCGGGTCGGTCCCGCCCCGTCCCTCCCGGCCGCCCCTGGCTGGCCCCCGGAGTCGCCGAGATCGCAGAACACGCCGCTCACGGATGGACGTGAGCGGCGTGTTCTGCGATCTCGTCGGAAGGTCGACGCGGAGGCGGAGGGTCGGGCCCACCCCGTCAGGCCAGGGCTCGCCGCATGACGACGAGGTCGTGCCACCGGTCGAACTTGCGGCCGACCTCGCGCACGGTGGCGACGTGCTCGAACCCGAACCGTTGGTGCAGGCGGATCGACGCGGCGTTGTCCGAGGCGATGTCGGCGATCATGACGTGTCGTCCGGCCCGGACGGCGTGGTCGATCGCGGCCCCGAGGAGCGTCGACGCGATGCCCCGGCCGTGGAACCGCGCGTCGAGGTAGATGCTGTCCTCGACGGTCCACCGGTAGCCCGGGTTCTCGCGCCACGGCCCGTAGGTGACGTAGCCCGCGACCGCACCGTCGGCCTCGGCGACGAACACCGGGAACCCGTCGCGGCGGCGCTCCGCCAGCCAGTCGTCGAACCACGCGCGGGGGAGCGGTTCGTCGCGCCAGATCGCCGTGGAGTGCAGGACGGCCTCGCGGTGGAGCGCGTGCACGACGTCGAGGTCGTCCGGCTCGGCATGCCGCACGACGACGTCCGGCGGGGTCGTGGTCATGCCTCGATGCTAGGGGCCGGCAGCACCCCGGACCGGCCCGGAGCGGCGTCTGCGCCCGGGAATAGGATCGCAGGCATGCGCATCCACCTCGGCACGGACCACGCCGGCCTCGACTTCTCGCACACGCTCGCCCAGCACCTCACCGAGGCCGGCCACGAGGTCGTCGACCATGGTCCCGCCGAGTACGACCCGCTCGACGACTACCCCTCGTTCTGCATCAACGCCGCGTCGGCCGTCGTGCGCGACCAGCGTGCGGGCGTGCAGGCACTCGGCGTCGTGTTCGGTGGGTCGGGCAACGGCGAGCAGATCGCCGCCAACAAGGTCGAGGGTGTGCGCGCCGCGCTCGTGTGGAACGAGTCGACCGCGCTGCTGGCCCGGCAGCACAACGACGCGAACGTCATCTCGATCGGTGCCCGCCAGCACACCGAGGCCGAGGCCATCCGCTTCGTCGACCTGTTCATCGCCGAGCCGTTCTCGGGCGAGGAGCGCCACGCGCGTCGCATCGCGCAGCTCGCCGAGTACGAGACCACCGGCACGATCGCCGGCAAGCAGATCGACGCCTGAGCCGTCCCGATGCCCGAGGGTCACTCCATCCACCGCATCGCGCGGCAGTTCTCCCTGCACTTCGTGGGGCAGCGCTGCAGCGTGTCCAGCCCCCAGGGGCGGTTCGCGGCCGGCGCCGCCCAGCTCGACGGCCGCGTGATGACCGGGGCGACGGCGGTGGCGAAGCAGATGTTCCTCGAGTTCGAGGGCGGCCTGTTCCTCCGCGTGCACCTCGGCCTCTACGGTGCTTGGGACTTCGCCGGCGAGATATCGACCGACGCCACGATGGCGAGCGCGAACGGCCGGATCGGGCAGACCAACCAGCGCGGGACGATCGTCGACGCCGCGGGCGAGGACTCCCTGGCCAGCATCGGGGCACCCCGCCGCTCGCGCTACCGCATGGCGGAGCAGGAGCACGAGGAGACCCCGATCGAGGCCTTCCCGCCCGAGCCGGTCGGCCAGGTGCGGGTCCGGATCCTCACGGACACCGCCGTCGCCGACCTCCGTGGGCCGACCGCGTGCGTCGTCGAGACGGCGGAGGAGATCCAGCGCGCCATCGACAAGCTCGGCCCGGACCCCATGGTCGACGACGGCCCCGAGGCCGAGCAGCGGTTCGTGGACGGTGTGCGGCGGCGGAACGTCCCGATCGGGCAGCTGCTCATGGACCAGTCGGTCGTCAGCGGCATCGGGAACGTCTACCGCGCGGAGCTGTTGTTCCGCGCCCGCCTCGACCCGTACAAGCCGGGCAAGCAGGTCACCGACGAGCAGGCACGGGCCCTCTGGCGGGACTGGTCGAAGCTCCTGCACGACGGCGTCCGCGTCGGTCAGATGATGACGATGGACGACCTGACCCCCGAGGAGTACGACGCCGCGCTCCGCAGCCGGGACGACCGCCACTGGGTGTACCACCGCGCCGGGCTGCCCTGCCGCGTGTGCGGGACGAACATCGCCATGGCGATGATGGCGGGCCGCAAGCTCTACTGGTGCCCGGTCGACCAGACCTGACCCGGTCCGCACCGCAGCGGCCCCGGTCGGCGCCGGCCCCGCTCAGCGGTCCAGGTACGTCCAGCGCCCCGCGACCGCGGTCCCCAGGACGCGCATCGACCGGAGCGCACCGGACGACGCCGCGAGCGGGTCCGATGCCACGAGCACGAGGTCCGCGACGTCGCCGACGGCGACCGTGCTGCGGCCGTCGGTCGACGCCGTCCACGCGGTCAGCTGGTCGATGCGTTGTTCCGGGTGCCACGCCTCCCGGCCGTCGCGGTCCCGACCGACCGCCGCCGCCATCGACACCCACGGATCGAGCGGCGCGACGGGGGCGTCCGACCCGAGGCGGAGGCGCGCCCCGGCCTCGCGGAGTGTGCGCAACACGAACGCGCGGACGGTCCGGCCGGCCCAGTAGCGGTCCGCCACGTCGCGGTCGTCCATCGCGTGCTCCGGCTGCACGCTCGCGTCGACGCCGAGTCGAGCGAACCGGGCGACGTCGGCGGGGCGCAGGAGCTGCGCGTGCTCGATGGACCCGCGGACCCCGACCTGCTCGAACACGTCGAGCGCCAGGGCGTTCGCCCGGTCGCCGATGGCGTGCACCGCGGGGACGAGCCCGCCGTCGGCGGCGCGGCGCACGAGCGCGCGGACCTCGTCCGGCGTGAACGCGAGGACCCCGAGTGCGTCGTGCCCGTGCAGCCCCGCGTAGGGCTCGTCGACCGCGGCGGTGCGGGTGTTGAGCGAACCGTCGGTGATCACCTTGAACGGCCCCATGGTCACCAGGCCGAGGGTCCCCGGGACGACATCCCCCGTCCGCAGCCCGCGGTCGAGCACCGCGTCGAGCTCCTGGGGGTAGACGCCCGATCGGACCCGGATGCCGTCGATGCCGGCGCGGACGCGGCGCGTCCAGCGGTCGAGCCCGAACCGCATCTCGAGGTCGACGACCCCGACGACGCCCCGACCGCTCGCCGCCTCGACTGCGTCGGCGACGTAGTCGTCGAGCACCGCGTCGGGCACGCGGGAGATCGCCGTGCTGACGTCGAACGCGTCCTGCTCGCGGAGCAGCCCGGTCGGATGGGTCACGAGGGGCCGGTCGAGCAGGTCGCCGTACCGCGCGAGCGCGATCCCGTTGCACCACACCGCGTGCAGGTCACCGCTGACGACGACGACCGGGAGGCCCGGCGCGGCCCGGTCGAGCAGGTCACGGTGGGCGGCGTCCGGCCAGAGCCCGTCCCGGAACCCGTAGCCGATGAGGACGTCGTCGGGCGGGGCGCTCCGCGCGGCGTCGGCGATGACCGCGGCGACGGCGGCGGCGCTCGTGCATGCCGAGACGTCGACCCGGCGCCGGACGAGCGCCCACTGGTCGAAGTGCGTGTGGTGGTCCCACAGCCCGGGGCCGAGCCAGGCACCGTCCGCGTCGACGACGTCCTCGAGATCGGCCGTGGGCGTGGTGGACTCGATGACGCCGGCCGCTGCGACGGCGGCGATCCGGCCCTCCCGGACGAGCACGTCCGCGGACGCGCCCGCGGTCCCGATGCGCCGGACGTGGCGGATGAGGGTCCCGGTCACGTGCGGTCCGTCCCGGGGGCCGGTTCCGGCGCGGGCCGGTCCTCGGGATCCGGCGCGGCCGTGGCACGGTCACGGACGCGACGCATCTCCGCGGCGAGCGCCGGGTGTCCGTACGGCCCGGGGGACTCGAGCCCGGCGATGACGTCGTCGACGACCTCGGGCGCCTTGTTCTGACTGAGCTTGGCGCGCGCCTCGAACCGCGTCACCCGGATCCGGATCCCCACGGTGCCCCGGGCGATGCGGCGGGCGGCGTCCTCGTCGACGTCGAGGCCGACCGGCGACGGCATGCGCCGCTCGAAGTGGTCGACGAGCTCCCCCAGCACACGGAAGTTCTCCTCGTCGGACAGGATCTCGGGCGTGCCCCACAGATGGGCGGTCACGTGGTTCCAGGTGGGCACGAACTGCTGGGCCGGGTACCAGGCGGGCGAGACGTACCCGTGCGGACCCTGCACGATGACGAGGACCTCGTGCCGTCCGAGTTCGTGGGCGACCTCGTCGGGGCGCCCGACGTGGCTGACCAGGGTGATCTCCGTGGCGTCGTCACCCGGGTCCTCGAGCAGGAACGGGTAGTGCGACGCGACCAGGCCCTCCGCCGTCGCGGACACGATCGTCGCCCACGGGTGCGCGCGGACCAGGCGGCGGACCTCCTCGGGGTCCGTCATCAGGAACGCGGGTGTGTGGCGCATGTCGGACAGCGTCCCACAGGCCCTGCGCGGCCACCACCGGGGCTGTTTCGTCGGTGTTTCGACCTCGTGAAGCTTTCAACGCGGAGTGAAAGAAGCCTTGAGTGCGCGCCGCCGTGCTCCCTACCGTGAGCAGCCAAGCCGGCTCCTGCCCGGCCCGGCCGACCGATCCGGCGGCCACAGCAGGCCCGGCGCGACGCGTCGCGGCCCCGCGAGGAGCGAGATGGACATGCGACGGAGTGGCATCGCGGCGGTGGCCGCGGCGGCGGCGTTGGCACTGGTGGCGACCGGGTGTTCGGCGGGCGGTGGGTCCTCGTCGGACGACGCGTCCGGCACGAGCCTCGTGTACGCGACCGGCGTGCCCGACCACCTGACCCCCGGCCGACAGACGGTGGCGTTCGACCAGGTGATGAGCCTGTTCGCGCCGCTCGTCCAGACCGACAGCGACGACCACCTGACGGACCTGGCCGCGAAGAGCGTCAAGAGCGACGACGCCACGACCTGGACCATCACGCTCCGCCACGGCTGGAAGTTCCAGAACGGCGAGACCGTGACGCCCGAGAGCTACGTCCGCGCCTGGAACTACACGGCATACGCCCCGCACGCGTGGGAGAACAGCGGCGAGCTCGCCGGGATCGTCGGGTACTCCGACCTCAACCCCGCCTCGGGCACGCCGACGACCGACACCATGCGCGGGCTGAAGGTCACCGGCAAGGACACGTTCACCGTCACGCTGACGCACGCCGACAGCCAGTTCCCGCTCCAGCTGAGCCAGGCGCAGACCGCGTTCTACCCGATGCCGAAGGCCGCCTACCGGGACATCAAGGCGTACGACAAGAAGCCGATCGGCAACGGCCCGTACGAGATGACCGAGGCCTGGACGAAGAACAAGGAGTTCACCGTCAGGGCCTGGAGCGGGTACCAGGGCCCGGCGCCGAAGACCGAGCGGGTCACCTACCGCAGCTACAGCGACATGGACACCGCCTACACGGACGTCCTGGCCGGCAACGCGGACGTCCTCTACCTGCCCGCCGACAAGATGACGAGCGCGAAGTCGGACTTCGGGGACCACCTGTACTCGTTCACCTCGCCGGGCATCGACTACCTCGGGTTCCCGCTCTGGGACAAGCGGTACTCCGACCCGCGGATCCGTCAGGCGATCTCGATGTCGATCAACCGCAAGCAGGTGGACAAGGCGATCTACGGCGGACTCTACGAACCCGCGACCGCGCTCACCCCGCCGGTCATGTCCGGAACCCAGGAGGGCATCTGCGGCAAGTACTGCACGTACGACCCCGCGGCCGCCAAGCAGCTCCTCGCCGCGGCCGGCGGGTTCTCCGGCGAGATGGACCTCGTCTACCCCGGCGGCCTCGGACTCGACTCCCTGTACCAGGCGTACGCGAACCAGATCCGCCAGAACCTCGGTGTCGCGAAGGTCGTGGCGAAGCCCACCACGGACTGGGCGTCGTACTACAGCACGCTGACCGCCAAGACGGTCGCCGGACCGCACTTCGGCCACTGGGGCGCCCTGTACACGAGCCAGCAGAACACGCTCCGCGCGCTGTTCACCGCGGCGGGCGGGTGCACGACCTGCGCCGGGTACTACCAGAACGACGACGTCGACCGGCTGCTCGACCAGGCCGACGCCGCATCGACGCAGTCCGCCGCCGACGCCCTGTACAACAAGGCGCAGAAGCGGGTGCTCCAGGACTTCCCGATCGTCCCGACGTTCTTCGACAAGTACTCCTACGTCACGAGCAGCACGGTGACGAAGCTCCCCGAGGTCGCCGGCAGCCCCGTGATCTCGGAGATCCAGGTCAGCAAGTGACCGGCCTCGACACCGCCACGATCGTCGAACACGCCCGCGCGGTCCCGCAGCACACCGGGTTCCCGACGGTCGACGACCTCGTCGCACGGTTCGACCGCCTGGCGGCCGACCACCCCGACGCCGTCACGGTCACCCGCGTCGGCACCAGCCGCCTCGGCGAGCCGATCCACGCCTACCGGGTCGGCCGCGGTGCACGCTCGGCGGTCGTGGTCGGTGGGGTGCACCCGAACGAGCCGATCGGGTCGTGGACCGCGCTGCACCTGGCCCAGAGCGTGCTCACCGACCCGGTGCTCGCCGCGGCCCTCGACACGACGTGGCACATCGTCCCGACGATCGACCCGGACGGCATGCGGCTCAACGAGGCGTGGTTCGACGACCCGACGGACCGCGTGCACTACGCCCGGCACTTCTACCGGCCGGCACCCGACGCGCAGGTCGAGTGGACGTTCCCGACGAACCACAAGGGCGCCTACTTCGACCGGGTCCTGCCCGAGACGCTCGGACTCATGCTGCTCATCGACCGGGTGCGGCCGGACCTGCTCGTGAGCCTGCACAACGGCGAGATGGGCGGCGTCTACTACTACCTCTCCCGCGACGAGCCGGAGGTCATCGCCACCCTGCACGCCGTCCCGGCCGCGCTCGGGCTCCCGCTCGACACCGGCGAACCCGAGTCCCCGTACCTGCGGGAGTACGCGCGGTCGGTGTTCGCGATGGGGGAGATCGACGAGGCGTACGACTACTACGAGTCCCTCGGCATCGACCCCGCCGCGTTCATCGGTGGGTCGTCGTCGTCCTCGTGGGCGGGGCGCCACGGCACGCTCTCGCTCGTGGCCGAACTGCCGTACTGGCAGCACCCGGACGCCGACGACGACACGGCGACGGGCGAGTCCTACGCCGACCTCGTCCGTCGGACCGCCGACGCCATGGCGGTCACCGGTTCCGTCCTCGATCAGGTGCTCGACGCCGCGTCCCCGATGCTCACCATCGCGACCCCGTTCCTCGAGGCCTCGCGCGCCTTCGTCCCGATGCTCGCGCGCATGGCGGAGACGGACCGCGCCCGGGCCGACCGCGAGCCGCCGGGGCGGATGGCCACGGTCGCCGAGCGGTTCGGCCTCGAGGACCTCGTGCGGTGCTTCCGGCTCCGCTACGGCGGCATGCTCCTCCGTGCGATCGAGGCCGAGACCACCGCGGGCACGGCGCCCGTGGCGCTCCGTCGCCTCCGCGACCGCCTCGTCGAGCAGTACGCGACGTGGCAGGCCGAGGCGGGGACCGGGGCGGAGCAGCCGATCCCGCTCGCCGCGCTCGTCGGCGTGCAGTACGGCGCGGTCCTCGCTGCGGCGTCGCATCTCGCACGCACGCTCGGCCCGGCGGCGGGCGGCGGCGACGGACCGGCGGCCGGCTCTTCGGCGGAGGCAGACCCAGGGGCGGACGCCGGCGACGGGGCCGCCCGCAGCCGCGCCTCCCGACCGGTGGGCGTGCCGGGAGGCGCGTGATGCGGACCGCGCTCGTCGTCGGCCGCCGACTCGGTGGCCTGCTCATCGTGTTCCTCGGGGTGACGTTCCTCATCTACGCGATGACGTTCGCGCTCCCCGGCGACCCGATCAAGGCGCTCGGCGGCGACCGGCCGCTCAGTGACGCGGTCGTGCGCGCGCTGCGGGCCGAGTACCACCTCGACGAGCCACTGTGGGAGCAGTACCTCCGCTACCTCGGCGGCCTGCTCCACGGCGACTTCGGCACGGACTTCGACGGCGAGAGCGTCGGCTCGGAGATGGCCGCGCGGTGGCCCGTGACGATCGCACTCGCGCTCACCGCCTGGCTGTTCGAGATCGTCCTCGGCATCGGACTCGGCGTCGTGTCGGCGCTCCGGCGGGGCACCGTGCTCGACCGGACGGTGCTCATCGGCACGATCGTGATCGGCGCCGTGCCGGTGTTCGTGCTCGGCGTCGGCGCACAACTCGTGTTCTCCGTGCGGCTCCGGTGGTTCCCGGTCGCCGGGGTCACCGCAGGGTGGCCGTTCGCCTACGTCCTGCCCGCCCTCGTCATCGCGGTCTTCGGTCTCGCGGCCGTCTCGCGGCTCACGCGGACCAGCGTGCTCGACACCCTCGACGCGGACTTCGTGCGCACCGCCAGGGCCAAGGGGCTCACCCCCGGACGCGTCGTGGGCGTGCACGTCATGCGCAACTCGCTCATCCCGACGGTCACGTACCTGGCGACGGACCTCGGGTACCTGATGGGCGGGACCGTCATCGTCGAGGGCATCTTCAACCTGCCCGGCGTCGGCAACCTGCTGTTCCAGGGGATCCGGTCGCACGAGGGCGCCACGGTCGTCGGGATCTCCACCGCCCTCATCCTCGTGTTCCTGGTGACGAGCGTGCTCGTCGACCTCCTCCACACCGCCCTCGACCCGCGAGTGAGACGATGACCGACTCCGCGCTCAGCGCCACCCTCGAACCCGTCGTCGCCACGCGTCGTCGTCCGCTCGCCGCGGCCCTCCGCACTCCCGGCTTCTGGGTCCCCGCAGCGGTCCTCGCGCTCGTGCTCCTCATCGCCGTGTTCCCGGCGTTCTTCGCCGGGTTCTTCGGCCACGGCGACCCGCGTGCCTGCGACCTCGGCCGGAGCGGCCACGGCGCGTCCGCCGGGCACCCGTTCGGGTACGACCTGCAGGGCTGCGACGTGTACGCCAACGTCGTGTACGGCACCCGCTCGTCGGTCGCCGTCGGGGTCCTGACGACCGTCCTCGCGATGGTCGTCGCGGTCGTCGTCGGCACGCTCGCCGGCATGAACGGCGGTTGGGTCGACGCCGTCCTCTCCCGCCTCACCGACGTGTTCCTCGGCTTCCCGTTCCTGCTCGGCGCCGTCGTCGTGCTCAACAGCGTCGGCGACCGGAACGTCCTGACGGTGTCGCTCGTGCTCGCCCTCTTCGGCTGGCCGACCATGGCCCGGCTCGTCCGCGGGTCCGTGCGCGGCATCCGGCAGGCCGAGTTCGTGCTCGCCGCCCGCACGATGGGACTCTCGACCTGGCGCATCACGACGCGGTACGTCCTGCCGTCGTCGATCTCGCCGCTGCTCGTCCTCGCGACCATCACGGTCGGCGGGGTCATCGTGTCCGAATCGTCGCTGACCTACCTCGGCATCGGGCTCGAGGCGCCGGCGATCTCCTGGGGCCTCCAGCTCTCGGCGGCCACCACCCAGTTCCAGCAGGCGCCACACATGCTCGTGTTCCCCGCCCTGTTCCTCGCGGTCACCGTGCTCAGCGTCATCGGGCTCGGCGATACGCTGCGGACCGCACTCGACCCGCGTCGCCGTTGACGCCGGTCACCGATCAGGAGGTACTCCCTTGACCAACGCCGAACCCTCCGCCGCCGCGCTCGACGCGTACCGCGGCGTCCTCCCGTACATCGCCGACTGGGTCGCGTACAAGGTGTGGCAGCTCCGGGTGCCGGGCGTGCAGGTCGCCGTCGGCTACCAGGGCGAGGTCGTCTGGTCGGCCGCCTACGGCTACGCCGACGTGGAGGCCGGGCGCCGGTTGACGGAGCACGACCTGTTCCGCATCGCCTCGCACTCCAAGACCTTCACCGCCACGGCGCTCATGCTGCTCGCCGAGCGCGGGCAGCTCCGTCTCGACGACACCGTGGGCACGTACGTCCCCGCGCTCGTCGACGCGGGGTCGCCGATCGCCGACGCGACCGTCCGCGAACTCATGGAGCATGGCGCCGGGGTCCTCCGCGACGGACTCGACGGCGACTACTGGTCGCTGGCGCGGCCGTTCCCCGACGAGGACGAACTGCTGGCGCTCGTGCTCGACCAGGGGTCGAAGGTCCCGGTCGGCTCGAGCTTCAACTACTCGAACCTCGGGTACTCGCTGCTCGGCATGGTCGTCGCCGCGGTCTCCGGGCGTCCCTACAACGACTACGTGCGCGAGGAGATCATCGAACCCCTCGGCCTCCGGGACACCGGGCCGGACTGGGACCCGACCCGGGCGGACGACTTCGTCGTCGGGTACACGGGCTTCCACGTCGACCGCACCCGCTCGCGGCTCCCGCACGTGGACACGCGCGCGATGGCCTCGGCGACCGGGTTCCACGGCACGGCCGAGGACCTCGTCCGGTACTTCTCCGCGCACGTCATCGGGCAGGGCGAGCTCCTGTCCGACCACGCCAAGCGTCAGGCGCAGCGTCGGGCGTGGACCGCCGAGGACGACCCGGCGTCGCGCGGGTACGGCATGGGGTTCATCGTCGACCGCGTGGCCGGGCACGACGTCCGTGGACACTCGGGCGGGTTCCCCGGGCACATCACGCAGTCGCTGTTCGACCCGACGTCGTCGCTCGTCATCTCGGTCATGACGAACGCCGCGGCCGGACCCGCGACCCTGCTCGCCCAGGGCATCCTCCGGCTGCTCGACGCCGCCGCGGACACGGCGGCCCCGGGCGACGCACTCTCGGACGCCCCCGACGACGTGGACGTCGACACCCTGACCGGTCGGTTCGCGAACCCGTGGGGCGTCGCGGACATCGCCCGGATCGGCGACCGCCTGCTCGAGATCGACCCCTCGGCGCCCGGACCGCTCGACAGCGTCACGCGCCTCACCGTCACCGGGCCGGACACCGTGCGCATGAGTTCCGGCAACCGGTTCGGCTCCGTCGACGAGGACATCCGGTACACCCGCGACGACGACGGCACGGTGACCGCGATCCGGGCGGGCGGGGGCATGTCGATGACGCCCTGGGCCGTCCCGGGCGACGAGTCGCCCGCGGTCGCCGCCGGACTCGCCTGAGCACGGGACACGGATGAGCACGGACGAGCGGACCCCCGCCGACGCCACCGGTGTCGGCCCCGTCCTCGACCCCGCCCGCCAGGCGTTCGTCGAGGAGTTCGCGATCATGCTCCAGGGGTCGGGGTTCCCGCTCATGGACGGACGGGTGCTCGCGTACCTCATCATGACGCGCGCGCCGTACTCGTCGTCGGCGGACATCGCGGCCGGGCTCGAGGCGAGTTCCGGCGCGGTGTCGATGGCCACGCGGCACCTCGTCGTGTCGGGATTCATCAAGCGGCACTTCGTCCCGGGCGAGCGCAGCCACTACTTCCGCGCCGAGAACGACGTGTGGGGGAGCTGGCTCGCGGGGGAGCGTCGCTACCTCGACCGCGAGCGCGACGTGATCGAGCAGGGTCTCGCGGCACTCGGCGACTCGGACGACCCCGCCGACGCACCGATCCGCGAACGCCTGGTCAACGGACGCGACTACATGACGTGGCTGCACAGCCACCACCGCAAGATGCTCGCGGAGTGGGAGGCGTTCAAGGCCGCCCGCGACGCCGGCACCGACCCCGAGGAGCGACCATGACGACACCGACCGCGTACGACACCGCGACGGACGCACCCGTCCTCGTCGTCGACGGCCTCACCGTCGCGTTCACGGTCGAGGACGAGGAGGTCGTCGCCGTCGACCACGCCTCGTTCACCGTCGGCCGCGGCGAGGTCGTCGCCGTCGTCGGGGAGTCGGGGTCGGGCAAGAGCATGACCGCCATGACGGTCATGGGCATCGCGCCCGAGGGAGCGCGGACGTCGGGAGCGGTCCGACTCGGCGATCTCGACGTCGTCGGCGCGGACGAGCCGACGCTCCGCCGGGTCCGCGGCCGGCGGGTGTCGATGATCTTCCAGGACCCGATGGCCGCGCTCAACCCGGTGTTCTCCATCGGGTTCCAGCTCGCCGAGGCGGTGCGCCGGGCCGACCCGGGCCTCCGCGACCGGGACGCCGTGCGCGTGCGGTGCGTCGAGCTGCTCCGCATGGTCGAGGTGCCGGACCCGGAGCACCGGATCCGGCAGTACCCCCACGAACTGTCCGGGGGCCAGTGCCAGCGCGTCATGATCGCGATGGCGCTCGCCGCGGACCCGGACCTCCTCATCGCGGACGAACCGACGACGGCGCTCGACGTGACAGTGCAGGCCGAGGTGCTCGACGTCCTCCGCCGGCTCCGCGCACGCACCGGGGCGAGCATCCTGCTCATCACCCACGACATGGGTGTCGTGGCGGACCTGGCCGACCGCGTCGTCGTGATGCGCAACGGGCGCGTGGTCGAGACCGGCGACGTCGCGGACGTCTTCCACCACCCCGCCGCCGAGTACACGCGTGAGCTGCTCGCCGCCGTCCCGCGCATGGGCGAGACCGGCCGGGAGGCCGTGCCCACCGCCACCACGCCCGTCCCGGACGCGGTCCTCGCGGTCCGCGGCCTCGTGGTCGAGTACGGCAGTCGCCTCCGCGGGCGGTTCCGGGCGGTCGACGACGTCACGTTCACGGTGGGGCGTGGTGAGATCGTCGGCCTGGTCGGGGAGTCCGGCAGCGGCAAGACCACGATCGGACGGGCCGCGGTGGGACTCGCACCCATCACCGCCGGCACGGTCACGGTCGTGGGGACGGACGTCGGGACGGCGCGTCGTGCCGACCGGCGTGCGATGCGTCGGCGGGTCGGCGTCGTGTTCCAGAACCCGATGCTCTCGCTCAACCCCCGGTACACGGTCGCGCAGACGATCGCCGAGCCGCTCCGCCACATCCTCGGGCTGGACCCCGCGGAGGTCGACGTGCGCGTCGACCGACTGCTCACCGACGTCGGGCTCGGCCCCGGGTGGCGACACCGGTACCCGCACGAGCTCTCGGGCGGGCAGCGGCAGCGGATCGCGATCGCCCGCGCGGTGGCGCTCGATCCGGCACTCCTCATCGCCGACGAGCCGACGAGCGCCCTCGACGTGTCCGTGCAGGCGCGGGTGCTCGACGTGTTCCGCGAACTGCAGGAGCGCCTGGGGTTCGCCTGCCTCTTCGTGACCCACGACCTCGCCGTCGTCGACTCCCTCTGCGACCGCGTCGTCGTGCTCAACCACGGGCGGCTGGTGGAGTCGGGGACCCGCGAACGCATCCTCCGCTCGCCCGAGGACGCGTACACCCGCCGGCTCATCGCGGCCGCTCCCGTCCCCGACCCGGTCGAGCAGGCCGCTCGGCGGGAGGCCCGTCTGGCCAGCTGACCGCCCCCTCCCGCGCGCCCCGCTCGTTCCCGACACTCCCGCGGTCGTCCGACGACGGCGTGGCCGATCCACGCGGAAGCGCTCTGTGCGGCGGTAGGTGGCGACGATCCAGGTGTCGCACGACGACGGCCACGTCGGAACCAGGCGGGAGGGGGACCGGGTGGGACTGCCCTGAGGGTGGGACTGCCCGGAGGGTCGGAGGGGGGACAACCCCACCACGGGTCCGGGAGCGGGCAGGATGGGGCGCGGGCCCGCCGACCGCGAGGCTCGATCCATGACCGAAACAGCTCGCATCGACACCGCGGAGACCGTGCCCATGCCCTCCGACCAGCTCCCGTCGGCCGCGTCGGGCGGCGTGCCCGCGTCCGGCAGCGCGCCCGCGTCCGCTCCCGGCCGCATACCCGGGACCCGACTCGGCGACGTCCCCCCGTCCGGCCCGGACGACGGCGCCGTCCCGCCCGGCGGTGGGGGTGGTGGCGACGGCACCCCGCGCCGCTCCTTCTACCGGGACGCCTGGAGGCACGTCCCCCGCGACTTCGGGTACCTCGCGTTCACGGCGCTGCTCCTCGGCACCGTGTACTCCGTGTTCCCCCTCGTGATCCTGCACGGGACCGCCGGGCAGGTGCTCAACCCGATCTCGCTCGTGCTGTTCCTGGCGTCGCTGTTCGTCGCGCGATGGCTCGGCGCGTTCGAGCAGCTCCGGATGAGCTGGGCCGAGCCCGAGCGCTTCCGCCCCGTCGACTGGACGCCGCGGTGGCGACAGAACTGGTTCCTCCGGATCGTGTCGGCCGTGGCGAACCCGCACTACTGGCTGTACCTGCTGCACGCGGTCGTCGTCTACCCGCTCGTCGCGTGCATCACGATCGGCGCCGGTGCCACCCTCGTCGCCGGCGTCGTGGCCCCGGTCGGCGCCGGGTTCGCCGCCATCACCCACGGGTGGCAGATCAACCAGTACCTCGCCCATCAGGGGATCGGCCAGACCTGGCCCTGGGTGGTCGGCGCGATCGCGTGCGCGGTGTCGGTGACGGCAGCGGTCCTCCTGTTCCCGCTGTGGACCCGCGGCGCGGTGCTCGCGCACTACTGGGTGGACCGAGCACTCCTCGGCGGCTTCCGGTCCGAGGTGCTGCAGCAGCGCGTCGTCGGGCTGCAGGCGTCGCGGGCCGGTGCCGTCACCGCCGAGGGCCAGGCGCTCCGTCAGATCGAGCGTGACCTGCACGACGGACCGCAGCAGCGGCTCGTCCGGCTGCGGATGGACCTCGCGGCGGCCGAGCGCGCGTTCGAGCGTGACCCCGAGCGTGCCCGCGGACTCATGGCCGAGGCGTCCGGGCACGCGAAGGACGCCCTCGACGAGCTCCGTGCGCTGTCCCGGGGGTTCGCGCCGCCGATCCTGCTCGACCGCGGGCTCGTCGCGGCACTCGAGGCGCTCGTGTCCCGGACGCCCCTGCCCGTCGACCTCGACGTGCGGCTGCCGGACGGGTTCGTGCTGCCGACCGAGATCGAGCGCAACCTGTACTTCACGGTGAGCGAGCTCCTGACGAACACCACGAAGCACGCGGAGGCGTCCTCCGCCGAGGTCTCGATCACCCTGACGTCCGACCCCGACGGTCAGCCGGTGCTCGAACTCCGGGTCCGGGACGACGGCCGGGGTGGTGCCGCCGTGCAGGAGGGCCACGGGATCCTCGGGCTCATGGGAAGGATGCGCGCGCTCGACGGCGAGCTGTCGGTGTCGAGCCCGGCGGGTGGCCCGACCGACGCCGTGGCGCGGATCCCGCTCGGCGCGCTGCGGGGTACGCCGACGACGATGCCGGGAGGCCCGTCCTCGTCCACCACGGGTCCGGTCGCGCCCGCCGCGGGACCGACCGCGGCGCCGTGACGGCTAGCATCGAGCGCATGACCGACGGCCCGGATGCACCCCGCATCCGGGCCGTCGTCGTCGACGACGCGGTCCTCCTGCGCGAGGGCCTCACGCGCGTCCTCGACGAGGCCGGGATCGCGGTCGTCGCGCAGTACGGTGACGCGGTGACGTTCCTCGCGAGCCTGCCGGAGGTCCGACCGGACGTCGTCGTGATGGACGTCCGCATGCCGCCGAGCTACACGGACGAGGGTGTGCGCGCCGCCGTCGCGGCCCGTCGTACGGTGCCGGGCATCGGGGTGCTCCTCCTCTCGCAGTACGTCGAGGCGTCGTACGCCGAGGAGCTCCTGGCGGACGGATCGAGCGGGCTCGGCTACCTGCTCAAGGACCGCGTCACGCGCCTCGACGAGATCGACGACGCGATCCGGCGCATCGCGAGCGGCGGCACGGTGCTCGATCCCGAGGTCGTGACGGAGCTCATGGGGCGTCGGCGTGACCCGCTCGCCGCCCTGACACCGCGCGAGCGGGACGTCCTCGCGCTCATGGCCGAGGGGCGCTCGAACGCCGCGATCGCACGCACCCTCGTGATCGGGACCGGCGCCGTCGAGAAGCACGTGTCGAACATCTTCGCCAAGCTCGGACTCGAGGACACCGGCGACGACCACCGTCGTGTCCTCGCCGTCCTCGCGTCCCTGCGATGAGGCACCGATGAGCGCGCCGACCCCGGCCCGGGACGGTGACCGCGCGGCACGTGTCCCGGCGCCCGCGCTCGCCGTCGCCGCCATGGTGTCGGTGCAACTCGGCGCGGCGATCGCGAAGACCCACTTCGACGTCGTCGGGTCCGTCGGTGCGGCCGTGCTCCGTCTGACGATCGGCGCCGTCGTGTTCGCCCTCGTGGTGCGGCCGGCGGTGCGGTCGTGGGACCGGGCGCAGTGGCTCGGCGCCCTCGGGCTCGGTCTCGCCCTCGGCGGCATGAACGTCTGCATCTACGTCGCGTTCGCGAGCATCCCGATCGGCATCGCGGTGACGGTGGAGTTCCTCGGGCCGCTCGCGCTCTCGCTCGTGTACACCCGGCGATGGCGCGACGTGGTCTGGGCCGCGCTCGCACTCGCCGGCGTCGTGCTGCTCGGTGTCGGCGCGTCCGGTCCCGCCGCGGTCGCGGGGTTCGTGTTCGCCGTCGTCGCCGCGGTGTGCTGGGCGGCGTACATCGTGCTCAACCGGCACGTCGGTGCGCGGATCCCCGGGGTGGACGGTCTGAGCGTCTCGCTCGTCGTCGCGATGCTCGTCGCCCTCCCGGTCGGTGCGGGCGCCGCCGTGCACGGTGTCCGAGCGGATCCGGTGCTGCTGCTCGTGTTCGGCGCCGTGGCCGTGCTGTCGAGCGTCCTGCCCTACGCCCTCGAGATGCAGGCGCTCCGGACGTTGCCCCCGCGGGTGTTCGGGGTGCTCCAGAGTCTCGGGCCGGCCATCGCAGCGCTCGCCGGGTTCGCGATCGCGGGCGAGGCCCTGTCGGCGCGGGAGCTCGTCGCGCTGGCCTGCGTGACGCTGGCGAGCATCGGCGTCACCGTGAGCGGCCGACGGGAGCGCGGGAGGAGCACACCGGTACCCGACGCGCCGCCCGCTTGACGGCCCTCCCGGCCGGCGCCGGGGCCGGTCAGTCCTCGGACACGAGGAAGTCCGCGTACGTCGGCTCGGTCTGGTCCGGGGCGAGGAGCGACGGGTCGTTGACGCGCTGCTCGACGTAGGCCGCGATGACCTCGGGCGGGGTGAGGACGTGGGACATCCAGGAGGGGACGTCGGTCTTCTTCATCTGCCCTCCCGTGGTCGATGCGGCCGGCACTGGTCCGTCCGTCCAATCCTTCGCGCGCTGAAATGTTCAACGACGTGCGATTCGCTGAACGATCCTCTGTATGGGCAGGGCTGTCAATGCGGTCGCGTCAGAATGTCCGCTTGACGCGGTCCGTGCGTCCGCGGCGTCGTTGCATGGTCACCATCGGTCGTCCGCCACCCGGCGCGTCCGGCGGTCGTCCTCGCGGAGGGTGCGGTGCTTGACGGCGGATCGCCAGACCCAGGCCTCGGCCGGATGACCGAACTGCGCCCACTCCACGAGGACGGCGTCGACGGTCCAGCTGCGGGCGAACGCCTTGACCCGGACGTGGAACGACGGGAACTGGATCCACGCCCACACCGGGATCGGCGTGACGGCGTGGCAGGGATCGCCGCCCCGGGCGTCCTCCGACAGCGAGAACGCGTCGGGGCGCGGCGACTCGGGGTGCTCCGGTGGTGACCACCGGTCCTCACGTCGCCGTCCCATGCCCCTATTCGAACGTGTGTTCGAACCCGGCGTCAAGTCGAGCGGCGCGTCCCGGCTCGGCTGCGCGTCCGGTACGCCCTCGGCCGACCCTACGTGGCGTCGTAGTCCAGGTCGACGAGGAAACTGAGGTCCTGCACGTCGGTCATCTCGGCGGGCCACTCCGGCCGGCTCGGTTGCAGGGACATCGTCCCCCGCTCGAGGCGCTCGATGACCTCCTGGTCGAGCGGTTCGTCCGGGCTCTCGAGGACTGGTGTCGAGAAGATCTGGCTCGCGGGCCCGATGAGCAGGTGGGCGTACGCCCTGCTGCCGCCGTCCGTGACGACCGGGATCTGGACGACGTCGGCGACGCCCGCCACGGCGAGTGCCCGGGCGTACCGGAGGAGGGCCTTGCACGTGCTGTCGCCGGTCATGACGTACCCCCCGGCGTAGTGGATGCGTCGCATGATGCCAGCGTGGTCGTTCCGGTCTGGGTACGCTGACAGGACAGGCGTTGGGCTCCCTGGTGGCGATCCCAGGAGCCGGATCGGAGGCTGGTCCCATGGGCAGGATGATCTACAACAGCTCGTACACCGTGGACTTCGAGGACCGCCTGCTCGCGCACCTGCAGATCGTGATCGCGACGAAGCTGCGCCGCGGCGAGTCGTTCATGTTCTCCTGGAAGGACGACCGCGACGTCGGGAACGGTCGGACCGCGATCTGGCTCGACCGGACCGTGCCCCTCGTCATCCGCTACTCGGGCAGTCGCCCGCCGACCATCAACCGCGAGTGGGTCGAGGCGTTGGCCCAGGCAGCCGGGTCACCCGGCGGACTGCGCATCGTCCCCGAGCCCTCGGAAGGGACCCCGGCATGATCCGGACCATCGTCATCTACGACGGGATCGAGTACACGATCTCGAAGGAGGGGCCCGACGCGGTGCGGGAGCGGATCCGGACGGCCCTGGCGTCCGACGGCCTCATGTGGCTCGAGGTGAACCGTGGCGACGGCCGGCCGACCCCGGCCGTGCTGCTCGTGTCCCGGAGTTCGACCATCGCACTCGTCGCCGACCGTGATGCATCGGACGACGGCGATCCGGTGCGGTACCGGCTCGAGGAGGACGAGCACCTGCTCGGCACGGTGGACGACGTCGGGTCGGGTCACGTGGAGGGGATGACGGGAATCGAACCCGCGTAGCCAGTTTGGAAGCCTGATTTCGGGCTCCCAGCCCTCCGTGCCACTCCGCCTCTGACCGGCTTGTTTCTGGAAACGAGCGACCGGAGGCCTGTTCTCACGCTAGCGGATCTTGGGCACGCCTGGGCACGAACTGGGCACGATGGACTGCGGATGTCGGTGGTTGGTGCGACGATGCAGGCTCCTTCGATTGGAGCGTAAGTTGAAGCAGGCAGTGAACTTCACGCTGGGTTTGATCGTGGTGCTGATCGTCCTGGCTGTCGCTGTGTTCCTCGGCTGGCACATCTGGGCCTGGTTCCTCGGGCTGCCCAGCAAGACGATGACGGCCATCGCCGCGCTGGTCGGCGTGGTCTCGGTGCCGATCATCACCTACTTCACGACCCGCAGGCTGGAGAAGCAGCGCGCTCGCGAGGAAGCGGTACGTAAGCAGAAGACGGACTTCTACGACAAGACCATCTCGGGGCTCATTGGGATGTTCAACCTTGGCAGGCCGAACGAACCAGCGGACCAGGCCAAGATGTCGGAACTGTTCGTTGCGCTTCCTGCCCCGATGCTGACCTTCGCCTCTCGTGGTGTCATCCGCTCTTGGAACGATCTCAAGGGCTCGGCTTCCCGCGATTCGAACGACACCAAGGCGATGATCCTCGCGTTCGAAGGACTGCTCAAGGCCATGCGGAAGGATCTGGGCCACCCAACCTGGAGTCACCAGCCGGGGGAACTAGTGTCCGTGTTCGTCAACGACGCCGACACCTTTTTTAAGAAACAGTAGTCGCAACACGCGGTGGCAAATGTCGCCGGTAGCGTCCAGGTAATGCTTCAGGTAATGTTCTGGGTAACGTCTGCAAGAAGGGTTACCCATGAACGATCTCAATGAGAAGTCCCGCGAGATCCGTCTCCGGAACGCCGCAAAGCGGCAGGGCCTCGAATTGCAGAAGTCTCGCCGCCGTGACCCCAGGGCCTACGACTTTGGGACCTACCAACTGATTGACCCCGCCACCAACACCATCGCTGCTTACGGACTTCAGGGTGGTTTCGGCTTGACGCTCGACGAGATCGAGGCGACCTTGCAGGAGGACCACGTTTGGGAGCACGAACGCCAGTTCAACGATGTGCTCATGGAGGCCACCGGGAGTGCCTCGGTCCATCTTGAAGGCCGTGAGTGGGCCGGAGAGGTGAGCGACAGGTTCGTTACAAGCCTCCCCGCTACTCAGCACGAAGCCATGCTGCGAGAAGCGATCAAGCAACTCGCATGGGTTATCAGTTGGCCGGTAGAACAAGAGCGTCGGAGCTGGGAAGCGCACCGGGGCTAGACACCAAGCCACGGGATGCTCGCTCAGGCTACGGCTTGATCCACTGCATGGTCCAGGTCAGGTCAGGCTTGTGCGTCCCGTAGCTCCACACGTTGTCATTGCCGTTGATCTGGAGCACCAGCATCCGCACCACGTCCCCAGCCGCCAGGCGGCGCATCCCGTAGGCGGTGGGACCGGCGTTGAGGACACCGCTCTTCGGACCGGCCCACTCACCCTTGGCGATGGTGTTGTCCGTGTCGGGGCTGGCGGTGTTCTGGGTCAACTGGACGCCCACCTGGGAGTAGTCGTCACCCGTGAACTCGACGTGAGCGGAGCAGGCGTACAGGCCGGAGCGGGCGATGGTGAGGAGGCCACCCGACCACGACGTGAAGCCGTGGTTCTCCTCCAGCGTGAACGACCCCGACGCGACGACGCTCCACGTACCAGAGCCGACGTTCTGAGCCGCACCCCGGTAGGCGCTGAACACGGGTGGGTTGAGCGCGGCTGCCTCCAGTGCGTCCAGCCGGTCACGGTCCCCGGCAATCTCGTCCTGAACGATGTTGAACTTGTCACTGGTCTCGTTGACCGGCTCGTTCTCGTCCCAGGTAGGGAGTCCTGCCGCTCCAGCGGCGTCACCGTTAGCCATCGTGCTGCTCCTAGTTCGCGTAGGCCGCGTACGTCGAGGAGACGGACGCGTAGGTCTGGTTGGTGGCGGCGTGGCCGTACGAGCCCGCGGGGTATGCGATGAGCCCACGGGTGCTCACGGTCATCTCGTTCGTCGAGAGGTCCCAGGAGATGCCGGAGATCCATCCGGCCTGCTGGTCGCTGTTCGGCAGGGTGACGCTCACCGGCATCGATGGCGTGGCCGACAGTTCCTGCCGGGCGGTGAGGTTCAGCGAGTGCCCCCGGCCGCTGTTCCGGGTCACCATGTACTGCGCCGCTCCGGGCCCGGGATAGGCCCGCTGGAGCGTCAGCCGGAGCGTGTTGGTCACTGTGACGCCGGGCAGAGCGTAGGCGTCGTAGGCGGTCTCCGCGTTCCCCGCGGCGTTGGTCCAGCTGTAGGTGACTACCGCCGCCTCGAAGAACAGCGGCGTTCCATCGATGGCGGTGGCTGTCGAGTCGATGGCATCGGAGGCCGCGTAGAGGTTGTAGCCGGTCGCGATGCGGAGCAGGCCAGGCACCTGGAAGGTGCCGTCCGCCAGCCACCAACGGCGCTGCTCGTCGCAGTACAGCCGGAGCCCGACCGCGGTGAGGATCGACTCCAGGTAGTCCGAGGCGGAGTCGCCAGGGGACCAGGTGAGGGACTCAGGTGGGCGGTCGAACACCGGGACGCGGGTCGAGGGCGAGGCTCCGTTCGTGCCCTGCCAGGCGTACTCGTAGAGGTTGGTGTCGGCGGTGTCACCGTCGAAGTACTGGAGCGGTGTCCCGTCCGTCTCCAGGCCGGTGCCGTCCGTCATGAGGACCTGGTCCCAGTACGTGATGGTGGAGCCGCTCGTGCCCCCGTTGTAGAGCCGGATGCTCAGCGTGGTGGTGTTGATCGGCAGGGTGAAGGTGACCGAGAGGCGCGTGTCCCCGGCGCTGTTCGGAGCCTGCGCACTCTGCGTGAGCACCGCTCCGTTCGCCACGACGACGATGCTGCGCGGCCGGGATCCGGCAGCACTGCTGTTCTGCGGTGTCGGCAGGTGATGCCACGCGGAGATCGTGTACTGGTTCCCTGCGGTGAAGTTTGTGACCGCCGCTGAGGCGTACGAGTCGCCGGAGGACGTGCTGTTCGGACCGATGCTCAGGCTGTGCGTGCCGGACCGGGCCCAGACGGTGGACTGGGTCAGGTTCGCGTTTCCGCCCGCCCAGCCGCTCGTCGTGGAGTCCTCGAAGTTGCCGTTCGTGACGTAGTTGGTCAGCGCGGTGAGAGTGGTGAAGTCGGCGTCCGCGGATCCCGGCTGGAGCGTCGCGCCGTTGACCCGGGTCAGGACGTTCTGGACGACCTGCCGGACGCTGTGCTGAGACGCCACGTTCGTGGTGTCGGTGGTGTTCTGGACGAGCGAGTAGTTCAGGAGGTCCTGATCATCCGACACGGCCTGGAGCGTCACGGACTTGGCGTCGTGATCAACCGAGCGCGCGATCACAAGCAGATCGAAGGACCGCTCAGTGAGGGTCTGGGTGCGTTCGTTGAAGTCGGAGAGGGTGAGCGTGATCCGCGGGCCGGTGCGGGGATCCATGAGAGCGATCGTGGCCATGTCGGGAATCGCCACCTCCACGGTCGCCGTCGCGTACGGCTGCGTGGTCTCGTTGAGGGACACTGACCCCGAGATGACATCGAGCCAGGGCTGATCGCCCGTCGTGGGGACCAGCGTGACGCTGGCGGAGCGGCGGAACGTCGCCATCAGCTCAGCTCCTGCCAGTCCACCGACACGGTCCATACGGTGCGGCTGTCGTCCTGGGCCCGAGTGAGCGTGCCGCTGAGCGCGTGCACCATCCCAGTGATGCTCGGCCGGTCGGAGTCGGCGTAGGTAAGGACCTCCCGCCCGGTGTAGAGGCTCTCCAGCGCGACGGCATCGTCCTCGTCGTCGAACAGGAACGTGAACGTGCCCGAGCGGAGCCCCGCCCCGATGAGAGTCGCGTCGATGGCCGTGGCGGTCCCGATGATGTTGTGGAACACGTTCTGGGACTGCCGGGAGATCGTGTACCCGAGCACGTCAAGGGGCATGACCGTCGTCGTGCCGTTGCTGATCGAGATGGACATCAGTACACCCGCTTCCCATTGATGCTCAGCGAGCCCTCGACCGGGACCGTGATGACCTTGTTTTGGTAGCTCGCGATGGCGCGGTCCAGGGCGTAGGTGTTCGAGCGGAAGTTGAGGGTCGGGCCGTTGACCGAGCGGCGTCCCATCTCCTGGATTCGGTTTTCCACCTGGTTGGTGTCCACCTGGGACTGGAAGGTCGGTCCGTTGGGCCTCTGGCTCTTGAGGTTGTCCAACTTCCGGTCCGCCTTGGACGAGTCCACGTCCGGCGTCACGACCGGCTGCTTGCCCGCCTTGACCGCTGACGAGAACTTGGTCTCTGACGCCTGTCCGGCCGCGTTCCAGGAGTTGAGGAGCGCCTGGTACTGCGGGTTCGACGGCCCCAACTTCACGGCCTGAGCGAGGAGCGGAGCCGCCTGCTGCCCCAGGGACTCCACGTAGTCCAGTCCAGCCTGGGTCAGCCCCGGCGCGACAGAGGACAGGTTGGCTGCCTCGCTGATGATGCTCTGGGTCGTGGAGTTCAGGTTCTTGACGTACTTGGCGAGGTTCGTGACCCCGTTCTTGGTGAAGTCGTCGGTGTCCTCTCCGGCCGCCTGGAGAGCCCCGTGCAGGGAGTCGGAGAACCCCTGGGTGGCGTCGGCGGCGTCCTTCACCGCCTGCTTCTGGGCCTGCTCCGCCGCCGTCAGTTGATTGGTCTTGCCCGCGGACTCCTCCTGAGCCGAGGCATTCAGCTTGGTGTTCTTGGTGGCCTTGTCGAGGGCATCGGCGTGCTCCTTCTCAGCCGAGAGGAGCTTCTTGGCCGAGTCAAGTTCGGACTGGTCCTTGACCATCCGCCCCTGCTGCGCAGCGGTCAGTCCCTTCTCCGCGGCGGCCTTGGAGTTGATCGACCTGGCAGCCCCGCCGTCCGTCTCGATCTGGCTCTTCATGGTCTGCACGTAGTCGCGCGTCGCCTTGATTTGAGCGTCGATGGCGGGCTTGCTCGTGTCCGCCATGGCGCGGTAGAAGGCGGACTGAGACTGCCCCGTCAGCTCCGTTGCCTTGCGGATCTCCGCCTGGCTGATCCCGAGGTCGGTGGAGCCGTCGAGGATCGCCTTGAGGGCAGCGTTGTACTGAGAGGCCGTGCTCTTGGTCTTGTCGCCGGAGTCGATGAACTGGTCCGTGAGGGACTTCACCGAGTCCTTCAACTTCGAGGCGTCGTCGGTGTCGTCCTCCATGCTGGAGCCGACCGCGGCGAGCGCCACACCCAGGAGCGTGATCGGGACAGCGAGGGGACCGAGTTCCGGACCCAGGAACGCGGCGAACATACCGACCTGCGAGATGAGACCGGAGGGGCCAGTGAAGGCCTCACCGACCGTGCCAGCAGAGAAGCCGAGGTTCATCAGTGCGGCCTCGCCAACCTTGGATCCCTCCTCGGTCCGCTCACCCATCTCCTCGGCAGCCTTGCCGGTCTCCTTGAACACGGAGGACGAGCCGCCGCCGCTACCGGAGTTGACCTTGGACAGGGACTTGTCCACGCCGTCGATCTGCTTGGACAGGTCCCGGGTCTGCGCCTGAGCCTCCTTGAGTCGGTCGATGAGCGCGTCCGGAGCCTCACCGCCCTCCGCCTTGAACTTCTCCAGCGCCTCGATGGTCTGCTGGAGGGCATCGGGCATCTCCTTCACCTGGGAGACGAACTTGCGGGTGTCGGCCCCGATCGAGATGTTGATCCCGTTGGCCATCAGTCGGCCTTCCCTTCTAGGGCATCGTGGATGGTGCGCAGGACGGTCTGGACCCAGAGCGAGGCGTAGCGCGGGATCTCCGCCTTGGCCTCAGGCCAGACCACGCGACCGTTGCGGAACGGGGTCTTGAACTGCCGCGCGGTGTGCCGGGTGACGCGGGCTCGGGATCCCTTGCGGGTGCGGCGGAAGTACGTGGCCTCCTGCTCCCGGTTGGCCCCGAACTCGACAGCGCCGAAGTCCACGCGCGGGTCGAAACCGCCCCGCCACGGCCCACCCTTGACGGTGGCGCTGGTGAGAGAGACGTTCTGGTTTGAGACCTTCACCCGGCTGGTGTCCACCAGGGCCTTGGTCTCGACCAGCGAGTGGGCTCGCTCGGCCAGGCCCTTCCGCCACTCCGGAGCCATTTCAGCCTGCGTGTACTGCCGGATCGCCTTGGCGACGTTGGAGTCCACCACCTGGAGGGCGGTGACGACCTTCTTGAGATCCTCACTGCCCTCCACACTGATGGAGACTCCGGCCATGGGTCAGGAGCCGGTCGTGGCGCTGAACGTCGGCGTGCCGGTGACCCCGAGCGAGACGGTGGAGGTGGCCACGGCCCCGATGGCCCCACCGACCGGACCCGACTGGCACGTCACCGTCGCGGTGATGGTCGGCCCACCCTGGTTCGGGATGAAGGTCATAGAGACCTGCTTTCCCTGGTTGTTGAACAGGTAGTTCGACAGCGAGTTCGCCGTCGTCCAGTCCTGCGCAAAGGTCAGGTCGGCGGTCCAGTCCGCGTTCGTCTGGAAGTTGTACGTGGCGGACGGCGTGCCGCCCTTGAACGTCACGGTGTCGGTCTTCGGTGTGAAGGCGACCGAGGAGATGGCGGTCTCGTAGTTCGAGCCCGCGACGGTCACGCGCACGTCCTGGAGGAAGGCGGGAGCGGCGAGGATGGCGGCCATGGTTGATCAGTCCTTTGTGGTGATGACGGAGACGGAGAAGGTATAGGCGAAGGCCTCGCGGAAGGTGCCCTTATCGGCGGTGTCCCAGAGGCTGGGGTTGAGGGAGTTGAGGATGGAAGCGAGGGCCAGGACGTTGCCGTCCAGTTCGTCCTCCGCCTTGATCACGTCGGTGAGCGCCGACGCCAGGACGACCTCGAACGTCGCCAGGTACTGACCGACCGGCGCGCTCGGGTTGTTCTTGATCGAGGTCTGGTTGAGGACGACGGTGGGACCGCTTAGCACGTCGGGAACGTCGTTCGCGGAGTAGAGCCGCCACCCCTTGGGCAGAGCGGGCTTGAGGGCGTCCGTGAGCGCCTTGCGTGGGCTAGAGGACATGCCAGGGCCTCCGCTCCGGAACGATGCCGACAGCGGGCATTCCGCGCCGTGGACGGAGCATCTGCTGGACCATCCAGTCGAGCGGGAACGGCGTGATGACGAACGAGCCGTCACCGATCTGCCCGTTAGAGGGATCCGCCTTGGACGAGTTCCAGATGTTCCGCGCCTGCATCAACTGGGCCTGGCGGAAGTTCATCGGCACCACAGCCCCGGCCTCGAGAACGGGTGCGTAGGCCAGGACCTGTTCCTTGGCCAGGGCCAGGACCGTGTACAGCCGGAGATCCTCCGGAGCCCCAGGCCACTCGTCACGAGCGCTGTCGATGCTGTGCCAGCCGTCTGCCGCCTCGACGATGACCGGGACGCCGGGCAGTGTGACTGTCCCGTGACCCACGAGTCGCGGCACCAGGCGGTAGACGCCAGGCGTCTCGAAGGAGCCCACCGGGATCGACAGGACGATGGACTCCTCATCGATGGCCAGACCAGTCCAGGACGCCACGGTGACGCCTGCCGCGTTGCGGAGTGTGGCGTCGGCGGACGTGTACAGCTCGAAGTCCTGGTCGCCCGTCAGTTCGAGTTCCACGGGCGTGGCAGGGCTGTCGCCGACGTGAAAGGGTCCGAGTGACGTAGTCATGAGATCTGCGCCTCCAGGGTCGGAAGGTTGATCTGGAACGGGCGGGGCTCGACACCCCAGGCCGACACGGAGCCAGAGGCGTCGGTCGAGACGGAAGCCAGGAACTCGGCGGCCTCATCAGCGACTGAGGACGCGCCCTCAGCGACTGCGCCGGCCGATGCGATGAGGAGCGGAGATGTGGACGTGACAGCGCTCGTTCCAGTCCCGGTAGGGCCAGCCCAGCCCACGAGGGACGGAGCGAAGGAGCCGTCAAAGTACTGGTCTGGCGTGAGCGTCGAACCGTCGCCGTACTCGGTGTCCATGGCGTCGGTCCAGGCGAAGGTGGTTCCCGCGGGCCAAGCGGTGGTGCGGGGGTTGATGGCGAGCGAGACGGTGGACGTGCCACTTGGGTAGCCCGTAGGCCCCGTGCTCACCGTGAGCCATGAGGACTGACCGGCAGGCACGCTGACCGTCGTCCCGGTCCAGGTGGTGAGGGCACCACTGGAGGAGTTGCGAGCCGTGACGCTGAGGGACACTGCGAGCGCGGTACTGCTGGTGTTGTAGAACCAGAGGCCGAAGCGGCGGGCGTCCCCGGTGGTGCCGGAGTCGATGGCGTAGGCAGCGTTCGCACCGATGGCGAGAGTGGCAGCGAGGTTCACCGATCCCCGCTTGTTCGTGCTGTCCCATGACGCCGTGCTCTGGACGGCCCAGTTGGAGATGTTGGTCAGGAAGCCGGGGTTGAGGACTCGGTTGGTCGAGACTGCCGGGCCGGTGCGCTTGACGGAGACGGAAGCGTTGGCGGTGCCGTTCCAGCCGCAGGCGGTACCCGAGACAGCCGTGCCGTCGAAATAGGTGCCGACCGTGGCGGACGGCTCGAACAGCCACGCCGTGAAGTCCAAGAACGCACCAGCGGGCATGACGCTGGCGTTGCCTCCCGTCGTCACGTAGATGCACGCGGTGGCGCGGACGGCACCGGCAGGAGCCGCCGCGGTCACGCTGACGCGGTTCCAGGAGTAATTGGCGGGCTGGTCGAAGGCAGGGCCGCTGGAGACTCCCAAGCCGTTGTTGCTGGCGTCGTACCACTCGATGCGGGCGTAGAGGCGCTGAGACTGGCTGGAGCGGACGTAGCCGCTGAACGTGTAGGTGGTCCCTGGGGCGGTGACTGCGCCGACGCCCTGGTAGATGCCGCCACCGGCAGTGGTCTCGGCTGCGGACCACTTGTAGCGGATGAAGCCCTTGGCCCCTGCCGGTTCGGTGCCGTCGCCAGTGACTGCTGCGGCTGCGGTTCCGTTGCCCGGGTTGCCGCCCCAGGACGTGGTGCTGCCCGTACCGCTTGCCGGGGCTGGATTCTTCAAGAGGTTGGAGCGAGCGACGGCACCGTTGACACGCTGAACTGAGGGCGACGCGTTAGCGGTCCCTGTCCAGTAGTACTCAACGGTGTCAGTCATCAGGACTCCGAGAAGGTGACGCT
Organism: Curtobacterium sp. MCBD17_040; assembly: GCF_003234805.2. Classification (GTDB taxonomy): domain Bacteria; phylum Actinomycetota; class Actinomycetes; order Actinomycetales; family Microbacteriaceae; genus Curtobacterium. The sequence continues at coordinate 829,612 of NZ_CP126273.1, forward strand.
CAGCGTGTAGCGACCACCGGTCGCGAAAGCCTGAGCAATGACGCTCCAGCCGTCCACGTAGGAGCCGCCCGTGGCAGCGGTGAAGACGCCAGCGCCCTGGACAGTGACCCCGGCCGGGACATCGAACGTCGCGGTGGCGTTGATGACACCGCCGACCGAGGACGACCAGACGAGCGGCTTCCGGGCGTAGGTGCCGCCCGTGACCTCGGTGCCAGGGGTCGCGCCGGGCACGGTCGTAAACAGCGCGCCGAAGGCGGCCGTGGCGGCGTACGCAGCAGCCAGTGCGTCCTTCGCGGCACTCGTGGCGAGAGCCATGACGACCTCCTGAGGTCAGGGCCAGGGGCCGAGGTCTCTCCTCCTCGGCCCCTGGGGCATGGAGGATCAGGCCGAGTACGGCGTGACCTTGACGAGGGCCTCGGCGTGGGTGACGAGCGCACCCGCGTACCCGAAGACGGCGATGTCCGTCCCGCCCTGGGCGATGTTCGGCGCGCTCACACGGATCGGAGCCGCACCAGGCAGTTCGTAGATGGTGGCGGCGATGCTGGAGCCGACGAGCGCGGAGCCGTCCTCGACGAGGAGCGAGGGCCGGATCTTGAACCCGGAGAGGTCGCCCTCGGTGAGGTTCAGCGCGGCGTTGAGGTATCCGAGCACGTCCTGCTGCGGGGTCTTCAACATCTCCTTGTAATCGTCGAAGTCCACGATGGCGAACGACGGCAGTGTCCCCGTGGAGGCGACTGCCACAGCGCCGTCGATGATCTTGGACAGCGCGGCTCCGATGCTGAGGCCCGAGGGGTTGTCCGCCTCGACCGCGGTGGCCGCCGCGACGACGGCCGGGCCCACGATGCTCTGGTCCTTCCAGACCTCGTAGGAGCGAGCCAGCTGCGTGAAGAGGTCGTCGAAGAAGCCCTCGAACCCGGGGAAGTCCACGTACTCGCGCGCCACGTCCACACCACCGGCGAAGCGGCTGGCGTTGCCGGAGACCGGCTCGACCGCGATGTTGCCGGTCGGGATCGCGGTCTTGTTGCCCTGCCACGCCCCACCGGCCAGGGCCGTCTTGTAGCGCCAACCCTTCATCTGGAGGGCGGTGAGTCCCGCGGGAGCGCCGAACAGGTCGGTGTAGGTGGGCTTGTACGGCTTGGTGGCCTCCGAGTAGAGCTCCCCGAGCCACTGCGGGACGCCCATCGTCGTGGCCGGGCCCTTGCCGTCCGTGCCGTCGTAGACAATGTCGTTCAGCGCGCCGAACAGCGTGGCAGCGTTGTCGGGCATGTGCCCGATCTCCGAGGCCAGGAGCGTGAGGGCGTCCTGCGTGGCGCGGCCGTTCTTCGCCGCGTTGAGCAGGCCGAGGACCTGGCTCTTGCGCAGCGGCTGCTTCTCGGCCGGGGCCGAAGCGGTGAGGGTGTTCGGGATGCCCACGGTGTCCTCCTGAGGGTTGGGCTTGGTGTCCGCCGCGGGCTTCGCGTCGGTGGTCTGGGTGGCGTCGGCGATCGACGCCAGGAGCGCGGCCTTGGGGTCCTTGCCGAGGTCCCGCAGCGTGTCGGCGAGGTGGCTGAGGTCGCCCTTGTCCTCGGGCAGGTCGCCCACGTCGGAGGCCATCAGCGCGGCGCTCGGGAACGCCCCCTTGGCCACGAACGCGGCCCCGAACAGGGATCCGGCCACGGCCTTTCCGGCGCGGAGAACGATGCCCTTGACCTCGGCGCTGAGGTTGGTGCGGCGCCCTTCGCTGATGTCTAGGAGGAGCGCGTCACCCTCGTCGGTGTCCGCGATGGAGAACGTGGCGACGATCCCGGCGTCGGTGTCGGTGAGGGACTCGGCGCGGCCGACCGGGGACTCACGGTCGTGGTCGGTGTTCGCGCCGACGACGCTGGCGTCCCGAGGGATGCGGACAGCACCCTTCTCGATGCTGAACTTGCCGAGGTTGGTGTTGCCGACCTCCCCGTAGGGAAGGAGCAGGCCGGAGACCTTGCGGTCATTGAGCGAGGCCTGGAGAGTCCCGGCCTCGATGAGGGCTTCGGTCACGATGCGCTCCCGTTGGTGATGAAGTCGAACAGGTCCCCGGCGAACTCGACCCACTGCTCCGGCATGGCTGCGGAAGCCGTGACGGCGGCCACGCACAGGGCGCGGAGTTCGGTGTCGGTCGGGGGTGTGGAAGTGGTGAGGGTCACGTCAGCGGGCATCGGTGCCTCCTGTGGTCGGGATCGGCGCGGGGCTCGGGACGGGATCGGCGGAGGGGACCGGCGTGGTGTCCGGTTTCTGGAAACGAACCTCGGTGCCACGCGGGACCACATCGTCCCGGCTGAGGCGCTGCTCGATGGGCAGCGTCCACATCGGCAGACTCGTTTCGTAGAACTCGGTCCGCTGGTCGTCGTTGGTGACGTACGTGAGCGTCCCCTGGTTGACGGTGCCGTCGAGCATCACCGCGGACAGGCCGAGGAACCCCGCGATGTCGATTCGGTTCGCGTTCCGCGCGTTCTCGAACATGTCGGTGGAGACCTGCCCGTGCTCGACGAGTTCCATCCCGTTCGGCGTCACGCCCACGGCAGGCTGCCCCGCCTTGTGGATCTGCGCCCACGACTTGCGGTACTGCTCGATCTCGGGGTCTGTCGGGTCGTACTTGGGGTCGGTGATCTTGAGTTCAAGCGTCGGCACGCTCGTGGCCGCACGAGCAGCCACGGTCTCCTCGATGTCGATCGCGCGACGCAGCGTGCGAGAGGCGATGTTCAGCAGCCCCTCGAATCCCGCGTTGAAGAGGATGAACTGCTCGTCCGCCAGGACGGTGCCGTTGACCGAGATGGCTCCATCGGTGAGTTGCCACTGGCTGGTCGGGACCCACTCGGCGTCCGTGATCTGACCGCCCGCCCCGCGCACGACGACCCACAGGGAGTAGCCCCAGAAGATCAAGTCGTCGATGGTCCACCAGAGCCGCTCAGCGGGCGTCACCGCGCCGTCCGTCCTGTAGAGGAAGGTCGGGGTGCTGGCCTCGGTGCTCGTGCCCGCCTGGTAGGCGAGGAGCGGCATCTTGCTGACCATCGTGCAGATCAGGTTCCGGGCCTTGCTCACCACGGGGATGGAGATGGCGTCGGCACGGGTCATCGGCAGCGTGGGCAGGCCGACGATGTCGCTCCAGACGATCTGGGGGAGTTGCGTCGTGGCCCACGGCGACACGGCAGGCAGGTTCGGCGTGAGCAAGTTCTCGACCTGCTCCTTGCCGAGTCCGAGCCGGTCGAGGAGTCCCATACCTAGACTATCGACCGGAGCAATCACCGCCTCACGCGGCCCAGTTTGTCGGCTTCCCGAGGCTCTTGCGAGGGTTCTCGTCGTACCAGCGGAGCGCCATCGAACCGGCCTCCAGTGGCGTGATGGGGCCACCAGCCGGGCCCAGGGCCCAGGAGTTCGTCTGACCGAATCTGCGGCGCACCAGGACGCTCGCAGCGGCGTTCATGTCGGGCTGGTCGAAGTGCACGAAGTTGCCCGTCTCGATTTCCTTGATGAGGAGCGCGGAGGCGGCCGGGATGTCGGACCGGCGCTGCGGAGCCAGCCGCGGGGATCCCGCACGCTGCGAGAGGTTCAGCGTCTCCGCGAGGACAGCCCCGATGGTGTCGTGCACGACGGTGGCGCGGTGCTTCCGAGCGATGTCGTACACGGTCTGAGCGAGCCAGGCGACCCCGGGCCGGTGCTCCAGCAGCGCCAGGACGGCCCTGCCCTGTTCGTCCCGCCACGCGGCCGTGATGGACGCAAACGCCTGCTCCGGGTTCACGGCGATCCCGAGGCCGAAGTGTCGGGGAAGTTCCGGACGCTGGCCATCGTGCGCGAGGGACGCCCACTGGTCCTGATCGATGAGGTTCGACGTGTCGCCCTGGAGCCCGAAAATGCCCAGGTACTCACGGCCGAAGTCCTCCGGACCGAGGAGCGAGAAGTTGTTCTGGACCTGCGCGAGGTTCGTCAGTCCGGCGAGGCCGGGATGGATGTCCACCACGACCGGCGCGACCTTCTCCCAGTCCGCCAGGTCCTCCTCGTCCATGTCATCAGTCGAGTAGTCAAGGATCCCGATCTCGCCCCTGCGGCCCCGCTGGAGCCACGACCACAGGAGGTTGGCACCCCGGTAGCGACCGGCCGTCCCCGCCACCACCAGTTGCCCTCCAGGCCGCGTATCGATGGTCGGAGCCGCGGCGCTGATCACATCGCTGACCTTCTCCGGCTCCGGCTCTCCCGCCTCGTCGAGGACCACCAGGTCGAAGGCCTCACCGCGGAGGTCGTCGCTGGAGGAGATCCACTGCACGAATGAGTCGTTCTCCGGGAACTCCACTCGCTCCTGACCGGCGCTGCGGATGATCTTGAACGGACGGTTCCCCTTCTCCGGGTAGAGCCGCTCCAGTGCGGGGACCACGTCCTTGGCGAACCGTGAGCGTCCCGCCTTGCCGCTGCTGAGGGTGAAGAGGGCCACGCGGTAGTCCTCGGTCGTGCTGGCGCGTCCCAGGGCCTCAGCGACGAGGCTGGTGGTCTTGCTGGAACGTCGGGGCATCAGGATGGCGTTGTGACCGTGGCCCGCTGCGAGCACGTCGGACATCAGCAGCTGCTGAGGCTGGATCATGCGGCCTCGCTGACCCCGAGGACCGGACAGGCGCATCAATTCCGCCCCTGCCAGGAACGCCTGCTGGCCCTGCTCCGTTCCGCCCAGTTCTGACACGAACCGGGGCTTGATCCCGCTGTCCCTGACCTCGTTCCACCACGATCCGTCGTACCCGGACACAAATGGGGTGCTGCCGTGACGGGGGTTCACAGCCAGTTCAAAAGAACGCGCCGCGCTCGCCGACGGAGCAGGAGAAGGAGTAGGCACCGGGCTCACCATCCGAAGAGGCGCTGGTCGGTGGACGTGGATGGTGCACGGTGCTGGCGCTTGGCCTGCTGCTGCAACCGCTGCCCGTCCCGCCTGTTGCACGAGCGGTGCTCGGCACGCAGCGGACCACCACCGCCCTGACTCAGTGGCACGGTGTGACCCACGTCGAAGGGCGTGTCCTTGGTGATAGGTCGGCCGCAGCGAGGGCACGGCACCGGCAGCGTGGCCAGGATGCGCTCGCGCTCCCTCTTGGAGGTGGTGGTCCACTTGGCCTGGCGGTGATAATTACTCACGCGTACTCTCCCGAGCGTGAACCACATTGCTCTCGCGTGGCGACTCTTCTTTGGGGCCAGCCTGATGTTCATCATCGGGGGCCTGATCGAGATGTTCGGCGCGCACACCCCGTCGCTCGGATGGCTCTTCTTCGGTATGGCGGTGGTGATGTTCGTTACTGCATGGCGCATTCGTCGAGACCGCAGCAGGTTCTGACCCTGTCATCGCTTGCCCTCTGCTGGGTGCGGGAACTCGTGACGCTCCCGGATCCACTGATCGATGAGTCGTGCGCTGTCGGCGATGGCCTCGGCCAGCGTGCGCTGGTTCGTTTCTGGATATGAATGAGTAGCCACGGTTTCGTCCTTCCGTCATCTTGACCATCGGCCGCTGCGCGTGCGACTTGATGACGGTCCCGGCGAGCAAGGACGAAGAAGCGAACCGGGACCGTCAGTTTGACTATCGGCCTGGCATGCCAAAGGCCCCAAGTGTGAGGGGCACTCGGGGCCTTCTGACAACACCTACGACAGGAGTTCGTGGATCAGCATACGGGTAATGCGCGATCTTTGCGAGGTGTGGAGGCTTATCTGACAGGGCGTCAATTGCAAGCCTGGTTCTTCAACTCCCTACGTCGCCGGGCAATCGTTGAGGCGGAACAATGCAGCGCCTCCATCTGCTCAGGAATCGAGAGCCCCTCGACGGCCCGAAGCATCTCCACGGTGATGACGGCACCCCGCTTGGACTTCTGACCGCCCTTGCGTCCTGCTGCTGACAGCTTCTCCTTGAATGTCGGGTCCCAGACATCGAGTGCGAAGGCGGCGGCTCGATCGCACTCCCGCTCCAGCTGCGAGACGACCAACCGGTACCGGCGATCCCCAGGTAGGACGGGCTCGTGTGAGTCCCACACCAGCAGATGGCGGCGCTTCGCCTCGACGTAGTCGAACAGCGCTGACGAGAGGTACTCCTGATCGAGACTGCTGTACCGCGCGACGAATGGCACCCGACCGGTTATCGGATCTCGTGATAACCGCATCTGCCGGTTCTCGTTCAGCATCGTCAGAGCCACAGACGACAGATGCGTCCCGACTCGATGAACGTAGGTGGGTGCATTCCGTCTGCTCTTGCGGAGCTGAGCTGGGAAGCGAAGAGCATGCTTCTTCGGGAAGCCAGTCCTGCTCTTGATCTCCTGCGGAGATGGAACGTTATCTGACAGGGGTGCATATGCAACCATGAGAACTCCTGGTGCTGTGTCGTAGGTAAGAGGCTGAGAGCTTCTGATTCAGACCATCGGCCTGGCGTGATCAGACTTCGCGTCAGTTCCTCGGCTTCAACGCGCTCGCTGCTTTCGCCATCTGCTCGGCGTATCGGAAGTCCTGCTCGAACGCTCGGCATGCCTCATCCACGAGCGCGCGCATCTGAGGCGTCAGGAAGCGCTGTGCCTCCCGTCGTTCCACGGCGTCCTTCTCGCGCCGCTGACGGGCCTCTGAGCGCTTTCTGATGCCCTCCGGCGAACGGCCCGCCTTGCCACTCAGGCCTGCCGCTGCTGCGCACTCCCGGGAGCAAGAGCCGTACCTCGCCAACGTCTGGAGCCGGACCACCAACTCGCGTCCGCAGAGGTGGCAGCGGACGAGTATGCCCCACCTCGGCTGCTCGCTCGTGGTCGGCATCTGGACGTGCTCGGGGTCGAGGACGACGAACCCGGGCCCCACGGTCTGACCTGTCACGAACGTCTCTCGCCTCGTCATCAGTTGATGTCGGCGAAGTTGTCGCCTGCGAACAGGTCGAGCTGCTTGCAGTAGTGCAGATCCGGGTCCCACTGCTTCTCGGTTCCGAACCACTCCCAGTCGCAGAAGCGGCAGGACACCTTGTAGATCCCTGTCTTCGGCATGATCACCTCGACGATGAGGCATCGTTCATTGACTTGCATCAGCCCTCCGGGGTCTGGAACGAGTGCGGGTGGTGGATGACCACGTAGATGCACTCAGTCTGGGCCTCTTTGAACGTCTGGCCCTGGTTGTGCAGCAGGGCGAACACCTCACAGTTATGCAGCTGCTCGCCAGCGTCGATCTCGTGCTTGCCGCATCCGGTGAGGGTGAGTGCCACGAGTGTGGCAAGGACGGCGGGGATGATCTTCTTCACGATGGTTCCTAAGTGAGCAGGTCGGACAGCGCGTCGGCGTTGCGCCGGTCGCGCTCGTTGGTCGCGTGCTGGTAGCGGAGCGCAGCCCCGACTGAGGCGTGACCGCCGCGGTGCTGGATCTCTCGGAGCGTCGCGCCGCTTTGAGCGACCGCGGTGAGCGAGACGTGCCGGATGTCATGCACGTGGAAGTTCGGCAGCCCAGCGGCCTCACGTGCCCGCTCCCATGCCTTGCGGAGCCACTGCGAGTTGAGCCGCCCCCGCGGACCCTGGAACATTGGCTGTCTCGGGAGTGCTGGGTGGTCTGAGATGTAGGCCTCCAGCGCGGCGATCGTCGGCGCGGGCAGCGCCACGGTCTTGACTTGGCCGGTCTTCGTGCCTCGCTCTGAGCGTGTCCCGTCCGAGTCCGTCATCTGTCGCTCGACGAGCAGGGTCCCGGCGATGGGGTCGTAGTCGCCACGGTGCAGACCGCAGACCTCACCGATGCGGAGGTGCGCGCCGAAGATGGTCCACAGTGCGGCTCCGAGATCCAGCGGCATGTGCGCTGCTACTGCTTTGAAGTCGTCCACGGTGAAGGTCGGGCGTCGCTTGGCCACGTCCTTTCCGGCGTCCTTGATCTGCACCGGAGTGACCTGGATGAGTTCGTCCTCCACCGCGGTGTTGAAGATCACGCGGAGCAGGTAGTAGGCGTTGCGCCGGTTCACCGGCTGAGCGGCCTTGGACGCCCACCAGCGACGCACGTCGGCACGGGTCACGTCGCCGATGTGCCGGTGCCCGAACGCGGGCAGCAGATGACGGTTGAGCAGGCTCCTCTGGTTCCTCCAGGTGCCGGGGCTCAGCGTCGCTTCCCGCTCCGCGTGGATCTGCTCGGCGTACTCGCGGAACAGAACCTCACCCCTGCGCTCGTCGTGCCAGGTTCCGCGGCCGAGATCCGTCTCCACAGCAGCCACTGCTTGGAACGCCTCAGCCTGCGTTCGGTAGGTGCCGAGGGAGCGGCGCTCGCCTTCGGGCGTCGTGAAGCGGGCTTGCCAGCGCCCCGAGGGAAGTTGTCGTGGGGCCTCAAACCCCATTCGTGGTCGCGTCATCAGTCTCGTCCTCCGCACGGTGATACGGCGGACCGAGCGGAGCAGCCAGGGGCCTGCGTGCCCGTTTCGAGAAACGACTATGGGCACGCGTGGGCACGACGACTGAACTCGGTCCGAGCCCCGGAGGCTGGCGAGACAGGAAACCGCTGATCAGAAGCGGAGTTATGTGGAGGGGATGACGGGAATCGAACCCGCGTAGCCAGTTTGGAAGACTGGGGCTCTACCATTGAGCTACATCCCCGTGCGACACCGCGGCGCCGCCCTCCGATCGTAGCGGACGGCCGGGTGCCCACGCACACCGCGCCTACACTCGGCGGCGTGCGGGTACCCCGGATCGCCACCACCAGCCACGATCCGCTCGTGTGGCGTTCGCGCGTGGTCTCCTACGTCCTCGTCGCCGTCGGCGTCGTCGTCCTGTCGTTCGCGCCGTCGGTCGTCGGCGGGCACGTGGGGGAGCGGCTGCACGTGCTCCTGCACGTCGTCCGCCCGATCGTCGCGGTGGCCCTGTTCGCGGCCGCGGTGCTCGTCCAGGTCGCCGTGGGCGTCCGCTGGCGGTGCCGCCTCCTGCGGGACGCCGCGGACGACGGCCGCCAGGACCGCAGGACCGGTCGCGGGCAGGACGCCGCCACCGACGGCCGGGAGGACCGGGGCGCGCTGCCACCGCCACCCGCGTGACGCGGGTGCCCACCGCCTCCACGGCCGCTGGGAAGGCCGGGAACGCGGCGCTTGCGTGCCGCTAGACTCGTCGGGATCGATCGCGGTCGGGTCCGTCCTGCCCGCGCTCGTTGCACGACCCTGGCCCGGCAACGACCGGGGCGTAGCTCAGCTTGGTAGAGCGCCCGCTTTGGGAGCGGGAGGTCGCAGGTTCAAATCCTGTCGCCCCGACCAGGTCACACCATCGTCAACCTCAGGAGAACACACCCTTGGTCACCAGCACCGTCGACAAGTTGAGCCCCACCCGGGTCAAGCTCACCGTGAACGTGACGCCGGACGAGCTCAAGCCGAGCATCGACCACGCGTACAAGCACATCGCCGAGCAGATCAACATCCCCGGCTTCCGGAAGGGCAAGGTGCCGCCGGCCATCGTCGACCAGCGCGTCGGCCGCCCGGAGATCCTGAACCACGCCGTCGGGGACGCCATCGACACCTTCTACCGCCAGGCGGTCGAGGAGAACGAGCTCCGCGTGCTCGGTCGCGCCGAGGCCGACATCGCCGAGCTCCCGAGCGTCAAGGACTTCTCCGGCGACCTCGTCCTCACGTTCGAGGTCGACGTCCGTCCCGAGTTCGACCTCCCCGACTACGAGGGCCTCGAGCTCACGGTCGACGCGGTCGACGTCACCGACGACGAGATCGAGGAGGAGCTCCAGAACCTCCGCACGCGCTTCGGCACGCTCGTCACGGTCGACCGCCCCGCCACCGCGGGCGACTTCGCCCAGCTCGACCTCACCGCGACCATCGGCGACGAAGAAGTCGACTCGGCCACGGGCGTCTCGTACGAGATCGGCTCCGGCGACCTCATCGAGGGCATCGACGACGCCCTCGAGACCCTGACCGCAGGCGAGTCCACCACCTTCGAGTCGAAGCTCCTCGGCGGCGACCACGAGGGCGAGACCGCCCAGATCGCCGTGACGCTCACGGCCGTCAAGGAGCGCGAGCTGCCCGAGGCCGACGACGAGTTCGCCCAGATCGCGAGCCAGTTCGACACGATCGACGAGCTCAAGGCGGACCTCAAGGAGCAGATCGCCAAGTCGAAGACCTTCGGCCAGGGCGCCGCGGCCCGCGACCAGCTCGTCGAGAAGCTCCTCGACAGCGTCGAGATCCCGATCTCGCAGCAGCTCATCGACGACGAGGTCCACCGTCACCTCGAGCAGGAGAACCGCCTCGAGGACGACGAGCACCGCGCCGAGGTCGCCGAGTCCAGCGAGAAGGCGTTCAAGTCGCAGCTGCTCCTCGACGCGGTCGCCGAGCAGGAGCAGGTCCAGGTCAGCCAGGAGGAGCTGACCCAGTACCTGATCCAGGCCGCCGCGCAGTACGGCATGGAGCCGGGCGAGTTCATCAAGGTGATCGACCAGAACGGCCAGATCCCGGGCATGGTCGGCGAGGTCGCCCGTTCCAAGGCGATCGCGACCGTGCTCGCCAAGGCGAAGGTCGTCGACACGAACGGCAACCCGGTCGACCTGTCCGCGTTCACCGCGGGCGTCGCGCAGGAGCCGGCGACGGACGCCGAGGCCGACGCCGAGTGAGCCGACCTGACTGACCGACCTCGCAGGCTCGGTCGGCGCCGCGCAACGCTGGCGCGTCGCACCTGCGAAGAGCGCGCACGGGAGGCCCGGGACCAGCTGGTCCCGGGCCTCCCGTGCGTCGTTCCCGGCCCTGGTATTGCCGACAGCGAACTCGGGAGATGCGCCGCGTTGCACCCGATAGGTTCGACGACAAGCGACAACTGAACGGGAGCTACACATGGCCGAAGCGACACTGAACCCCAGTGTTTTTGACCGTCTTCTGAGGGACCGGATCGTCTGGCTCGGCTCCGAGGTCCGTGACGACAACTCGAACGAGATCGCTGCGAAGCTGCTGCTGCTCGCGGCGGAGGACCCCGAGAAGGACATCTACCTCTACATCAACTCGCCCGGTGGTTCGATCACCGCCGGCATGGCCATCTACGACACGATGCAGTTCGTCCCGAACGACATCGTCACCGTCGGTATCGGGCTCGCCGCCTCGATGGGGCAGTTCCTGCTCTCGTCCGGCACCCCGGGCAAGCGCTACATCACCCCGAACGCCCGCGTGCTCCTGCACCAGCCGTCCGGTGGCTTCGGCGGGACCGCCGCCGACATCCAGACCCAGGCCAAGGTCATCCTCGACATGAAGCAGCGCATGGCGGAACTCACCGCCGAGCAGACCGGCAAGTCGATCGAGCAGATCCTCAAGGACAACGACCGCGACAACTGGTTCACCGCGCAGGAGGCCCTCGAGTACGGCTTCGTCGACCACCTCCGTGCGATGTCCAGTGAGGTCATCGGTGGCGGCGGGACGGTCGGCGACGGCGAGACCGAGACCCCGGCCGCGGCGCCGTCCGCCGAGTAGCCCACCACCAAGAAAAGGAAATCGAGAATGCATCTCCCCATGCTCGGTGGCGCGCAGAACGTCCCCGCACCCTCCGACCGCTACATCCTCCCGAGCTTCGAGGAGCGCACCGCCTACGGCTACAAGCGCCAGGACCCGTACGCCAAGCTCTTCGAGGACCGCATCGTGTTCCTCGGCGTGCAGGTGGACGACGCCTCGGCCGACGACATCATGGCCCAGCTGCTCGTGCTCGAGTCGATGGACCCGGACCGCGACATCGTCATGTACATCAACTCGCCCGGTGGCTCGTTCACGGCCATGACGGCGATCTACGACACGATGCAGTACATCCGTCCGCAGATCCAGACGGTGTGCCTCGGTCAGGCCGCGTCCGCCGCGTCGGTGCTCCTGGCCGCCGGCACGCCGGGCAAGCGTCTCGCGCTGCCGAACGCCCGCGTGCTCATCCACCAGCCGGCAACCCAGCAGGGTGGTGGGCAGGCGTCGGACATCGAGATCCAGGCCGCGGAGATCCTCCGCATGCGCACCTGGCTCGAGGAGACCCTGTCCCGGCACTCGAACCGCACCCCGGAGCAGGTCAACCACGACATCGAGCGCGACAAGATCATGTCCGCGCAAGAGGCCGTCGAGTACGGGCTCATCGACCAGGTGCTGACCAGCCGCAAGTCGCTGCCGGCGCTCGTCAAGTAGTCCCGACAGACCGAGGGCCCCGACCGTTCTGGTCGGGGCCCTCCGTCGTGTCCGGCGGCTTGCCGACCTGCGGCCTGCGGCCTGCGGCCTGCGTCCTGCGTCCTGCGGCCGTCCTGCGGCCTGCGGCCGTCCTGCGGCCTGCGGCCGCCCACCCTTCCGCGAGATCGCAGTCGTTGCCGTTCTGGGTCTCCTCAGAACGGCAACGACTGCGATCTCGCCGGGGGGGCCTGCGGTCAGTCTCGGGCGTCGTCGGCGAGGTCGTCCTCGTCGTCGCGGCCGCGTTCGGCGGTCGCCGGCTCCACGGCGAGTCCGGCAGGGCGGCGGAGCAGCAGCAGGACCACCACGATGAGCGCCACGAGCACGAGCCCACCCGCGCCGATCCAGATGGCGTCGCCCACGACGCCGCTGGAGCCACTGTCCGCGCTGCCCGTGCCGGTGTCGGACGCAGCGGCCGACGCGCCGGGCCCGGAGGCGCAGACCGGCGGCCGCGTGCTCCCCGTGGCGGGACGGAAGCCGGCCGGGGCCTCCCAGCGGAACCGGTACCGGTCCGACACCGTGTGGCCGTCGGCGCTGACGATCTGCCACTCGATCGTGTACTCGCCCGACCGTCCGAGCGCCGCCTTCGTCGTCATCGACGGGCCGTCCACGATGAGGCAGCCGTTCTCGTAGTACCGACCGCTCGGTCCGACGATCCGGTAGGCGAAGCCCGAGTTGGTGTCGCCGATGTCGAGCAGTCGATCGTTCGTCGTGATCTCGAACCGCTTCGGCAGTGAGGTCAGTGTGCCGTTGACGGTCGGCGTCGACGCGATCATGTAGTTGTGCGCGGAGGCCGGGGCCGCCAGTCCGAGGACGGCGCCTGCGGTGACCGCCACCGATGCCAGCGCGAGGGCGAGCGCGCGACGCGGCCCGGTCCTCCCGGCCGGCGACGCCGCACCGGATCCGGTGCGGATGCGGCGGGCGCTCACCGGGGACGCCGCCGGGCCATGGCGGCCGCGCTCACGACGCCCACCGCGCCGACGACGAGTCCGGCGATGCCGAGGCCCCGAGCGACGAGGTCGGTGTCCCCGCCGGCGGATCCGGTGCCGCTCGTCTCGGTGCCGCTCGCCTCGGTGCCGCTCGCACTGCCCGTCGCCGCGTCGCTGGCGTGCTCCTGCGCGTGGTCGTCGTCGTCGTCCGCGCCCGGGATCGCCGCGGTCAGGGTGACGGCCGGTGCGGGGTGCTCGGGCTCGTCCTGGCCGGCTTTCTGCACCTGGTCCCACTCGGTCGATCCGGTGACGCACGTCTGGGTCACGGGGAACGCGACGATCGTGCCGGGCTTGCCGTCGGGCAGCGAGAGCGAGAGCTGGAAGGTGTCGCGCTCGTCCGCGGCCAGGGGCGTCGTCGCCGTGTACGTGACGCTCGTCACGCGCGTCCCGGCGTCGGCGGGGTCCTCGTCGTCGCTCGCGGACTGCTTGCTCGTGTAGGGCTCCGTTGCCTTGGTGATCGTCCAGTTGGGGTTCACCGTGGGCGTGACGTCGATGACCGACCGCGGAACGTGGAAGGTCAGCGCGGTGGTCGGGGAGCCGTCGCACCCGTGCGGGACCGAGAACGTCAGGGTCGTGTACGAGTCGGCGGCGGTGTCCGTGGCCGTCGCCTCGACGTGGGCGCTCGCCGCGGCGGCGGTCCCGAGGACGAGAGCGGCCGTGATGCCCATGGTGGCGGCGGTGCCCGCGACGAGGCGCTTGCGCATGGAGGTCCTTTCGCTTCTACAACTTGTAGAGTCCCGACGGCCACCGTAGTCCGAGGCGGTCCTGTGGCACAAACCGGCCGCCCCGAGCGAACGCGTGGTGGTTTGCGGCACGGTCGCGCCGTCAGTGTCGTCGGATGCGATTAGGCTCAACTCCACGACGACCTCGTGTGCCAGCCACCGGTGCGCGACGACCAAGGAGGCCTCGCATGGCACGCATCGGAGAGAGCGCCGATCTCCTCAAGTGCTCCTTCTGCGGCAAGAGCCAGAAGCAGGTGCAGCAGCTCATCGCGGGCCCGGGCGTGTACATCTGCGACGAGTGCGTCGAACTCTGCAACGAGATCATCGAGGAACGCCTCGCCGAGGCCGGCGAGGACACCGCGGACGGCGACTTCGACCTCCCCAAGCCGCGCGAGATCTTCGACTTCCTCGAGGAGTACGTCATCGGGCAGGATCCGGCCAAGCGTGCGCTGTCGGTCGCGGTCTACAACCACTACAAGCGCATCCGCGCCCAGGGTGCGATCACCGCGGCCGAGCACCGCGGCGACGACATCGAGATCGCCAAGTCGAACATCCTGCTCATCGGCCCGACGGGCTGTGGCAAGACCTACCTGGCGCAGACCCTGGCCAAGCGGCTCAACGTGCCGTTCGCGGTCGCGGACGCCACGGCGCTCACCGAGGCCGGCTACGTCGGCGAGGACGTCGAGAACATCCTGCTCAAGCTGATCCAGGCCGCCGACTACGACGTCAAGCGGGCCGAGACGGGGATCATCTACATCGACGAGGTCGACAAGATCGCCCGGAAGGCCGAGAACCCCTCGATCACGCGCGACGTCTCGGGCGAGGGCGTGCAGCAGGCGCTCCTCAAGATCCTCGAGGGCACGACGGCGTCGGTGCCGCCGCAGGGTGGGCGCAAGCACCCGCACCAGGAGTTCATCCAGATCGACACGACGAACGTGCTGTTCATCGTGGCCGGGGCGTTCGCCGGGCTCGAGGACATCATCTCGTCCCGCATCGGCAAGCGGGGCATCGGCTTCGGCGCACCGTTGCACAGCCCGCTCGACCAGACCGACGTCTACGGCGAGGTCCTGCCCGAGGACCTGCACAAGTTCGGCCTGATCCCGGAGTTCATCGGGCGCCTCCCCGTCGTGACCACCGTGACACCGCTCGACCAGGCCGCCCTCATGGAGATCCTGACCGAGCCGAAGAACGCGCTGGTCAAGCAGTACCAGCGGATGTTCCAGATCGACGGCGTCGAGCTCGAGTTCGACCGGCAGGCGCTCGAGGCGATCGCGGACCTCGCGGTGCTCCGCCAGACCGGTGCCCGTGGTCTTCGCGCCATCATGGAAGAAGTCCTCGGCCCGATCATGTTCGAGGTGCCCTCGGACGATGACGTCGCTCGCGTCGTCGTCACGCGGGAGTCCGTGCTCGAGAACGCCGCGCCGACGATCGTGCCGCGGGCGCGCAAGCGCGTCGAGAAGTCCGCGTAGCGCCCCTGCAACGCGGTCGGCGGACGTCCCGCTGGCCCGTTGACCACGACCGTGCCGTTCGAACACCGCGATCCCGGTGTTCGAACGGCATCGCGGTGTTCGAAGCCCGGCGGCGCCTCGGCGGGACGTCGGCCGGCCTACTCGAGCCCGCGGCGGCGCAGCAGGGGACCGACCTCGGCGTCGCGGCCCCGGAACTCGCGGTAGGCCTCGAGCGGGTCGCGGGAGCCTCCGACACCGAGGACGATCGAGGCGAACCGGCGTCCGGCCTCGCGTGACAGGCCGCCGTGCTCCCGGAACCACTCCACGGTGTCCGCGTCGAGCACCTCGCTCCAGATGTAGCCGTAGTAGCCCGCGTCGTACCCGCCCGAGAACGTGTGGGCGAAGTACGTCGACGAGTAGCGCGTGGGGACCGCGGGGACGGCGATGCCGGCGGCCTCGAGGGCGTCCTGCTCGAACGCCTCCACGTCGGTCACCGCCGCGGCCTCCGCGGAGCTGAGGCGGTGCCAGGCCTGGTCGAGCATCGCGGCAGCGAGGTACTCGGTCGTGGCGAAGCCCTCGTTGAACCCCTCGGAGTCGCTGAGGCCGAGCACGAGTTCCGCGGGCATGGGCTCGCCGGTCTCGTGGTGTCGGGCGTAGTTCACCAGGACCTCGGGCCAGTTGAGCCACATCTCGTTGACCTGGCTCGGGAACTCGACGAAGTCGCGCTCGACGCTCGTGCCCGAGAACCGCGGGTACGTCGTCCGCGCGATGAGGCCGTGCAGCGCGTGCCCGAACTCGTGGAACAGCGTGGTGACCTCGTCCTGGGTCAGGAGTGTGGGGGACCCGGCGGCGGGCTTCGGCACGTTGAGGTTGTTGACGACGACGGGCAGGGTGCCGATCAGGGCCGACTGCTCGACGATCGGGTTCATCCACGCACCGCCGCGCTTGCCGTCGCGCGTGTACAGGTCGAGCAGGTAGAGGCCGACCGACGCGCCCTGTTCGTCCGTGACCTCGAACACCCGGACCTCGTCGTTGTAGCCGTGCAGGTCGGGCCGCTCGGCGAACGACAGGCCGTACAGGGCGTTCGCCGCGTGGAACACACCGTCGTGCAGCACGCGCTCCGCCTCGAAGTACGCGCGCATCGCGGTCGCGTCGACCGCGAACTGCTGGGCGCGGAGGATCTCGGTCGCGTACGCCCAGTCGTGCGCCTCGACCTCGTGGCCGAGCACCCGCGCACGGACCTCGCGCTCGTCCCGGGCGTTCGCGGCCGCGGCGGGCGCGAGCGACGTCAGGAGGCCGTCCACCGCCTCCGGCGTCCCTGCGGTCTCGTCGGCGGTCACGGCGGCGGCGTGGTTCGGGAACCCGAGGAGTTCCGCGCGCTCGGCACGGAGCCGGACGATGCGGAGCACGAGGTCCCGGTTGTCCCAGTCGTTGCCCCGCCGACCCCGCTGCAGCGAGGCGTCCATGATGCGGGCCCGGACCGCTCGGTCCGTCAGCGTCGCCAGGTAGGGGTGCCCGGTGAACAGCGGCAGGGTGATGAGCCAGCCGTCCAGGCCGCGCGCCTCGGCGGCCCCGCGGGTCGCGGACCGGGCACCGTCGTCGAGGCCGTCGAGCTGCGCCTCGTCGGTGATGTGCACGGCGAGGTCGTTGGTGTCGTCGAGCAGGTTGCGCTCGAACCGTGTCGTGAGCGTCGAGAGCTCCTGGTTCAGCGCGGTCAGGCGCTCCTTGCCGGATGCGTCGAGCCCCGCACCGGCCAGGGTCATCTCGGTGTGGGTCCGCTCCACGAGGCGGAGGTCCTCGCCGGTCAGGCCGAGGTCCTCGCGGGCGTCGTGCACGGCGGCGACCCGCTCGTACAGCCGGCTGTCGAGGGTGATCGCGTCGCGGTGGGCGGCCAGCAGCGGCGAGATCTCGGCCTCGAGGTCGTGGATCTCGGCGGTCGAGTCCGCCGAGGCGACGGTGAAGAAGGCCATGGACACGCGCGCCAGGAGCTGCCCGGACCGCTCGAGGGCGACGAGCGTGTTGTCGAGCGTCGGGGACTCCGGGTCCGTCGCAATCGCCTCGACCTCTGCGCGCTGCTCGCGCATGCCCTGGTCGAACGCGGGGCGGTAGTGCTCGAGCCGGACCTCGGTGAACGGGGGGAGCGCGTACGGGAGGCTGCTCGGGGCGTCGAAGGGCGTGGCCATGTCCACCACCCTAGGACCGGGGGTGCGGGGACGCCCGGGGGCGGGCCTCCCGGCCGGTTCAGCGGGTGGCGACCGCGGCGTCGACGAGCGTGGCGGCGGCGCGTCGGGCGTGGACGGCGGCGTCGGCGGTGCCGGCGATCGCCGCGGTGGTCTGGGCGCCCTCGGCGAGCAGTGCGAGCTGGGCGGCGAGCTCCTCGGCGTGGGCGTGGTCGAGCCCGATGGTGGCGGTGAGCCCGGCGATGTACCGCTGGAAGGACTCCTTGTGTCGCCGCGCCATGTCCGCGATCGCAGGGGAGGTCGCGCCGAGTTCCCCGAAGGCGTTGATGAACCCGCACCCGCGGAACGAGCTGTCGGCGAACCACGCCTCGAGGTAGTCGTAGACGGCGAGGAGCTTCGCTCGGGGCCCGTCGGCGGCGTCGACGGCGGCGCTGACCCCGCGCTCCCACATGTCGTGCCGGCCGGCGAGGACGGCGACGACGAGGTCCTCCTTGCCGGGGAACTCCTTGTAGAGGCGTTTCAGCGACACGTTCGCGGCCGAGCGGACGGCGTCCATGCCGACCGACTGGATGCCACGTCGGTAGAACAGCTCGTCGGCAGCGGCGATGATGCCGGCCCGGGTGTCGTCCTGCTCGACGGTGACGGTGCTCATGTCTGGTTCCTCTGGTCCTCGGTCGTGGCAGCGGAGGAGCTGCGGCGGGATGGTGTCGACGTCCCCCGTTCGGAGCAGTACCTGCGAGTCGGCTGAGACCGGCTTGCGCGGAGAACGCTCGTTCTCTACTGTAACGGACATCGGCGGAGAACGATCGTTCTCCGCCGAACCGGACCGAGAGACGGCCCGGACGACGAAGGGATGTAGGACGATGAGCACCATCACGGTCGGGACCGAGAACAGCATCGACATCGAGCTCCACTACGAGGACAAGGGCACGGGCCAGCCGGTCGTGCTCATCCACGGCTTCCCGCTCGACGGCAACTCGTGGGAGGGCCAGGTGCCCGCGCTCCTCCAGGCGGGCTACCGCGTCATCACGTACGACCGCCGCGGGTTCGGGCAGTCGTCGCAGCCGTCGACCGGGTACGACTACGACACGTTCGCGGCGGACCTCAACGTCGTCATGGAGACCCTCGACCTGCACGACGCGATCCTCGTCGGCTTCTCGATGGGCACCGGCGAGGTCGCCCGGTACATCGCCACCTACGGTTCCGGGCGCGTCGCGAAGGCCGCGTTCCTCGCATCGCTCGAGCCGTACCTCGCGGTGACCGACGACAACCCGGACGGAGCGGCGCCGATGTCCTTCTTCGAGGGGATCGCCGAGACCGTCGCGCAGGACCGCTACGCGTACTTCACCGCCTTCTACCAGGACTTCTTCAACCTCGACGAGAACCTGGGCAGCCGCATCAGCGAGGAGGCGGTCCGCAACGCGTGGAACGTGGCCGCCGGTTCCGGGGCCATCGCGTCCGCGGCCGCGCCCCTGACCTGGCCGACCGACTTCCGCGCGGACATCCCCCAGGTGGACGTCCCCGCGCTCATCGTGCACGGCACCGGCGACCGCATCCTGCCGATCGACGCCACCGGCCGGCGCTTCGCCGCGGCGCTGCCGTCGGCGGACTACGTCGAGATCGAAGGGGCGCCGCACGGGCTCCTCACGACCCACACCGCGGAGGTGAACGAGGCCCTGCTCGCCTTCCTCCGCAAGTAGGTCCGGCGCAGCACCAGCCCGCTCCTCTCGCACCCCGCCCTCCGATCCGGCAGGGTGGTGGCCGCAGGGCGATGCCCCGCTCCACTCCGGAGCGGGGCATCGCCGTGTCCGGCGCTCGCGGCCCGCGAACGGCCGTCGCTGGGAACGACGGCCACCCGGAGGGCGTACCAGTGGACCGTCAGGAGACGGGGACGTCCCGCTCCGCCGAGCGCACCGGGAGGCGCACCATGGGCAAGCGGAACCGCACGATCGTGATCACGGGGGCGTCCAGCGGCATCGGTCGGGCCACGGCGCTCCGGTTCGCCCGCGCCGGCGACGCGGTCGTCCTCGCCGCCCGTCGTCCCGCCGCCCTGGAGGCCGTGGCCGCCGAGTGCCGTGCGCTCGGTGGCGAGGCGCTCGCCGTGCCGACCGACACGAGCGACGAGACCGCCGTGCTCCGCCTGGCAGCGGAGGCCGTCCGCCGGTTCGGACGCATCGACGTGTGGATCAACGACGCCGCCATCTCGTCGTTCTCGCCGTTCCTGCAGATGCCGATGGACGAGTTCCGCCGCGTGATGGACGTCAACGTCATGGGGTACGTGTACGGCGCACGCGCGGCCCTCGAGGTCATGGAGCGGCAGGGGCGTGGCGTGCTCGTCAACGTGTCGTCCATCGTGGGCGAGGTCCCGCAGCCGTACACCGCGCCCTACGGCATGTCGAAGGCGGCGGTCCGTGCCCTCGGCGTGAGCCTCCGGTCCGAGCTCATGCTCCGCGGCAAGAAGCGCATCCACGTCGTCACGGTCCTGCCGCCCACCGTGGACACGCCGTTCTTCCGGCACAGCGCGAACCACACCGGCCGCAAGATCGTCGCGCTGCCGCCGGTCTACGGTGTCGACAAGGTCGCGCGCGCGGTCGTCCGCGCGGCCGACGCGCCCGGCAAGGCGACCGAGATCGCGATCGGAGGTGCCGGCAAGGCGTTCGTGCAGCAGCACCGCATGACCCCGGCCGCGGTCGAGGCGCAGATGGCGATCCAGACCGACAAGACGCACCTGTCGCGCCACGAGCACGTCCCCGACAACCAGGGCACGATCTTCACCCCGTCGTCCGACCCGCGGGACGCGACGGCGGATGGCGGGTGGCACGGCGGACGGCGCACCGCGAGCCGCAACGTGATGGGCTGGGCGCTCGTCGGCGCGATCGCGGTGTTCGTCCGACGGCGTCTCCGCGCGCGCTGACCAGCCGCGCCTGGCTGCCTGCCCTGCCCGGCCGAGACCGGGCTGGGTCCGCTCAGGGCTCGTCGTCGTGGGGCGGCGTCGTCACGGCCTGCCCGAGCGTGTCGAGGTGGATCCGCGTCCCGTCGTCGAGCTCGGCGATCGGTCGGCGCTCGAGCCACGTCAGGGTCCAGCGCCACGTCGAGGCGTCGACCCCCTCGTCGGCGAGTTCCTCCTCGACCGTCCGGACCGCGACGAGCATCGCCTCCGGCAGGGCGGCCGGTGGCTCCTGCCTGACGCTCCATCGTGTGCCCAGCTGCATGGTGCCTCCAGTCCGTCCCAGTCCGATCCGAGATCGCAGTCGTTGCCGTTCTGATCGAACCAGAACGGCAACGACTGCGATCTCGCGGAGGGGGGGGTCAGACCGCGGGCTGCTCCTCGAGCTCGATCTCGACGACGCTGAGCTCCGCGCCCTCCGCGAACGCCAGGTTCCGGATCCGCCCGACCGCGGCGAGGTCCGGCGCGGCCTGCTCGATGAGCGCCCGCACCGGCTCGGGGGCCGCGATGACCGCCCGCGTGACGGGCGTCTTCTGCGACGCCTTCGCCGCCGTCTTCGCCCCGCGGATGCCGATGAGCGCCTGCCCGACGGCCTCGAGCAGCCCGGACTCGTCGGCGTCGACCGGCAGGTCGGCCGGGGTCGGCCAGGAGGCCCGGTGCACCGATCCGTCGTGCGTCCAGGCCCACACTTCCTCCGTCGCGAACGGGAGGAACGGTGCGAGCAGGCGGGTCAGCACGTCCATCGCGGCGCGGAGCGCGAGCACCGCCGAGGCCTGCGTCTCGTGGGTGGCCTCGTCGGCGGTGCCGTACGCGCGCTCCTTGACGAGCTCGAGGTAGTCGTCGCAGAACGTCCAGAAGAACCGCTCGGTGACCTCGAGCGCGCGGGCGTGGTCGTACTGCTCGAACGCGGTCGTGGCCTGCTCGACGACCGAGCGGAGCGCGGCGAGCATGTCCACGTCGAGCGCCTCGGTGACGCTGTGTGCACCGACGGGCAGCTCGAAGCCGTGCACGAACTTCGCGGCGTTGAGCACCTTGATCGCCAGGCGTCGACCGACCTTGATCTGCTTGGGGTTCTGCGGGTCGAACGCCGCGTCGGTGCCGAGACGCGAGGACGCCGCCCAGTACCGGACCGCGTCGGCGCCGTGCTGCTCGAGCATGTCGATGGGCGTGACGACGTTGCCCTTCGACTTCGACATCTTCTTGCGGTCCGGGTCGACGATGAACCCCGAGATCGAGGCGTTCGCCCACGGGGCGACGCCGTCCTCGAGCTGGGCCCGGAGCGCGGTCGTGAACAGCCAGGTCCGGATGATGTCCTGGCCCTGCGGACGGACGTCGTACGGGTAGACGATCCCGAACAGGTCGGGGTCCCGCTCCCACCCGCCGGCGAGCTGCGGGGTCAGGGACGAGGTCGCCCACGTGTCCATGACGTCGACCTCGCCGATGAACCCGCCGGGGACGCCGCGCTGGTCGGCGGAGTAGCCGGGAGCCGGGTCGGACGACGGGTCCACGGGGAGCTGGTCCTCGGTCGGGGTGATCACCTGGTCGAACACGGGGTTGCCGTCGGCGTCGAGCGGGTACCAGACGGGGAGCGGCACACCGAAGAACCGCTGCCGCGACACGAGCCAGTCGCCGGACAGGCCGTTCACCCAGTTCTCGTACCGGACGCGCATGAAGTCCGGGTGGAACGCGATCTGCTGACCGCGCTCGACGAGGGTGTCCTTGAGCTGCTGGTCGCGCGACCCGTTGACGATGTACCACTGCCGCGTCGACACGATCTCGAGCGGCTTGTCGCCCTTCTCGAAGAACTTGACCGGGTGCGTGATCTTCTTGACGTCGCCGATGAGCTCGCCCGATTCGGTGAGCGCGTCGACGACGACCTGCTTGGCGCTGAACACGGTCTTGCCGGCCATCTCGGCGTACACGGCCAGGCCGCGCTCCGAGGTGATGACGTCGGGCGCCTGTGACACGATGCGGCCGTCGAACCCGATCACCGAGCGGTTCGGCAGCTGCAGCTCGCGCCACCAGACGACGTCCGTCGTGTCGCCGAAGGTGCAGATCATCGCGATGCCGGCGCCCTTGTCCTGCTGTGCCAGGTGGTGGGCGAGCACCGGGACCTCGACGTCGAACAGCGGGGAGCGCACGGTCGTCCCGAACAGGTCCTGGAACCGTTCGTCGTCCGGGTGCGCGACGAGTGCGACGCACGCGGGGAGCAGCTCCGGCCGGGTCGTCTGGATCACGACGTCGCCGCTGCCGTCGGTCTTGTGGAACGCGATGCCGTGGTACGCGCCGGGCTGGTCCCGGTCCTCCAGTTCGGCCTGCGCGACCGCCGTGCGGAACGTGACGTCCCACAGGGTCGGTGCGTCCGCCTGGTAGGCCTCGCCGCGGGCGAGGTTCCGCAGGAACGCCTTCTGCGCGATCGCCTGCGATTCGTCGCCGATCGTCCGGTACGACTGCGTCCAGTCCACCGACAGGCCGAGGGTGCGCCACACGTGCTCGAACTGCTGCTCGTCCTCGACGGTCAGGCGCTCGCACAGCTCGATGAAGTTGCGGCGTGAGATCGGGACCTGGTCGGCGGCCTTGGTGCTCTTGCCGTCGCCGCCCTCGAACGGTGGCGTGAAGGACGCGTCGTAGGGGAGCGACGGGTCGCAGCGGACGCCGTAGTAGTTCTGCACGCGGCGTTCCGTCGGCAGGCCGTTGTCGTCCCAGCCCATCGGGTAGAACACGCGCTTGCCGCGCATGCGCTCGAACCGCGCCTTGACGTCGGTGTGGGTGTAGCTGAACACGTGCCCGATGTGCAGCGAGCCGGACGCCGTGGGCGGCGGGGTGTCGATCGAGTAGACGTCGGCGCGGGTCGCACCATCGCGGTCGAACCGGTAGATGCCGTCGGTCTCCCACTGCGGGCCCCAGACCTGCTCGAGGCCGTCCACCGAGGGCTTGTCGGGCATGGGCTTGGTCATGGCTGCACCTTCCGGTCGATGTGTGCGGCACCGAGTCCGTGATGAGGTGCCTGAGTGTTCCGCGCGCTGCGGGTCGGGACAAGGGTACCGGGGCCGGGAGGGTCGGACCAGTCGCCGCCACACGGCGACCACGACAGGCGAGGCGCACACCCTGAGCGGTGAGGACGCGCACGGGCCCACCGATACGGCACTCTGGTACGTGACATTCCACGACGTCCAGGAGGACCAGGACCAGTGACCGCGCCATCGAACGACACCACGACGTCCCGACCGCGCCGCAGGGGAGCGCCGGACCTCGTCCGGTCCGCTCGGCGCCGCCTGACCGCGGACGACGTGACGGTCGTCGACGGTCCGCTGCTCAAGCGCGCGGTCACGGCGGCGGCGCTGGGCAACGCGATGGAGTGGTTCGACTTCGGCGTATTCGCCTACCTCGCCACGACGATCGGGCAGGTGTTCTTCCCGTCGGCGGACCCGACGGCCAGCACGATCTCGGCGTTCGCGACGTTCACCGCCGCGTTCCTGGTCCGACCGCTCGGCGGCGTGGTGTTCGGTCCGCTCGGGGACCGGATCGGGCGACAGCGGGTGCTCGCGCTGACGATGGTGCTCATGGCGGCCGGGACCTTCGCCATCGGGCTGGTGCCCGGGTACGACCGGATCGGGCTGTGGGGTGCGGTCCTCCTCTTGCTCGCCCGGCTGTTGCAGGGGTTCTCGACGGGCGGTGAGTACGGCGGGGCGGCGACGTTCATCGCCGAGTACGCACCGGACCGGCGCCGTGGCGCCCTCGGCGCCTGGCTCGAGTTCGGGACGCTCGGCGGGTACGTGCTCGGCGCCGGGCTCGTGACGGCCCTCCAGGCGACGCTGTCGGACGACGCGCTGCTCGCGTGGGGGTGGCGGGTCCCGTTCCTCGTGGCGGGTCCGCTCGGGGTCATCGGGCTGTACCTGCGTCTCCGGCTCGAGGAGACGCCCGCGTTCCAACGACAGCAGGCCGCGCTCGCTGAACGCGAGGCGGAACGGACCCCGGTCGTGCGCCTGCTCGCCGAACACTGGCGGCCGCTGCTCGTGTGCATCGGGCTGGTGCTCGTGTTCAACGTCACCGACTACATGCTGTTGTCCTACATGCCGACCTACCTGACCGAGACGCTCGGCAGCGACGCCACCGACGGCCTCGTGCTCGTCATCGTCGTGATGGTCGTCATGATGGCGGTGATCGGGCTCGGCGGCCGGCTGTCCGATCGGTTCGGACGGCGCCCCGTGCTCTTCGCGGGCTGCATCGGCTTCATCGTCCTGTCGTGGCCGGCCCTCGCCCTCGTGCAGACCGCGGACCCGTGGCTCGGGTTCTGCGGACTGCTGCTCATGGGACTCGTGCTCGTGACGTTCACGTCGACCATGCCGTCGACGCTGCCCGCGCTGTTCCCGACCGCTGTCCGCTACGGGGCGCTCGCGATCGCGTTCAACGTCTCGGTGTCGTTGTTCGGCGGGACGACACCACTGGTGACCGAGGCGCTCGTCGCGGCCGCTCACGACGCCGGCCTGCCGTGGGCGGACGACGTGCCCGCGCTGTACCTCGTCGTCGCCGCGGTGATCGGGCTGGTCGCGGTGGCCTGCACCACCGAGACCGCACAGGAGCCGCTGCTCGGCTCGGGGCCCACCGTGACCACCGAGGCCGAGGCGTCCGCGGTCATCGAGCAGTACGCCGACCCGACGAGCGCGTTCTCGCGCACGAGCTGGGCGCGAGACTTCGCCACGAGTCAGATCCCGGTGGTGGGGGAGCAGGACGCCCCACGCGATCGCCCTCCGTCCGTTCGGTAGGGTCGACGCACGCTGCCGAGCGGGCGGCGCGACAGCGACGCGCGGAGGTCGGATGTGCTGACCGTGGTCCTCGGGCTGCTCGGCGCCATGACCTACGGGGTGTCCGACTTCCTCGGCGGGGTCGGGTCGCGGACGGCGCGGCCGATCGTGGTCACGGCCATCGCCGCGGTCGTCGGCATCGTGCCGCTCGTGGCCGCCGTCCCCCTGCTGCACGCCCGGTTCACCGGCCACGCGCTCCTGTGGGGGTCCGTCGCCGGGATCGCGGGCTCGGTCGGCGTCCTGCTGCTCTACGCCGCGCTCGCGATCGGGCCGATGAGCGTGCTCTCGCCGGTCACGTCGGTGTTCGCGGCCGTCGTGCCCGTCGTCGTCGGTGTCGTCGCGGGAGTTCGACTCGGGCCGGTGGCGATCGCCGCGATCATCGCCGCCGTCGTGGCCGTCGTGCTCGTCGCCACCTCGGCGAGCGAGTCCTCGACGCCGCTGACCCTCCGCGGCCTCGGGATCGCCGCCGTGTCGGGATGCGGGTTCGGGGTCCTGGTCATCGCCTACGCCCGGACCGACGCAGCGGACGGGATCGCGCCGCTCGTCGTCGCCCGGGTGATCCAGGCGATCGTCATGTGGACGGGCGTGCTCGTCGTCGTCGCACGATCACGACGCGCTGCCGCTGCTGCGCCCGCCGGAGCTGAGGGTTCGCCGGATCGCGCACCGCTCCTCCCGGTCCACCGGCGGTTCTGGGTCGTCGTGGTCGCGTGCGGGTGCTTCGACGCGTCCGCGAACGTGTTCATCCAGGCCGCACTGCACGTGTCCGACGACCCGGCGGCGCTGCCCGTGGTCAGCGTGCTGGACGCGCTCTACCCGATCGGGACGATCCTCCTGGCCGCGATCGTGCTGCGGGAGCGGCTGTCGCGCGTGCAGGTCGCGGGCTTGGTGCTCGGGTTCGCGGCGAGTGCGACGCTGGCACTCGCGTGAGGTCCGCAGTCAGGCAGGCTACGTCTGCTCGCCAGTGCCTGCGGGCGTGAGCCGGTCGCGCAGGAACTGCACCGTGCGGTCGCGGGCCGCGAGTGCGGGATGCCCGGGAACCTCCCGGACCTCGTTGGTGAGCACGGAGTGGGCGTGCGGGCCGAAACCGCCGCTGTTGCCGGGGGACGAGTCGAGCTCGATGACCTCGAAGGCGTCCCCGAGCCGACGCTTGAGTGTCTCGAACCGGGCGCGGGGCACGCTGCCGTCCTCGCTGAACCGCAGGCCGAGTGCACACACCTCGCCGACGGCGGCACGCGCGGCGATGCGGTCGAACTCGGCCGTCGAGACGGGCCCCGGCGCGAGCTTGCGCGCGCGGCCGAGGGGGAACGGGACCGCGGGCTGACTGAGGACCGATGCCCTGACCGTGTCGTCGATCGCCGCCGCCAGCGCGAAGCCTCCGGTGAAGCACATGCCGATCACGCCGACACCCTTTCCCGGTGTCCGAGCCGCGAGGTCCGCGGCGACGGCGCGCAGGAAGTCGGTCACCGGTCGATGCGCGTTCACCGCGAAGGCGCGGAACTCCGCCGAGACGCACAGTTTGGCGACCACGCCGAGGGTGGAGGCGGGCGTCGCCGACCGACCCGGCTCACCGAAGGGCGATGGGACGACGACGGTGAAGCCGCTGTCGACCAGGTGCTCCGCGAGCCCGAGGACCTCGGGCGTGATCCCCGGGATCTCCGGGATGAGGACGACGCCGGGGCCGGTGCCCTTCTCGAAGCAGTCGTACGTCAGACCACCGCCCGTGAACGGTGAGCGCGTCCATCCGGTGAGGTCGGATCGAGGGGCGGTGCTGGCGGGCATGGCGACTCCTTCGTCGGTGGATGCAGCCTAGGGGGCGGTGCTCGGTGGGGGTCCGTGCGGTCACCCGCGCTGCTCGGTCGACCCGCCGCTGCCAGCGCACCGTGCACTTCGTCGCCCGCCACTCACCCGGCGTGCCGGGAGGCCCGACTCCCGTCCTCCGCGCGGCGTCCGCCGATGCCGAAGAACGCCGCGGCCGCGGCCGCCACGGACGAGTCGTGACCGGTGCGCCCGAGGACGAAGGGCGCCCGCTTCGGCCCGGGGACCGTGTGCCCGCCCCGGTGGACCGTGACCAGGCGGACGGGCATGCGCCCGTCCTCCC
The DNA here is from genome assembly GCF_003234805.2 of Curtobacterium sp. MCBD17_040. GTDB lineage: Bacteria > Actinomycetota > Actinomycetes > Actinomycetales > Microbacteriaceae > Curtobacterium. Next base: position 856,936 of record NZ_CP126273.1, read on the forward strand.
GGTGGTCGACCTGCTCCATCCACGTCGATCCGTGCCCGTCGGAGGGGATCCGGTCCACGACCCCCGGCGTGCTGATGCCGTTGCGCCGGGCGAAGTACGCGGCCGTGTCGCGTGCCGACAGGGCGCTGCCGCCGACCTTGAAGAAGCGCTGTGCCCACGGCTTCATCGCGCCACCGGCGTAGGGCGCGATCGGGTCGGCCGTGCCGTGCACGAGCAGGATCGGGAGCGGCGTCGTGGCAGGTGTCTCGGTGGGGAGCAGGAAATCGTCGCGCGTGGGCATCGTCGCGGCGACGACCGTGACGCCGGCCAGCAGTTCCGGTACCTCGTGCACCAGGCGCGTGGCCATCTGGCCGCCGTTCGAGTAGCCGATGACGAACACCCGGTCCGGGTCGATGCCGTGGGTCGCCCCGAGGTCCCGGATCACGGCGCGGACGAACCCGACGTCGTCGATCCCCTCGAGTCGCGCCGGGAACCCGCTCTGCCGTCGGGCGTCGTTCCAGTTCCCGCGGTACCCGTCGAGGTACACGACCACGGCCGTGCCGCTCGCCGCGAACGCGTCGTACATGCCGCCCGTGAAAGCGCGGTGCTTCGCGCCGGTCTGCTTCGACCCGTGCAGGACGAGGACGAGGTCTCGGGCCTGCTGGGCCTCCGGATCGCCCACGATCGTCATCGTCCGCTGCCTGCCGTCCACGTCGATGGTGCTGCGCATGCCCGTCCTCCTCGTGCTCGTGTGCCCTGCTGTGTGCGGTCGGGACCGACGCTAGAGTCTGACACCGTGTCAAGGTCAAGCGAGCCGGAGGCGGCGGATGAACATCGGTGAGCTGAGTGCACGGTCCGGCGTCAGCGCCCGCTCGTTGCGGTACTACGAGCAGCAGGGACTCCTCAGCGCTCGCCGCAGCCCGAACGGCTACCGGACGTACACCGACGACGCCGTCGAGAAGGCGCGGGTCATCCGGACGATGTTCGAGATCGGGTTCTCGCGCGAGGACGTCCGGGCGGTCATCCCCTGCGCGACCGGGCGGCACGACACGGTCGACCGCCGCGCCGTCCGGGGCACGGTCGAGCGGATGCGCGACGACATGTCCGAGCGGATCGACGAGCTCGTCAGGACGCGTGCGGCGTTGACGGAGTTCCTCGAGCGCGCGGTGTGACCGCGCGGCGTGCGACCGCGGGAGGCGACTGCGGGGAGCGACAGCGCGGGGCGCGACAGCGGGAGAGCGACAGCGCGGGCGCGAGATGCGCGCCGGTCCTGACCGCTGACGCCCGACCTACCCCGCCGCCAGCCGCTCCGCCGCCGCCAGGAGCCGCGCCGTGACCGGGTGCGCCGGCCGCCCGAACACCCGATCGGCCCGCCCGGCCTCGACCACCCGCCCGGCGTCGAGCACCAGCACGTCGTCGCTCATCCGCCGCACCGCCGCCAGGTCGTGCGAGACGAAGAGCATCGCCGTCCCGGTCTCGCGCTGCAGCCGCTCGAGCAGCGCGAGCACCGCGTCCTGCACGGTGGCGTCGAGCGCGGTGACGGGTTCGTCGAGGAGCAGCAGGTCCGGCCCGGTCGCCAGGGCCCGGGCGATCGCGAGCCGCTGCCGTTGCCCGCCGGACAGGGTGCGGGGACCGCGGGGCCGGAGCGCGGGGTCGAGGTCGACCCGGCGGAGGGCGGCGTCCACGGCGTCGGCGACCGCACCGGCGGCACGTCGAGCGCGTCCCGCGGTGAGTGCGTCGACGAGCACCCGCTCGACGCTCCATCGCTCGTCGAACGTCGACCCGGGGTCCTGCACGACGGCGGCGATCCGGTGACGACGTGCCCGCCGCGCGGCTTCCGGGAGGGGCGCCCAGGCCGCGCCGTCGAGTCGCACCCGTCCGGTGGCCGGGTCCGTCAGCCCGAGGAGCACCCGGGCGAGTGTCGTCTTGCCCGACCCGGATGCGCCGACGACCCCGAGCGTCCGGCCCCGAGCCAGCGCCAGATCGACGTGCTCGAGCACGCTCCGTCCGTCGTACCGAGCGCCGAGGTCCTCGCCGACGAGCACCGGCTCAGGGGCGGCTGACGAGGCCGGAGGCACGGCGTGCCCGGCAGGACCGGCGCCGACCGCGGGACCGGCGCCGACCGCAGGACCGGCGCCGACCGCAGGACCGGCGCCGACCGCAGGATCGGCAGGCACCGCGGGATCGGCCGTCGCTGCAGGCGGGGCCGCCATCGCGGAACCGGCGGTCCCACCGACCGGATCGGCAACCTCGGAACCCCAGCGCACCGCGACGCGCGCGTGCTCGGCCGCGGCGACGAGCGCCCGCGTCACGGGATGGCGGGGCGTCCGCAGGACGGAGGTCGTGCCGCCGGTCTCCACGATCCTCCCGTCCGTCATGACGGCGACGCGGTCGGCCCAGCCCGCGACGAGGCCCATGTCGTGCGTGATGAGGAGGAGTCCGGCGCCGGTGTCCCGGACCTGCCGCAGGGTCTCCATGACCGTCACGGCGATCCCCGCGTCGAGTGCGGTGGTCGGCTCGTCGGCGATCACGAGTGTGGGACCACCGACGATCGCGGCGGCGATGAGCGCCCGCTGCCGCATCCCGCCGGACAGGGTGTCGGCGCGCCGTCCGTCGCGGGCGAGCGCGGGGTCGAGACCGACCCGGTCGAGCGTGGCGGCGACCCGGTCCAGCCGCTCGCGCGCAGTGAGTCCGGTGTGGAGGCGGAGGGCGTCGGCGACCTCGCGGCCGACGGGGCGGAGCGGGTCGAGCGCGCCGAGGGCCTCCTGGCCGACGTACCCGACGCGATGGCCGCGGATCCGGCGCCACCGTCGCTCCGACGCGGTCCGCAGGTCCGCGCCGTCGAGCTCGAGCCGCCCCGCGGTGACGCGGGCGCCGGGTGTCGAGAGCCCGAGGAGGGCCCGCGCCGTCACCGACTTGCCCGACCCGGACGGGCCGACGAGCGCGACGCACTCGCCGGGCGCGATGCGGAGGTCCACGCCGCTGACGACGGTCCGGCCGTCGATCGCCACGGCGAGGTCGGTGACGTCGAGGACCGGGAGGCCCGCGTCCGGCGTGTCCACGGACGCACCGCCGGCGACGGGTGACCCGCCCGCGCTCACCGCGGTACCCCGAGTCCGCGGAGGCGACGCCCGAGGACGGTGACCGCGGCCGCGGTGACGACGATCGCGAGCCCCGGGAAGGCGCTCGTCCACGGGGCGGTGTCGAGGTAGGTCCGGCCGTCGGCGAGCATCGCGCCCCACTCCGGCGCCGGCGGCGGGGTCCCGAGGCCGAGGTAGCTCAGGGCCGACGCCCACACGACCGCCTGCCCGACGCCGAGGGTGCCGACGGCGACGATCGGCCACAGCGCGGTCGGCAGCACGTGGTGCACGACGATCCACGTCGGGCGCCGTCCGAGCAGCACGGCGGTCTCGGCCACGGAGGACGCCCGCGCGGTGCGGACGAGCCCCCGGACGATGCGCCCGTACCCGGGGGCGGTGGCGAACCCGACGGCGATCGTCGCGGGGACCGCACCCGGCCCGGTCACGGTGATGACGACGAGCGCGACGAGCAGGATCGGCAGGGCGAACCCGACCTCGAGCACCCGTCCGACCACGGCGTCGGCGATCCGGCCGCCGAGCCCCGCGACGAGCCCGAGGAGGACCCCGGCGACGCCGCCGACGAGTGTCGCGACGACGCCGACGGTCAGCGAGGCGCGGGTTCCGGCGACCACGCGCGCGAGGACGTCGCGGCCCGACTCGTCGGTGCCGAACGGATGGAGCGGGGACGGCGCGAGCAACGCCTGCGCAGGGTGCACCGCCAGCGGGTGGGCGCCGCCGAGTGCGGCCGGCCAGACGGCGGCGAGGACGGCGAGGAGCGCCACGACGGCGGCGACGCTCCCGGACGGTCCGAGGGCGCGGACCGTGCGTCGCCATGCGGTGCCCGGCGCGCCGACGGTCCCGGGGACGGCATCGTCCACGCCGGCCGCCGGGAGGCCCGGGTCGACGATCCCGGTCACGGAGCGGCCCGCCCCGTGGTCGGCCGGGGAGCACCCGGGCGGGGCCGGCGGGTGCGTCGGACGGACGAGCCGGTCGGTCCCGTGCGGGTCACCCGCGGGTCGACGACGCGTTCGACGAGGTCCGCGACCGCGAGCACCACGACGTACGCGAGGGCGGACACGAGCGCGATCCCGGCGACCAGGGGCATGTCCCGCTCGGTCACGGCGCCGACGAGACTCCGTCCGATGCCGGGGAGTGCGAACACGGACTCGACGACGACCGCGCCGGACACGAGCGACCCGAAGGCCCAGGCGCTCAGGGCGATCCCCGGCAACGCCGCGTGCCGCAGCAGGTGCCGGGAGAACAGGCCGACGGGGGACTCGCCTCGCGCTCGCGCCGCGAGGGCGAACGCGGACCGCTCGGCGTCGAGCACACCGTCGCGGATCGTCTGCGCCAGGTAGCCGGCCACGGGGACCGCGACCGTGACGGCCGGGAGCACCCATCCGCCGACCGTGCCGTCGCTCACCGCGGGGGCCCATCCGAGCCCGGTCGCGAACACGACGATGAGCACGCTGCCGAGCCAGAAGTGCGGCGTCACGCTCGCCGCGACCGCGATCCCCGACGTCAGGGCGGCGGCGATCCGCCCGCGACGGGTCGACCACCACGCGGCGACGACGGCCAACGCCCACGCGACGACGAGTCCGGCGAGCGCGAGCGTCAGGGTGACCGGGAGCTCCTGGGCGAGCAGGGCGGCGACCGGTGTGTGGAAGGTGTACGAGTCGCCGAGCCGCCCGGTCGCCAGCCGTCCGAGGAACACCGCGTACTGCACGACGACGGGGCGGTCGAGCCCGTACTCGGCGCGGACGTGCGCGACCGCGGCGGCCGAGGCCTGCGATCCGGGCCCGCCGAGGATCGCCTGCGCGGGGTCGCCGGGGATCGCACGGATCGCGACGAACACGATCGTCGCCACGGCCCAGAGGACGACGACCGCCCCGACGACCCGGCGCGCCAGCCAGGCCGCGGCGGTGCCGAGCCGGACCGGGGGAACGGGGTCGGGCCTCCCGGCCGGAGCGGCCGGACCGGTCGGAGTGGCCGGACCGGTCGGAGCGGCCGGACCGGTCGCGCCGTCCGTCAGTGGTCGATCCACGCGGTCCCGAAGTCCGGGGTGCTCACCGACGTGGTCGTGATGCCGTGGACGCTCGACCGGTACAGGAACTGGTTCTGCTGGTCGTACAGCGGCAGCACGGTGCGGCTCGTGAGGATCCGGTGCTGCGCCTCGGCGTAGAGCGTGGACCGCGTGGTCGGGTCCGTCGTGCGGGCGGCCTGTTCGAGCTCGGCGTCGAGCTGGGGCTCGGACAGCTGCGCGAGGTTCGCGAAGTACCCGGACGGCGCGGGCGTGATGCTCGCGCTGTCGTACAGGATCCGGAGCACGTCCGGGCCGACCTTCGTGTACGGGGCACTGACGACGTCGTAGTGGTTCGCGGCGAGTGCGGCGTACCAGCTGGACAGGTCGAGCTGTTCGATGCGGACGTCGAAGCCGACGGCCTTCTCGGACGCCTGGATCTGCTGGAAGAGGCTGCGCTCGGCCGGGATCGACTGGTTCGTCGACACCGGGAACGTGACGGTGAGCCGCTGGCCGTCCTTCGTGCGGACGCCGTCCGACCCGACCTTCCAGCCGTCCGCGTCGAGCAGGCGCTTCGCGGTTGCGGGCGAGGAACCGAACAGCCGTTTGTCGCTCACGGCGAGCGGCTCGACGCTCGACAGGACGGAGTACGACCGCTTCGCCGTGCCGAGGAACAGGGAGCGGATGCCCGGATCGATCTGCGCGCCGGCGATGAACGCCTTGCGCACCTGCTCGTCGCGGAACACCCCGTGGCCGGAGTTGAGCTCGAGCCGGTTCGAGGCGCCGGGCCGCGGGGCGTCGAGGTCACGGATGCTCCCCGTCGAGCTCGCCGCGTGCAGCTGGTCGGGCTGGGCGTTGTCGATGACGTCGACCTGGCCGGACTTCAGCGCCGCGTAGCGCGAGGTCGAGTCGGGCAGGAACCGCCAGGTGATCCCGGACAGCCGGGGCTTCGTGCTCGAGTTCCCGAGCGGCGTGAAGTGCGTGTTCCGGGTGAGGCTGACGTGGTCGCCGTGCACCCACTTCGTCACCATGAACGGACCCGTCCCCACCGGGCTGGCGCAGTTGGTCGCCTGCGAGCGGGCCAGCGCCGTCGGCGACTCGATCCCGACCCACGGCTGCGACAGCGACTCGAGCAGGGCGCTGTCCGGGCGGCTGAGGCGCAGCGTCACCGTGTGGGCGTCGGTCGCGGTCGCCGTCGTGATCGCGCCGAGGGCCAGGTACCCGGTGCTCGACGCGGTCGCCGGGTCCTGCACGTGCTCGATGTTCCGGACGACGGCGGCCGCGTCGAACGGCGTCCCGTCGCTGAACGCGACGCCCTCGCGCAGGTGGAAGGTCCAGGTGCGGCCGTCGCTGCTCGTGGTCCAGCTCGTCGCGAGGGCGGGCTGCGCCTTCCGGTCGCTGCCCATGGTGACGAGCTCCTCGATGTACTGCGACGCGAGGAGCGCCTGCGGGTAGTTGCCACCGACGTGCGGATCGAGGCAGGTCGGTTCGGCGTCGCCGGACGCGTACACGAGCGTCCCGCCGTGCGTGGGCGTGCTGCTGGCGCTCGGGCTCCCGCCGGAACACGCGGCGACGGCCAGGAGGACCGCGGTCGCGCCCGCCACGGTCGTCGCGGTGCGCGCGACGCGCTTCGAGCGGGTGCGGATCAGCGGGGGAGCGACCGCGGCGCGAACGGCGGAGGCGATTTTGTGCACCGAGTCCAAGAACATGTCCGGGTGAGTCTAGCGGTTGAATGGGGGCATGGCCGATCCGGAGGACCCACAGGCGGAGCGTGTGCGCCGAGCCGGCCGCCCGCGGCGCTCCTCGGCAGTGGTGCTCGCCGACGCCGCCGCCGAGCTCTTCCTCGAGCAGGGGTACGCCGGCACGACGGTCGACCACATCGCGCAGCGCGCCGGGGTGAGTCGCGCCACGTTCTTCAACTACTTCACCGCGAAGTCCGACGTCATGTGGCTGGAACTCGACGAGGCCGTGCGCGAGATCCCCGCGCTCCTCCGCGTGTCCGAGGAGCGCTCGCCGGTCCGGGCCGTCGAGGACGCCCTGCTCGCCGCGGCCCGGCGGCACGACCCCCAGCGGGTGCCGTGGTCGATCGCCCAGGCCGAGGTCATGCGGATCGGCCCCGAGCTGGTGCAGAGCGCCGCGGCCCGGATCATGGGGCAGCACAGTGCGGTCGCCGCGTTCGTCGCCGACCGCATCGGCGAGCGTCCGAGCGGGTTGTGGCCCCAGACGGTCAGCGGCGCGATGCTCGGCGCGGCGGCCGCGGCGTTCGGGGTGTGGGTCGCCGACGGGGTCGGGCGTGGACCCCTCGTCGAGTACGTGGCCGCGGCGCTCACCCCCGTCGCCGCGGGACTGGACGCGCGGTAGCACGCCCGCTGGACCCGTCCGGCGTCCCCTCGGGATCGTCCGGTGCTCCCTCGCCCCAGGTCGGCGCTCAGACGGCCACGGCGACCGGTCGTCGGTGCCGACGCGCGAGCCCCGCGCCCGCCCAGCGGTCCCCGGCGACCGCGAGCGCGAGGAGCGTCACGGCGGCCACCGCGAACGGTACCGGTCCGGTGTGCGGGAACCCCCACTGCACGAGCAACGGCCAGTGGAACACGTACAGCCCGTACGAGATCGACGCCAGGAACGCGGACGGCGCCGCGACGCGGGCCAGGCCCCGGCCGAGCGCAGCGGCGAGGGCGGGCCGTGCCCGCAGCGTCGGCGCCACGACCGCGACGAGCGTCACCAGGGCCGTGGCCACACCGAAGTGCCGGACCATGAGCAGGGGGTAGGCCGCGAATCCGCCCCCGGTACCCGATCGGAGCGTCGTGCCCACGGCGAGCGCCGTGAGCGCCGTGAGCCAGAGCAGCTCCGGGGCGAGCGCGCGCGGACCGACCCGGTCCTGGAGGAACGCACGCGCCATCGCCGCGCCGGCCCACCACACGAGCAGGTACGCGAGCACGAGCACGGCGTGCCCGGGGTGCACCGTGTAGGCCGCGAACGCCGCGAGCGACACCGCACCGACGAGGTGGGGGGTCAGTCGCGGCCACCGGTGCAGTGCCGACGCGAGGAGCGGGAACACCAGGTAGAAGGCGATCTCGTACGACAGCGACCACAGGGCGAGGTTGTGGAACGGCGGGTCGACGATGACCCCCGGCTTCAGCGCCCCGTTGTCCTGCAGCGCCACGAGGGTGCCGAGGACCTGCCCGGGGTGGAACTCGGCCACGAGGTCGCGGTCCGCCGCCGCGACCCCGATCGACAGCACCAGTGCGAGCACGAGCGGCGGGTAGATCCGACGGAGACGCCGGAACAGGTACGCGCCGACCCCGCCGCGCCGGTCGAACTCGTTGGCGTACACGACGAACCCGCTGAGCAGGAAGAAGACCATGACGGCCTCCTGCCCGAACGCGAACACGTCGCGCAGGACCACGGGTCCGCCGTAGGCGTTGACCGACACGAGGTGGTGGGCGACGACCTCGAGCGCCGCGAGTCCGCGCACCGCGTCGAGGAACACCCGCAGGCCGCGGGGGAGTGCCGGTCGCGCCATCGGGACCTCCCGTCCGTCGACGCTGATGGTCCTCGGGGGCCGGTGGGGCCGTTCCCAGCACCCCTGGGACGGTCGTGGAGGCCCGGTCAGGCGCGGAGGGTGCGCCCGTCGCCCGTGGCGACCTCCTCGAGGGTGCCGTCCTCGACGATCTCCGGCACGTCGCCGTCGTTGTCCGGCACCAGGCTGGCGTCGCCCGGCTGCGAGAGCGTGAGCACGGCCTCCTCGATGTAGGGGCTCGACTCGAGCTGTTCCTCGACCGCACGCAGCCGGAGCGCGACCTGCTCCTCGCGCTCGTTGCCCGCCATGTCGATCGCCGCGACGAGGTACACCCGGCTCGGCCCGACGAACTCGAGGTGCAGGTACGTCACACGCTCCACCTCGGGCTTGCGGAGGATCTCCGCGAGCACGGCGTCCTCGAGCTCGGGCGACGTCGACTCCCCGATGAGGAACCGCCGGTTCCGGTCGATGAGCACCACCGCGACCACGCCGAGCAGCACCCCGACGGCGATCGAGCCGAGCGCGTCCCACACGGCAGACCCGGTCAGCTGGTGCAGGAGCAGGCCGAGGAACGCGAGGACGAGACCGACGAGTGCCGCGGAGTCCTCGGCGAACACCGCGCGGAGCGTCGGGTTCGAGGACTGGAGCACGTGCCGGAGGATCGGCACCCGGCGTCGGGTCGCCGCGCCGTGGGCCTGCCGGAACGCCTGCAGGAAGCTCGTGCCCTCGAGGCACGCGGAGACCGCGAGCACGATGTAGCCGATGAGGACGTCGCGCGGCGGTTCGTCCGAGGTCAGCTCGCTGATCCCGTGGTAGATCGACACGATCGCGCCGGCCGTGAACAGCCCGAACGCCGCGAACATCGACCAGATGTAGGTCTCGCGGCCGTAGCCGAGCGGGTGGTCGGCGTCGCGCTGCTTGGCGCCCCGGCGCTCGGCGATGAGCAGGAAGACCTCGTTGCCGGTGTCCGCCCACGAGTGCGCCGCCTCGGCGACCATCGACGCCGAACCGGTCAACAACGACGCGAACGTCTTGGCGAGGGCCACGAGCAGGTTCGCGGCGAAGGCGATGACGACCGTGAGCAGGCTCTCGGGCTTCGGGGCGCCCGAGGCCGCCGCGTCCGGGTGGTCCGTGCTCTTGCGGTCCTCGGTCGCGTCGCTCACCATGCCTCCAGTCTGCTCCGCGGGCGGTACGATCGTCCCAGCGGCGTCGATCCGGCCATCACCGGGGAGCCTTCGGAAGAACACCATCCGTCCTCCGCGAGCGTCCCCGGGCGCGAGCGGGAGTCGGGCGGCCACTAGAACCGAACGGGTCGGGTCCGTCACAGCCTGAGCAACGAGCGGTGGTCCGCGCGACGGGAGCAGTGCCTCCCGGCCGTGGCCGCAATCGAGGTGGTACCGCGCCGCCGGGTCGAGTCGACCGGGTGGCGTCCTCGTCGACAGCACGCACACGACCACTCGCCGAGGACCAGATGCGCTACCCCTTGAACGACCCGGACGCCGCCGGCGTCACCCCGTCCCCCTCGTTCCCCGAGGTCGAGCGCGGCGTCCTCGCCTTCTGGCAGCGCGACGACACGTTCCGGGCCTCGGTCGAGCAGCGGCAGGGCTGCGACGAGTGGGTGTTCTACGACGGCCCGCCGTTCGCGAACGGACTCCCGCACTACGGGCACCTGCTCACCGGCTACGCCAAGGACGTCTTCCCGCGGTTCCAGACGATGCGCGGCAAGCAGGTGCACCGCCGGTTCGGGTGGGACACCCACGGACTGCCGGCCGAACTCGAGGCCATGCGCCAGCTCGGCATCACCGAGAAGCACGAGATCGACGACATGGGCATCGACGTGTTCAACGCGGCGGCGCGTCGGTCCGTGCTCCAGTACACCGACGAGTGGCGCGACTACGTCACCCGCCAGGCACGCTGGGTCGACTTCGACGACGACTACAAGACGCTCGACGTCACGTTCATGGAGAGCGTGCTGTGGGCGTTCAAGTCGCTCTGGGACAAGGGCCTGGCGTACGAGGGCTTCCGCGTGCTGCCCTACTGCTGGAACGACCAGACGCCGCTGTCGAACCACGAGCTCCGCATGGACGACGACGTCTACCAGCAGCGCCAGGACCAGTCGGTGACCGTCGCGTTCCCGTTCACCGGCGCCCGCGCCGAGGAGCTCGGGCTCTCGGGCGTCCGCGCGCTCGCGTGGACGACGACGCCATGGACCCTGCCGACGAACGCGGCGCTCGCCGTGGGCCCCGCCATCGAGTACGTGCTCGTGCCGGCCGGTCCGGACGGCGCAGCCGACGGGACCGCGGCAGGCACCGCGTCGTTCCTGCTCGCCGGCGACACGCTCGCCGCGTACGCCAAGGACCTCGGCTACGGCTCCGCCGAGGAGGCCCGTGCCGCGGTCACCCGCACCGTCACCGGTGCCGAGCTCGACGGCGTCGCGTACGAGCGGCTGTGGGACTTCTACGTCGACGTCGAGGGCATGGAGAACGCCTGGCAGGTGCTCGTCGCCGAGTACGTCGCCACGGGCGAGGGCACGGGCATCGTGCACCAGGCACCGGCCTACGGCGAGGACGACCAGGCCGTCTGTTCGGCGGCGGGCATCCCGACGATCCTCTCCCTCGACGACGGCGGGCTGTTCCTGCCGCAGGTGGACCTCGTCGCGGGCCAGCTGTGGTCCGACGCGAACAAGCCGCTGACGCAGGAGCTCCGCGCGATGGGGCGGCTGCTCCGGGTCGCCTCGTACGAGCACAGCTACCCGCACTGCTGGCGCTGCCGGAACCCGCTCATCTACAAGGCCGTGTCGAGCTGGTTCATCCGGGTCACCGACTTCCGGGACCGCATGGGCGAGCTCAACGAGCAGATCACCTGGGTGCCCGAGAACGTCAAGGACGGCCAGTTCGGCAAGTGGGTCGAGGGCGCTCGTGACTGGTCGATCTCGCGCAACCGGTACTGGGGTTCGCCGATCCCGGTGTGGAAGAGCGACGACCCCGCCTACCCGCGCGTTGACGTGTACGGATCCCTCGCCGACCTCGAACGCGACTTCGGGCGCCTGCCCCTGAACGACGCCGGCGAGCCGGATCTGCACCGCCCGTTCATCGACGAGCTGACGAGGCCGAACCCCGACGACCCGACCGGCCGCTCCACGATGCGCCGGATCACCGACGTGTTCGACGTCTGGTTCGATTCCGGGTCGATGCCGTACGCCCAGGTGCACTACCCCTTCGAGAACCGCGAGTGGTTCGACACCCACAACCCGGCCGACTTCATCGTCGAGTACATCGGACAGACGCGCGGCTGGTTCTACGTCATGCACGCGCTGGCGACGGCCCTGTTCGACCGTCCGGCGTTCTCGAACGTCATCAGCCACGGCATCGTGCTCGGGTCCGACGGCCAGAAGATGTCGAAGAGCCGGCGGAACTACCCCGACGTCAACGAGGTCTTCGACCGCGACGGCGCCGACGCCATGCGGTGGTTCCTCATGTCGTCCTCGGTGATCCGCGGTGGGAACCTCGTCGTCACCGAAGAGGGGATCCGCCAGGGCGTCCGCGAGTTCCTGCTGCCCCTCTGGTCGACCTACTACTTCTTCACCCTCTACGCGAACGCGTCGGGGGACGACGGGTACCACGCCACCTGGCGCACCGACTCGACGGACGTGCTCGACCGGTACCTGCTCGCGCGCACCCGGCAGCTCGTGCTCGACGTCACGGCGCACCTCGAGGCCCTCGACACCCCGCTGGCCACCCTCGCGGTCCGCGACTTCGCCGACGTCCTCACGAACTGGTACGTCCGGCGGTCCCGTGACAAGTTCTGGGCGGGTGCCGGGTCCTCGGACGCCGCCCGCGATGCCTTCGACACGCTGTACACGGTCCTCGAGACCCTGACGCGCGTCGCCGCGCCGCTCGCGCCGCTCGTCGCGGACGAGGTCTGGAGGGGCCTCACCGGTGGGCGCAGCGTCCACCTCGAGGACTGGCCGGACGCCGAGGCGTTCCCCGCCGACGACGCCCTCGTCGCCGCGATGGACCGCGTCCGCGACGTCGCGTCGAAGGGCCTCGCGCTCCGCAAGGCGACCGGCAAGCGGGTCCGTCTGCCGCTCGCGACCCTGACCGTCGTCACCGCGGATCCCGCCGGGCTCGAGCCGTTCGCCGACATCCTCCGCGACGAGCTGAACGTCAAGCGCGTCGTGCTCGAGCAGCAGGCCGAGGAGTCGCTGGCGCAGTACGGCATCGAGCGGAAGCTCACGGTGAACGCCCGTGCCGCGGGTCCCCGCATCGGGAAGCTCGTGCAGCAGGTGATCCCGGCGGCCAAGCGCGGTGACTGGACCGCCACCGCCGACGGCGTCACGGTCGGCGGCGTCGACCTGGTCGAGGGGGAGTACACGCTCGACCTCACCGTGGCCGACCCGACGAGCGCGGTGGCGTTCCTCGAGGGCAGTGGCTTCGTCGTGCTCGACACCGTGACGACCCCGGAGCTGGAGGCCGAGGGCCTGGCCCGCGACGTCGTGCGTGCGGTGCAGCAGGCGCGTCGGGACGCCGGGCTCGACGTCAGCGACCGCATCGTCCTGCGGCTCGAGGCCGACGAGGCTGCGAGCAGCGCGATCGAGGCGCACCATGGACTCATCGCGCAGGAGACCTTGAGCAGCCGGCTCGAGCAGGTCGTCTCCGCGCTGGACGACGACGACCCCGGCGTCGAGCACGTCGGCGACGGCGCGCTCGTCCGGGTGGAGGTGACCCGCGTTGGCTGAGATCGGCAACGGTACGAACCCCTACGGCGACGACGACGCGTACGACGAGGACGGCGAGCCCGTCGCCGGGACTCCACGTCCGGTGACGGCGGGCGTCCCCGTGCCGCACGGGCCCGAGGACGACGGCGTCGCCCAGGTCGAGTCGGAGCTGTACGCCCGCATCGGGGAACAAGCCCCCGAGCGTCGGCTGGCGGCGACCCGGCGTGCCGTCGAGCTGCTCGGCGACCCGCAGCACGCGTTCCCGGTCATCCACATCACCGGCACGAACGGCAAGACGTCGACCGCCCGGATGATCGAGAGCATCGTGCGCGCGCACGGGCTCCGCACCGGACTCATGACGAGCCCGCACCTCGTGTCCATCCGAGAGCGCATCGTCATCGACGGCGAGCCCATCCGGCCCGAGTCGTTCGTCGAGAACTGGCGCGACATCCAGCCGTACCTGACCATGACCGACGACGAGCTCCGCGCCGCCGGACAGCAGCCGCTCACGTTCTTCGAGGCGCTCACGGTCCTCGCGATCGCGTGCTTCGCGGACGCGCCGGTCGACGTCGCCGTGATCGAGGTCGGCATGGGCGGCGAGTGGGACTCCACGAACGTGGTCGACGGCCAGGTGGCGGTGTTCACCCCGATCGCGATCGACCACGCCAAGCAGCTCGGCAACACCGTGGCCGAGATCGCCCGGACCAAGGCCGGGATCATCAAGCCCTCGGCGGCGGTCGTCAGCGCGCGGCAGACGCCGGAGGCCCTGGGGGAGCTCGAGCGTGCGGCGGCCCTGAGCGAGGCGACGCTCGCCGTCGAGGCGACCTCCGGCCCGAACGGCGGCTTCCGCGTGCTGTCGGACACCCCGGCCGTCGGCGGTCAGCTCGTCAGCGTCCAGGGCGTCGCCGGCCGGTACGACGACCTGTTCGTGCCGCTCTTCGGTGCCCACCAGGCCGAGAACGCCGCGGTGGCGATCGCCGCCGTCGAGTCGTTCCTCGGTCGCGGATCGCAGCCCCTCGACGAGGACGTCCTCAGCGAGGGCCTCGCGGCAGCGACGTCGCCCGGCCGTCTCCAGCCGATCGCCCAGCAGCCGACCGTGGTCGTCGACGCCGCACACAACCCGCACGGCGCCCGGGCCCTGGCCGAGGCCCTGCCCGTCGCGTTCCCGTCCGACCACGTGGTCGGCGTGCTCGGCGTCCTCGCCGACAAGGACGCCCGCGGCATCGTTCGCGCGCTCAAGGACGTCGTGGCCACGTTCGTCGTCACGCAGCCCCCCGGCCCCAGGGCCCTCGACGCCGACGCGTTCGCCGCGATCGTCGTCGACGAGGTCGGCCCGGATCGGGTGGTCGTCGAGCCCGACGTCGAGGCCGCCCTGGCCGAGGCAAGGACTCTCGCCGAGGACGCCGACGCCGAGGCTGACCTGGCCGAGGGGGAGCCGGGCGCCATGGTCCTCGTCGCGGGCTCCATCGTGCTGATCGGTCGGGTCATGGACCTGGTCCACGGCGAAGGCGAGTCGGCATGACGGACGCTCCCCGGACCTCCCCGCCGGCCCGCGGCACACGGATGCGGCGTCCCCGCCCCCCGCGCGGCGCCCGCGAGAGCCTGCTGTCGATCGTCCTCGTGCTCGAGGCCGTGGTGTTCTTCTTCCCGATGCTCGTCGTGTTCGGCAAACACGAACTCCCGCCGGCCGCGGCGTTCGGCGGCGGTCTCGGCTTCATGGTCGTGCTCGCCATCGCCTCCCGGCTGACCGGTCGCCCCGCCGGTGTAGGGTTCGGATGGCTGCTGCAGGCGGCCATCATCGCCACCGGCTTCGTGGAACCGTTCATGTTCGTCGTGGGCGCCATGTTCCTGGCGTTCTGGATCTACTGCTTCGTCAAGGGTGGTCAGCTCGACCGGACGAATGCGGCCCGCGCGGCGGCCCTCGGCGAGGACCCCGCACCGGGCACCGACGCCGGCGCCTGACCGTCGCCGCCGCACACCGACCACATCCACCCCCGAACCCAGGGAGCAATGCGTGTCCGACCTCGAAGAGACCCTCGTCCTCGTCAAGCCCGACGGCGTCGCCCGCCAGTTGACCGGGGAGATCCTCCGCCGCATCGAGGCGAAGGGCTACGAGATCGTCGACCTGAAGATGCTGACGGCGTCCCGCGACCTGCTCAGCGCCCACTACGAGGAGCACCAGGGCAAGCCGTTCTTCGAGCCCCTCGTCGAGTTCATGGAGTCCGGGCCGATCGTCGCCGTCCGCGTCGCGGGCAACGGCGTGATCGCCGGCTTCCGCTCGCTCGCGGGCACCACCGATCCGACCTCGGCCGCGCCGGGCACGATCCGCGGCGACCTCGGGCGCGACTGGGGTCTCAAGGTGCAGCAGAACCTCGTGCACGGCAGCGACTCGCCCGAGTCCGCCGCGCGCGAGCTCGGTCTCTGGTTCGCCTGACCCGCCGTTCCACGTGTTCCCGACAGGCCCGTCGTCGTCCGACAACGGGCCTGTCGCCGTATCCGCGTGCATGCGATGCGCGGGCATCTGACGACGTCACCCCTGTCGTCCGACACCCGCGCCGTCGAGACGAGCACCCGCACCGGGCGTGACCGGGAGGCCCGACACCACCCCGGGGAGCGAGCGGACACCCGAGACGGAACGACGACGGGCCGCCCCCATCGGGACGGCCCGTCGTCTCACGGCTGATGGTCGCCGCGGGGCTGGCCCGTGGCGACCGTGCGATCAGCCCGCCGAGGGCGTGGCGGTCGGCGTCGCGGTCGAGCTGCCCGACGAACCCACGGCCTGCTCGGCGACCTGCTCCACGAACGACGAGAACGCCGACGTGTCGGTCAGCGACCCGGTGTACTGCTGCCCGTTGACGAGGACGAGCGGGGTGCCGGTGAGCTTCTTGACGTCGGAGTTCGGGATCTTGTCGTTGAGCGTCCGGTTCGTGACGTCGGCCACCCACCCCTTGAACGTGCCGTTGTGGATGCAGCTCGGGATGTTCTCGTTCGTCGCGCCAGCGGCCTTGACGAGGCTGACGATCTGGTCGTCGGTCAGACCCTTGGTCTGCTCGCTCGGTTGCTTCTTGTAGAAGCGCTGGTTCACGGCGAGGAACTTGTTCGGCTCGTAGTTCGCGACACAGGCGGCGGCGTTGGTGGCGCGGGTCGAGTACTTGGTGCCGAGGGAGCTCGCGTCGAGCAGCGCGAACGGATGGAGCTCGAGCGTGGCGTACCCGGCGGTGACCCACTGCTTGATCTGCGTCATGTTCGTCGTCTCGAACTGGTTGCAGTACGGGCACATGTAGTCCTCGTAGATCACGACGTTGATCGTGTCCTTGTGGGCTGCCGTCTTGGTGGCCGTCGGCTCCGCGCCGGCCTTCGTCGCACCCGTGGTGACCGCGGTGATCGACTTGCCGTTGCCGTGCAGGAGGATGCCGTCGCTCGCCATGTTCTTGGGGCCGGGGCCCGCGGGCTGGATCGAGTTGACGACGACGAGCACGACGATCGCGGCGACGGCCAGCACGGCGAGGCCGATGCCGCCCTGCAGGAACAGCCGGTTGCGGCGTCTGCGCTGTTGTTCTCGCTCGCGCATCGCCCGCGCGTGCTCGCGGGCTGCTTCGCGCCGTGCCTTCTTGGAGGAGTTGTCGCCTGCGGTGCTCATCGGCAACAACCGTAACGGGTGCTGGAGGGGGTCGAGCGCGGCTCGGCTGACAAACCTCCCAGAAGTGCGTGACGCGTGATCGACGCCGGTGCGCGGGGCGTCGACATCAGGCCGGCGTCGCGGTGCGGACCGGTCGTACGCGATCAGAAGAGGATGGCCCGCAGCGTCGGGAACATGATGAGGATCACGAGGACGATCACGACGTAGTTGACGAGCACGATGAGCCAGGAGAACGGGAGGACCGCCTGGCCGATCCGACGTCCGCGTTCGCCGAGGTTCCCCCGCGCCAGGTTCCAGCACGTGAACACCCAGAACATCGGGATCGTCATGGACCAGACGAGCATGCACCAGGGGCAGAGCGCACCGATCGACCACACCGTCTGCGTGAAGAGCCACGTCACGAACACCCACGCCAGGAACACCCCGGCGTTGAACGCCACCCAGAACCAGCGGGCCGCGACGACGCCGGCCAACAGCATCACCGCGACGGCGATCGGTGCCACGAACCCCGAGACGCCGAGGATCGGGTTCGGGAACCCGAACAGATGTGCCTGGTGGCTCGCCATGACGTTCGAGCAGCTGATGAAGGGGTTGACGTCGCATCCCAGTGCCTGCTTGGGGTGTTCCAGCAGTTGGTACTCGTCGACGACGAGCCGGAAGGCGCCGTACAACCCGCCCGCCCCGGTGACGAGGAGGAACACGGCCATGGCCACGGGTGGACGACGGAGGGCTTCGCGGGACGTCACGAGCGCCATCATCGCATGCACGTTCGGCATTCCCATGGGCGGGCGTGCGATAATCGATGGGTCGACGGTCCCGTACCGTCGATGACGAAGAGCTTTCCGGGCCCGGTGCCCGGACAACGAAGCGCCGTGAGAGGGCGCGCGCGACCGTGGTGCTGCCCCGTACGGAGCGGCACCGGCCGCTTGGAGCGAGCGCGGGGGCGTAGTCGCCGCCCGCCGAGGATTCCCGCCGGTCACGTGCTGACCAGGCCGGGCTGAGGAGTGCACCAGTCGATGGTGGAGCAGAACGACAACAACAACGAAGACGGTACGAAGCGCCGCGGGCGCCTGTTCGGCAGCCGCCGGGCACGGTCCCACGGACCGGACGACCACGTCGCCGACCGGGAGGCCCGGGCGACGCCCGTCACGCCGCCCGCGTCCGACGCGGAGGACCCCGGCGAGCTCTCGGCACCGGTGGCGTCGGTCGACGCCCCGGACGCCGCGCGCGTCGTCGTCGACGAGGGCGACTCGGTGACCTCCGCGGTCGACGAGGCCGCGCAGGTGACGACGGTGATCGACGAGGCCGCGCAGGTGACGACGGTGGTCGACGAGGCCGTGTCGGTGACGACGATGGTCGACGCGGTCGCGTCGGTGACGGAGGCGGTGCCCCTCGGCCTCGCTGAGGACACGGCAGCCGACCTCGCCCCGGAGGCGACGGGGTCGGTTGTCACCGATCTGCCGGATGCGGAGCCCACCGGCGCCGGGCAGCCGGAGGCCGAGCCGTCGACGGCTGAGGAGTCCGCGGCCGAACCCGCACCGACGTACCCGGTCGCGACGAGCACGACGAGCCTCATCTTCCATGCGCCCGTGCTGCCGGACCTGCCCGAGCGGTTCCAGCCGGACGACGAGCCGGACCGCGACCGTGACCGCGACCGTGACCGCGACCTCGTCGAGTCGCCGAGCACCCGCCGTCGATCGCGTCGTCGCGGGGCCGCCGCGCAGGACGACCAGCAGGCCGACGACCCGGGCGTGCAGCAGCAGCGGCAGCCCAAGCAGAAGCGCGAGCCGGAGCTCATCACCGAGCCGCAGCGCATCAAGGGGTCGACCCGGCTCGAGGCGAAGAAGCAGCGTCGCCGTGACGGCCGTGACGCCGGTCGCCGCCGTCAGGTCATCACCGAGGACGAGTTCCTCGCCCGCCGCGAGAGCGTCGACCGCCAGATGATCGTCCGCTCGCAGGCGGACCGCATCGAGATCGGCGTGCTCGAGGACGGCGTCCTCGCGGAGCACTACGTCACGAAGAACCACAACGTCTCGCTCATCGGGAACGTCTACCTCGGCAAGGTGCAGAACGTGTTGCCGAGCATGGAGGCCGCGTTCGTGGACATCGGCCGCGGGCGGAACGCGGTGCTGTACTCGGGCGAGGTCGACTGGGACTCCGTCGAGACGGGCAACCAGCCCCGCCGCATCGAGCTCGCGCTCAAGCCCGGCGACAAGGTCCTCGTGCAGGTGACGAAGGACCCGGTCGGCCACAAGGGCGCCCGCCTGACGAGCCAGATCTCGCTCCCGGGGCGCTACCTGGTCTACGTGCCGAACGGCTCGATGAACGGGATCTCGCGCAAGCTGCCCGACACCGAGCGCGCGCGCCTCAAGAAGATCCTCAAGGAGGTCCTGCCGGAGCACGCGGGCGTCATCGTGCGCACCGCGGCCGAGGGAGCGACCGAGGAGCAGCTCACGCGCGACGTCACCCGGCTCACGAGCCAGTGGGAGGCGATCCAGAACAAGGTGCAGAACGGCCAGGCGCCGGTGCTGCTCCACAGCGAGCCCGACCTCCTCGTCAAGATCGTGCGCGACGTCTTCAACGAGGACTTCTCGAAGCTGATCATCGACGGTGATGCCGCCCGCGCCGTCATCGACGAGTACCTCTCGGCGGTGGCGCCGGACCTCAAGGACCGCGTCGAGCTCTACGAGGGCCCCGACTCGTTCGAGGAGCACCGGCTCAACGAGCAGATCGAGAAGGCCCTGGACCGCAAGGTCTGGCTGCCGTCCGGCGGCTCACTGGTGATCGACCGTACCGAGGCGATGACCGTGGTCGACGTCAACACGGGCAAGTTCGTCGGGTCCGGGGGCAACCTCGAGGAGACCGTCACGAAGAACAACCTCGAGGCTGCCGAGGAGATCGTGCGTCAGCTCCGACTGCGCGACATCGGCGGCATCATCGTGGTCGACTTCATCGACATGGTGCTCGAGTCCAACCGCGACCTCGTGCTCCGCCGTCTCGTCGAGTGCCTGAGCCGTGACCGGACGAAGCACCAGGTCGCCGAGGTCACCTCGCTCGGCCTCGTGCAGATGACCCGCAAGAAGATCGGCGTCGGCCTGCAGGAGTCGTTCGCCGAGGTGAACGCCAAGGTCAACGACAACACGAACGAGTCCTCGCCGAAGGGTGGCCGGAGCGGTCGCAAGGGCCGGGGCAACGGCGGTGGCCAGGGCAACGGCAGCGGCAACGGCAGCGGCAGCGGCAACGGCCAGCAGTCGTCGCAGCAGGCGCACCAGATCACCGAGGACGTCAAGAACGCACTCTCGCGGATCGCTGCATCGACCATCCCGCACGACGACGCCGCTGCGACGGCCGCGAGCGGCACCGCGCCGACGAGCGCGAGCCAGCTCGAGGAGGCTCTGGACAGCGCCAGCGGAGCCACACCGGGTGAAACCGACGCCGGTACGGGGACGACGCGATCGCAGCGCCGCTCCCGTCGCGGGGACCGGAACGAGCGCGGCGATCGGAACGAGCGTGCCGACCGGAACGAGCGTGCCGACCGGGAGGAGCGCACCGAGCGCACCGAGCACGCTCCGTCCGCCGACGCGACCGTGGAGCAGCCGACCGAGGTGACACGGCAGCAGCCCGCAGCGCCGCACGAACCGGCGACGCCCGAACCGGTGTCGGCGACCCGTGAGCCGGCGTCGACGGGGTCTCGTCGGGTGAGCACGACGGCGACCGTGTCCCCGACCGAGTCCGTCGCGATCCTCGACATCCCGCTCTCCGCGGCGCCGGTCCGGCAGCCCCGGCCGGTGAGCACCGAGGCGGCCGAGTCCCTCCTGGACTCCGTCCTCCAGGCGCTCCCCGAGCCGAAGCAGCCCGGCCAGGGGCGCAACCGGTCCCGCAGGGTGACGTCGGGGAGCATCAGCGCACCCGCGACGACCAGCGGCGCAACCGACGCCGGCGGTGCTGACGACGCGGGCGACCCCGACGGCGGGCCGGTCATCCTCGGGCGGTGACCGCAGCGCGGGACTGAGCCCGGGCCTCCCGGCAGACGGCCGACGCGGCCGATGACGAACGCGACCTCCCCCCGACGGGGCGGGGTCGCGTTCGTCGTTCCGCGGTAGCGTTTCCTGACCGTCGACCGGTGCCGCGTGCCGCGGCCGCCCACCGCCACCGCAGAGGAGAGCCCGCGTGTCCGATCCGACCGACGACCACCAGCAGCCGGTCGGGGGAGCGCCCGGGTTCCCGAGAGACGGCCGTGCCGCGTCCCAGGGTGACCACCACCGGATGCCGGGCGCGGCCGGCCCCGCGCCGTCGTGGGCGTCCGTACCGGGTCCGTCGGTTCCGGGTCCGTCGGTTCCGCGAGTACCCGGCCCCGGCATCGGGCTCCCGGGCGCCGTTCCCGCATGGCGGAGGAGCAGCCCCACGAGTGTGTTCGCTCGGGAGCGCTCGGGAGCTGGAGTCGCCGCCGCGGCGCTCGCCATCGCGGTGGTCGCGGCGGTCCTGCTCGTGTCGTCCCTGTCCGAGTTCCTCGGCACCCTGTCCTACGCGGGCGCGATGGACTTCGGCGACGAGGGCTTCACCGGCACGCCGCTCGGGTACTTCCTCGTCACGTGGCTGCTCGACCCACTGGCGTTCTACGTCGTCGCGTTCGTCGTCCTCGCGTTCCTGACCCCGGTGACGCGACGGAGTCCACTGCCGACGATCGTGCTCCGGGCGATCGTCGCCGGGGCGGCGGGGACCGTGGGCATCATGGTCGTCGGCGTGTTCGAGGGCTTCGTCCACGCGGTGAGCGAGCTCGACTGGACCTACCTGCTCACCGACATCCTGACGGACCCCGTGTCCCGCGGCGTCGAGTACACGGCGCTCACCGTCACGGCCTGCACGCTCGTCTGGTTGTGGTCCGGACGTCCAGGGCGACGAGGCCGCACCGGCCGTCCGGGGATGCCGGGCATGGTCCCGCCGGCCGACGCCGTGCCGGTGGCCACGATCCCGCCGCAGGCGCCAGCCTGGCATGCGGCTGCTCCGCGCCCGGGTGCGTCGCAGCCGGGAGGCGCGTGGCCGACGGGTGCGTCGCAGCCGGGGAGCGCGTGGCCGACGGGTGCGTCGCAGCCGGGAGGCGCGTGGCCGACGGGCGCAGCGCAGCCGGGAGGCGCGTGGACGGCCGATGCGTCCCGGTCGGGAGGCCCGTGGCCGACGGGGACGTCGGTTCCCGAGGAGTGGCGTGCGACCGACGAGGTCGACCGGGACCGCTGAGGCGCCCGGGCAGCGGGTCAGTGCCCGGAGCGCTTGTCGCGCTGCGGGACCCGGAGTCCGCTCGCGATGAGCCGGAGGACGAGTTCCCGGCCGGACACGGCGAGGGCCCCCAGCGCGACGAGTTCGTCGTGCCGGGCCGCGGGGACGTCGTAGTGGTCGTGGTCGAACGCGCGGCGGGGCAGGCCGGCGCGGGCCGCGAAGGCGTGGAGCTCGTCGTAGGACTCGTCGCTCACCAGGTGCGACCAGACCGTGTCGTGCGCGGGCCAGACGGGAGGGTCGATGAGCACGGTCACCCGGAGGAGCCTACGGCGTGGCGCGCGTTTGACCGGACCGGGAGCCATCGAGTACCCTTGGTTGTTGGTGTCCGCGAGGCCTCATGCCCGCGTCGACCGCGTCGGCGACGGCACCGCAGACTTCCCTCCAGCAGAGTACGTAAGGAATTCCACGTGGTTTACGCAGTTGTGCGCGCCGGCGGCCGTCAGGAAAAGGTCGAGGTCGGCACCGTCCTGAACATCGACCGCATCAAGGGCGACGAGAACGGCACCATCCAGCTCGCGCCGGTGCTCCTCGTGGACGGCGACAAGGTCACCTCCGCGGCGAGTGACCTCGCCGGCGTGACGGTCACCGCCGAGGTCCTGAACGACCTCCGCGGCCCGAAGATCGTCATCCAGAAGTTCAAGAACAAGACCGGGTACAAGAAGCGTCAGGGCCACCGCTCGGAGCTCACCCGCGTCAAGATCACCAAGATCGCGTAAGGCGGAAGAACAATGGCACACAAGAAGGGTGCGAGCTCCACTCGCAACGGTCGTGACTCGAACGCGCAGCGCCTCGGCGTGAAGCGCTTCGGCGGACAGGTCGTCAACGCGGGCGAGATCATCCTCCGCCAGCGTGGCACCCACTTCCACCCGGGCGCCAACGTCGGCCGTGGCGGCGACGACACGCTCTTCGCGCTCACCGCGGGCGCCGTCGAGTTCGGCACCAAGGGCGGCCGCAAGGTCGTCAACATCGTCAACGCCTGATCGCACGACGACACACCCCACGAGAAGGGCGGGCCGAGTGCCCGCCCTTCTTCGCTTTCCCGCCGGGTGCGGCGCCCTCGGTCCGGCGCCCCTGGCACCAGCTCCGTGAGGACACCATGGCCACCTTCGTCGACCACGTCACCCTGCACCTGACCGCGGGCAACGGCGGCAACGGCTGCGTCTCGGTCCGCCGCGAGAAGTTCAAGCCCCTCGCCGGGCCCGACGGCGGCAACGGCGGGAACGGCGGGGACATCGTCCTCGTCAGCGACCCCCAGGTCACGACCCTGCTCGGGTACCACCGGTCGCCCCACCGCTCCAGCCGGAACGGACAGCCCGGCATGGGTGACATGCGCAGCGGCACGAGCGGCGAGGAGCTCGACCTCCCGGTGCCCGTCGGCACCGTCGTGTACGACGAGCGCGGCGAGCAGATCGCCGACATGGACCGCCCGGGGATGCGCGTCGTCGTCGCGCAGGGCGGTCAGGGTGGCCTCGGCAACGCCGCCCTCGCCACACCGAAGCGCAAGGCCCCCGGGTTCGCGCTCCTCGGCACGCTCGGCGAGACCGGGGACGTCCGGCTCGAACTCAAGACCGTGGCCGACGTCGCCCTGGTCGGGTTCCCGTCCGCGGGCAAGTCGAGCCTGATCGCCGCGATCTCCGCCGCCAAGCCGAAGATCGCCGACTACCCCTTCACGACGCTCACCCCGAACCTCGGCGTCGTCGAGTCGGGATCGGTCCGGTTCACCGTCGCCGACGTCCCCGGCCTCATCGAGGGGGCGTCGGAGGGTCGCGGACTCGGCCTCGAGTTCCTCCGGCACGTCGAGCGGTGCAGCGCCCTGCTGCACGTGATCGACTGCGCGACGCTCGACCCCGGCCGTGACCCGATCAGCGACCTCGACGTCATCCTCCGCGAACTCGAGCGGTACCCCGTGCCGGCCGGTCAGACACCGCTGCTCGAGCGTCCCCAGCTCGTCGCCCTCAACAAGATCGACGTCCCCGACGCCCGCGAGCTCGCCGAGTTCGTGCGGCCGGAGCTCGAGTCGCGGGGCTACCGCGTGTTCGAGATCTCGACCGCGTCGCACGCTGGACTCCGTGAGCTGACCTTCGCCCTCGCGGACATCGTCGAACAGGCCCGGGTCACGCAGGCCACCCAGCCCGAGCCTGAGCGGATCGTGCTCCGTCCCCGGGCGGTCGACCAGACCGAGTACACCGTCCGCGCCGAGGGTGGCGAGGAGCACCGGTTCTACCGGATCCGCGGGGCGAAGCCCGAGCGCTGGGTGCAGCAGACGGACTTCGACAACGAGGAAGCCATCGGCTACCTGGCGGACCGACTCGCCAAGCTCGGCGTCGAGGACGACCTCTTCAAGGCCGGCGCGGTGGCCGGTTCGACCGTCGTGATCGGCGGGGACGGCGGCATGGTCTTCGACTGGGAGCCGACACTCACCTCGACCGCCGAGCTCATCACGAGCGCACGCGGCACGGACTCCCGCCTAGACCTCAACCCCCGCCCGACCCGCGGTCAGCGCCGTGCGGAGTACTTCGAGCGCATGGACGCCAAGGCCGAGGCGCGCGCCGAGCTCGAGCGCGAG
Source organism: Curtobacterium sp. MCBD17_040 (assembly GCF_003234805.2). Taxonomy (GTDB): domain Bacteria; phylum Actinomycetota; class Actinomycetes; order Actinomycetales; family Microbacteriaceae; genus Curtobacterium. The sequence goes on from NZ_CP126273.1 coordinate 881,732, forward strand.
CGCGTCGCCGGACTCTGGGCGGACGACGACGACACCGAGCCGGACGCCGACTGACCGACCACGCCCGCCCCGAGCACCCGGCAGGACCACGACCCGACACGACAGGAGTGCCGCAGCGATGACCGACAGCACGACCACGCGCGCGGAGCCGACGCCCGTCCGGACCCGTGCCGACGTCCCGACCGCGCGCCGGATCGTCGTCAAGGTCGGCTCGTCCTCGATCAGCGGGGAGAACGCCGGGCAGATCGAACCCCTCGTCGACGCCCTCGCCGCCGCGCACGGCCGGGGCACCGAGGTCGTGCTCGTGTCGTCGGGGGCGATCGCGACGGGGTTCCCGTACCTGGCGCTCGACGCCCGCCCCGACGACCTCGCGACGCAGCAGGCCGCCGCGGCCGTCGGGCAGAACGTCCTGGTGTACCGGTACCAGCGGAGCCTGCGCCGGTACGAGATCGTCGCCGGTCAGGTGCTCCTGACCGCCGGGGACCTGCAGAACCCCACGCACCGGGTCAACGCGCAGCGGGCGATGGACCGCCTGCTCGCGCTCCGGATCCTGCCGATCGTCAACGAGAACGACACCGTCGCCACGCACGAGATCCGGTTCGGGGACAACGACCGGTTGGCCGCCCTCGTCGCGCGGTTGCTCCGTGCCGACGTCCTCGTCCTCCTCTCGGACGTCGACGCGCTCTACACGAAGCCGCCGGAGCAGCCCGGCGCCGAGCGGATCGCGGAGGTCCCGTTCGGTGACGACCTCGCAGGCGTCACGTTCGGTTCGGTCGGCGCCGCGGGAGTGGGGACGGGGGGCGCGGGGACGAAGGTCGCGGCCGCCCGCCTCGCGGCCGAGGCCGGCACGAGCGTCCTCGTCACCGCGACCGCGCTCGTCGACCGCGCGCTCACGGGTGACGCGATCGGGACCTGGTTCGCCGCCGGACCGCAGGCGTAGCGCGCGTCGGTGGCACCGCCTCCCGTCGGTCGCCCCGTCTACAATCCGGGTATGGCAACCACCGCCGTCCACCCCACGCTCGTCGACAAGCTCGTCGCTGCGCGCGCGGCCTCACCGGCCCTCGTGACGGCGACCGCCGACGTCAAGAACGCCGCGCTCGGCGCCATCGCGGCGGCCGTGCGGTCGGCCACCGACGAGATCGTCGCGGCCAACGCCCGCGACCTCGAAGCGGGGGAGCAGGGCGGGCTCGCGCCGGGCCTCCTGGACCGCCTGCGGCTGGACCCCACGCGGATCGAGGCGCTGGCGTCCGCCGTCGAGCACGTCGCCACGCTGACCGACCCCGTCGGGCAGACCGTGCGCGGCTCGACCCTGCCGAACGGACTCCAGCTGACCGAGGTCCGCGTGCCGTTCGGGGTCGTCGGGGCGATCTACGAGGCACGGCCGAACGTCACCGTGGACATCGCCAGCCTCGCGCTCAAGAGCGGCAACGCGGTCGTGCTCCGCGGCGGCTCGGCGGCCGCCCGGACGAACGCCGTGCTCGTCGAGCGCATCCAGGACGCCGTGGCCACGGTGGGGCTGCCCGGCGCGCTCGTGCAGACCATCGACGAGTTCGGCCGCGACGGCGCGACGGAGCTCATGCGAGCGCGGGGGCTGGTCGACGTCCTCGTGCCTCGCGGCAGCGCCGGCCTCATCCAGACCGTCGTCACGGAGTCGCAGGTCCCGGTGATCGAGACCGGTGCGGGCGTCGTCCACGTGTTCCTGGACGCGTCGGCGCCCGAGGACTGGTCGGTCGACATCGTGCTCAACAGCAAGGTGCAGCGTCCGAGCGTCTGCAACGCACTCGAGACGCTGCTCGTGCACCAGGACGCCGCACCGCGCCTCCTGCCCGTGGTGGCGGCGCGCCTCCTGGAGGCGGGGGTCACCCTGCGCGGTGACGACGCGACCCGCGCGCTCGTCCCGCAGGCGGTCCCCGTGACCGAGGAGGACTGGGGCACCGAATCGATGGCGCTCGACCTGTCCGTCCGGGTCGTGCCGGACCTCGACGCCGCGATCGCGCACATCGCCCGGTGGTCCACCCAGCACACGGAGTCGATCGTCACGAACGACCTCCGCAACGCGGACCGGTTCCTCGCCGAGGTCGATTCCGCAGTCGTCATGGTGAACGCCTCCACGCGGTTCACCGACGGCGGTGAGTTCGGGTTCGGGGCCGAGGTCGGGATCTCGACGCAGAAGCTGCACGCGCGAGGGCCGATGGGGCTGCCGGAGCTCACGAGCACGAAGTGGATCGTGCGCGGACACGGTCAGGTGCGCGGCTAGACTGGGGCGCGGCCACCGCCACACCCCATCGGAATGATCGGAGCGCCCATGATCCACCTGCTGCTCGCTGCCGGAGAACCCACCACGGCCGAGGTGCCCCGGTTCATCTTCCCGCTCGGTGCGGCCGCGGTGTTCACGTTCCTCGGGTTCGTGACCTGGAGCTTCCGCGACGTCGCCTACCGGCACAGCCACAAGTTCGACGCCACCCGGACCGACGAGACCGGCGTCGACGAGTTCGGCCACACGAAGATCTGACCCGCCGCCCGATGCTCGAGAGCACCGGTCGGCCGCGCATCGGTGTGATGGGCGGCACGTTCGACCCGATCCACCATGGTCACCTCGTGGCAGCGAGCGAGGTCGCGTCCTCGTTCGGCCTCGACGAGGTCGTGTTCGTCCCGACCGGCCAGCCGTACATGAAGTCCGACGTGTCGGACGCGGAGCACCGGTACCTCATGACGGTGATCGCCACCGCGTCCAACCCGATGTTCACGGTGAGCCGTGTCGACATCGACCGCCCCGGCCCCACGTACACGATCGACACCCTCCGTGACCTCCGCGACCAACGACCGGACGCCCAGTTCGTGTTCATCTCGGGCGCCGACGCCGTGGCCCAGATCCTCGACTGGAAGGACCACTCCGAACTCTGGGACCTCGCCCACTTCGTTGCTGTGACTCGGCCGGGACATGACCTGACCGTCACCGGATTGCCGGAGCGGGACGTAAGCTTGCTCGAGGTACCGGCACTGGCGATCTCGTCGACCGACTGCCGAAGCCGCGTGGGCCGAGGACATCCCGTGTGGTACTTGGTCCCGGACGGCGTCGTCCAGTACATCACCAAGCACCATCTGTATCGGAGCGTCGCATGAGTTCGTCCGACTCGCAGCCGCCCCTCACGCGGCGTCAGGCCCGAGAGCGCGAGCGTGCCGCCGAGACCGGTGCTCAGCCCGTGACGCCGGAGGCCGCCGTGGCCGCCGGCGTTCCCGCATCCGTCGCCTCTGCGGCCGATGGCCCGCGCAGCGTCGCGGTACCCTCGGCACCGCCCGCCGCCCCGACCGACCTGCCGCGCCGGCGTCCGGGTTCGCACGTCGCTCCCGCCGCGTCCGCACCAGCACAGGCCGCCGCGGTGCCGGTGCCGGGTGGTGTCGCCGATCAGGGCGCCGCGGAGCCCACGCAGCGCGCGGCCGTCCAACCGTCCCGCGCCGACGATGCCGCCCCGCCCGCATCGGCCACCGAGATCGTCCCCGGCACCGGCATGACGCGGCGTCAGCTCCGCGCCCTGCGTGAGGCCGAGCAGCACCGTGACCAGGCACCCGTCCCGCTCCGGACGCCGTCACCCCAGTCGTCCGACCGCACCGTGGCGGACGTCCTCGGCGACGTCGCCGCGCTCGAGGGCCAGCGCATCGCCGCGGAGCACGACGAGCCCGCGCCGGACGCCGCGGTCCTCCACCAGGCGACCGAGGCGGACGGTTCGCCCGACGCCATCGAGCCGCTCTCGGACGCCGTCGCCCACAGCGACGAGCCGCGGGTGCACCGGTCGACCTGGGCGCCGCCGGCACCGGAGCCGGACGCCCCGCTCCCCGAGGCCGAGCCGATCGTCGACATCGTCCCGGCCGGGGACGCCGATGCGGTGCATGACGACGAGGCTGCGGGTCGTGACGACACTGCGCGTGGCGACCGCGCTGCGCGAGGTGCCGGTGACGTCCCGGATGCCCGTGACGTCGGGGCAGCGCGCCCGCGGTCCGCGTCCGGTGCCGCCGAGGGCATCGACGCGAGCACCGACGACGTGCTCGACCCGGCCCTCCCGGCGGCCTCGACGCCGAACGTGTTCCCCCTCGACCTCTCGGACGCGGCCGGATCGCCCGCCGCGCCCACCGCGGCCGACGCTCGTACGGAAGAACGGCGTCCGGCGTCACCCGCTTCGGCGGGTCGGGCCCGTTCCGCTGCCGCGCGTGGGGGAGCGGCCCCGGAGCCGCCGGCCACGACCGGCACCATCGCGACGCCGACCGGCCACTGGTCCCGCCAGGCCGAGGCCGCGGACGAGCACCTGCACGATCCCCAGACCGGGCAGTCGCGGGCGACGCAGACGCAGACGAACGCGCTGATCCTGCCGAACTCGGCGCTCAGCGACGTCACGGGTGCCCTCAACGCCACGGGCGAGGTCATCATCACCGGGTCGATCGACCTGCCGAAGACCCTCGCCGCCACCGGGGCGCACACGCCGCACATCGACGGCGTCGAGGTCGATCGGCTGCTCGAGCAGCACGACGCCGAGACCGCGACGAACGACGCGGTCCCCGTCCGGGCGAGCCGTGCGGTGTCGAGCCACACGTCGACCCGTGCGGTCGTGCTGGCCGCGGCGAAGCCGAAGCAGTCGAAGGTCCCGACCGCGTTGGCGTACTCCGCTGCAGGGGTCGGGGTGGCCGGGGTCATCGCCGTGGTCGTGGCGATGTTCTCGCTCGGCGTCTTCTGAGGCGACCCGCCGGCGTTCGTTCGCTCTCCGCGGTGGCCGGTTCGGGCCTCCAGGCTGGTCCGTGTCGTGGGTGTCGCTTATGATCGACGGCATCGACCCCTACCCGGCGTCGAACGACCGAAGGAATCCGTGACCGCTTCCCCCCGAGCCCTCGAACTCACCCAGATCGCTGCCGCCGCGGCGGACGACAAGCAGGCCGAGGACCTCGTCGCCCTCGACGTGACGGGTCCGCTCCCACTGACCGACGTGTTCCTCCTGGCGAGTGGCCGGAACGAGCGCAACGTCCTCGCCATCGCGGACGAGGTCGAGGACCGCATGCTCCAGGCCGGTGCCAAGCCGCTCCGGCGCGAGGGGCGGAGCGAGGGTCGATGGGTCCTCCTGGACTTCGGCGACGTCGTCGTGCACGTCTTCCACGACGAGGACCGGCAGTACTACTCGCTCGAGCGCCTGTGGTCCGACTGCCCGAGCATCCCGCTCGAGGTCCCCGTCACCCACTGACCGTGGTCGGGCGGCCCTCGCAGATGGTGTACGCTTGACTGGTTGCTTCCGCGCGGGGGCAACCGACCTGGGTCTGTGGCGCAGCTGGTAGCGCACCTGCATGGCATGCAGGGGGTCAGGGGTTCGAGTCCCCTCAGATCCACCATCACGACGAAGGCCCCGCTCCGGCGGGGCCTTCGTCGTCGAGCGGGCCGTCGCTGGTCGAGATCTCGGCCGGCGGTTCGGCGGGACACCGATAGCCTGGTCGGCATGAGCGCATCGCCGCGCACCGCGGACACCTCCAGTCAGCCCCTGTCGGGGACCGAATGCTCGATCAGCGCGGGGCCGTACACGGCCACGATCGCGTCGATCGGGGCGACGCTCCGGAGCCTCCGGTACGACGGCCGTGACCTCGTCGTGCCGTTCGACGCGGACGAGGTCCGTCCGGTGTTCCGCGGCGCCGTGCTCGCGCCGTGGCCCAACCGCGTCGTGGACGGCCGGTACTCGTTCGCGGGGCAGGACCACCTGCTCGCCCTGTCCGAGCCGGAGCGTGGACACGCGTTGCACGGCCTCGTCGCGTGGGCCGACTTCGCCGTGGCTGAACGGGCCGACGACCGGGTGGTCCTCACCACCACCATCCCCGCGCAGCTCGGGTACCCGTTCCGGGTCGAGGTCGCGGTCACCCACCAGGTCGACGAGCAGGGCCTGCACACGACGATCACGGGGACGAACACCGGCCCCGACGCGGCGCCCTGGGGGACCGGGCCGCACCCGTACCTCGTCGCAGGCCCCGGGCACGTCGACGACTGGACCCTGCACCTGCCGGCGCAGCAGGTGCTCGAGGTGACGCCGGACCGACTGGTCCCGACGGCGTTGTCCCCGGTGGCGGACGTCGACGACGGTGTGTTCGACCTCCGGGTGCCGGAGCGGATCGGCTCGCGGTTCATCGACCATGCCTTCACCGGGTTCGACCGTGACGCGGACGGCACGGCGACCGTGCGGGTGACCGCCGCCGACGGCTCTGGCGTGCGGATGACCTTCGGCCCGGAGTGCCCCTGGGTGCAGGTGCACACCGCGGACCACGTCGTGCCCGAGTACCACCGTGTCGGCCTGGCGGTCGAACCGATGACCTGCGCCCCGGATGCGTTCAACGCCGGAGCCGAGCGGGGCCTCCTGGTCGTCGAACCGGGGGAGTCGGCCACGGCCTCCTGGACGATCACCGCGGTCTGACCGGGCGCGGAGGCGCCACGGCGACTCCGTTGGCGTGTCGTGGACGAGCGACGTACACTGCCGATTCGAACACGTGTTCGATGATCGGGAGGCGGTGGTCGCGGTGCCGGTGCGCGAGGCGCGAGTGGTGCGGGTGGGCACGACGACGGCTGGCGTGCCCCGAGATCTCCTGTGGGACGGTGTCCGCTACCACGTGACCGACCGGCCGACCCGGTGGCGGGGCCGCCCGGACGAGTGGGACTTCGGACCGGGCGGCGGGGATGACGGTGCCCGCGATGCCCGGAACGACGGGCTTCCCGCGCTGTGGCGGTTCCAGGCCACGCCGCTCGATGCCGATGCGCCGAGCGTCGTCGTCGACGTCATCGGGACTGGTGGGGGCTGGGTGCTCCTCGGCGTCGTCCGGTAACGGGGCCGTGTCCACCGTCGTGCGACGACGATCCGGCGTCCACAGCGGATGTCGGACCCGGTTGACATGATCGAACACATGTTCGAACATGGGGCGATGCAGACGGCGGCGGCTCTCCTCGGAGAGCGGGGCGATCGGACACCGGCACCCGGTGCCCATGGTGCACGCGCGGTCCGACAACCGGACCACGTGGCCGAGGCGCGGGCGGCGCTGGAGCGCATCACGAGCCTCCGCTCCCGGATCGCGGACATGGAGGACACGCGGGTCGACACCGGTGCGCTCCCGACGTCGCCTGCGCTCGCGCCGCTCCTACCGGGTGGCGCACTCCGGTCGGGGGCGGCCTACAGCGTGCACGAGTCGGTGCTGCTGGCGATGACCATGCTCCAGGCGGCGTCGGCGTCCGGCGCATGGTGCGCCGTGGTCGGTGTGCCGTCCTTCGGGGTCGAGGCCGCCGCGGCCGCCGGGATCGACCTGGAGCGGCTCGTGCTCGTGCCCGACCCGGGCGACCAGTGGCTGACGGTCACCGCGGCGCTGGCCGACGTCGCGACGATCGTGCTGACCCGACCGCTCGGGCGCGTCACCCCGGGCGACGTCGCTCGCCTCGGGGCACGGCTCCGGCAGCGGGGTGCCGCCCTCGTCGCGCTCGGCAGCTGGCCCGGTGCCGAGGCCTCGCTCCGGGTCACCGACTCCTCGTGGCAGGGCATCGGACGCGGGTTCGGGTACCTGTCGGAACGGCGGGCAACGGTCGTGGCGACCACTCGGGCCGGCGCTGGACGCCCACGCAGCGCCGAACTCCTGCTCCCCGCAGCGGACGGGACGGTCCAGCCGTCGGTGTCGGCGACCGCGAGCGGTGATCCGACCGGTACCCGGTCCCCGGTGGTCGTCACGACGGCCGGCGGAGACCGGGGAGCGCGTCCCGTGGCGGTGGCGTCGTGACCGGTGGAACGGTGGCCCTCGGGGCGGGGAGTCCGCCCGTCGAGGCCCCGCCCACCCGCACGATGGTCCTGTGGTGCCCGGACTGGCCCGTCCTCGCCGCTGCGGTGGCGTCCGGGGCGGACCCCGAGCGGCCGATCGCCCTCGTGGCCAAGGGGCTCGTGTACGCCTGTTCCGCGGCCGCTCGTCACGAGGGCGTCCTCCGTGGGCTGCGCATCCGCGAGGCCCAGGCCCGGTGCACGACGCTCGTGGTCCAGCAGTACGACGAGGCCCTCGACCACCGGGCGTTCGAGCCCGTCATCCGTGCGGTCGAGGGTGCCGTGCCCGGCGTGCACGTCCTGCGCCCGGGAACGCTCGCGATCCGCTCCCGGGGGCCGGCCCGCTACTACGGCGGGGAGCACCCGGCAGCGCTGACGCTCGCGGGCATCGCGGCCGACCACGGGGCGCCGGGCGTGCGGGTCGGCATCGCGGACACCCCGTTCGCGGCGGAGCAGGCGGCACGTGCCCGGACACGCGATGTCGAGCGGGTCCGCATCGTCCCCGAGGGTGCGTCGGCGGACTTCCTGGCACCGCTGCCGTTGTCGGTCCTCGGTCGCGACGACCTCGCGATGGTGCTCGGGCGGCTCGGGATCACGACGCTCGGTGCGTTCGCGCAGCTCACGGACGAGCAGGTGCGGGACCGGTTCGGGCCGGAGGGTGCGTTCCTGCACCGGCTCGCCGGAGGCCGTGACCCACGTGCGGTCACCGCCCGCGACGTCCCACCGGACCTGACCGTCGACGCCGCGTTCGAACCCCCGCTCGACCGTGCCGACCAGGTGGCGTTCGCGTTCCGTCGGTCCGCCGACACCTTCGCCGAGCGGCTCCGTGCGGCGGAGCTCGTGGCCACGACGATCCGCATCGAGATCACCGACGACCGTGGCGTCTGCCTCGACCGCACCTGGGCCCATCCGCGGTGGTTCGACCCCGCCGACGTCGTCGACCGCGTGCGGTGGCAGCTGCAGGGCGGTACGGACCCCACCGGGCTCGAGGCCCCCGTCGCCCACGTCCGGCTCGAGGCCGAGGCGGTCGACGCGGTCACGAACCACGAGCGTGGACTCTGGGGTTCCGGGCCGGACGAGCGGGTGCACCACGGCCTCGCCCGGATCCAGGGCATGGTCGGACACGACGGGGTCGTCACGGCACGCATCGCCGGCGGTCGGACCCTGGCGGAGCGCACGCTGTTCGTGCCGTGGGGGGACACCCCGGCAGGGGGCGAGCGCGCGGTCGCGGTCGCCCGTGCACGCCCGTGGCCCGGTCGGCTGCCCGGGCCCGCACCCGCGACGGTCCTCGACCGTCCTCGGCCCGTGGACGTCGTCGCCGCCGACGGCACCCCGGTCGACGTCGACGGGCGCAGCATCCTGACCGGTGAGCCGGACCGGTTCCGCGCCGAGGGGGACCGGGGCGGACGCTTCAGTGCGGTGGCCGCATGGGCGGGGCCATGGCCGCTCGTCGTGCGCTGGTGGGAGGCCGGGGGTCGCCGCCTGCACCGGATGCAGCTCGTCGACGCCGAGGGGCGCGCATGGACCGTCGTCCTGGCGGACGGCCGGTGGTGGGCCGAGGCGGTGGCGACCTGATGGGGTACAACAACCCACCGATCCCGTGGTCGGAGTTCGAGCGTGCGCTGTCGGACAAGCGCAGTCCCGGGGCAGCGCCTCCCGGTGACGGCGGTGACAGCCCGGCGTGGTCGCGCAAACGCGTCCCGTACACACCGGCGCCGGCCTCGATCGTGGACGACGGCCTGACGGTGCCGTACGCGGAGCTGCACGCGCACTCGACCTTCAGCTTCCTCGACGGTGCGAGCCCACCGGAGCACCTGTTCGAGGAAGCCGCACGCCTGCACCTGCACGGCCTCGCACTCACCGACCACGACGGCCTCTACGGGGCGGCGCGGATGGCCGAGGTCGCCGAGACCCACTCCGACATCCGGACGGTGTACGGCGCGGAACTCTCCATCGGCCTGTCCGAACCGCAGAACGGCGTCGCCGACCCCGAGGGCACACATCTGCTCGTCCTCGCACGCGGGCAAGCGGGCTACCACCGACTGGCCGCCGCCATGACGAGCGCACACCTGTCGCCCGGTGCGGAGAAGGGCCGGCCCCGGTACGACCTCGACGACCTCGCAGAGCGGGCCGGTGACGCCTGGCACGTGCTCACGGGGTGCCGCAAGGGGACCGTCCGCGCCGCCCTCGAGACCGGGGGTGAGGACGCCGCCGAGCGGGCACTGCGGGACCTGCTCGACCGGTTCGGGCGCGAGCACGTCACCGTCGAGCTCATCGACCAGGGCGACCCGATGGACACGGCCCGCAACGACCTCCTGGCCGGACTGGCCGGGCGGTTCCGGTTGCCCGTCGTGGCCACCGGGAACGTGCACTACGCCACCCCGGACCGGTTCCGGGTCGCCACGGCGCTCGCGGCTGTCCGGGCACGCCGCAGCCTCGACGAACTCGACGGCTGGCTCCCCGCCGCCGACACGGCGCACCTGCGGTCCGGGGCCGAGATGAGCCGTCGGTTCGCCCGGTACCCCGGCGCCGTGGCGCGGAGTGTGGAGCTCGCCGACGACCTGTCGTTCCGGTTGCGGAGTGCCGCGCCGGGCCTCCCGGACCTCGACGTGCCCGACGGGCACACGCCCATGTCGTGGCTCCGCGACCTCGTCTGGCAGGGCGCCCGGCGGTTCTACCCGGGCTCGGCCGACGGGGTCGACCCGGTCAAGCGTGACCGCATCGAGCGTGAGCTGCACGTGATACAGGAGAAGGACTTCCCCGGGTACTTCTTGATCGTGCGGGATCTCGTGCAGTACGCGCGCAGTCGGGGGATCCTCTGCCAGGGCCGTGGGTCCGCCGCGAACTCGGCGGTCTGCTACCTGCTCGAGATCACGGCGGTCGACTCGATCCGGTACGGGCTGCCGTTCGAACGGTTCCTCTCGAGCATGCGCGACGAGGAGCCCGACATCGACGTCGACTTCGACTCCGACCGCCGCGAAGAAGTCATCCAGTACGTCTACGCCAAGTACGGCCGGTTCAACGCGGCGCAGGTCGCGAACGTGATCACCTACCGTCCGAAGGCCGCGGTGCGCGACATGGCGAAGGCGCTCGGGCACAGCCCGGGACAGCAGGACGCCTGGTCCAAGCAGGTGGAACGGTGGGGGTCGGTCACCGAGAGCACGGAGCACGACATCCCGGACGAGGTCGTCGGACTCGCGCGCGAGGTCCTCGGGTTCCCCCGGCACCTCGGCATCCACTCGGGCGGCATGGTGCTCACCGACCGACCCGTCGGCGAGGTCGTCCCCATCGAGCACGCCCGCATGGACGGCCGGACGGTCCTGCAGTGGGACAAGGACGACTGCGCCTTCATGGGGCTCGTCAAGTTCGACATGCTCGGCCTCGGCATGCTCGCGGCGCTGCAGTACGCGTTCGACCTCGCGGCCGAACACTGCGGTGAGCGCTGGGACATGCACGACATGCCGAAAGAGGAGCAGGGCGTCTACGACCAGCTGTGCCGGGCCGACACCGTCGGGGTGTTCCAGGTCGAGTCCCGGGCGCAGATGGGCACCCTGCCCCGGTTGTTACCGCGGCGGTTCTACGACCTCGTGATCGAGGTCGCGCTCGTGCGTCCCGGGCCGATCCAGGGCGGTGCCGTCCACCCCTACATCCGGCGGCGGACCGGGGAGGAGCCGATCACCTACCTGCATCCGGCACTCGAGCCGGTGCTCGAGCGCACCCTCGGGGTGCCGCTGTTCCAGGAGCAGCTGATGCAGATGGCGATGACCGTGGGCGGGTGCTCGGGTGAGGACGCCGACCAGCTCCGCCGCGCCATGGGGTCGAAGCGGGGGCTGGTCCGGATCGAGGCACTCCGCGACAAGCTCTACCGCGGCATGGCCTCGAACGGCATCGAGGGCGAGGACGCCGACGCCATCTACGCCAAGATCCAGGCGTTCGCGAACTTCGGCTTCGCCGAGAGCCACTCGATCAGCTTCGCGCTCATCGTCTACGCGAGTGCATGGATGCGGTTGCACTACCCGGGCGCGTTCCTGGCGGCACTGCTCCGGGCGCAGCCGATGGGGTTCTACTCGCCGCAGTCGCTCGTCGCGGACGCCCGACGCCACGGAGTGCAGGTGCGGCGCCCGGACATCCTGCGGTCGGGGGTCGACGCCACGCTCGAGGTCCTCGATCCCGACGCACCGCTCGGCGACGACGGGCTGCCGCCACGGACCGGTTCGGACACCTGCCTGGCCCAGGAACAGGAGCCCGTCCGGCCGTTCGACCGGAGCACACCGTTCGACACGGACGACCACCGACGCGACGGTGCCTTCGCGGTCCGTCTCGGCCTGGTCGAGGTCACGTCCCTCGGCCGACGCAGTGCGGAGCGGATCGTCGCGGAGCGCGAGGCGAACGGCCCGTTCCGGGACATGTCCGACCTGGCACGGCGGGTGGGGCTGACCACGGCGCAGCTCGAGGCGCTCGCTGCGGCGGATGCGTTCGCGTCGTTCGACATCGACCGTCGCAGCGGCATGTGGTCGGCGGCGCAGGCCGCGGCGGAACGCCCGGACCAGCTCCCCGACACGCAGGTGGTCGTGCAGCCGCCGCTGTTCGGGCAGCTCACCGACGGTGACGCCTTGATCGCGGACATCTGGTCGACGGGGCTGTCACCGGACGACCACCCGATCCGGCACGTGCGGCGGGATCTCGCCCGGCGGCGCGTGCTCAGCGTCGCGGAGCTCATGACGGCCGAGACCGGGCGGCGGATCGAGGTCGGCGGGGTCGTGACGCATCGACAGCGTCCCGCCACGGCGTCCGGGATCACCTTCATGAACGTCGAGGACGAGACCGGCCTCGTGAACGTGATCTGCAGCGTCGGCGTGTGGACACGGTTCCGTCGGGTCGCCCGCGAGGCACCGGCGCTCGTCGTGCGGGGGATCCTCGAGCGGTCACCCGACGGTGTGGTGAACGTCGTCGCGGACCACATGGAACGGTTGCCGCTCGCGGTCCGGACGCGCTCCCGCGACTTCCACTGACCGGGCGGCGAGCAGGGGGAGGGGCGAGCCGGGCGGGGTCAGACCGCGGGGACCCGCACCGTCACCTCGAGGCCGCCGGACCGGACGTTGCGGAGGCTCGCCGTGCCTCCTGCGCGCTCGGCGATGGCGCGGACGATCGCGAGTCCGAGGCCCGAGCCGCCGGGCGAGGGATGCACGGACCGTCGGGCGGCGTCGGGGCGGGTGAAGCGGTCGAACGCGACGGGGACGAACGCGTCCGGGACGCCTGGCCCGTCGTCGGTGACCTGGAGCACGCCCTGCCCTGCCTCCGCACGCCAGGTGACGACGATGCCGCCCCCGGGTTCGAGCGCGGCGACGGCGTTGCCCGCGATGTTCGTGACGAGCTGCGCCATGCCGCTCGTGTCGAGCCGGTAGCGCGGTTCGACGGTGCCGCCGCCGATGCCCGGCCCGGACCCGCCGACGGCGATCGGGGGTTCGAGCTCGAAGTCGACGGTGATGTCCTTGGCACCCGCGATGAGCCGGACGCGGTCGACGGCGGACATGACCTCGTCACCGAGGTCCGTCCAGCTCGTCGTGCGCGCCACCTCGTCGGCCTGGGCCTCGGTCTCCTCGACGCGGGACAGCGTGAGCAGGTCGTTCGCGAGCCGGGACAGCCGCGCGACGTTCTGCTTGGCGCGGTCGATGTGTCCCGCGAGCGCGTCGGCGTCGCCGGTGTCGAGCGACGCGAGGTCGAGCTGCGTCGTCAGGATCGCCAGCGGGGTCCGGAGTTCGTGGCTCGCGTCCGAGACCATCTGCCGTTCCCGTTCCGTGGCCTGCCGGGTCCGGGCGAGGAACGCGTTGAGCGTCGTCGCGAGCGAGGACAGCTCGTCCTGCGCGGGGCCGACGGGGAGCTCGGCCCGGTCGGTGGTGCCCCGGAGCCGTTCGGCCTCGCGGCGCATCTGGGCGACGGGCCGGAGCGCCACGGTCGCCAGGATCCACGACGCGATCCCGAACGCCACGAGGATCACGAGCCCGAGCACGCCGAGCGTCTCGGTGAGGTCGTCCACGACGATGCGCTCGGACTGCGCGTTGCGGGCGGCGACGACCGTCCACCGGCCGGCGTCGTTCGTGACGTGCTCGACGACGACGCGGTACTCCGAGCGGTCGACGGTGATCGACGAGGTCCGGGCGCTCGCGGTGGACAGGGATCGGATCTCGTGTTCGAAGCTCCGTGGCATGGTCGTTAACTCGAGCTGCCCGGTCGGCGACACGACGGCGACCAGCTGACCGTTGCCGGGACTCCCGAGGTCGGGCGAGCTGTCGACCTCGAGCGCGGCGATGTAGGGGTCCGCGTCGGCGACGAGCAGGGTCGTGGTGGCGCTCGCGACGACGGAGATCACCTGGAGCCGGACGACGACGACGAGCAGGACGATGACGATGGCCGCGATCGCGGTGCTGCCGATGGTGATCCGCGCGCGGAGCGACAGCAGACGGAGCGGCCGGAACACGGCGGGGAGGACCGGTTCAGGCCCCGACGCTGTCGAGGCGGTACCCGCGACCGCGCACGGTCGTGATGGCGACCGACGCGTCGTGCGCGGAGAGCTTCTTGCGGAGGTACGAGATGTACTGCTCGACGACGTTCGGGTCGACGTGCTGGCTGCCGTCCCAGACCTCCTCGAGGATCTTGGGCCGGTCCACCACGCTCCCGGCGGAGCGGGCGAGCAGCCGGAGGAGCGCGAACTCGGTCGGGCTCATCGCCACGCGTTGGCCCTGCACGACGACGCGTCGTGCCTCGGAGTCGATGGCGACGTCGGCGACCTCGATGGTCCGAGGTGCGCCAGCCACCTCGCGCCGGCCGAGGGCCCGCAGGCGCGCGGTGAGCTCGGCGAACGCGAACGGCTTCGTGAGGTAGTCGTCGGCACCGGAGTCGAGGCCGTACACGCGGTCGTCGACGGCGTCCCGCGCGGTGACGAGGAGGATCCGCATCGGGTCCTCACGCTCGCGGATGCGGCGGCTCAGCTCGAAGCCGGACATGCCGGGCATCATGACGTCGACCACGGCGAGGTCGTACGCCTGCTCGCCGAGCGCGATGAGCGCCTCCACGCCGTTCTCGACGGCGGTGACCCGGTAGCCCTCGGCCGCGAGTCCCCGTTCGAGGAGCGCGCGCATCTCGTCGTCGTCCTCCACCACCAGCAGCCGCATGTCCTGACCTCCTCGGGCCATGGTGGCACTCCGCGCTGCGGGGCGTGCGGCGTTCCCCGTGGTGTCGCTGAATCTCGTCACAGCGTCGATGCGGGCCGCCGCGCCGGTGGACGGCCGGGAGGCCCGATCCGCGTCCGCCACGTCCACTCCGCGCATCGTCGGGCGACCACTCCGCACATCCTCGGGCACACATCGCGCACGCAGCGTCCGCACGTTGCTACGCTGCGGCGACGACGTGCGCTCGGCGCCGTCGACGTCGCACCCCGGGGTGCGACGGGGGGAGCGGGAGACGAGGGGCCGTGGTGACGGGGGACGAAGCGTCGGTGGGGCCGACGGAGGACGAGCGTGTCGACGACCGGTTCGCCGGCGACCGACTCGTGGACGACGGGTGGGGGGAGGCCCTCCACCCGGCGGTCCGCCGATTACGACTCGAACTGCGCGCGGCGTGGCGGGTGATGACGGGGCTCCAGGAACTCGCGGCGCCGCACCGGGCGCGGGCGCTCGCGGACCTGCGGGCGGGCCTCCCGGACGTCGCGGGCCGAGCGGGGCGCGCCGACGCGGTCGCGGCGCTCGCGGAGATCCGGGCGGCGGCGCGCCATCACACCGGCCCGGTGGCCGACGCGGCCGTCGGGGATGCGTGGGACGAGCTCATCCGCACGGCGCTCGCCGCGGCGACCGCGACGGCGACCTGCTCGGAGCGGTGCGCGGACCCGCTGCGCTGACCGGGCCGGCGCGGCGTCGGGTCAGGCCCCCTCGCCGAGGAGTTCCTCGCGCACGCGGCGGATGTCCTCGAGCAACGACCCGATGAGGATCCAGTGGTCCTCGTTCGGCCGGAGCACGACGACCGGGGCGGTCAGCGTCGGCGAGGCGGGATCCTCGGCGATCGGCCGCTGATCGGCAGCGGCGAAGGCCCGGACCTCGGCGGCGATCCGTGCGACCTCGGTGGCGATGCGGCCGATCGCGCGGTCCTCGACGAGGTCGGGCGCGACGTTGTCCCGGATCGCCCGGGTCATCCCGATCACGCGGGTGACGATCACGGCGAGGTGCCCGGCGATCTCCATGTCGCGCTCGAGGATCGTCCGGTGGCGCCCGCCGCGCGGGTTCATCGTCAGGCTCTCCCGCGCGGCGGCCAGCGCGGCGTCGGAGCGGGCCTGCGCCTGCCGCAGCGTCCGCGCGGTGGCGAGGTCGGCCTCCCACCCGGTGCGGTCCCGGCCCTCGGTGAGTCCCACGGCGATGCGCTCGAACGCCGATGCGGTGTCCCGCGCGAGACGGGCGACCGCCAGGTGCGCGGGCTGGAGCAGCACGGGCGGCACGATGAGCGCGTTCACGGCGAGGGCGACGAGGGCGCCGATGACGGTCTCGATGATCCGGTCGACGGCGTAGTGCGGCGTGGTCGCGCCGGTCGACAGGACGAGCATCGCGCTGATCGGAATCTGCGTCGACGAACCGGGCGTGAGCCGGAGCGTCCACGCCAGGAGGATCGCCAGGACGATCACGAGCAGCACGATCCACGTGTTGTCACCGAGCAGCAGGTGGAGCGCGGTGGCGAGCAGCACGCCGAGCACCACTCCGGCGCTGCGTTCCAGGCCGCGGACGAACGACTGGTTGACGCTCGGCTGCACGACGAGCAGCGCGGCGATCGCGGCGAAGATCGGGTACTCCGAGTCGAGCAGCGCCGTGCAGAGCACCCAGGCGGCGATCGTGGCGACCGCGGTCTTGACGACCTGCAGGAACGGCGTCCGCGTCGCCTGACGGAGACGCGCGACGGGGTTCACGGTCCGAGGCTACCGAGCGCCGCTCCCGGCGTATCGATGCGGGACACGGTTGACTGGGCGCGTGTGGCCCGACCATGATCGCGTGCTCCCCGAGGCGTTCGCCGGTTCGGGGACGACGGTGCTGTCCGCGCGCGCACACTCGGTCGAGCCGTCGGGCAACGGCTACCTGTACGGCTACGAGGTCGACACCGTCGACGCCGCCGGGGCACGGGCGACGGTGCTCACCTACGTCGACACGGGCGGCGGCCACGACCAGCACTCCGCCGTCGTGCTCGACCCCGTGACCGGCGACGCCGTGTCGGTGTGGGCCTACCCGAACGACCCGGGCCTCCCGGTGTTGCCGCACGTGACCTACCGGGACGCGGTGGCGGAGCTGTTGACCGCCGCGGGCATGCCGGTCACCGCACCGACGCTCACGGTCGCGGCGTACCGACCCGGCAAACGCGCGGTGGTCCGCGTCGACTCGCCCCAGGGCACGGTGTTCCTCAAGGTCGTGCGACCACACCGCGTCACCCCGATCGTCCGGACGCACGAGCAGTTCGTGGCGGCCGGACTCCCGGTGCCGCGCGTGCTGTCGTCCCGCGGTGACGGTCTGCTGGTGCTCGAGCGCGTCCGAGGCGTCCCCGCGGGCAGTCGCATCCTCGAGATCGCGGACGATCCCCGGTTCATCGCGTCGCTCGCCGCACTGACCGGCCGGATCGCCACGGTCCGGCTGACGCAGCAGGCGCGTGCGGACGCGATGGACCACGCGGACTGGCACCGGCGCACACTCGTGTCCGCGCTGCCGGGGGAGGCCGAGGAGATCGACCGACTGTACGACGCGATCGGGCGGCGCTCGATCGGGTGGTCGACGTCCGACCGTCAGGTGGTGCACGGTGACCTGCACCTCGAGCAGATCTTCGTCGACGAGCATGAGCCGTGGCGGATCTCCGGCCTGCTCGACATCGACACCGCCGGGTGGGGGCACCCGGTCCGGGACGTCGGCGCCGTCGTCGCACACCTCGTCGTCACGGGCCTCTGGCACCGGTCGCGCGGGGACGCCGACCGGGGCGCCGCCGCCGAACGGCTCGCCGACGCGATCGCGCGGGACTGGGTGCGACGCAACCCGGACGGCGCCGAGCGCATCGGACCCGCCATCGGCTCGCAACTCCTCGCTCACGCGGGTGGCCAGGCGACGACCGGGTCGGCGAACGGGATCGCGACGGCGGAGCAGCTCCTCGCCGCGACCCGTGCCGCGCTCACCGCACCGGCGGCGACGCTGCCCGCCCCGGGGCCCGGTCTGCGGCCACGGTCCGCACCCGGTCGCGGGTCCTGAGGCGGGGCCTCCCGGGCGCCCCACATGGTGCGGGGGAGGTGCGGTGCACTAGACTGGTTGCGCACGCGCCGCACGCCGTCCCGATTCCGGGGGCGGCCCACCCGGTTCCGGGGGCGGTCACGTGTCCCGGCCCCCCGGAGTCGGGACGCGACGGCGGTGACCCGACATCCGTGCGGCGTCGCGAGCGTGTGACAGTTCATGGAGGGGCACCCACCCGGTCTCCTGATCGGTACCGGCCCGGCGCGTCGAACAGGCTCGCCCCGGGCCATGTCCGGTCGTGTCGCACGGGTGTCCGGAACGACGGCCGCGCGCGGTCCGTCACGAGACGTACCGGCGGACACCGTCGGGGACTCCCGTCGATCGGGAGACAGGAGGAGCGTTGGCTCGATCAGGCATCAGGCGAGCGGCCGGCGGCGTGCGGTCCGCACCCCGTCGCACGCGACCCGTCGACAACGAGGGGCTCATCCCCGTGCTCGCCCGCGCCGTGCGCGAGGTCGAGGCGGCGGCCCAGCGTGGGGCGCTCCGCCCCTCGAACCGCACGAAGTTCCAGGCCGTCGCACAGCTGATGCGCGAGGAGCGCGCCCGCGTCAAGGCGGACGCCGACCTGACCGACGCGCAGCGCGCCGAACAGCTCAAGCGGCTCGACGGCGTCGCCACCATCCTCGCCAAGACCGCGGCCCGCGACACGAGCGTCATCCAGCTCCTCGCCGAGGACGCCCCCGTCTCCGAGTCGACGCGGACCGTCAAGCGGGACATGATGATCGCCGCGGGCATGGAGCTCGCGCCCGAGGAGCTCGTCATCGCCGCCGAGCCGACCTCGCCGGTCGAGGCCCCGGAGCGGGCCGTCGTGCCGCAGCAGGTCGTCGCCCGGCAGCTGGCGAACCCGTTCCTCCCGCCGGACTTCTCGCTCGCCGAGGCCCCGGTCGCGCACCCGCGGCGCCTCGCGAACTGGGAGCTGTTCGGCCCGCTGTTCAAGTCGTTCGAGTACGGCGCGGGCGGGGGTGTGGCGTCGATGCCGCTCCCGGAGCCCACGACCCTCCGGACCCCCGCGGGTGCCGAGCTCATGAAGCACCAGGCGGAGCTGGTCGCGTCGGCGGCGCAGGGGCACCGCACGTTCCTGCTCGCCGACGAGCCGGGCCTCGGCAAGACGGCGCAGTCGCTCCTCGCCGCGGACGCCGCGAACGCGTTCCCGCTCCTCGTCGTGGTCCCGAACGTCGTCAAGACGAACTGGATGCGCGAGGCCCAGCGGTGGGTGCCGAACCGATCCGTCACGGTGCTGCACGGGGACGGCGAGGACATGGACGGCTTCGCCGACGTCATCGTCGTCAACTACGAGATCCTCGACCGCCACGTGGGCTGGCTCGGCGCGCTCGGGTTCCGGGGCATGGTGGTCGACGAGGCGCACTTCATCAAGAACAAGGAGTCCCAGCGCTCCCGGTTCGTGCTGCAGCTCGCCGAGCGCATCCGCGAGCGCATGGCCCGGCCGCTCCTCATGGCGCTCACCGGCACCCCGCTCATCAACAGCGTCGAGGACTTCCGGACGATCTGGCAGTTCCTCGGCTGGATCGACGACAAGAAGCCCCGCGCCGAACTCATGAACGCCCTCGAGGACATCGGGCTGACCCCGGCCGAGCCCGGCTTCTTCGTGGAGGCCCGTCGCGCCGTCATCGAGATGGGGATCGTCCGACGCCGCAAGGTCGACGTCGCGGCGGACATCCCCGCGCGCCGGATCGCGGACATCCCCGTCGAACTCGACGACGAGGTCGGCCGGTCGATCCGCGACGCCGAGCGCGAGCTGACCGCGAAGCTCGTCGCCCGCTACCACCAGGCGCTCGCCGCCCGCACCGGCCAGGCCCCGGTCGAGGGCATCGACCACAAGCTCGTCCGCCAGGTCGCGCGGTGGGAGCTCGAGGACCAGGACGCCACGACGACCGGCGAGAACGTGTTCTCGATGGTCCGGCGCATCGGTCGTGCCAAGGCCCAGCTCGCGGCGGATTACGCGGCGCAGCTCGCGTCGAACGTCGGCAAGGTCGTGTTCTTCGCCAAGCACCTCGACGTCATGGACCAGGCGGAAGAGGTCTTCGCGCGCCGTGGCCTGCGGACCGCGACCGTCCGCGGCGAGCAGTCGACGGCGCAGCGCACGGCCGAGATCGACGCCTTCGTCAACGACCCGGACGTGGCGGTGATCGTCTGCTCGCTCACCGCGGCCGGCGTCGGCCTCAACCTGCAGGTCGCGTCGAACGTCGTCCTCGCGGAGCTGTCGTGGACGAGCGCCGAGCAGACGCAGGCGATCGACCGCGTGCACCGCATCGGACAAGAGGAGCCCGTCACGGCGTGGCGGATCATCGCGGCCCAGACGATCGACACGAAGATCGCCGAGCTCATCGACAGCAAGGCCGGGCTCGCCGCGCGGGCGCTCGACGGCTCGGACGAGGAGCTCGTCGACTCGGGCGACATCCAGCTCGACGCGATGGCGGCCATGCTCACGGACGCGCTCGAGGGGCGCTGACCCCGTCGCCGGCCGCCCGCGGTCGACGCGCCCGGCGCGCGAACGGCCCCGGAGACCACTGGTCTCCGGGGCCGTTCCCGTGGGGATGGATCAGATCGCGCGTCGCCGCGGCGTCCGCGCCCACGCGCGGCCGCCGACGAGGGCGGTGCTCAGATGCGGGACTGCACCTCGGCCAGCGAGGGGTTCGTCGCCGTCGAGCCGTCCGGGAACACGAGGGTCGGGACGGTCTGGTTCCCGCCGTTCACCGCGGCCACGAGCTCGGCCGTGCCGGGGGTCTCCTCGATGTTGACCTCGATGTACGTGACACCGGCGCGGTCCATCTGGGTCTTCAGTCGCTTGCAGTAGCCGCACCAGCCGGTCGTGAACATCGTGACGGTGCCGGCGGCGGGGACGAACGCGTCCTTCGAGATCGTGTCACTCATGATGCCGACGGTAACCGGCGTGCCTGCGCGGGTATTCCTGCCGGACGCCGCCCCGGCCCTCCCGGTCGGCCCGACGGCCGCAGGACCGGTTGACACACCTATTCGACATAGGTAGGTTCGGTCCATGGAACCACTCCAGCGCGTCACCGCACCGACGCTCGACGTCCTCCAGGCCCTGCTCGCCCAGGAGGAGCCACTCTGGGGCCTCGTGCTCATCAAGACCACGGGGCGCCCGTCCGGCACGGTCTACCCGATCCTCGAGCGGCTCGAGCGCCAGGGCTGGATCACCGGGTCATGGGATGACGACCCCGACCGATCCGGCCCGCGTCGCCGCCGCTACGCGTTCACGGGGGAGGGCCGGGTCGCCGCCCGCGACCTCGTCGCGTCCGCCGACGAGCACCGGGCACGCGCCGCCGCGCGACCGTCACGGCGCACCGCGCCCGGCCGGACGGTGACCCCGTGAGCGGCCCCCGATCGTCGGCGGCTCGACACGGCGCCGAGGGCGCGTCGACCGCGCCGCACCCGCTCGCGCGAGCGGTCGTCGACCTCGCCGTCGCACTCTCGCCCGCCGACCACCGACCGGTCCGCATGGAGCAGTGGCACGCGGATCTCCGCGACGCCGCCGACCTCGACCTGCCCCGCGCCGGCCTGGCGTTCGGGGCGCTCACCACGGCGCTGTTCCACCGCCGCGCCGTCCACCGATCGACCTGGGGGGAATCCATGTCCGCACTGTCGGGGCGCGCCGCGCCGCGCACCATCCGCACGTCCTCGGCGCTCGTCGCCTTCGCCATCTGCTCGATGCTCGTCGGAGCCGGGCTGTCCGCCATGGGATCGCGCTACGACGGATCGGACTGGATCCGGGTCCTCACGGTCGTCGTCGTGGCCCTCCTCGTCGTCGTCCCGGCGCTCGCGGCCATCGGTGCCCTGCTGCTGACGGACGCGTCGACCCGCGGCCGCCAGCTCGCCGGTGTCGGGTTCGTCGTGCTCGGCGCGGCCGGACTCGCGGCCCTCGTCCTGACGTCGACGCCCGGACCCGCGTGGGCGTGGCTCGGTGGGTCGGCGGTCGCCGTGGCGGCCGGCCGCCTCGTGCTCCGCTCCAGGTCCGCGACGGACTGGTGGCTGCTCGGCATGCCCGTGATCGCGACGGCGCTCGGTTGGCCGTTGACCGAGGTCTGGAGCCTCGCGACCGTCGTGCCCTACACGGCGCTGTTCCTCGTCATGCTCCTGGCCTATGTCGTCCCCTTCCTCGGGAGCATCGCGGCGGCCGTCCTCGCCGGGCGTCTCGACGACGCTCGGGCCACCGGCGGCGGGCTGGTAGACAAGGACGTGTGAGCGACACGCACCTCGAGATCGAACGCACCTACGACCTGGCCCCGGAGGCCGAGTTGCCGGACCTGATCGGGGTCGGCGGGATCCTCCGCACCGAGCGGCAGGAGCCGTTCGAGCTCGACGCCACGTACTGGGACACCGAGCGCTTCGACCTGGTGGCCGCACACGTGACGGTCCGCCGCCGCACGGGAGGCCCCGACGCCGGCTGGCACATCAAACGCGCGGCCTCGGACACGGTCCGGCACGAACAGCACTTCCCGCTCACCGAGGACACCGACACCGTGCCCGACGCGGTGCTCGCGGCGCTGTTCGCCGAGCGCCGGGGGCGGGCGCTGCGCCCCGTGGTGCGGATCCGGACGGAACGGGCCGTGACGCGCCTCCTGGACGAGGACGGCGACCAGGTCGCCGAGCTCGCGGACGACCACGTCAGCGCCTTCCGGCTCGACCCCGACGCGCCGACCGGGCCGCGGACGTGGCGCGAGGTCGAGGTCGAGGCGGTCGAGGGCGTCGACGAGCAGGTGGCGCAGACGCTGTTCGACGGCCTCGACGCGCGGTTCGCCGAGCGTGGCGCGCAGCCGGCGGCCGTCTCCTCGAAGCTCGCCCGTGGCCTCGCGGGCGTCGACGCCCCGCGCCTCCGCACCACGGACAAGCCGGCCAAGGGCTCCGCCGCGCGCGTCCTCCGCAAGCGCGTCGCGCGGCTGCGCTCGTCGCTCGCCCGCCGGGAGGCCCGGCTCCGGTCCGGCGACACCGCCGACCTCCGCGGACTGGCCACCACGTCGCTCGGCCTGGCGGCGGTGCTCGGCGCCTATCGCGCCGCCTTCGCCGACGCGGACCTCACCGACCGCGCGGTGGCCGCCGCGGAGACGCTCGCCGATGTCGTGAGCCGTGCGGCGTCGGCCGAGTACCTCGTCGGCGACCTCCACCGGGCCGGGACGCCGGCGCAGGACGCACTCGTCGACACCCTGGCGCGCGAACGGCTCCTCGCGGCGACCCGTGAGCGTCGCGACGAGGCGGTGCGCGATACCCTCCGGTTCCTGCACACGCCGGAGTACCTCGACCTGCTCGACCTGCTCGACGACGCCGTGGAGCGACCCGAGCCGACCGCCTGGGCGCTCCGGACCCCGAAGCGGGTGGCGCAGGACGTCACGGCCGCCGAGAAGCCCGTCGTGCGCGAGCTCGTGCGCGCCGCGGTCGGTGACGACCCGGCGGACGAGACCGGCGACCGCGAGGCGACCGAACGCGCGTGGCTGGCCACGATGCGGATGCGGATCGCGATGGACGTCCTCGGGGACGAGGCCTTCCCGCATGCACTCGGCCGCCGGATCACCGTCGCGGCGGACGTCCTCACCGAGCGGGCGCAGTCCCTGCACGCGCTCGAGGAGCTCCGGCACGTCGCCGGCATCGCGACGCGCGCGGGGGAGGACACCTTCGGCTACGGCGTGCTCGCGGGCGACCGCGTGCGTCGTGCCGAGGAGTCCTACGACGACGCGGTGCAGGCCCTCTCGCGCGTCTGACCCAGCCCGTCACCCTCTCCCGCGAGATCGCAGTCGTTGCCGCTCAGGACGCTCCCGGAACGGCAACGACTGCGATCTCGCGGGTCGGGGATCGCGCCGTCAGGACCGCGGTCCGGCCTCGGCCAGACCGAGCACGTCGAGCAGCCACGCCAGCTCGAAGGCCCGCTCGCGCCAGGAGTCGTAGCGCCCGCTCACCCCGCCGTGTCCCGCCGCCATCTCGGTCTTGAGCAGCACCGGCGCACCGACCTCGCGCAGGCGCGCCGTCCACTTGGCGGGCTCGACGTACAGCACCCGGGTGTCGTTGATCGACGTGACCGCCAGGATCCGCGGGTAGGTGACGTCGTCGCGGACGTTCTCGTACGGCGTGTACTCGCTCATGTACCGGTAGACCTCGGGGTCGTGCAGGGGATCGCCCCACTCGTCCCACTCGATCACCGTGAGCGGCAGGTCCGGGTCGAGGATGCTCGTCAGCGCGTCGACGAACGGCACCGCCGCCAGGATCCCCGTGAACCGGTCCGGTGCGATGTTCGCGACGGCGCCCATGAGCAGCCCGCCGGCGCTGCCGCCTTCGGCGACGATGCGGTCCGGCGTGGTGCGGCCGGTCGCGATCAGGTGGTCGGCGACCGCCACGAAGTCGGTGAACGTGTTCTTCTTGGTCAGGGTCTTGCCCTGCTCGTACCAGTGCCGGCCCATCTCGCCGCCCCCGCGGACGTGCGCGACCGCGAACACGACGCCGCGGTCGAGCAGCGACAGCCGCATGACGCTGAAAC
Organism: Curtobacterium sp. MCBD17_040; assembly: GCF_003234805.2. Lineage (GTDB taxonomy): Bacteria > Actinomycetota > Actinomycetes > Actinomycetales > Microbacteriaceae > Curtobacterium. The sequence goes on from NZ_CP126273.1 coordinate 906,349, forward strand.
CGGGGTCGATGCTGTGCTCGTACGAGCCGTAGCCGTACAGGTGGACGGGAGCGGGCCTCCCGGCCGGCACCGCGTCGCGGCGCCACACGAGCGAGACGGGCACGCGCGTGCCGTCCGGTGCCGTCGCCCACTGGCGTTCCTGCACGTAGTCCTCGGAGCGGTAGCCGCCGAGCACCGGCTGGCGCTTCCGCACCGTGATCGCGCCCGACGCGAGGTCGAGGTCGCCGACCGTCGACGGGGTCACGAACGACGTGAACGTCAGGCGCAGGGTGGGCTGGTCCCACTCGGGGTTGCCGCCGAAGCCCGCCGAGAACAGCTCCTCGTCGAACGGGACCTCGTGCGCGTCGCCGTACCCGTCGCCCTCGATCGGCACGATCGCGACGCGGGGGAGCGCCTCGGACCGGTACTCGACCGCGAGGTGGTGGGCGAACGCGTCCACCGACTCGATGCGGCGCTCCGGGTCGTGCGCGATGACCACGCGGCGGTCGCTCGTCGACGTCGGGTCGTCCGCGGGCACGTCGACGAGCTCGAAGTTCTCGGCGCCGTCGTTGTGCAGGACGAGCAGCCGGTCACTCCCGCCGACGACCGCGTGCTCGACGTCGTACTCGACGCCCTCGCGACGCGGCCAGACGACGTGGAACTCGCCCGTCGGGTCCGCCGCGTCGAGCAGGTGGACCTCGGACGTGATCTTCGACCCGAGCTCGATCACGATGTACTGCGACGACCGGGTGACGCCGACGCCGACCCAGTAGCGGTCGTCGGGCTCCTGGAACACGGCGACGTCCTCGCCGGTCCCGCCGACCTCGTGCCGCCAGATGGTGTCCGGACGCCACGACTCGTCGACGGTGGGGTAGAACACGTACCGGCCCGACGGGTCGAACACGGCACCGGCCCCCGTGCCCTCGATGACGTCCGGCAGGTCCGCACCGCTCGTGAGGTCGCGCACGTGCAGCGTGTACCGCTCGTCGCCGGCCGTGTCGATGCCGTAGACCAGGCGCTCGCCGTCGTCGCTGACGTCGTACGTGCCGAGCGCGAAGAAGTCGTGCCCCGCGGCGAGCAGGTTGCCGTCGAGCACCACCTGCTCGCCCGGCACCTCGGCGCCCGCCTCGACCTCGGGCGGGGTCCAGTCGTCCTCGTCGGTGATCGGCGCGCGGCAGTGGACGCCGTACTGGCTGCCCTCGCTCGTGCGCGTGAAGTACCAGAACCGGCCCATCCGCACCGGCACGCTGAGGTCGGTCTCCTGCACCCGGGCACGGATCTCGTCGAACAGCCGGTCGCGCAGCGGGGCGAGGTGCGCGGTCGCCGCGTCGGTGTACGCGTTCTCGGCTTCGAGGTACGCGAGCGTCTCCGGGGACTCCTTGTCACGGAGCCACTCGTAGTCGTCCACGAACCGGACCCCGTGGTGGGTCCGGGTGACCGGGTGCTTCGCGGCGATGGGAGGGGTGGTCGAGGACGCGTCGGAGCTCACCGGCCCAGCCTAGGACGCGCTCCGGCGGTGCACCTGGACGGTCCGGGAGGCCCGGTGCTGGTGACCGAGATCGCATCCGCCGGTCGGTAGCGTGGCCCGCATGAGCAAACGATCCTTCGTCATCACCGGTGCCCACGTCGTCCCCGTCGTCGGGGACGAGTTCGACGGCGGTGCTGTCGTCGTCGAGGACGGACGCATCACCGCGGCGGGCCCGGACGTCGCCGTGCCCGAGGGGCTACCGGTCGTCGACGCGGCGGGCACGTGGCTCGTGCCGGGCTTCGTCGAGGCGCACGGCCACGTCGGCATCCACGAGGAGGCCAACGGCGTCGCGGGCAACGACACGAACGAGATGACCGGCCCGAACATGGCCGCCGTCCGCGCGATCGACGCGATCGACATCGACGACGAGGGCTTCCGGGACGCGCTGTCCGGCGGCGTCACCGCGATCGTGGTCAAGCCCGGCTCGGGCAACCCCATCGGTGGCCAGACCGTCGCGATCAAGAGCTGGGGCGGCCGGACGATCGACGAGCAGCTCATCTCGGACAGTGTCAGCGTCAAGAGCGCGCTCGGCGAGAACCCGAAGCGCGTCTACGGGGCGAAGGACCAGACACCGTCGACCCGCCTCGGGGTCGCGAAGGTGATCCGCGAGGCCTTCGTCGCCGCCGACCACTACCGCACCGCCCGTGCGGCCGCCGCGGGGAAGGGCGAGCCGTTCGAACGCGACCTCACCAAGGAGACCCTCGCGCGCGTCCTCGACGGGGAGCTCGCCTGGGACCAGCACACGCACCGCCACGACGACATCGCCACCGCGATCCGCCTGTCCGAGGAGTTCGGTTACCGGCTCGTCGTCAACCACGGCACCGAGGGGCACAAGCTCGCGGGTCTCCTCGCCGAGAAGGACATCCCCGTCGTGTACGGCCCGCTGTTCACGAGTCGCTCGAAGGTGGAGCTCCGGGACCGCGCGATCACGAACCTCGCCGAGATCGCGGCGGCCGGGGTCCGGGTCGCGATCACGACGGACGCGCCCGTCGTGCCGATCAACATGCTCGTGCTGCAGGCGACGATGGCGGTCAAGGAGGGCCTGCCCCGGCAGACGGCGCTCGAGGCGCTGACGACGAACCCGGCGACGTTCCTCGGCTTCGGCGACCGCGTCGGTCAGATCACACCCGGCTACGACGCCGACCTCGTGCTCTGGTCGGGCGACCCGCTCGACGCGACCTCGCGGGCGCTCCGCGTCTTCATCGACGGCGCCGAGGTCTACACGTGGGACGCGGAGGCGCACCGCGGGGTGACCGTGCCGCGGTTCTGACCCCCGACCGCCCGCCGCGGCGCCGGTCGGGAGGCCCGGATCGCGACCGCCGTGCCGGGCGCGGCTCGGGCCTCCCGGCCGTCCGCCGGGTCACGGCGTCCGGCGCCTACGCGGTGCGGTCGAGCAGGAACGTGTTCATCGCGGCGGTGAGCTCGAGGTCCATGTCGCGCACGTCGCCGTTGACGGAACGGATCGGGGCAGCGAGCCGGGAGCTCGACACGAGCCACAGTGCGTCGGCGGCACGGAGGTCGTCGAGCGTCACGAGCTCGTACGAGGTCGCGATCCCGCGGTCCTCGGCGAAGGTGAAGACGTCCGCCTGCGTCGTCCCCGCGAGGATGCCGATGTCGGTCCGGGGCGTGACGAGGTCGTCGCCGCGTCGGAGCAGGAGCGTCGAGCGCGGGCCCTCGAGGACGTAGCCGTCGGTCGAGACGAACAGGGCGTCGTCGGCCCCGCGGCGAGCCGCCTCACGCAGGGCGGCCATGTTCACGGCGTACGACAGGGTCTTGGCGCCCTGGAGCAGCCAGGGACTCGTGCGGGCGACGTCGTGGCGGTACCCGCGGTCGAGCGTGACGACGGCGATGCCCTGCTCGCGGGGCATCGTGTACTCCTCGGCCGGGGCCGCGTACACGTAGCCCGTCGGTCGGCCGTCGCCCTCGACGCCGCGGGACATCACGGTCTTGCAGTAGGCCTCGCGGACCGGATCGAGTTCCGCGACGACGGCCTCGACCGCGCGGCGCCAGACGTCGAGGTCGGGTGCGGGCAGGTCGAGCATCGCGGCCGAGCGGGCGAGACGGTCGAGGTGTGCCTCGAGTGCCTGCGGTCGACCGTCCGTGACGTTCAGGGTCTCGAACACGCCGTCACCGCGGACCAAGCCGAGGTCGAGCACCTGGACGTGCGGCTCGATCGGACCCTCGAAGGTGAACGCGTCGGCGCCGGGGTCGTGCGCCTCGGCGTGCTGGGAGGGACGGTTCAGGATCGCGAGGACGGTTTCGATCATGCGGTCAGTCAAGCGCATCCGCTGCCGGTCCCCGGGCCTGGTCCCCGGGTGTCCGCGGATGCGTCGGACCGGGTCAGCGGCTCTCGGGGATCGCACCCATGAGCTTCCAGACCGCGCTCGACAGCTCCGGGTGCGCGAGCGCGATGCGCCGGAGGCGGTGGTACTCCTCGCCGTGCACCGTACCCGACCCCGACGACGGGTGCTGGGTGCGTCCGCCGGCACGGTGCTCGATGCGGGAGTCGACCTCGATGGCCTCGGCGCGGAGGATGAGCACGACCTGCTCGTCGACCGTCGGGATCAGGTGCATGAACTCCCACGGGTCGTCACCCTGGCGACAGCGGTGTTCGACGATGACGGCGATCTCCTCCGCCGCCTCGGCACGGAGCACCTCGAGGCTCCGCCCCGCGTTCCGGGACTCAGCCACGGTGTGCCCGTACCTGCGCTGCCATGGAGCGAGCCTACGCCACGCCTTCGGGGACATCGACGCCGCGCTCCCCGGCGTGCTCGGGCAGACTCGGAGCGTGCCGCACGTCGCGTCGAAGGACCAGCACCCGCGGGTGTGTGTCGTCTACCTGCTCCGATCCGGGCCCGCCGGGGTCGAGGTCCTGCTCGGACGGAAGCGGCGGGGGCTCGGGGTCGGACGGCTCGTCGGCCCCGGCGGCAAGCTCGAGCCCGGCGAGGACGCCCGCTCGGCCGCGGTGCGTGAGGTCGCGGAGGAGGTCGGGCTCGAGGTCCGTGCCGAGGACCTCGAGCCGCGGGGGACGCTCGACTACCGCTTCCCGTTCCGGCCGTCGTGGAGTCAGGTCTCGGACGTGTTCGTCGCCGAGCGGTGGGACGGCGAGCCGCGCGGTGGCGACGAGCTCGAACCGGGCTGGGTCCCCGTCGACGCCGTGCCCTACGACGCCATGTGGGACGACGCCCGCTACTGGCTGCCGGGGGTCCTGCGCGGTGGGAGCGTCCGTGCGCGGTTCACCTTCGGCGAGGACTGTGCCACCGTGTCCGGGTTCACCGGGTCCGGCGTCCGTGCGGCGGTCGACTGATCGCGACGGCGCCGGTGCGGGGTGCGGCGGTGCCCTCGAGGCCCTCGAGCCCGCCCGTGAAGACGTCGCCCGTCATCCGGGCGTCCTGGAACCCCGCGTCGTGGTGGTCGTCACCGTCGCCTCGGCCGGGGCGGATGGTGCTCAGCGTGCCCGTCTCGGTCGACTGGAGTCCGTGCCGCGCGAGTTCCTCGTCTCGCTGCTGGCCCAGGAAATCGCGGTTCGCGGTCTGCGCGTCCCCGAACATCGTCGTGCGACCGGTGACGATCATCCGGATGCGGCGGCGCTCCCACCACATCTTGCCGACGACCATGAGCACGATCCCGGCCGCGGCGTAGGAGGCCATCGTGACCAGCCCGCGCTCGTACGAGGGTCCGACCCCGTACACCGTGTGCTTGATCATCTCGACCATGCTCGAGCCCACCACGACGTGGTTCAGCCAGGCGAACGGCTCCGGCATGAACCACTTCGGGTAGGCGCCACCCGACGACGGCATCGACAGGAAGACGAAACAGATCATGGCGGGTGCGGCGATGAACCGCCCGGCGAAGTAGCTCAGGCCGTTCACGGTCAGTCCGATGGCGACGATCCAGCCCCAGGCGATGAGCACGAGCGCGGCGAAGTGTCCGTGGATGGCGCCGACGACCGGGCCGGCCAGGGTGTTCGTGATGAGGGAGATGACGATCCCGCCCACCACGATGACCGCGACGCGCGTGCGGTGGCGCAGCGGGCCGCCCATGATGCCGATGAACATCGCCACCATGTACCCGCCGATGCACCACGCGAGCATGACGTACATGGCGACGGTGCCGTACTCGTCCCAGCGTGGCAACGGGGCGAGTTCGGTGATCGTCGGGGCCGGACCCCCACCGGCCGTGATCACCGACGACAGGGTCGCGGGGACGAGGCTCGCCACCTGGAACTGGTGCGCGCTCGCCTTGAACACCGTGTTCGACGACGGGTCGTAGGCGATCGCCATGAGTCCGCTCACCACGTCGTGCTTCGCGCGGGTGAGCGAGTCGACCGTGTGGAACACGTACTCGCCGGGCAGGGCCTTGTGCACGGCCGCGACGAGTGCCGGGTCCGACCCGACCAGCGCGATCGGGACGTCGTGCGGATGGGGTGCGTGGAACGCCGCGATGTAGCACAGGCAGAACCCGACGATGAAGAACAGGGGCATCCAGAGCTGCAGGCCGATGAGTTGCAGCGAGGGGTGGAGGGTTCCGTACCAGCGGCGGTAGCGACTGATGTGCTGGGGCTCGGGCGCACGGGTCACGGTCCGTCCCCGCCCGGCGATGCGGGTACCCCGACGCGGCGACGATCCCCGGGTCGCCGGCCTCGTGGTGCGGGCCGTCGGTGTGCTGCGGTGCACTCCGGCGCGGTCCGGGACGTCGTTGTTGCGCGGTGTGCTCACGCGGGCTGGGCCACCTCTCTGGGCTTCGGACGAAGGCTTCCAGGGTACGCCGCCGCCGCTTCGAGCCCACATGGCCGGGAGGTGCGGGCCGCGCGGTCAGGACCGGCTGCGGCCCGCCTGGGACGAGTCCATCGCGAGCTCCTCGGCGTCCAGGCTGATGAGGACGCGGCGCATGACCTCTTCGTCCAGGGCGCCGTGCTCGCGCTCGCGCAGCACGACCTCGCGCCGGCGGGCGAGGAGCTCGCGCCGGACCGCCTGGACCTCGGCGGCGGTGAGCCGGGACGGGGCCTCGCGGGCGTCGAGGCGCTCGTCCTCGGCGTCGTGCTGGAAGTCCTCGGCCTGCCGCTCCAAGCGCCGCCGCAGCCGGCCCACGGTCGCGTCCACGGCCTCCCGTCCGTACCGCTCCGCCCAGACGTCCTGCCGCTCGCGGATCAGGTCGATCGCCGCCTCGGTCGTGCGGTGGGACAACAGGAGCTCGGCCGCGGTGTCGCGCTCGTGCTCGCCCGGGTCGTGGACGTGCAGACGGCGGATGACGATCGGCAGGGTGAGCCCCTGCAGCAGGAGGGTCCCCACGGTGACGACGAACGCGATGAGGAAGATGGTGTCCTGCGCGGGGATGTGCGTCGGCGAGGACACGACGGCGACGGCGGCGGCCAGGGTGACCACGCCGCGCATCCCCGTCCACGAGATCACCGTGAGCTCCTGCCAGGTCATCCGTGGTTCGGCCGCGCCGCGGAGCCATCGGAGGCGCGGCCTGCCCCGGGTCGCGCGGACGACGAGCGGTCGGAGCCAGCGCCCGTTCAGGCGTCGCCGCCAGTACGACAGGAACACGAACGCGGGACGGACGAGCACGACGACGCCGAGCACCACGAAGGCCACCCCGACGCTCTCGAGCAGGCTGCGGTGGCTGGCGAGCGTCTCGCGCACGACCGTGTTGAGCTGCAGCCCGATGAGCGCGAACACGAAGCCCTCGAGGATGACGTCGGCGCTCGTCCACAGTGGGCGCTCCTGGAGACGGGTCTCGTAGCCCTCCTTCGGCGAGTTGTACCCGATGTACAGGCCGGCCGTGACGACCGCGATCACGCCCGAGCCGCCGAGTTCCTCGGCGAGGACGTAGGCCACGAACGGGAGCAGGATGCTCATGATGGTCGCGATCACCGGGTCGCCCAGCCGCATCCGGAGCCAGTGCACGAGCACGCCGAGGACCCCGCCGACCAGGAGTCCCACGACGATCGCCAGGGCGAAGATCCCGGCGTCCTCCCACAGGGTCAGCGACTCGCCCGCGATGATGAGCGTGAAGACGCGGACGAGGGTCAGGGACGCCGCGTCGTTGATGAGGCTCTCGCCCGACAGCACGGTCATCACGCGGCGGGGGAGCCCGAGCTTCCGGCCGATCGCCGCGGCCGACACGGCGTCGGGCGGGGCGACGATCGCGCCGACGAGGATCGCGGCGGGCAGGGTCATGTCCGGTACGAGCAGGTAGGCGACGGCGCCGACGACGATCGCGGTCACGATCACGAGCACGATCCCGAGCCGACGGATCTGCCGGAGCGACTGCCGGAAGCTCTGCCACGTCACGTCGAGCGCCGCGGAGTACAGCAGCGGCGGCAGCACCACGGTGAGGATGACGTCGGAGTCGATCTCGATGTGCGGCAGCCCGGGGACGAACGAGGCGGCGAGCGCGGCGGCGGTGACGAGGAGCGGCGCGGGCAGGCCCTTGGCGCGGGCGAACGCGGTGAGCGCGAGGGACACCACGAGGACCACGAGCAGTTCGGCGATGTCCATCGGGCGGGAGTCCTCTCGTCGTCGGCCTGTCCATCTTCTCAGAGACCGCCTGGTGCGGGCTGGACGGGCCCTGAGCGCGACGACAGCGGACGAGGACGGGCGGTGCTCGCCCAAGGGGTGGACGGGGGATGGACATCAGGTTGCCCCGCGGTGCCCGGAACTGGGAGACTCGTCGGCGGTGGATCTCACACTCATAGTCGTCCTGGTCATCGCGTTGGCCCTCTTCTTCGACTTCACGAACGGTTTTCACGACACCGCCAACGCGATGGCGACCCCGATCGCGACCGGCGCGATGAAGCCGACGGTCGCGGTGTCCGTCGCGGCGGTGCTCAACCTCGTCGGGGCGTTCCTCAGCACCGAGGTGGCGACATCGATCTCGCACGGCCTCATCAACGAGGGGCCGGGTGGCGTCGCGATCACCCCGGCGATGATCTTCGCGGGGCTCATCGGTGCCGTGACCTGGAACATGATCACCTGGCTCCGCGGCCTGCCGTCCTCGTCCAGCCACGCGCTGTTCGGTGGCCTCATCGGCGCGGCCATCGTCGGCGCGGGCTTCGGCTCGGTGAACTACGCCTCGCTCCTCACGGTGGTGATCATCCCGGCCGTGCTCTCGCCGGTCATCGCATCGGTGGTCGCGTTCCTGGCGACCCGCATCGCCTACGCGGTCACGCGGCGCAAGGGCGCGCCGAACGAACGCGGCGGCTTCCGCATCGGTCAGATCTTCACCTCGTCCATGGTGTCGCTCGCCCACGGCACGAACGACGCCCAGAAGACCATGGGCGTCATCACGCTCACGCTCATCGCGGGCGGGTTCCAGCGCAGCGGGTCGGGCCCGGAGCTCTGGGTGATCGTGGCCTGCGCCATGGCGATCGCGCTCGGCACGTACACGGGCGGTTGGCGCATCATCCGGACGCTCGGCAGCGGGCTCACGGACATCCGCGCGACGCAGGGCTTCGCCGCCGAGGCCTCGACCGCCGCGACGATCCTCGCGTCGAGCCACGTGGGCTTCGCCCTGTCGACGACGCAGGTGTCGTCGGGATCGATCATCGGTGCGGGACTCGGTCGCCGCGGGTCGAAGATCCAGTGGTCGACGGCGGGCAAGATCGTCATCGCGTGGTTCATCACGTTGCCCGCCTCGGCAGCCGTGGGCGCGGTCGCGTCGGCGATCGCCCGAATCGGCACGGCCGGGCTCGTCGTCGACGCCGTGCTCGGGGCCGTGATCATCGCCGGGCTGTTCCTGTGGTCGCGGCGGAACCCGGTCGAGCAGGCCGCAGCGATCGAGGTCGACGTCGCCGCGAACTCGGTCCTCACGCGCAAGCAGCGCCGCGACCTGCAGCGCCGGAAGCGTGCGGAGGAGGTCGCGGCCCGCCGGGTGGCGTTGAGCCGCGAGAAGACCCTGCGCCGGATGGCCGCACGGAGAGGAGGCCGTCGATGATCGACTGGGGAGGCTTCTTGCTCGTCGTGCTCGTCGCGCTGATCTCCGCGTGCTTCGTCACTTCGGTGTACGGGCTCGGACTCCGTCTGTGGGTCACCGGGCGCGACGGCCGCGCGCGGTCGGCGCGCGCGGCGGCGGTGCTGTGCTTCGCGGTCTGCGCGGCCACGGTGCTGTACGGGGTGTACCTGATCGTCCCGCAGTTCCACCAGTAGCCCCGTCGGCCCGGTCACGAGACCGACGGAGCGGGCGCGGGTCGGGCCTCCCGGCCGTCAGTCCGTCGGCAGCGGCCGCTCGTCGGCGCGCACGCGGACCTGGTTCGCGAGGTCGCGCAGACGCTGTTCCTCGCGTTCGGTCTCGGGATCGGGCTCGGGCAGCTCCGCGGCGGCCAGGCGCACCTGCCGCGCGGTCGCGACGTCGTGGTCGTGCCACCGTGCCAGCGCGAAGTTGCGGCGCACGTCGCGGAGGGGGAGGCGGATGGTGGCGTCCGCCTCGACGCCGGCGAACAGCTGCCGCATCCGGATGATCTCCGAGTCGAGCTCGCCCCCGACCACGAGCACGAAGTTCGAGATGTAGAGGTAGACGAGCAGCAGGATCGCGCCACCGAGCCAGCCGTACGCGTGGTTGATGGACCCGATCGTCTTGACGTACACGACGAACCCGAGGGTCGCGAGGGCCCAGGTGCCGATCGCGAACCCGGCTCCGGCCGAGACCCACCGCAGGTGTGGTGCCCGGACGTTCGGCGTCGCGTAGTACAGCACCCCGACCATGACGACGAGGGTCGCGAGGAGGACGGGCCACTTGCCGACGTCCCACAGGCCCTCGAGCCAGGCCGGCCACCCCATCCGGTGCACGACCGTGGCGACCGCCGTCGGGGTGCCGAGCAGGATCGTGATCGCCACGGCGCCCCCGACCATGATGAGCATCGTGACGAGCAGCATCATGCTGCGGAACTTCCAGATCCGTCGCCCCTCCTCGACCTCGTACGCCGTGTTCATCGCGCGCCCGAACGCGGTCGCGTACCCGGACAGCGACCACAGGGTCAGGAGGAGACCGATGGCCAACGCGAGCTCCGGGCTGTCGAGCGCGGTGAGCTGCCGGAGCGGCGTCTCGAGGTGTCGCGCGGTCTCCGGGCGGATGATGGCGCCGAGGATCTGGATGATGTCGGTGATCGTGTCACCGGAGCGGTCGAGGATCGACACGGCCGACACGACGGTCAGGGCCGTGGGGAACGCCGTCAGCGTGGCGAAGAAGGTGAGCGAGGCAGCGGCGTCGACGACCCGGTGCCGGATGACCTGGTGGGTCGTCCGCCGGACGACCGCCCGGAACCCGGTGCGCTTGAGGGCACGCGAGTCGGCGTCCTGCATGCCGCCCACGCTAGCCGTCCGCGGGGCGGAGGGCGTCGTACCGCCGGAACGAGGGAACGAGGCGCAGCAGGAGCGCCACGAGTCCGATGATCACGACGCCGCCGACGATCGGCGGGACCGCGATGCCGACGGCCACGACGAGGCCCGCGTACAGGTCGCCGATCCGGGGACCGCCGGTCACCACGACGACGAAGATGCCCTGCAGTCGGCCGCGCATGCCGTCCGGTGCGGCGGCCTGGAGGATCGTCCCGCGGAACACGCTGCTCACGTTGTCCGCACCACCGGACACCAGGAGCGCCGCGGACGCGAGCACGAGCGCCGGCAGGATCCCGATGCCGAACCCGACGTGGGCACGGCCGCCGAGCGCGTGGGCGGCCGCGATCACGATGCCGAACACGGCGATCGAGGCCCCGTAGACCGTGATCGCCCAACCCACCGCCTCACCCTGGCGTCGGACGTGTCCGAGCGGGCCGGAGAACACGCTCGACACGAGCGCCCCCACGGCGTACGCGGCCGTGAGCACGCCGACCGTGATCGAGCCGCCGCCGATGACGAGCGCCCCGATCGCGGGGAACAGGACGCGGGGTTGGCCGAACGTCATCGCGATGATGTCGAGCACGAACGTCATCGTGATCGTCGGGGAGCGCCGGAGGAACCGTGCACCCTCGACGAGCGACCCGAGCCCCGGGCGCTGTGCGTCGTGCTCCGGCGCCATGCGCGGCAGCGTGATGACCCCCGTGAACGCGAAGCTGAAGAGGACGACGTCGATCGTGTAGGTGGGCGCGTACCCGACGGCGGCCACGAGCACGCCGGCGACGGCGGGCCCCACCGTGACCGCGAATCCCGTCCCGATGCCGCTGAGCGCTCCGGCGGCCGGCAGCAGGTCGGTGCCGATGAGCCGCGGGATGATCGCGGAGCGGGAGGCCCCGATCACCGTCCCGGCGACCGCGTTCACCGTCGCGAGCACGTACAGCAGCGCCACGTTCTCGAGGCCGAGCCAGGCGTGCGTGGCGATGAGGGCGGTGGACACCCAGGCGAGGACCGCGCTCGCGAGGGCGACGGCGCGGCGGTCGAACGCGTCGGCGAGCATGCCGCCGTACAGCCCGGCCGCGATCATCGGCACGAGCGAGATGACCCCGACGAGCGAGACCGCGAACGTCGACCGGGTGATGTCGTACACCTCGAGGCCGACGGCCACGGTCGTCATCTGGGTCCCGATGCCCGCGATCGAGCTCCCGACCCAGAGACGGGCGAACGCGGGGGACCGGCGCAGCGGCGTGAGGTCGGCGAGGAGCGACCGGTGCCGGGTCGGCTCGGTGTCGACGGACGCGGGCGGGGTCGGAGTGGTGGGGGTCTGATCGTGGGGGGAGGCTGGGCCGTCGTCGGCCGGATGTGGAGTCACGGTGGGACCATTCTGCCGTCCCCCGCACCCGGACGCGCCCGGTGGGACCGGCCGTCATGCGGGCGTCACCCTCGTCGTGTTGGATGGCGACATGACTGACCTCAACAGCAAGCCCGAGTTCGACGCCCCGGAGGGCCCCGCCCCCACCGAGCTCGTCATCACCGACATCGTCGAGGGCGACGGCGCGGAGGCCCAGCCCGGATCGACCGTCAAGGTGCACTACGCGGGCGTCGAGTACGACTCCGGCGAGGAGTTCGACAGCTCCTGGAACCGCGGCGAGCCGATCGACTTCCCGCTCGCGGCGCTCGTCCGCGGCTGGCAAGAGGGCATCCCCGGCATGAAGGTCGGCGGCCGTCGCAAGCTCGTCGTGCCGCCGGAGCTCGCCTACGGGCCGGCCGGTGGCGGGCACTTCCTGTCCGGCAAGACCCTGATCTTCGTCATCGACCTCCTCGGCGTGCGCTGATGCCGACCGCGGTCCCCACCGTCGAGCTCAACGACGGCACCGCCTTCCCGCGCCTCGGGCTCGGGACGTACGGGCTGAACGGCGACGAGGGCGTGGCGGCGGTCCGTGCCGGCATCGACGCGGGCTACCGGCTCCTCGACACGGCGCTCAACTACGGCAACGAGGACGCCGTCGGCCGTGCCGTGCGCGAGTGCGGTCTCCCGCGTGAGGACCTCGTCGTCACCTCGAAGCTGCCCGGGCGACACCACGGGTACGACGAGGCGCACCGATCGATCGAGGAGACCCTCGGCAACCTCGGGCTGGACTCGGTCGACCTGTACCTCATCCACTGGCCGAACCCGTCCGTCGACAAGTTCGTCGACACCTGGAAGGCCTTCGTCGACCTCCGGGACAGCGGCGTCGTCCGCTCCATCGGCGTCTCGAACTTCACCGAGGAGCACCTGCAGCGCATCGTCGACGCGACCGGTGTGGCCCCCGCGGTCAACCAGGTCGAGCTGCACCCGTACTTCCCCCAGGGCGCCCTCCGCGCGGTCCACGAGCGCCTCGGGATCGTGACCGAGAGCTGGAGCCCGCTCGCCAAGCAGAGCGAGCTCCTGACCGAACGCGTCGTCACGGACGCCGCGGCGGCGCACGGGGTCACCCCGGGGCAGGTCGTGCTGCGGTGGCACGTGCAGCTCGGCGCCGTGCCGGTGCCGAAGTCGGGCGACCCCGGACGGCAGCGCGAGAACATCGACGTGTTCGCGTTCGAGCTCACCGACGACGAGATGACGGCGATCTCCGGGCTCGAGCGTGGCCGGCTCTGGGGCGGCGACCCCGACTCGCACGAGGAGATGTGAGCCCGCGACGGGGCCGGTCGGACCGGCCCCGTCGCACCTCCACGCCGACACCGCCCACCACGGCGCGCGCGGGGCTACACTTGTCACCCCCGTCCCGAAGGGTGTTGCGTGACCGAGGAGTCAGAAGTCGACCGCGAGCGTCAGTACGTCGACGGCCTGTTCGCACGGCTCGACGAGTTGTCCGCGGACGCCGCCCGGCGGCTGGCCGAGACCCGTCGTGAGTCCGTCGGTGGGAACCACCAGAGCCGCAGCGAACGCGACGCCTTCGCCCGCCTCTACGAGGACACCCTCGCGACGCTCGAGCGCGTCGGCGACCGGCTCGTGTTCGGCCGCCTCGAGGTCGCGGACCCGGAGCAGGACGAGAGCGCCTTCCGCTACATCGGCCGCGTCGGGCTCCGCGACGCCGAGCACCGGCCGCTGCTGCTCGACTGGCGCGTGCCCGGCGCCAGCGCGTTCTACCAGGCGACGGCGGCCCACCCGATGGGCATGCGCGCGCGTCGGCACCTGACGCTGGCCGGTCGCGAGGTCGTCGGCGTCGAGGACGAGGTGTTCGACGCGACGCTCTACGACAGCGAGCGCACCCACCTGCAGGGTGAGGGCGCGCTGCTGGCCGCCGTGAGCGCGGACCGCACGGGCCGGATGACCGACATCGTCGCGACGATCCAGGGCGAGCAGGACCGCATCATCCGGTCCGCCATCGAGGGCGTGCTCGTCGTGCAGGGTGGCCCCGGCACCGGCAAGACCGCCGTCGCACTCCACCGGGCGGCCTACCTGCTGTACTCGCACCGCGAGCGTCTCCGCGGCTCCGGCGTGCTCGTCGTCGGTCCGTCGCCGGCGTTCCTGACGTACATCGAGCAGGTCCTCCCGTCGCTCGGCGAGACGGGCGTCGTCATGGCGTCCCTCGGGTCCCTGTACCCGGGCGTCGAAACCGATCGGCACGACGGCGCGCGGGCCGCCGCGGTCAAGGGGTCGGCCGAGATGGCCGACCTGCTCCGCCGCGCGGTGCGGTCGCGGCAGATCGTGCCGACCGAGACCGTCACGGTCGACATCGAGGGCGAGCGTCTCGTGGTCCCGCCGTCGCTCATCGCCGCGGCGATGCGGAAGGCCCAGGAGCGGGGCAAGCCGCACAACGTCGCGCGGGTGACCTTCAACAAGGCGGCACTCGATGCCCTCACCGGTCTGCTCGCCGAGCAGCTGCGCGAGCGCGGGACCACGGTGGACGAGGCCGACGAGAAGGTCCTCCGCGAGGACGTCCGTTCGTCGTACGACGTGCGGGTGCTGCTGAACGGCGCGTGGATGCCGCTCCCGGCCGAGAAGTTCGTCGAGGACCTCTACGCGCGCCCGAACTGGCTCGCCTCGCTGACCCCGCACTGGTCCGCTGACCGGCGGGCGTTGCTCCGACGCTCGCGCGGTGCCGGGTTCACGGTCGAGGACGTCCCGCTGCTCGACGAGGCCGCCGAGCTCCTCGGCCCGTTCGACCCCTCGGGCGGCGGCGCCCGGCGGCAGGCGAAGGCGGCCCGACAGCGCGACGTCGAGAACGCCCGCATCGCGATCGAGAACATGGGCGTCGAGGGCATCGTGACGGCGGAGCAGGTCGCGGGGTCCTTCGCCGAGGGCGGTGACCCGCGCACCACCGCGGAGCGTGCAGCGGAGGACCGCGAGTGGACCTACGGCCACATCGTGGTGGACGAGGCCCAGGAGCTCTCGCCGATGCAGTGGCGGGTGCTCGCGCGGCGGAACCCGTTGCGGTCCTTCACGATCGTCGGGGACATGGCGCAGGGGTCCTCGCCCGCCGCCGCGCGGAGCTGGGACGACGTGCTCGGTGCCCTCGCCCGCCGTCGTCGAGGCCGGGCTCCCCGCGTGCCGCTCGACCACCGGATCGAGTACCTCACCGTCAACTACCGCACGCCGCGGCAGATCGTCGAAGCCGCCGGTCGGTTCGCTGAGGACGCCGGGCTCGCGGTCACCGCCACCCGTGCCGTCCGTGACGGTGATCCGGTCGAGCACGTCGCGGTGTCCCGCGCCGGCCTCGTCGACGCGGTCGTCGAGCAGGTCCGGGCCGAGCGGCGTCGGATCGGCACGGGCACCATGGGCGTCATCGCGCCCGACGACGCGATCGCGGTGATCCGCGAGCGGCTGGCGGCGACCACGGACGACCTCCGTTCACTCGAGGCGCCACGGCCCGGCGCGGTCACCGTCCTCACCGGTGCCGAGGCCAAGGGGCTCGAGTTCGACGGCGTGGTGCTCGTCGACCCGGACGGTGTCGGCGCCGACGCTGCCCGCGCGGCCGCCGCCGTGTATGTCGCCATGACGCGGCCGACCCGGCGGCTCGTCGTGCTCGACGTCATCGCGACCGACGAGGACGCCGGTGCGGCGGAGGCGGGGGACGTCGCGGCCTGATCTCGCCGGCGGTCAGCCCCGTTTCCGGTGCTCCACGAGGTCGAGCGCGTACTGCTGCCACCACTGCCCCGCGGCCGGTCCACCGTTGCACGTGCCGTCGCTCAGCCCGGGGGTCTTCACCCAGAGCAGGGCGTCGAGTCGGGTGGAGCCGGCGGTGACGTGCGGGGTCTGCCCGAGCCCGGCCCCCGGCGGGTTGCACCAGGTGCCGAGCCACCCCCGGCCGTTGCGGGACACGTCGATGACGAAGTGCGGGTCGCCCCCGATGCGGTCCGCGAGCCGGTCGGCGTACGCGCGCTCCTGGTCGACGCGGTAGAAGTTCGACACGTTCGTCGAGAAGCCCTGGGCCTCGTCGACGCCGGCCTCGCGGAGACGCCGCGCCATGGTGTCCACGGGAACGCGGTCCTCGTTGCCGCCGTCGAGGTACACCGTGAGCCCGGCGTCGACGAGGGTGTGCACGGCCTGCCGGATCACCGGGATGCGACTCGTCCCGATGCGGGGGCAGTTCGAGATCTGGGCGAGGGAGTCCGGTTCGACGAGCACGACGGCGTGCGATCCCCGCATGGCGTCGGCCACGTGCCGCACCCAGGGGCCGTAGGCGGCCGTGCCGAGGCCGCCCTTCGAGTACCCGCCGCAGTCGCGGTCCGGCACGGCGTAGAGCACGAACGTCGGGGTCGCCTGGTGCGTCTGCGCGCTCTCGAGCACCGCGCGGACCGTGCGCACGGTGTCGGCGTTCGACCCCGCGCCCGTGAGCCACGTGGCGATCGGCTGGTCCGCGATCACCGAGAGCGCGTTCGCCGTCGCGACGTCGCCGCGGGTGCGAGCGGCGGACTCGGACCGGGCGGGGTGGTTCACGCTCGTGGGCTGCACGGCGAGTCCGCCGGGGAAGGCCTCAGCCGCGGTCCTGCGGGTCGCGATGACGCGCGTCGGCGTGGGGGTGGCATCGGGGGTCGACATGGAGCCTCCGTTCCGGTCGGCGTGGGGCAGGACGACCGTCAACGCGAGCACGAGCAGCAGCGCCAGCCCCACGGCGACCGCGCCGAGGACGGCCCACTGGCGGCGCCCCGACCGGTGGTGGCCGGCCGGCGGGCGGGGGTCAGGCCGCTCCGTGGGCATGGCGGTCCTCCTCGTCCTCACGGGTCGGTCGGACCAGCCTCGCATCACCGGCCCCGCGGCGGCCACTCGCCGGTCCGCTGTGTGCGATCTGCCAGGCGCGGCGCGGTCGGTGTCCAGCCCGGGCACAGGGGTGCGGCAGGCTGCTGCCCCAGACTGTGCGGATGTTCCGGAGACTGCTGCTGCTCGTCGTCACCGCCGGCTACGCCTGGGTGGTGTGGCGGATGACGCTGACACCCCAGCTGTTCTCCCGCTCCGGCAGTGATGCGGTCGCCCTCGTCCTCCGGCTGGCCCAGCAGCACGCGGCGACGGCGTGGGTCACCTACGACCGCGCGGAGTTCATGGCGAACATCGCGATGTTCGTCCCGGTCGGTGCGATCGCGGCGATGTGGCTGCCCCGGCGGGCGTGGTTCCTCGCGGGCATGCTCGCCGTCGGACTCTCGGTGGGCATCGAGTGGACGCAGCACGTCGCCCTGCCGGGCCGCGTCGCCGATCCGCGCGACGTCCTCTCGAACGGGCTCGGGGGGTTCCTCGGCGCCACGCTCATCGGGTTGGCTCGGTCGGCGGTGCCCGAACGCCGCCGCCGACGCCCGCGCATGGTCTGACGGCCGCGCGTCGCGCGACCGGTGGACCCCGGTCCTCCCGTCCGTCCCCTGGTCCGGCCGTCCGGGGGGCACCCCTTCTGGAGCTGGCACCGGCCGGCCCGGGTCCGACACCCTGGGTGGTGGGCCGTGCAGGACGGCCCGACAGGAGGACCACCGCGTGCCCACCCACGACGTCCCGGGGGCGGTACGACTCGACGACCTCACGGACCGGGTCCCGGGGCAGACGCTCATGGCGGCCTGCGTCGCCGAGCAGGCGGCCGCGCCACCGCGAGGCCGTCTCGCACGCGTCGTCGGCGCGCGCGTGCTCACCGACGCGGCGCGGTCCTGGTACGTCGGCGTGGTGGGGGAGCGCGTGACCGCGCGGCTCCTCGAGGGGCTCGGACCGGAGCACGTCGTACTGCACTCCATCCCGGTGACGGACTCGGGCACGGACATCGACCACCTCGTCGTCGGACCCATGGGTGTCGTCACGGTGCACACGAAGCACCACCGCGACGCTCGCGTGTGGGTCGGCGGCGACACCGTGCTCGTCGCGGGTCAGCGCCGGCCGTACGTGCACGCGGCACGGAGCGATCGGACGCGCGTGCTGCGTGCCCTGGCGGCGCTCACGCTCCCCGTCGCACCGGTGACGAGTCTCGTCGCGGTGGTGCACGCCGCCCGGGTGCAGGTCCGACGCGCGCCGGAGGACGTCCGCGTCGTCGACGCCCGTCACCTCGTCCGGACGCTCCGCCGGCTCCCGACGGTCCTCGGTCAGGACGCGGTGTGGGCGCTCGCCGGGGCCGTGACCTCCACCGAGACGTGGGGCGTGCGGCCCGAGGGTGAGCCCGCCGACGTCGTGGCACGGTTCGCAGCGCTCGGACGGGAGGTGCGGGTCGCCCGCGCTGCGCGTCTCGCGTGGGCGGGTGCCGCGTGTGCGGGCGTCGCGGCCGGCCTCGTCGCGGTCGTCGCGGCCGTCCCCGGCCTCGTCGGGGCACTGTTCAGCTGACTCCGGGGCACGGACGGGGCTCGTCGGGGTCGTCCGGCAACGGGCCGGGGCCGGACGGGGCCCGTCGGGGTCGTCCGGCGACGGGCCGGTGGGGTATCATCGTGAGGTTGCCGTCGAACGGCCGCGGACACAGAGCGCCCACACATCCGGTGTGGTGCACCGCGCAGCAACAGGAAGGGGATCACCCATGGCACTCGAATCGAACGTCAAGAAGGCGATCATCGAAGAGTACGCGACCCACCCGGGCGACACGGGATCCCCCGAGGTCCAGGTGGCCGTGCTCACGCAGCGCATCAAGGACCTCACCGAGCACCTCAAGGAGCACAAGCACGACCACCACTCGCGTCGTGGTCTGCTGCTCCTCGTCGGGCAGCGTCGTCGTCTCCTCGGCTACCTCGCCGACGTCGACATCAACCGCTACCGCTCGCTCATCGAGCGCCTCGGCCTGCGTCGCTAGTCACTGCTCTGTCGGTCACTGCGGTCGACGATCGAAGTGCCTCCGCCAGGCGGGGGATCCGGTCTTGACCGAACGCCCCGTCCCTCCCACCGGAGGGGCGGGGCGTTCTGCGTTCCCGACGGGTGCGGTCGTCTCCCCGCGCGTTCGCACGGAGCGGGAATAGCGTGCACTGCACCGTCGTTCGGCTACCATGTACATGCAAACGCATCGAAAGAGGAGCGCATCGTGCAGTTCGGCATCTTCACCGTGGGTGACGTCACCACCGACCCGACGACCGGCAGGACGCCGACCGAGGCCGAGCGGATCCAGGCGGTCCTGACCATCGCGCAGAAGGCGGAGGAGGTCGGCCTCGACGTCTTCGCCACGGGCGAGCACCACAACCCGCCGTTCGTGCCGTCCTCGCCGACCACCATGCTCGGCTACCTCGCCGCGAAGACCGAGCGGCTGGTCCTCAGCACGAGCACGACACTCATCACGACGAACGACCCGGTGAAGATCGCCGAGGACTTCGCGATGCTCCAACACGTGTCCGGCGGCCGCACCGACCTCATCCTCGGCCGCGGGAACACCGGGCCCGTCTACCCGTGGTTCGGGCAGGACATCCGACAGGGCGTCAACCTCGCCATCGAGCACTACGCACTCCTCCGCCGCCTCTGGACCGAGGACGTCGTCGACTGGCAGGGCCACTTCCGCACGCCGCTGCAGGGTTTCACCGCGACGCCGCGCCCACTCGACGGCGTCGCCCCGTTCGTCTGGCACGGCTCGATCCGCACCCCCGAGATCGCCGAGCAGGCGGCCTACTACGGCGACGGCTTCTTCGCGAACCACATCTTCTGGCCCGCCAGCCACACCGCGAACATGGTCCGGCTCTACCGTGAGCGGTTCGAGCACCACGGACACGGGCCGGCCGCGAACGCGATCGTCGGGCTCGGCGGCCAGGTGTTCATGCGGAAGAACTCGCAGGACGCCGTCGCGGAGTTCCGCCCGTACTTCGACAACGCGCCGGTCTACGGCCACGGCCCGAGCCTCGAGGACTTCACGCGGCAGACCCCGCTCACGGTCGGCAGCCCGCAGGAGGTCATCGACCGGACCCTCGGCTTCCGCGAGTACGTCGGCGACTACCAGCGCCAGCTGTTCCTCATGGACCACGCGGGGCTGCCGCTCACGACCGTGCTCGAGCAGCTCGACATCCTCGGCGAGGAGGTCGTGCCCGTGCTCCGGAAGGAGTTCGAGGCCCGCCGTGCCCCGGGCGTCCCCGACGCCCCGACCCACGCCTCGCTCGTCGCGGCCGCGCAGTCGGCCGCCGTCGCCAGCGACGTCGCGGAGGTGCGCGCATGACCACCATCGCCGTCGTCTCCGCGGGGCTGTCCGAACCGTCGTCGTCGCGCCTCCTGGCCGACCGGCTGGCGGATGCCGCCGTGACCGCCCTCGGTGACCCTGACGACGGGGTGCCGGGAGGCGCGACGCGCGTCGTGCACGTCGACCTGCGCCCGCTCGCGCACGAGATCACCGACGCGATGCTGACGCGCTTCACACCGCCCGCGCTCGGCGCGGCGGTCGCCGAGGTCGTCGAGGCGGACGCCGTCGTGTTCGTCGCGCCGGTGTTCACCGCGGGCATGAGCGGGCTCGCGAAGTCGTTCCTCGACGTCCTCGAGACGGACGCACTCGTCGACATGCCCGTGCTGCTCGGTGCGACCGGTGGCTCCCCGCGGCACTCGCTCACGGTCGAGCACGGGTTCCGACCGGTCTTCAGCTATCTGCGCGCCGCCGTGGCGCCGACCGCGGTGTTCGCGGCCACCGAGGACTGGGGCGACGCCGAGGGCGTGGCGGCACTCGACCGTCGGATCCGCCGGGCGGGGGCCGACCTCGCCCACATGGTCCGGACCTCCCGGCGTCGTGTCCCCGTGACGGAGCCCGACGTCGTCGACTTCGGGAGTCTGCTCGAGGGCCTCGGTCAGTAGGGGGCACGCGGAGGGGGAGAGCCGCTCAGTACCAGTGCGGGTTCTCGCTCATCTCGTGGTTCCACGCGGCGCACGGGCTGCCGTACGCGTCCTTGATGTACGCCAGGCCCCAGTTGATCTGGGTGTCCTGGTTCGTCCGCCAGTCCGCGCCCGCCGTGGCCATCTTCGACGCGGGCAGTGCTTGCGGGATGCCGTAGGCGCCGCTCGAGACGTTGAGGGCGTTCGCCCGCCAGCCCGACTCCTGCGTCCACAGCGACACGAGGCACGAGAACTGGTCGGAACCCCAGCCGTAGGCACCGATCGCGCCTCGCGCGTACGCCTGCGCGCCCGCGGGGTCCGCGCCGACGCCGGACGGATCCGGGTACGACGTCGTGGGCGCGGCCGCCGCGACGGCGGACGTGGCGCGTTGGGCGGCCGCGCGCTCCGCAGCGAGCTGCGCGGCCCGCTTCTGGGCCGCGACCTGGGCGGCCACGGCCTGGCCGATCGCGTACTGCCGCTCGACCTTCGCCGTCGTGTCCTTGAGGGTGGCGAGCTGCGCGTACAGCTCGTCGCTGTGCTGCTGCGTGCTCGACACCGCGGCGTTCGCCGCTGCCTCCGCGGCGTCCGCCGCCGTCGACTTGGTCTCCGCGGCGTCGGCGAGGCGCTGGCGCTCCGCCTCGGCCCGCTGCGCCTGGTCGTGGAGGGACGTGGCCGTGTTCGCCGCCACGCTCGCGTCGCTCATCACACCGGCCCACGTGTCCGACAACTGGTCGAGGGTGCCGAGCTGGTACAGGAGGTCCTGGGGCTTCTTGGAACCGACGATGCGGCTCGTGATCGTGTCGCTGTCGCCCGAGCGGTAGAGGTGCGCGGCGAGCTGCCCCGCCCGGTCCTTAGCGCGCGCCGCGGTCTCGGCGGCGGCCGCTGCCCTGGCGGTCAGGTCGTCGGCCGTCTGGGTCGCCGCCCGGAGGTCGGACTCGGCCGCGGCGGCCTGGGCCGACGCGGTGAGCGCGGCGGCGGACTTCTGCGCGGCCACCGACTGGAGGCCCTTGAGCGCGTCCTGCACCTTCGCGACCTCGGCCTGCGTGGCCGCCTGGTTGCCCTTCGCCGCCTGGACGTCCGCCCACGACGGGTAGGTCGTGGCCTGGGCCGGGAGGGCTCCGACGACCGGCGCGACGAACGCGCACACGGTCAGGGTGAGGCCCGTCACGAGCAGCCGACGGCGCGCACGTCCGGGCGCGGCGGCACGCGTGGGGGAGGAGTGACGCATGGGCCCAGGCTAACGACCCACCGCGTGTTCGCCGCGAGCCATGCCGGAGCGGCGGACCCGGATGCTAGGCTCGAGACCGTCGGTGACGTATCCGTCATCGATCTGGAACCAACCGGAGCAGGCCGGCACGAAGCTGGTCATCGGTGGTGACCTACGGGACCGCCCCCCACGCGGGGCGAGCGGCGCCGTGGATTTCTACTGCTGGCCAGGCATGCGTCCCGCTGTCGTGTGGGCGCACGTGCACACCGTGCCCTCGACCCCCGGCCCTGCTGCACACACACCATGCGGCGTCGACCACGACGCCGACACCACCACGCACGCTCGACGAGTGTGCGTGGCCGTCACGCACACGAGGAGGCACCCCTTTGGAGGGTCCCGAGATCAAGTTCGCCGAGGCAGTGATCGACAACGGTCGCTTCGGTACCCGTACCGTCCGGTTCGAGACCGGTCGTCTCGCGCAGCAGGCGCAGGGCGCCGTCGCCGCGTACCTGGACGACGAGACCATGCTGCTGAGCGCCACGAGCGCCGGCAAGCACCCGCGGGAGGGCTTCGACTTCTTCCCGCTCACCGTCGACGTCGAGGAGCGCTCCTACGCCGCCGGCAAGATCCCCGGCTCGTTCTTCCGCCGCGAGGGCCGACCGTCGACCGAGGCCATCCTGGTCTGCCGGCTCATCGACCGCCCGCTCCGTCCGTCGTTCGTCGACGGGCTCCGCAACGAGGTCCAGATCGTCATCACGGTCCTGAGCATCGCGCCGGACGAGTTCTACGACGCCCTCGCGATCAACGCGGCGTCGGCCTCCACGCAGATCTCCGGTCTGCCGTTCTCCGGCCCGATCGCCGGTGTGCGCCTCGCGCTCATCGACGGCCAGTGGGTCGCGTTCCCGAAGCACTCGCAGCTCGAGCAGGCTGTGTTCGACCTGACCGTCGCCGGCCGGGTCGTCACCGACGAGGCCGGCAACGAGGACGTCGCGATCATGATGGTCGAGGCGGAGGCCACCGAGAACAGCTGGGGCCTCATCCAGGGTGGCGCCGTCAAGCCGGACGAGTCCGTCGTGGCGCAGGGCCTCGAGGCCGCCAAGCCGTTCCTCAAGGTCCTCGTCGAGGCCCAGGCGAAGATGGCCGCGCAGTCCGCCAAGGAGATCCAGGACTACCCGGTGTTCCCGGCGTACTCCGACGAGGTCTACGCGGCGGTCGAGGGGCTCGCCCTCGACGAGCTCAAGGGTGTGTACCAGATCGCCGGCAAGCTCGAGCGTCAGGACGCCGACGATGCCCTCAAGGCGCGCGTCAAGGAGGCCGTCGCGGCCCAGGTCGAGGCCGGCACCCTGCCTGCCGAGGCCAACGGTCAGGTCTCCGCCGCCTACAAGTCGGTGACGAAGAAGGTCGTGCGCGGCCGGATCCTCACCGAGCAGGTCCGCATGGACGGCCGCGGCCTCGCCGACATCCGTCCGCTCGACGCCGAGGTCGCGGTCATCCCGCGCGTCCACGGTTCGGCGATCTTCCAGCGCGGCGAGACCCAGATCCTCGGGGTCACGACGCTGAACATGCTCAAGATGGAGCAGCAGATCGACTCCCTGAGCCCGGTCACGAAGAAGCGCTACCTGCACCACTACAACTTCCCGCCCTACTCGACCGGTGAGACCGGCCGCGTCGGTTCGCCGAAGCGTCGCGAGATCGGACACGGCTTCCTCGCCGAGCGGGCCCTCGTGCCGGTCCTGCCGAGCCGCGAGGAGTTCCCCTACGCCATCCGTCAGGTGTCCGAGGCCCTCGGGTCGAACGGCTCCACCTCGATGGGCTCCGTGTGCGCCTCGACCCTGTCGCTTCTCAACGCCGGTGTGCCGCTGCGCGCGCCGGTCGCGGGCATCGCGATGGGCCTCGTCTCCGACACCGTCGACGGTCAGACCCGCTACGCGGCGCTGACCGACATCCTCGGTGCCGAGGACGCCCTCGGTGACATGGACTTCAAGGTCGCCGGCACGAGCGAGTTCGTCACGGCGATCCAGCTCGACACGAAGCTCGACGGCATCCCGTCGTCGGTCCTCGACGCTGCCCTGAAGCAGGCCAAGGAGGCCCGTTCCGCGATCCTCGGTGTCCTCACCGAGGCGATCGACGCCCCCGACGAGATGGCCGACACCGCGCCGCGCGTCATCAGCGTCCAGATCCCGGTCGACAAGATCGGCGAGCTGATCGGCCCGAAGGGCAAGACGATCAACGGGATCCAGGACGAGACCGGCGCGGACATCTCGATCGAGGACGACGGCACCGTGTACATCGGTGCGGTCGACGGTCCCTCGGCCGAGGCGGCCCGTGCCCAGGTCAACGCGATCGCGAACCCGACCAACCCGGAGATCGGCGACCAGTTCCTCGGGACGGTCGTCAAGATCGCCACGTTCGGTGCGTTCGTCTCGCTCCTCCCGGGCCGAGACGGACTCCTCCACGTGTCCGAGGTCCGCAAGCTCGCCGGTGGCAAGCGCGTCGAGAACGTCGAGGACGTCCTCGGGGTCGGCCAGAAGGTCCTCGTCGAGGTCACGAAGGTCGACGACCGCGGCAAGCTGTCGCTCGCGCCCGTGATCGCCGAGGAGGCCGACACGGCGACCGAGTCCGCGGACGCCGAGGGCGCCACGGTCTGACGCTCGCGCTCGACGGAACGGCCGTCGGTCCCCTGGGGGGCCGGCGGCCGTTCCGCGTCTGCGGTCCGGCCGCCGTCCTCCGGCCGCCGTCCTCCGGCCGCCGTCCTCCGGCCGCCGTCCGGACACCGCGAGATCGCAGACGTTGCCGCTCCGCCCCGCGGCAGAGCGGCAACGACTGCGATCTCGGCGGGAGAGGCGCCGGGCGGCCGGGCGGCACGGCGGCCGGGCGGCACGGCGGCCGGGCGGCACGGCGGCCGGGCGGCAGGTCAGGCGGCGGGCGCGTCGGTGCCGAGCACGCGACTCGCCACGCGGCCCAGAGCAGCGCACGCCGCGATCGTGTCCCCGGCGTACGACCCCACCATCGCGCCGTCACGCGCGAGCATGAGCTCGTCGGCGCCGTCGCCCGGGAGCGGGTGGCCGGCCTGCTGCAGGAGCTCGGCGAGCTGATCGGTGTACCAGTCGCGGTGGGCCGACACGACCTCACGGACGGGGTGCCGGGGGTCGTGGTACTCCGCCGCGGCGTTGAGGAACGCGCAGCCCCGGAAGTCGGGGTCGTTGGTGGTGTCCACGACGGTGTCGACCCAGGTGCCGACCGCAGTCCGTGCGTCGGGTGCCTCGGCGATGATGGTGTCCATCGCCTGCTTGACCTGCTCGTGCCGGCTCCGCACGTAGGCGAGGATCAGGTTGTCCTTCGAGCCGTAGTGCTTGTAGAAGGTCGCCTTCGTCACGCTCGCCTCGGCGATGAGCCGGTCGACGCCGACGCCACGGATGCCCTCTTCGTAGAAGAGCCGGGCCGCCGTCTCGAGGATCCGGAGCTTCGCGCCGCCGGTCGGACGCGCGGTGCCGGTCCGGGGAGCTTCGCTCGACCCGGGTGTCGTCGGTCCCGGGAGACGCTGGACGGTCGGTTGGGGGGAATCGACCGTCACAGCGTGGCTCCTCGGGACAACGTCGGCTGTCGCGACACCGCGGGGGGACGTGTGTCGCACCAGGACCCGGTTGTCCGGTAGCCGCCGGACCGGCATCGAGGGGGCGGTGCCGTTCCGGTGCCGTCATTGTAGCACGAGGAGGACAGACAGACGAGTCCGTATGTCCGCATCGTGTGTACCCCGTTCCCGGGTCATCCGCGGGCTGTCCACAAGCGCAGGCCGTTCCTGAGTCACGTCCGTGGAGACTCAGTAGGCTCGACGCGATGAACCGCCCCGTGCCGTTGCCGCTCGAAGCGCCGGAGACCGCCTTCCCGACCGCAGGGGGGACCCTCGTCCGGCGTTCGGTCCTCGCCTCGGGCGTCCGCGTGCTCACCGAGGCCGTCCCGTCTGCGCGGTCGACGAGCATCGGGTACTGGGTGGGGGTCGGTTCGCGCGACGAGCAACCCGGCCAGTACGGCTCGACCCACTTCCTCGAGCACCTGCTCTTCAAGGGCACACGCGAACGCAGCGCGTTGGACATCGCCGTGGCGTTCGACTCGGTCGGCGGCGAGCACAACGCGGCGACCGCCAAGGAGTACACCTGCTACTACGCCCGCGTCCGGGACCTCGACGTCCCGATGGCCGTGGCCGTGATCGGCGACATGGTGACGAACTCGGTCCTCGACCCGGAGGCCTTCGACGTGGAGCGCGGGGTGATCCTCGAGGAGCTCGCGATGGCTGCCGACGACCCGGCCGACCTCGCGGGCGAGGCCTTCTTCGCCGCCGCCTTCGCCGGCCACGCGCTCGGGCGTCCGATCGGTGGCACGCCGGACAGCATCCGTGCGGTCGAGCGCGATGAGGTCTTGGACCACTACCGGCAGCACTACATGCCGAGCGGCATCGTTGTCACGGCCGCGGGCGCGGTCGACCACGACCAGCTCGTCG
Organism: Curtobacterium sp. MCBD17_040; assembly: GCF_003234805.2. GTDB lineage: Bacteria > Actinomycetota > Actinomycetes > Actinomycetales > Microbacteriaceae > Curtobacterium. The sequence goes on from NZ_CP126273.1 coordinate 933,100, forward strand.
AACTCGTCGCGGCGGCCTTCGGGGACGTCCCGCCGGCCACCCCGAACGCCCGTCGCTCGGCCGAGGTCCCGGCGGAGGGCGTCGAGTCCCGCCTGGAACTCATCCGTCGTCCCACCGAACAGGTCAGCCTCATCCGGGGTTCACACGGGCTCGACCTCCGCGACGACCGCCGCCCGGTGCTCAGCGTGCTCAACGCGGTGCTCGGTGGGGGCATGTCCTCGCGCCTGTTCCAAGAGGTCCGCGAGCGCCGCGGTCTGGCGTACGCCGTGTCCTCGTTCGCCCCGGCGTACCTCGACAACGGCGCGTTCGGGGTCTACGCCGGTTGTGCGCCCGACAACGTCGGGGCGCTGCTCGGCATCGTCGATGACGAGTTCCGCAAGATGACGGACAGCGGGATCTCAGCCGACGAGCTCGCGCGTGCGAAGGGCCAGATCGAGGGCGCGCTGACGCTGTCGCTCGAGGACACGGACGCGCGCATGACGCGGCTCGGCCGCTCCGAGCTCGGGGTGGGGGAGTTCACGGACCTCGCGACGGCCCTCGAGCGCGTCGATCGCGTGAGCACCGACGACGTCCTCGACCTCGCGCGCGACCTGTTGACCCGCCCCGTGGTCACGAGCGTGGTCGGCGCCGTCGACCGCGCCGACCTCGAGGGCGCTCCCGGCGCGGACGACGTCTGACCGGTCCGGCATGTCGCACTACCTCTACCTCGTCCGGCACGGGGAACACCAGGACGCCGAGCACGGCCTGCGCGACGGCAAGCTCTCCGAGCGTGGCAAGCGGCAGGCGACGCTCATCGCGGACCGTCTCGGCGGGATCCCGTTCGACTCCGTCTGCCACTCGCCGCTCGAAGCGCCGGCCGAGACCGCCAGGATCATGCGTGAACGGCTCCCGGCGATCGGGCCCGAGGCATCGACGCTCCTGTTCGACTGCGTGCCCTCGGGCCCGACGTCCGAGATGCCGCACGCCTACCGGAGCTTCTTCGGCGGCGTGACGGAAGAGGAGATCGCGGCCGGCCAGGCCCAGATGGGTGACGCCGTCGCCGAGTGGTTCACGCCCTCCATCGAGGACCGCCACGACCTCCTCATCACCCACAACGCGGTGATCGCCTGGTTCGTGCGCGAGGTGTTCCAGGCGCCGGACTGGCGCTGGATGGGGACGAGCGTCGCCCACACCGCGCTCACCATCGTCCGCGTCCGGTCGGCGAAGCCGCCGGAGCTGGTGACCCTGAACGACACGGCGCACCTGCCCGTCGAACTGCGGACGGGCCTCCCGGTCCCGCAGCCGCTCTGACGGTCAGCCGACCCGCCGCCGGTACCAGGCGGTCGCGTTCGGGTTGTCGTTGTACGGCGCGATCCGCTCGTACCCGCGGCCGCGGTACATGGCGCCGGCGGCGACGAGACTGTCGTTCGTGTCGAGGACGACGCTCGTGGCGCCGAGGTCGACGGCAGCGCGCTCGAGCGCGTCCATGATCGCGGTCGCGACCCCCGCCCCTCGCGCGGCGGGCTCGACGAACACGTGTTTGACCTCGAACCGGACGTCCTCGTCGTCGTCGTCGATGCGCCGGAGGCCGCCGCAGCCGACGGCGTCCTCGCCGTCGTGTGCGACCACGAAGGTGCCGTGCGGCGGGACGAACTCGCGCGGGTCGGTCCGCTTGCGTCGGTACGACCCCTGCGCGACGGGGAACGTCGCGGCTCGCTCGTCGAGGTAGTGGTCGAGCAGGACGTCGACATCGGGCAGATCGGCGGGGACGGCGCGCACGGAGACCACCTCCCGATCCTACGGGCGGACCGGGGGATGGTTGGATGGGCCCATGAGCATCCCCGTCGCCGTGGTCGGTGCATCCGGTCGCCTCGGTCGCCTCGTCGTCTCGGTCGTGGAGGCGCTCGACGGGTTCGACCTCGTCGCCTCGCTCGGGTCGAGGGACCACGTGGAGGACGCCGGTCCGGACGTCTTCGCCGGCGCTCGCGTCGTGGTCGACGTCACGGTGCCGGCGCGGAGCCCGGCGATCGTCGAGGCCGCGCTCGCGAGCGGTGCCAACGTCCTCGTCGGCACCTCGGGGTGGTCCGCGGACCGACTCGCGCACCTCCGCGCCGTGCTCGGGGACCGGCCGGAGCAGGGGGCGATGGTGGTCCCGAACTTCTCGATCGGCTCCGTGCTCGCGACGCACCTCGCGACGATCGCGGCGCCTTGGTTCGACGCGGTCGAGATCGTCGAGGCCCACCACGCGGCGAAGGTCGACTCGCCGTCGGGGACGGCCGTCCGGACCGCGGAACGCATCGCCGAGGCCCGACGCGACGTGGGGCCGGTCGCGGCGCCGCACGTGGACCAGCGCGCGCGGGGACAGCAGGTGGCGAGCGTGCCGGTGCACAGCCTCCGGCTACCGGGCGTCCGGGCCCAGCAGGACGTCGTGCTCAGCGGCGTCGGCGAGACCCTGACGATCCGGCACGACACGACGGACGATGTCGCCTACACGCCGGGTGTCCGCGCCGCGCTCCGTGCCGTGCCCTCCCTCCGGGGGCTGACGGTCGGGCTCGACAGCGTCCTCGGCATCGCCTGACGTGCGCTCGCGCTTCGCCGGCGTCGCGCTCATCGCCGCGCTCCTCGTCCTGTACCTCGTGCTCGTCGGTCAGCGCGCGGTGGCGTTCATCGCGACCGGGCTCGGCATCGGTGTCGGGATCGGGGTCGCGTTGCTCGTCGTGGCCGCGATCGGCGCCGTGCTCCTCGTGCTCGAGCTGCGGTTCGGCTTCCGCGTCACGCGGCTCGCCACCCGACTCGAGCGTGAGGGCGGCGCCCCCGACGACGTCGTCCCGCTCCGGCCGTCGGGCCGCCCGGACCGCGCGGCGGCCGACGCGCTGTTCGCGCGCTACCGCGACGCCGTCCAGGCGGCGCCCGAGGACTGGCGGGCGTGGTTCCGCCTCGGAGTCCTGTACGACGCCGCGGGCGACCGGCGCCGCGCTCGCGACGCGATGCGCACGGCACTCCGGCTGTCGGCCGGTCACTGACCTGCCGTCCGCGGCGTGCCGTCCGCGGCCCGCGGCCGGATGTCAGCCGAGCAGCGCGTCGACCGCCTGCTCCACCGTCTCGTGCCGGAACGTGTAGCCGTCGGCCTGGAGCACCGCCGGGACGAGCAGCTGGCTCGCGAGCAGGAGTTCGTCCGCGGCGTCGCGGAGCGCCAGGCGCAGGACCGTCTCGGGCACCGTGAGCGCGTACGGTCGGTGCAGGTCCTGCGCGACGCGCCGGAGGACGTGGTCGGCGAGCGCCGGTGTGGGGCCGGCGAGGTTCACCGGCCCGGCGACCTCGGACGAGCAGAGGTGCACGATCGCGGCGACCTCGTCCTCGAGCGAGATCCAGGGCCAGTACTGGCCGCCGGTGCCGAGCCGCGATCCGAGTCCGAGTCGGGTGAGGGGCAGCACGGGGGCGAGCGCGCCGCCGTCCGGCCCGAGCACGAGCCCGGTGCGGAGCAGGACCGTCCGGGTCGTGGAGGGTGCCTCGGAGGCCGCGGCCTCCCACGCGGTGCAGACCTCGGCGAGGAACCCCGCGCCGGGGTCGGCGGACTCGATGAGCCGGTCGGCGGGGCGGTCGCCGTAGTACCCGGACGCGGAGCCGCTGAGGAACGCGTGGGGCGGCGTCGCCGCGCGCTGCATCGCGGTGACGAGGGTCCGGGTCGCGTCGAGGCGCGAGGACCGGACGGCGCGTCGTCGCGCGGCCGTCCACGGCAGCCGGGCGATGCTCGCGCCCGCCAGGTTCACCACGACGTCGGCACCGTCGACGACCGCGGGGTCGAGGTCGGCGACGCCGGGCTGCCACCGGAACTCGTACGGCGACGTCGGCTCGCGACGCACGAGCGTCGTCACGTGGTGCCCCGCGGCGCGCAGGGCGGCCACGAGCGGCGTGCCGATGAAGCCGGACGCGCCGGCCACGAGCACGGAGAGCGGGGCGTCCGCCATGGGTCCTCCTTCGACCGCCCCACCGTACCGACGACGACCGACGCGCGACCGGGAGGCCCGACGCGCCCCCGCCGGATCGGGTCACGCTCGCCCGCCGGTCGCCCTGCCGCTGATCGCTCGGCCTACCGCCGGTCGCCCTGCCGCCGCTGGCTCGCCCTACCGCCGGTCGCCCTGCCGCCGCTCGCGGAGGACGGTGGTCGCCCGTAGGCTCGGAGCCATGACCGACACCGCGTCGCCGACCTCCGTCAAGCAGCCCGACCCGTCCGTCGCCACCCCGTACGAGGACCTGCTCCGGAAGGTGCTGGACGAGGGCGTGCCGAAGGGCGATCGCACCGGCACCGGCACGCGGAGCCTGTTCGGCGCGCAGCTGCGGTTCGACCTCGCGCAGGGGTTCCCCCTGGTCACGACCAAGCGCGTCCACTTCAAGTCCGTCGCGTACGAGCTGCTGTGGTTCCTCCGCGGCGAGTCGAACGTGCGGTGGTTGCAGGAGCACGGCGTGCGGATCTGGAACGAGTGGGCCGACGCGGACGGCGAGCTCGGTCCCGTGTACGGCGTGCAGTGGCGCTCGTGGCCCACGCCTTCGGGCGACCACGTCGACCAGATCGCCGAGGTCATCGAGCAGATCCGGACGAACCCTGATTCGCGGCGGCTCATCGTGTCGGCGTGGAACGTCGCCGACATCCCGTCGATGGCCCTCGCGCCGTGCCACGCGTTCTTCCAGTTCCACGTCGTCGACGGCAAGCTCTCGTGCCAGCTGTACCAGCGGAGCGCCGACATGTTCCTCGGTGTCCCGTTCAACATCGCCAGCTACGCGCTCCTGACGCACATGGTGGCCGCGCAGGCCGGGCTCGAGGTCGGCGACTTCGTGTGGACCGGCGGCGACTGCCACATCTACGACAACCACGTCGAGCAGGTACGCGAGCAGCTCGCGCGGACCGCGTACGCGCCGCCGCAGCTCCGGATCGCCCCGCGCGACGGCATCGACGCCTACGAGTACGAGGACTTCGAGCTCGTCGACTACGCGCACCACCCGACGATCCGCGGCGCGGTCGCCGTCTGATGCCCCGGGGCGAGGTCGGCCTCATCTGGGCGCGCTCGCGCGACGGCGTGATCGGTGCCGACGGGGACATCCCCTGGCACCTCCCGGAGGACCAGGCCGAGTTCCGCCGGGTGACGAACGGGGCGACCGTGGTCATGGGACGGCGCACATGGGACTCGCTCCCGCCGCGGTTCCGGCCACTGCCCGGGCGCCGCAACGTCGTGCTGACCCGCGACCGGTCGTGGTCGGCGGACGGCGCCGAGGTCGTCCACGACGTCGACACCGCCCTCACGGTGGCCGCGGACGGGCCCACATGGGTGATCGGCGGCGCGCAGGTGTACGAGGCGGCGCTGTCCCGAGCGGACCGCGTCCTCGAGACCGTGATCGACCTCGACGTCGACGGGGACACCACGGCGCCCGAGCTCGGACCCGACTGGCACACGGTCGCCGCCACGCCCTCGGCGACGGAGTGGCTGACGTCGCGGACGGGTCTGCGCTACCGCTTCGTCGAGTCGCGCCGTCGTGCCTGAGCCGGTCCGGGCCTCCCGACCGCTGGTCCCGGTGGATGAGCGCTGCCGGTACGCTGGTTCGCGTGTCCTCGCGTGAGAATCCCTTCGGTCAGGTCCTCGTCGCGCTCGTGACGCCGTTCACCGCCGACGGCGAGGTGGACTGGCCGGGCGTCGAACGGCACATCGACGACTGCATCACGGCGGGTGCCGACGGCATCGTCGTGACCGGCACCACGGGCGAGACCTCGACGCTCACGGACCCCGAGAAGCTCCGGCTCGTCGAGGTCGGCAAGTCGGTCGCGGCGGGCCGCGCGAAGATCATCACGGGTGGTGGCTCGAACGAGACCGCGCACGCGATGCAGCTGTACAAGCAGAGCGAGCGCGCCGGCGCTGACGGCGTCATGATCGTCACGCCCTACTACAACAAGCCGACCCAGGCCGGCGTCCTGACGCATTTCCGGATGATCGCGGACGCCACCGACCTGCCGGTGATCCTCTACGACATCCCGGGCCGGACCGGCGTCCCGATCATGTACGACACGATCGTCCGTGCCTCGAAGCACCCGAACATCGTCGCGGTGAAGGACGCCAAGGGCTCCTTCAGCGAGGTCAGCCGGGTGCTCAACAACACCGACCTCATGTACTTCTCGGGCGACGACGCCAACGTGCTGCCGCACCTGGCGATCGGGGCGACCGGTCTGATCGGCGTGACGGCGAACATCGCGGCGGCACCGTACCGCACGATCGTCGACGCGGTGAACCGGGGCGACCTCGCGGCGGCGACGGCCGAGCACCAGCGGCTCGAGCCCCTGGTCCGCGCCGTCATGACGCACGTGCCCGGCACCGTCGCGGCGAAGTACATCCTGCACGGCCTCGGTCGGATCGCGAGCCCGCGGGTGCGCCTGCCGCTCGTCGGCCCGGAGGAGTCCGAGGCCGCCGTCATCGAGGCCGAACTCGAGTTCGTGCGCGACATCCCCGGCGCCGACTTCTCCAACTTCCGCCCGGACCGCAACGCGGCGGCCGGCGGCGCGCTGCCCAAGGTGCCAGGCACCACCCGTTGACCACCCGCGGCGCACCCGGTGCGCCGCCCACACCCGTCAGGACCAGATGCCCACGAAGACCTCCGAGCCGCAGCCGCTCGAACCCGGCACCCTCCGCGTGATCCCCGTCGGGGGACTCGGCGAGATCGGCCGCAACATGACCGTGTACGAGTTCGACGGCAAGCTGCTCGTCGTCGACGCCGGCGTGCTGTTCCCCGAGGAGCACCAGCCCGGCGTGGACCTGATCCTGCCGGACTTCACCCCGATCCGCGATCGCCTCGACGACGTCCTCGGCGTGGTCCTGACGCACGGGCACGAGGACCACATCGGCGCCGTGCCGTACCTGCTCAAGCTCCGGCAGGACATCCCGCTCATCGGGTCCACCCTGACGCTCGCGCTCGTCGAGGCGAAGCTCAAGGAGCACCGGATCAAGCCGTACACGCTGACGGTGCGCGAGGACCAGGTCGAGCAGCTCGGCCCGTTCCACCTCGAGTTCGTGGCCGTGAACCACTCCATCCCGGACGCGCTCGCCGTCGCCATCACCACTCCGGCGGGCCGTGTGCTCCACACCGGGGACTTCAAGATGGACCAGCTCCCGCTCGACGACCGCATCACGGACCTGCGCGCGTTCGCCCGACTCGGCGAAGCCGGGGTCGATCTGTTCCTGCCGGACTCCACGAACGCGGACGTCCCGGGGTTCACCGCGCCCGAGCGTGACATCGGGCCGGTGCTCGAGAGCGTCATCGCCCGCGCACGCCGCCGCGTCGTCGTGGCGAGCTTCTCGAGCCACGTCCACCGCGTGCAGCAGGTGCTCGACGCCGCCGCGGCGAACAACCGCCGGGTGGCGTTCATGGGCCGGTCGATGGTCCGGAACATGACGATCGCGGCCGAGCTCGGGTACCTCCGGGTGCCGGACGACGTCCTCATCGACGCCAAGAAGGCCAAGGACCTGCCGGACGACCGCATCGTCTACATGTCGACGGGGTCCCAGGGCGAGCCGATGGCCGTGCTCGCGCGCATGGCGAACCTCGAGCACCAGATCGAGATCGGCGAGGGGGACACCGTCATCCTCGCGTCGAGCCTCATCCCCGGCAACGAGAACGCCGTCTACCGGGTGATCGACGGGCTGACGAAGCTCGGCGCCAAGGTCGTCCACAAGGGCAACGCGAAGGTGCACGTGTCGGGCCACGCCTCCGCGGGCGAGCTCCTGTACTGCTACAACATCCTGCGGCCGCGGAACGTCATGCCCGTGCACGGTGAGCACCGCCACCTGTACGCGAGCGCCGACCTGGCGATCCAGACGGGGGTCCCGCCGCGCAACGTGATCCTCGGCGAGGACGGCACCGTCGTCGACCTCAAGGACGGCGTGGTCCGCGTGGCCGGGCAACTCGACCTCGGCTACGTCTACGTGGACGGGTCGACCGTCGGCGAGATCACGGACGCGGACCTCAAGGACCGGCGTGTGCTGGCGGAAGAGGGCTTCATCTCGATCTTCTGCGCCGTCGACTTCACCACCGGCCAGTGCATCGTCGGCCCGGAGATCCAGTCGCGCGGGTTCGCCGAGGACGACTCCGTGTTCGACGAGGTCCGGCCGCAGATCGTCCGGGCGCTCGCCGACACGGCGGCGAACGGCGCGGGTGACCAGCACGCGTTCACGCAGGCCGTCCGTCGCACGGTGGGGCGCTGGGTGAACACGAAGCACCGGCGGCGACCGATGATCGTGCCGGTGGTCATCGAGGCGTAGGCGCGGCGGCACGAGCCAGCGGCACGAGCCGCGGCAGCACGAGGGCGGGGTCCGACGGACCCCGCCCTCGTCGTCGTCCGAATCCGTTGACAGACTTCGTTACTTTGGGATAGAAAGTCCGCACGGGCTCCCGCAGAGCAGCGGGAGCGGTTCGGCTATCTCAAAGGAGAGACCATGCACGACACCGACACGCGCGCCGCTGCTGAGGCGATCGGCCGGGGCATCAGCAGGCGCACCCTGTTCCGCTACGGCGGCGCCGGCGTCGCGAGCGTCGCCCTCGCGGAACTGCTGGCGGCCTGCTCCTCGGGGTCCTCCGCCTCGTCGAGCGGCACCACGACCGTCCGCATGTGGAGCTGGTACACGGGCCAGCGGGACGTGTTCCCCAAGGTGATCGCCGCGTTCGAGAAGAAGCACCCGAACATCAAGATCCAGAACCGGATCTTCGGGACGCCGGACCAGTACCTCCCGGCGCTCACCGCGGCCGTCTCGGGTGGTGACGTGCCCGAGATCTTCGCCCCCCACGTCCGCGCCATCACCTACGGCGAACAGGGGATCTCGGCGGACCTGCGCAAGGAGCTCGGGTCCGGCTTCTTCAAGGACTTCTTCTCGTCGAACAACCAGGAGTACACGAAGAACGGCAAGCAGTACGCGCTCGGGTTCATGGCGCAGACGTTCGGCCTGTTCTACGACCCGGACATGCTGAGCGCCGCGGGTGTGGACGGGGAGCCGGAGACCTGGGACGACCTCATCGCCGCCGCCGCGAAGATCGACGCCACGGGCAAGTCCACCGTCGCGTTCAGCGCGAACCCGACGACGAGCGCGCTCGACTTCTTCCTCCCGCTCATCACCCAGGTGACCGACGACCCGACGTACTACCTCAAGCTCGACCAGCTCGAGAAGGGCTACGCGTACACGAACAAGCCCGTGCTCGAGGCGCTCCAGCTCAACGACCGGATCGTCAAGGCGGGCGTGTTCCAGAAGGGCACGACGGGCACGTCGGGCGACCAGGCGACCCAGCTGTTCTACACGGGGGGTGCGGCCATGCTGTTCGCCGGGTCCTGGATCCCGCAGTCACTCGCGCAGGACGCCCCCAAGGCGTTCCTCGACAAGTACAAGATCATGCGGACCCCGGCGATCAAGAGCGGGGCCCGACACTGGACCGCCGACCAGGCCGGAGCCGGTTGGGCGGTGTCCGCGACGAGCAAGGCCAAGGACGCCGCGATCGAGTTCCTCAAGTTCATGTACGAGCCGGCCCAGTACTCGCAGCTCATGAACGACTCGCTGAGCATGCCGTCGACCAAGAGCGCCGCGGACCGCGTGAGCGACCCGCACATCAAGCTCATGACGTCGTGGCTCCCCGACGGCTGCCCGCACATCCCGTTCGGCGCGGGATCGAGCGCGGCCGGTGACCCCCTCGGCAAGATCTTCGACCAGACCGCCTCGCCGGCCGAGGTCGCCAAGCAGATGCAGGCCGCCGTCCTCAACGCGAAGGGCTGACATGGCCGTCACCAATGTGCTCCGGCCGGAGCGGGCGGGACGGTCGGACGAGATGGGCCAGCGTGGGCGCGGTCCCCGCGGCACGGGTCGGGGCGGTGGCCCGGGCCGGAACCGCGGCCGGGGACGAGCGGGAGGCTCCGCTCGCCTCCGCCGCTGGGAGTGGGTCTCCGGGTACACCTTCGTCGCGCCGACCGTCCTGCTGTTCGCGGCGTTCGTCGGCTGGCCGATCCTCTACGCCGCCTACCTGTCGCTGACGCGGTGGAGCGGCTTCGGGATCCCGCAGTTCATCGGGCTCGACAACTACACGCGCATGGCGAACGACCCGGTCGCCCGTCACGCGTTCGTCGTGACCGTGCTCTACGCGATCGTGACCACGGTCCTCCAGACCGCGATCCCGCTCGTGATCGCGGTGCTCGTCGCGAACGTGTGGAAGGGCCTCAGCGTCGTGGTCCGGACGATCCTGTTCGTCCCCGGCCTGGTGTCGTTCGTCGTCTCGGGTGCGCTGTGGAAGCTCATCTACGACCCGAACATCGGCACGCTCAACCGGACGCTCCGCGGGCTCGGGCTCGGCAGTCTCGCCGCGAACTGGCTGTCGACCCCGTCGCTCGTGCTGCCGGCGATCATCGCGGTGTCACTCTGGATGGCGATAGGCATGAACATGCTCATCTTCTTCGCCGGCATCCAGGGCATCGACCCCTCGCTCTACGAGGCCGCCGAGGTCGACGGCGCGTCCCGGTTCCAGCAGTTCCGGTTCGTGACGATCCCGGGCCTCCGGATCGTGACGGCGATCGTGATCAGCCTGAACCTGATGAACGGCTTCAAGGTGTTCGACATCATCTTCGTCATGACCGGCGGTGGTCCGAGCCACCAGTCCGAGGTGTTCGGCACCTACCTGTACAGCCTCGCGTTCGGGTCCACCGGTGGGTCCGTGCCGCAACTCGGCTACGGCAGTGCCTTCAGCGTCGTCGTCATGCTCCTGTGCGGCGTCGCCGTGCTCGTCCAGATCGTGCTCGCGAGGAGGGCCGCCCGATGACCGCCATCAAGCAACCGGTGTCCCGGACCGACGTCCGCCGCCTCGACCAGGCACCGCGGCACCGACGGGTCCCGTACGCCCGATCGGTCGCGGCGATCATCCTCGTGGCGATCTGCGCGGTGACGGTGTTCCCGCTGCTGTGGCTGCTGGCGACGTCGCTCCGCCCGGAGAACACCGTGTTCAACGGACCGTTCTTCCCGACGATGCTCACGACGCGGGCCTACGGCACGGCGTGGACGTCGACGGACTTCGGGCTGCACTTCCTCAACAGCCTCTGGATCACCACGGCGACGGTCGCGGGCGTGCTCGTGTTCGCGTCGATGACCGGGTACGCCTTCGCCAAGCTCCGGTTCCCGTTCAAGAACGTCCTCTACGTCGCGCTCCTGTCGACCCTGATGATGCCGTCGACGGCGCTCATCATCCCGCTCTACCTGCAACTCAAGAACATCGGGCTGCTCAACAGCCAGTTCGGCCTGCTCGTGCTCTACATCAGCAGTTCGGCACCGTTCGCCATGTTCCTCATGCGGGCCTTCTTCGAGACCCTGCCCGACGAACTCGTCCAGGCCGCGCGGATCGACGGTGCCGGCGAGTTCACGGTGTTCTGGCGGGTGATCCTGCCGTTGGCCCGGCCCGGGGTCGCGACGGTCGTCATCTTCCAGTTCCTGTCGACGTGGAACGAGTTCCTCATCGCGAACACGGTGCTGCAGAACACGCGGGCACTCCCGCTCCAGCCGGTCCTGTTCAGCCTCATCGGGCAGTACCAGACCGACTGGCCGTCGCTCGCGGCCGGCCTGACGCTGTCGATCGTGCCGGTCGTGCTCGTGTACGTCTGGATGCAGCGACAGTTCGTCGCGGGCATGACCCTCGGGGCGGTGAAGAGCTGATGGTCGACCTCGGTACCACGATCGATCCCGACCTCGATGCGACCCCGGGCGGCTGGATGCGGCCCCTCGGGAGGACCGGGCTCACCGTCTCCGCGGTCACCCTCGGCGCGGCACCCCTCGGCAGCATGCCGGAGAACTTCGGCCATGCCGTCGAGGAGGACGACGCGGTCGCCCTCGTCGACCAGGTCCTCCACAGCCCGATCCGGACGATCGACACCGCGAACGGGTACTCGGGCGGCGCGAGCGAACGGCGCATCGGCCTCGGCATCGCGCGCGCCGGCGGCCTGCCGGACGACGTGCTCGTCGTCACGAAGGTGGACGCCCGGGACGGCGACTACTCGGGCGCCCGCGTCCGCGCGTCCGTCCGCGAGAGCCAGGAGCGGCTCGGCATCGACCGGCTGCCGCTCGTGCACCTCCACGACCCCGAGTTCCACGACCTCGACGCGATGACGGCGCCGGGTGGCGCGGTCGACACGCTCGTCGCCCTCCGGGACGAGGGCGTCGTCGAGCACATCGGCCTCGCGGGCGGGGACGTCCACGTCATGCGGCGGTACCTCGACCTCGGGGTGTTCGAGGTCCTCCTCGTGCACAACCGCCTGACGCTCGTCGACCGCAGCGCCGAGTCGCTCGTGGCCCGGGCGGCCGAGACCGACGTCGCGGTCGTCAACGCGGCCGTGTTCGGCGGGGGGATCCTCGCCGCACCGCGGAGTGGCCGGACCGACTACGGCTACCGCCCCGCGCCTCCGGCCACTCGCGCCGCCATCACCGCGATGGCCGACGTCTGCGACCGGTACGGGACCGACCTCGCGACGGCGGCGCTCGCCGCGTCCGTGCGGGAGCCGGCGGTCGCGAGCACGATCGTCGGGTTCAGTCGACCCGAGCGGATCGCGACGACCGTCGACGCCGCGACCACGGACCTCCCGGACGACCTGTGGGTGGAACTCGCCGCCCTCCGGCCGGCTCCGGAGCACTGGCTCGACGCCCGCTGAGGCGCCGAGCACCACGACATGGGCCCGCACCGACGCGGGCCCGGGAAGCAGGAGACCATGCCCCTCGTCCGCGTCGACATGCACGCGGCCCTCGCACCACGTCGCGAGGCCATCAGCGCCGCCATCCACAAGGGACTCGTCGACGGGCTCGCGATGCCCGAGGACGACCTGTTCCAGGTCTTCCGGCTCCACGAGCCCGGGGAGCTCGTGTACTCACGGACGTTCCCGAACGCGGACCGCAACGACATCCTCTTCGTGCAGATCCTGCTCGCCCGCATCTACGGTCCCGAGGACAAGCAGCGCATGTACGGGTGCGTGGTCGACGAGCTGGTGGGTGCCGGGGTGAAGCGCGACGAGGTCCTCATCGCCGTGACCGAGAACGAGGGCAGCGACTGGTGCGCCCCGGACAAGGAGGCCTGACGTGGCGTTCACCAGGAGCGATCTGCCCGACGACTTCGTCATCGGCACCGCCACGGCCGCGTACCAGGTCGAGGGGTCCGTCGACGTCGACGGCCGCGGACCGAGCATCTGGGACGACTTCGCCCGCGTCCCCGGCGCGATCACCGACGGCTCGACGGGCGACCCGGCCGACGACCACCTCCGCCGATACCGCGAGGACGTCGCGATCATGGCGGACCTCGGCGTCGACGCGTACCGGTTCTCGGTCGCGTGGCCGCGCATCCAGGCGGACGGCACCGGGCCGGCGAACCAGGCGGGGCTCGACCACTACCGCCGCCTCGCGGAGTCACTGCTCGAGCGGGGCATCACCCCGTGGGCCACGCTGTACCACTGGGACCTCCCGAGCGCGCTCGAGGCGCGGGGCGGCTGGCTCGAGCGGGACACGGCGGACCGGTTCGCGGAGTACGCGGGTCTCGTCGTCGCGGGCCTCGGTGACCTCGTCGACCACTGGATCACCCTGAACGAGCCGTGGTGCTCGGCGTTCCTCGGGTACGCGTCCGGTGTGCATGCGCCGGGCAAGCAGCTCGGGACCCGTGCCGCGCACGCGGCCCACCACCTGATGCTCGGGCACGGGCGTGCCGTCCCGGCCATCCGTGCTGCCGCCCGGCCGACCGCGCAGGTCGGGGTCACGCTCAACCTCTACTCGGTGCGGTCGGCGACCGACTCGGCCGACGACCGCGACGCCGCCCGACGCATCGACGGCCTCCAGAACCGGCTGTTCCTCGAGCCGCTGCTCCTCGGCCACTACCCGGAGGACGTCGTCCGTGACCTCGGGGAGCAGGACTGGTTCGCGGCGAACCCCGCGTCCGACGCCGCCGAGATCGCGGCGGACGTCGACTTCGTGGGCGTCAACTACTACAGCCGGCACACCGTGCGGGCCGGCGGCGGGACCGGCGCGGCGACCAACGCCGGTGGCGCCGTCGGCGCGGTGAGCGCGAACCCGGGCAGCGAGTTCGTCGAGACCGTCGACACCGGTGCACCGCGCACGCAGATGGGGTGGGAGATCCACCCGGACGGCCTCGTCGACGTCCTGCGCATGGTCCACGCGCTCCGACCCGAGCTGCCGATCGCGGTCACCGAGAACGGCGCGGCCTACGAGGACGTGGTCGACGAGACGGGTGCCGTCGAGGACGAGGAGCGCCGTGCGTACGTCGAGGCGCACCTCGCGGCGTGCGCCGACGCGGTCCGCGAGGGGATCCCGCTCCGCGGGTACTTCTGCTGGAGCCTCCTCGACAACTGGGAGTGGGCGTTCGGGTACACGCGCCGCTTCGGCATCGTGCACGTCGACTACGCGACCCAGCAGCGGACCGTCAAGCGGAGCGGCCGCTGGCTGGCCGGCGTGCTCGGCGGCCCCCTCGCGACCACCACCGAGCAGTCAGGAGCCCAGGCATGACCACCACCGACACGGACCGCACCGACCCGGCCGCCGCTGAGCCACCGCTGCGCACCCCGGCGGTCGCGACCAAGCGCCTCCCGACCGTCGCACCGACCCGGTACGCGCTCGTCGGCAACGGGTGGCGCACCGAGGTCTACCTCCGGGTGGCGCAGCTGTTGCCCGACCGGTTCCGGGTGACCGGTGTGGTGACGCGTCGAGCCGAGGCCGGGGCGGAACTCGAGCGCCGGTGGGGCGTCCCGACCTGGCGGACGCTCGACGACCTCCTGGCCGCGGAGCGTCCCGAGTTCGTCGTCCCGAGCGTCCCGTGGCCGGTGACGCCCGGGCTCGTCCGCGAGCTCGTCGGACGCGGGGTCCCCGTGCTCACCGAGACGCCGCCGGCGCCGGACCTCGACGGCATGCGGTCGCTCTGGGCCGACGTCGGCGCGGCGGACCTCGTCCAGGTCGCCGAGCAGTACCTGCTCATGCCGCTCCACGCCGCTCGGCTGGCAGCGGTGCGGGACGGCGCGGTCGGTGTCCCGACCTCCGTGCACGTCAGCTCGACGCACCTGTACCACGCGGTGTCGATGATCCGCGGGTTCCTCGACGTCGCCCCGGGGCCGGTGACCGTGCGGTCCGTGACCTCGACCGCGCCCCTGGTCGACCCGATCACGCCGGACGGCTGGACGCACGACACGGAGCCGAAGCCGGCCCGGACGATCCTGTCGACGCTCGACCTCGGGGACGGCCGCACGGGGCTCTACGACTTCACGGACAACCAGTGGTGGAACCCGGTGCGTCCGGACCACCTGGCGGTCCGCGGGTCGACGGGCGAGCTCCACGACGAGACCCTCGTGCGCATGCTCGACGCCACGACCCCGGTGACGTCGCGGTTCGAGCGGGCGCAGACCGGCCACGGCATGGACTACGAGGGGCTCGACACGACGCACATCAGCCTCGACGGGCGCCCGGTGTGGCGGAACCTGTACGAGGGCGGACGCCTCATGGACGACGACCTCGCCGTCGCCGAGCTGCTGACGCGCACCGGCGCATGGACTCGCGACGAGGCCCCGGGCCCCTACCCGCTCGCCGAGGGCCTGCACGACCACCACGTCGGGCTCGCCATCGAGGAGGCCGCTGGCACCGGCACGGCGGTGACGATCTCGAACGAGCCCTGGGTGACGTCGCGTGCGTGACGTCGCCGGCCCTCCCGGCCGATCCGCGCCGTCGTTCGTCGCGACCGCGCTCTTCGACGGCGTCACGCTCGACGGCTGGCACGCCGTCCCGCGCACGCCCGTGGCCGCACGGCCGGGAGGCCCGGCACCGGACCCCGCGTCACCCGCGGTCCGCGACGCCCTCGCCACGAGTGGTGCGTGGTCCGTGGTCGACGGCGCCGTCGTGGGTGGCCAGGAGCGCCGCGGACTCGGCGGCTACCTGGTCAGCGACGAGGTGTTCGGTGACGTCGACCTGACGGTGCTGGTGCGACCGGACTGGCCCGCGGACACCGGGATCATGCTCCGAGCCTCGGCGCTCGGGTCGCAGGGGTACCAGGTGCTCGTCGACCACCGGCCGTCCGGCTCCATCGGCGGGTTCTACGGCAACGGGATCGGCGGGTTCCACGCCGTCGGGTTCGCCGTCGACGCCGTCCGCGAGGCTGGCGGGCGAGCGGTCGGTCTGACCGAGGACGACCCGGTGACGAGCCGCGAGCCGGTGACGCCGGAGAAGCGGGCCCTGCTGACGCACGCCGCCAGCGCCGAGGCGTTCCTCGCCGCGTGGCGATGGGACGACTGGAACGAGCTCCGGATCCGGTGCGTGGGGGAGTGGCCGGTGCTGACGACCTGGGTCAACGGGCTCCTCGTCGCCGAGTGCGACACCGGGGCGCTCCCACCGGACCGGTTCGACCGCGCGGCCGTCCGCGCCCTGCTCGGTCGCGCGGGGCACATCGCACTCGAGGTGCACGACAACGACCCCGCGCTCGGGGATGAGCGGTGGGGGCCGGGCGCGGTCGTGCGGTGGCGGGACCTGCGGGTCGTGCGGCTCGACTGACCGACGCCGCCGGGTGCGCCGGAGTCGCGGGATCCGCCGGGGCCGCCGGGTCAGCCGCGACCGGCGCGGGTCCGCGTCAGCCGGGCGTGGAGCACGGCGGCGGCAGCGCCGAGCGCGGCGGCGTCCCGGCCGACGGCGCTCATCGCCACGTGCACGGGATGCGTGCCCCGCATCACCGCGTGCGCGTGGAGCTCGCGCTGCACCGCCCGCAGGTAGCGCTCGCCGGCGGTGGCGAACCCCGGGCCCGCGAGGTAGACCTCGTCGAGGTCGAGCAGGTTGACGAGGTTCAGGATCGCCCGCGCCAGGTACTCGGCGGACTCCTCGACGAGGGCGAGCGCGCCGGTGTCACCCTGTACGGCCGCGGCCGCGACGCGTGCGAAGGTCGCGCGGACGTCGGCCGTCACCGCCCGGGCGTCGTCGCCGTCCGTGGTGGTGTCGATGCCGAGCCGCGCGACGAGGGCCGCGTCGGTGCGGGCTCGTGCGACGACGGCGACGGGCGCGGCGAGGACCTCGAGGCAGCCGCGGGACCCACACCAGCAGGGCGGCCCGTCCCACCGCAGGGACATGTGCCCGATCTCCCCGGCGTTCGACGACGCGCCCCGGTGGACGTCGCCACCGACGAGCAGCCCGCACCCGATGCCCGTCGCCATGTAGACGGTGGCGAAGTCGCGCGTGGAGGGCACGCGGCCCGACCAGAACTCGCCGAGGGCGGCGCAGTTCGCGTCGTTGTCGACCGTGACCGGCAGGTCGGTCGCCGCGGTGAGCGCGTGCCCGAGCGCGAAGTCGTCCCACTCGCTCCACGAGTCGGTGGACCGGAGCACCCGACCGGGCAGGTCGAGCCGTCCCTCGCCGGCGACGCCGATCCCGATCACGGTGTCGCGGTCGATCCCGTGGTCGGCGAGCATGACGGCGACGTCCCGGGCGACACGGGCCACGACGGCCTCGGGTGACTCGGTCCCGGTCCCCGCGACGCTCCGTGCGTCGATCGGGCGACCGCTGAGGTCGACGAGGACGTACACGTCCTGCGCGGTGTCCAGGGCGACCCCGACCGCGTAGCCGGCGGTGCTGTTCAGCTCGAGCAGGACGGCGCGTTTGCCGCCGGTCGACTCCGCGTACCCGACCTCGGACACGAGGCCGTCGTCGAGCAGGGTCCGGACGATCTTCGAGATCGTCGCGTTCGTCAGTCCGGACCGCTCCGCGAGCTCCGTGCGGCTGATGGTGCCACTCGAGCGGATGAGGTCCACGATCGCGCTCCGGGTCTCGGCGACCGAGGCGCCCTTGAGGCGACGGATCGGTGCGTCGGGGCGGACCGTGACCATCGTGTCGTCCTCCTCGTCGCTCCTGGCCCCACGGTACCGGGTGCGGGGGCGCGGCCCGTCACGGCGGGCCTCCCGCCGGACGTCCCCGGCTCGGGTTAGGGTTCCGCTCATGGCCGGGAGCACCAAGTCGTCGTCGCGCGCGTCCTCGGGGTCCCGCGCGTCCTCGGGGTCGCGGGCGTCCTCGCCCGCGCGCGGGTCCGGCGGCACGGGGGCCCGCGGCAGCACCTCCCGGACCCAGGCGACCACCCGGAAGCTCCCGCAACCGGTCGAGGTCGTCGGGCCGAACCCCCTCGTGACCGCCTGGATGGGTGCAGCGCACGGTGTCGGCGCGGTGTTCCGGCTGCTCGGCAAGGAGTCGCTCGAGCACGACGAACGACGTGACGGCTTCCCGTTCCTGCTGTTCCTGCTCGCGATCGCCGGTGCCGTGGTCGAGTGGCTCAACCCCGCCAACCCGGTCGCGGTGGCCCTGGACGCCTACACGTTCGGTGGTCTGTTCGGTCGGCTCGCGGTCGCGTTGCCGGTCATCATGATCGTGTTCGCCGGGTGGTTGTTCCGGCATCCCGCGTCCGTGCACGACAACACCCGCATCGGCATCGGCCTGGGGTTGCTCGTCATCGGCATCTCCTCCGTCTGTCACATCTACGGCGGTCAGCCCCCGGCGTCCGACGGGATGCCCGTGCTCGCACAGGCGGGCGGGATCATCGGCTGGGTGGTGATCGGCTGGATCGTCGCGGCCGCGACCGCGTGGATCGCCACCCCCGTGGCCGTCGCGCTCATCGCGCTCTCGCTGTTCATCATCACGAAGACGCCGCCGAACCACGTCGGTCGACGCGTGCACGAGCTCTACGCGTACCTGTTCGGCACGCCGGGGCCGGCTCCGATCGACGCGGACGCACCCGCGCCCGTGGCACCGCGCCGTGGCCGGAACACCTCGGCGTCGTCGTCGTTCGACCCGTTCGAGGACCTCGACGGCGACGGCAGCGGCGACGGCTCGGGCGAGGGCGAGCCCGGGGCGCTCCCGTGGTGGCGGCGCAACAAGACCGGGCGCCAGGAGGATCCCGCCTACGACACCCCCGTGCTCCCGCACGCCGAGACGTCCGACCCCGCGGCCGCCACCGGCCGCGGCGCCGCGGCTGCGCCGGTCGCCCCGGGTCCGGTCGGGGTCGCGGGAGCGGTGGGCTCGGGCGCCGCGGCGGGCCTCGTCGACCTGACGCCGGCCGAACCCGTGTCGGTCAACCTCAACGACTCGCTCGAACAGGACGTCGCCGAGGACCTCGACCGCGCCGAGGAGGCCCTCCGTGCGTTCGACGCGCAGGCGCCGGGCCGCGTGCGCCACGACGAGGCCCAGGCCGCGACCGAGGTCATCCGTCCCGCCGTGGCCGAGCCCGTCACGGACGTGCTGCCCCTCGGCGAGGACGAGCAGGACGGCCTGCCCGACACGACCGCCGACGATGCTCCGGCCGCGCCCTACCGCCTGCCCGCCGCCTCGACGCTGAGCCCGGGCACCCCCGCGACGGCGCACAGCACCGCGAACGACGAGATGGTCGCGGCGATCACCGGCGTCCTCACCGAGTTCAAGGTCGACGCCAAGGTCACGGGGTTCTCGCGCGGCCCGACGGTCACCCGGTACGAGATCGAACTCGGCCCGGGGGTCAAGGTCGAGCGCGTCACGGCGTTGAGCAAGAACCTGTCGTACGCGGTCGCCTCGAACGAGGTCCGCATCCTCTCGCCGATCCCCGGCAAGAGCGCGATCGGCGTCGAGATCCCGAACTCGGACCGCGAGATCGTCTCGCTCGGCGACGTGCTGCGGTCGAACGCAGCCACGAAGTCGAAGCACCCGATGACCATCGGCGTCGGCAAGGACGTCGAGGGCGGCTTCGTCGTGGCGAACCTCGCGAAGATGCCGCACCTCCTGGTCGCCGGCTCCACGGGGTCCGGCAAGTCGAGCTTCGTCAACTCGATGATCACGTCGCTCCTCATGCGCGCGAAGCCGAGCGAGGTCCGCATGGTCCTCGTCGACCCGAAGCGCGTCGAGCTCTCGATCTACGCCGGTGTCCCGCACCTCATCACCCCCATCATCACGAACCCGAAGAAGGCGGCCGAGGCGCTGCAGTGGGTCGTGAAGGAGATGGACATGCGGTACGACGACCTCGCGTCGTTCGGGTTCCGGCACGTCGACGACTTCAACCGTGCCGTGTCGAACGACGAGATCGTCCTGCCCGCCGGCAGCGAGCGGAAGCTCAAGCCGTACCCGTACCTCCTCGTCGTGGTGGACGAGCTCGCGGACCTCATGCTCGTCGCCCCGCGCGACGTCGAGGACTCGATCGTCCGCATCACGCAGCTCGCCCGGGCGGCCGGAATCCACCTCGTCCTCGCGACGCAGCGTCCCTCGGTGGACGTCGTCACGGGGCTCATCAAGGCGAACGTGCCGTCGCGGCTCGCGTTCGCGGTGACGAGCGTGACGGACTCCCGGGTCATCCTCGACCAGCCGGGAGCCGACAAGCTCATCGGCCAGGGCGACGGACTGTTCCTGCCGATGGGGTCGTCGAAGGCCGTCCGCGTGCAGGGCGCCTGGGTGCAGGAGAGCGAGATCGCCGAGGTCGTCGCGCACGTCACCCGCCAGGCCCGCCCGGAGTACCGCCAGGACGTCCAGGCGGTCGTCGAGCGCAAGGAGATCGACGCCGACATCGGTGACGACCTCGAGCTCCTCCTCGCGGCCGTGGAGCAGGTCGTCTCGACGCAGTTCGGGTCGACCTCGATGCTCCAGCGGAAGCTCCGCGTGGGCTTCGCCAAGGCGGGGCGGCTCATGGACCTCATGGAGTCACGCGAGATCGTCGGGCCGAGCGAGGGCTCGAAGGCCCGCGACGTCCTCATCACGGTCGAGCAGCTTCCCGAGACCCTCGCGCGACTCCGGGGTGAGGAGCCCCCCGCGCCGGCCGCCCCGGTCACCCCGACGCGCGAGGGCGCGGAGGGCGACGCCGGGTACCGCGGGTCCGACGACCCGGTCGCCGACATGACCCGTGGGTACGATGAGGTCGAGAGCGATCCGGACGAGGACGCCTGGAGCCTGACCGGCAGGGAGTGATCACCATGAGCGCCTCCGGTGAGTCCACCGCGACGCAGAAGCGGTTCCCGTGGCGGGGGCGGGTGATCCGATCGGGATCGGGGCCGGCGTCGACCGCGAACGTCGCCAACGTCATCACCGTCATCCGGATCCTGATGGCGCCGGTGTTCTTCGTCTTCCTGCTGCTCGACGCGGGGCAGGACGGCCCCCTCCGGATCTGGGCAGCCGTGCTGTTCGTCGTCGCGATCGTCACCGACAGCGCCGACGGCATCATCGCCCGCCGGCAGAACCTCGTCACCGACTTCGGCAAGCTCGTCGACCCGATCGCCGACAAGGTGCTCATCGGCGGTGCCCTCGTCTCGCTCTCGGTGCTCGGGGAACTGCCCTGGTACGTCACCGTCCTCGTCATGGTGCGCGAGATCGGCATCACGGTCTTCCGCTTCGCGGTGCTGAGCGACCGGGTCATCCCCGCGAGCCGCGGCGGCAAGGTCAAGACGGTCCTGCAGGCCGTCGCGATCACCCTGGCCCTCATCCCCTTCTGGAACGTCTTCGGCGGTTGGGTGCACGTCGTCGACGCCGTCCTCATGGTGTTGGCGTTCCTCGCGACGATCCTGAGCGGTCTCGACTACCTGTGGCAGGCCTGGCGGCACGGCCGGGAGGCGCGGTGACGGTCACCGACGCACCCGACGCTGTCGTGCCTCCCGGCTCGCTGGCGGTCGCGATCGTGCGCGCACTCGCGGCGCGCGGCGAGACACTCGCCGTCGCGGAGTCGCTCACCGGCGGTCTCGTCGTGGCGGAGCTCGTCGCCGTCCCGGGTGCGAGCGCGGTCGTGCGCGGCGGTGTGGTCGCCTACGCGACGCCGTTGAAGCACCGGTTGCTCGGCGTCGACGCGGCGCTGCTGGCGACTCGGGGGGCGGTCGATCCGGAGGTCGCGCGGCAGATGGCGACCGGGGTGCGTGCGGCGACGGCGGTCGACGGCCTCGCGGCGACCTGGGGCATCAGCACGACGGGCGTCGCCGGACCGGAACCGCAGGACGGCAAGCCGGTCGGCACGGTGTTCGTCGGGATCGCGCGGGCCGGTGTCGCCGAGGCGTCCGAACTCCGGCTGGATGGTGACCGTGCGGCAATCCGCGCGGGGGCCGTCTCCGAACTCCTCACACGCTTGCACCAGGCGGTCACGGCGAGCACGTCCGGGGAATAGGGCGCGTTTCCATCCGGTTACAAGTGGTGCATTCACAAGCACCACCCAGAGCCCCCTGGTTAGCATGCACGAACCGGCGGCGATAGTGTTGCTGTCCCGTTCTCGGTCACCGGGATCGAGCGGGATCGGGATGACAGGAAGGAGGAGTTCTCATGGTTCTCGTTCGTCAGGAAATCGGCGATGTCCTGCGGGACTTCCGCTTGCAGAAGGGCCGGACCCTCCGTCAGGTCGCCAGCAAGGCCAGTGTCGCGCTCGGATACCTGAGCGAGGTGGAGCGCGGTCAGAAGGAAGCCAGCTCCGAGATCCTCGCTTCGGTCGCCGACGCGCTCGACACGCCCATCTCGGTCATCATGCGCGAAGTCGGTGACCGCCTCGCGGTCGTCGAGGGCATCACCTCCCCGGTTCCGGACATGCTGCCGGACGACCTCGTCGCCGAGTTCGACAACGACCTCGCGGTGCGCTGAGCGCAGTCCGCGTCGGAACGCCCCGGTCCTGCTGGACCGGGGCGTTCCGCGTTCCGCGGGCGCGGCGATCAGGGCCAGCGGCGGCGGGCTCGACGAGTGCGTCCGGCCCCGCCTCGTGTCCGGGGGCCTGGCTACCATGGGGCCGTGCGCGTGAGTGAGTTCTGGCAGGCGGTCGAGGACGAGTTCGGCTCGGCCTACGGTCAGGTGGTCACGCGCGACGTCGTCCTCGGGGCGGTGGGCGGACGGTCGGCGGCCGACGCGCTCGCGGCGGGGGTGCCGGCCCGCGACGTCTGGGAGGCTCTGTGCGACGCGCAGGACGTGCCCGTCGGACGGCGGCACGGCAAGGGCCTCCGCGCTCCGCGCGACTGACGCCCACTCGAACACGTCTTCGGCGTGTTGCTCGAACGGGTGTTCGACCCGGTGCTACCGTCCTGCACAGATGCTCGTGGCGACGTACCGTCCACAGCGGTCTGCTCTCGGCGTGGTGATGTCGGTGGCCGGTCGTAGGTTCGGTCCATCGGATGAGCATCCGAGCCTTGTCGGTGAACCGAGGACCCTGCCCCACCGGTCCTCGCGAAGGCGACAGCCTACAGGCGCCGTACACGAGCAGAAGGAGCGCATCATGCCCTCACCCGCAGACCGCGAGAAGGCCCTCGAGACCGCACTCGCCCAGATCGACCGACAGTTCGGCAAGGGCACGGTGATGCGCCTCGGGAGTGACGAACGCGCCCCCGTCGCCACCATCCCCACCGGATCCGTGGCGCTCGACGTCGCTCTCGGCATCGGCGGCCTCCCGCGTGGTCGCATCATCGAGATCTACGGTCCGGAGTCCTCCGGCAAGACGACCCTGACGCTGCACGCCATCGCGAACGCGCAGCGCAACGGCGGCATCGCGGCCTTCATCGACGCGGAGCACGCCCTCGACCCCGAGTACGCGAAGAAGCTCGGCGTCGACATCGACGCACTCCTCGTCTCCCAGCCCGACACGGGTGAGCAGGCGCTCGAGATCGCGGACATGCTCGTCCGTTCGGGCTCGATCGACCTGGTCGTGGTCGACTCCGTGGCCGCGCTCGTGCCCCGCGCCGAGATCGAGGGCGAGATGGGCGACTCGCACGTCGGCCTCCAGGCCCGCCTCATGTCGCAGGCACTCCGGAAGCTGGCCGGTGGGCTCAACCAGACGCAGACCACGATGATCTTCATCAACCAGCTGCGCGAGAAGATCGGCGTGTTCTTCGGCAGCCCGGAGACCACCGCTGGCGGTAAGGCGCTCAAGTTCTACGCCTCGGTCCGGCTGGACATCCGCCGCATCGAGACCCTGAAGGACGGCACCGAGGCCGTGGGCAACCGCACCCGGGTCAAGGTCGTCAAGAACAAGATGGCGCCGCCCTTCAAGCAGGCCGAGTTCGACATCCTCTACGGCGTGGGGATCTCGCGCGAGGGCTCGTTGCTCGACTTCGGTGTGGAGCACGGCATCGTCAAGAAGTCGGGCGCCTGGTACACGTACGAGGGCGACCAGCTCGGCCAGGGCAAGGAGAACTCGCGCAACTTCCTCATCCAGAACGGCGACATCGCCGCCGAGATCGAGCGCAAGATCCTCGCGAAGCTCGGTGTCGGTGCTGCCGCTGCCGCTGCCACTGCTGACGCCCCGGCGCCGGTCGAGTCCCTCGAGAAGAAACTCGCCGCCAAGAAGGGCGCGTGAGCTCCCGAGACAGCTCCATGCCTGACGACGGCCTCGCACCGGTCACCGACATCTTCGGTGCGCGGTCGTCGGCACGGGCGACGTCGTCCCGGGGCGGACCGGCGGAAGGCGGAGCACCGTTTGCCGAGCCCGACGCACACGGCGCGAGCATCGGCGGTCCGGACGGGGATGACGCGATCCCGGTCGGTCTCGTCCGCGACGAGACCGACGTCGACCGCCCGGACGCCTCCGACGCGTGGCTCCCTCCGGTGACGGGTTCCCCCGTCGGGTCCGTCGAGACCGTCGGGCCCGTCGCCCCGGTGCGCCGACTGCGGGCTGCCGACCGGGACGATGACGCCGAGCACGAGACGGTCGAGTCACCACCCACGCAGGACGAGTTGCTCGCCGAGGCAGAGCGGATCAGCATCCGGGCGCTCAGCCGCCGTGGCACGAGCACGTCCGAGCTGCGGACCGCCCTCCTCGGCCGCGAGCTCCCCGAGGACATCGTCGAGCACGAGATCGCTCGACTCACCCGGGTCGGTCTCCTCGACGACGTGCGGCTCGCTGCCGACCTCGTCGACCGTCTGCACGACCGCAAGGGCCTGGGGCGACAAGGCGTGGTGGCGGAGCTCCGGCGGCGGGGCGTCGACCAGGCGGCGATCGACGCGGCCCTGGCGGACCAGGACGACGACGCGGCGGAGTCCGAGCGTGCGATCGAGTTGGCCCGCAAGCGCGCCGGACAGATGCGGGGGCTCGACCACGAGACCGCGGAGCGCCGGCTCTCGGGGTTCCTCATGCGCAAGGGCTACGGCGGATCGGTCGTGCGGACCGCCGTTCGGATCGCACTCGACGGCGGCGGCCGACGGGGTGGCGTGCGCTTCGAGTAGGCGGGCCGGGCCTGCCGGTCTGGGCGACGGTGACGCCGCCGTACACTGACAGCACCATGGCGACCACCACCGCAGCGCGCCCCCGCACCTACGAGGTCCGGACCTACGGGTGCCAGATGAACGTGCACGACTCGGAGCGTCTCAGCGGGTCACTCGAGGCGGCCGGATACGTGCCGGCTGTGGACGAGCAGGCCGACGTCGTCGTGATCAACACCTGCGCGGTCCGCGAGAACGCGGACAACCGCCTGTACGGCAACCTCGGCCACCTGGCCGGGGTCAAGCGTGAGCACGAGGGGCTGCAGATCGCCGTCGGCGGGTGCCTGGCACAGAAGGACAAGAACGTCATCCTCGAGAAGGCCCCGTGGGTCGACGTCGTGTTCGGCACCCACAACATGGGCTCGCTGCCCGCGATGCTCGAGCGCGCACGCCACAACGGCGAGGCGCAGGTCGAGATCCTCGAGGCGCTCGAGGTGTTCCCGTCGACGCTGCCCACCAAGCGGGACTCCACGCACAGCGGGTGGGTGTCGATCTCCGTCGGCTGCAACAACACGTGCACGTTCTGCATCGTCCCGTCGCTCCGGGGCAAGGAGAAGGACCGCCGACCGGGCGACGTCCTGGCCGAGATCCAGGCGCTCGTGGACGACGGCGCGATCGAGGTCACATTGCTCGGCCAGAACGTCAACTCGTACGGCGTCGAGTTCGGCGACCGCCAGGCGTTCAGCAAACTCCTCCGCGCTGCCGGTTCGATCGAGGGGCTCGAGCGGGTCCGGTTCACCAGCCCGCACCCCGCCGCGTTCACCGACGACGTCATCGACGCCATGGCCGAGACGCCGAACGTGATGCCGCAGCTCCACATGCCGCTGCAGTCCGGCTCGGACCGCATCCTCCGGGCGATGCGGCGGAGCTACCGCAGCGACCGCTTCCTCGGGATCCTCGACCGGGTCCGTGCCCGCATCCCGCACGCGGCGATCTCGACCGACATCATCGTCGGTTTCCCCGGCGAGACCGAGGCCGACTTCCAGGACACGCTCCGGGTCGTCGAGCGTGCACGGTTCGCGTCGGCGTTCACGTTCCAGTACTCCATCCGCCCGGGGACGCCCGCGGCGACGATGGAGCAACAGGTGCCGAAGGAGGTCGTGCAGGACCGCTACGACCGACTCGTGGCGCTGCAGGACCGGATCGTCGCCGAGGAGAACGCACGGCAGGTCGGCCGAACGGTCGAGGTCCTCGTCGCGACGGGCGAGGGGCGGAAGGACGACGCGACGCACCGACTGAGCGGGCGGGCCGAGGACGCCCGTCTCGTGCACTTCGGTGTACCCGCCGGCTCGGAGGTCCCGCGCCCGGGCGACGTCGTGACGCTCGAGATCACGCGCGGCGCGCCCCGGTACCTCATCGCCGACACGAACGCGCCGCTGCGCGTCCGCCGCACCCGCGCGGGCGACGCGTGGGACCGCGCGCAGGCCGCCTCGTGTGGCGTGCCGGTCCCGGCCGACGCCGGTGCGGCGGACGCTGCGGTCGGGCCCCGGCCGGTGTCGCTCGGGCTGCCGACGCTGCGGGTCGGCGCGCCTTCCGGCCGCTGACGGTGCTCGAGACGCCTGCATCGTCGGGGGCATCGGCATCGGCATCGGCGTCGGCGTCGGCGTCTTCGGAGGCGCGGGCCAGCGATCCGGGCGTGGAGGGCCCGGACGTCATCGCGATCGTGGGTGCCACGGGCACCGGCAAGTCGGACCTGGCGCTCGGCATCGCCGAAGCACTCCGCCGAGACGGTCTCCCCGCCGAGATCGTGAACGCCGACGCGATGCAGCTGTATCGCGGGATGGACATCGGGACGGCCAAGGTCCCGATCGCCGCCCGACGCGGTGTGCCGCATCGACTGCTCGACGTGCTCGACGTGACCGACGAGGCGAGCGTCGCGGCGTACCAGCGTGACGCCCGGGCGGCGATCGACGCCGTGGTCGGGGCGGGCGCGCCGGTCGTGCTCGTCGGCGGGAGCGGCCTGTACGTGTCGAGCGTGCTCCACGACCTGTCCTTCCCCGCCACGGATCCGGAACTCCGCGCGGCGCTCGAGCGCGAGGCGGACGAGCACGGGGCGGCCGCACTGCTCGAACGACTGCGTGCCCTCGACCCCGCGGCGGCGGCAGCGGTCGACCCGCGGAACACCCGGCGTCTGGTCCGCGCCGTCGAGGTCGCGACGAACCGGGATCCGGTGCGCCCGCGCCTCCCGTCCGCACCGCGGCCGTGGCGACCGATGCGGGTGCTGCACCTGCAACGGCGGCGTGAGGTCCTCGTGCCGATGCTGCACGAGCGCGCCGCGAGGATGTTCGACGACGGCCTCGTCGACGAGGTCGCGGGCCTCGTCGACGTCGGCCTGGAGGGCGGACGGACGGCCCGCGCGGCGATCGGCTACGCGCAGGCTCTCGACGTGCTGCACGGCCGCTCGGACCTCGAGGGCGCCGTGACGTCGACTGCGGTCGCGACGCGGCAGTACGCCCGCCGACAGGTTTCCTGGTTCCGGCGGCTGCGCGAGGCGGAGTCGCTCGACGTGACCGGAGCGGGCCACGACGACCTCGAGCGGGTGGCCGTCGCCGTGGCTGCCGACCGCGGCCGCGGGGACGCGTCCGAGGCCCTCGCTAGGATCGGGGCGTGACCGAACTCCACTTCACCAAGGGCCACGGCACGGGCAA
Source organism: Curtobacterium sp. MCBD17_040 (assembly GCF_003234805.2). Taxonomy (GTDB): domain Bacteria; phylum Actinomycetota; class Actinomycetes; order Actinomycetales; family Microbacteriaceae; genus Curtobacterium. Next base: position 960,956 of record NZ_CP126273.1, read on the forward strand.
CGACTTCGTGCTGTTCGCCGACCCGGACGCGACAGTGGACCTGACCCCGGAGCGCATCCGTGCCATCGCCGATCGTCGCTTCGGCGTGGGCGCCGACGGCGTGATCCGCGCGGTCAGGACGGCCGCGCTGCCGGACGGCCGATCGATCGCCGCCGTCGCTCCCGAGGCCGAGTGGTTCATGGACTACCACAACGCCGACGGCAGTGTCGCCGAGATGTGCGGCAACGGCGTGCGGGTGTTCGCGCGCTACCTGACCGACGCCGGACTGGTCGACCTCGCGCCGGGCGAGACCCTGGCGATCGGGACGCGGAAGGGCGTGGTCGACCTGCAGCGGTCGACCAACGGGTTCTCGGCCGACCTCGGACGATGGGGGCTCGGCATCGCCGGTCTCGACGGCGACGAGGTCCTCGTCCGCGCCCGCAACCTCGACGGCGCGCGCCCGGGCCTCCCGATCGACGTCGGCAACCCGCACGTCGTCGTCGCCGTGGCGACGGACGACGAACTCGCGGGGCTCGACCTGACCTACGTGCCGGTCCTCGAGCCGGCACCGCCCGCGGGCGCGAACGTCGAGTTCGTCCTGCCCGGCGATCCGCTCGTGCGCGACGGCGTCGGCCACATCACGATGCGCGTCCACGAGCGCGGCAGTGGCGAGACCCTGTCGTGCGGCACGGGGGCCGTCGCGGCGGCCCTGGCGGTCCGCCACTGGGCCGGTCCGCAGGCGCCGGACACCTGGCGGGTCCGCGTGTCCGGCGGCGTCCTGACGGTCCGGATGGCCGCTGCGGAGGACGGCGAGCACGTCGCGCTGAGCGGTCCCGCCGACCTGGTGTTCGAGGGCGACCTCACCGTCTGACGGCCGGTGCCGTGACGCACCCGCCGCGATCAGCGTGTCCGGTGCACCCGGATGACGCGGTACCCGCGGTCGGTCGTCGCACGCGTGACCACGAGGTCGGTGTCGAGCGTCTCGGCCAGCCACCGCTGCAGCGAGTCGCCGCCCAGGTTCTTGGCCACCACGAGCCAGGCGTCCCCACCCGGTTCCAGGCGCGGGAGCCACGTGAGCAGGATCGAGTGGAGCTCGTCCTTGCCCACCCGGATCGGGGGGTTCGACCAGATGGTGGCGAACCGGAGGTCCTCCGGCACCGCCTCCGGCAGACGCACCGTGACGTTCCGGGCACCGGCCGTCGCCGCGTTCGCCCGAGCCAGGTCGAGCACACGCTCGTTGACGTCGACGCCCCAGACCTCGGCCTCGGGCGCCTGCAGCGCCATGGCGATGCTGAGCGGACCCCACCCGCAGCCGACGTCGAGGAGCGCCCCGGTCGCGGGCGGTGGCGGCACGCTCTGCAGCAACACCCGCGTGCCCGCGTCGAGCCGGTCCGGGCTGAAGACGCCCGCGGCGGTGGCGAGGGTGAGCGTCCTCCCGGCCAGGGTGACCGTGATGCGCCGCGGTCGGGCGTCGCTCTCCGGCTGGGCCGAGAAGTAGTGCTCGTTCGCCATGGATGAACCGTACCGGCATCTCCGTGTGTCGCCGGGTGCCCGGAGGTAGCCTGTGGACGATGACGGAGCAGGACGACATGGTCGAGGGTGTCCTCGAGGAGCAGCAGCACGACGGTGTGGTCGAGCGGGTGTTGCGGAACGCCGAGAGCAGGACGACCCCGGCGGTGTTCGCGCCGGCGCAGGCGATCCAGACCACCGACGCCGAGGTCTTGGGGTGGCAGGGCGACGGCGAACAGTACGACCGTGAGGACCGTGCCGCGCTGCGTCGCGTGTCCGGTCTGTCCACCGAGCTCGAGGACGTCACCGAGGTCGAGTACCGGCAGCTGCGGCTCGAGCGCGTCGTCCTCATCGGCGTGTACGCGCAGGGTGACGCCCAGGACGCCGAGAACTCGATCCGTGAGCTCGCTGCCCTCGCGGAGACGGCGGGCGCGGTCGTGCTCGACGGTCTGCTCCAGCGCCGCCCGCACCCGGACCCGAGCACGTACCTCGGCCGCGGCAAGGCCGAGGAACTCGCGATGGTCGTCAAGGCGACGGGCGCGGACACCGTCATCGCCGACACGGAACTCGCGCCGAGCCAACGCCGTGCGCTCGAGGACGTCGTCAAGGTGAAGGTCATCGACCGCACCGCCGTCATCCTCGACATCTTCAGCCAGCACGCCAAGAGCCGCGAGGGCAAGGCACAGGTCGAACTCGCGCAGCTCGAGTACCTGCTCCCGCGCCTCCGTGGTTGGGGTGAGTCGATGTCCCGTCAGGCGGGTGGCCAGGTCGGCAGCGCGGGCGCCGGCATGGGGTCCCGTGGTCCCGGTGAGACCAAGATCGAGCTCGATCGGCGTCGCATCCACACCCGGATGGCCCGGCTGCGTCGACAGATCGCGGGGTTCGCCCCGGCGCGCGAGGCGAAGCGCGCCGAGCGGCACCGCAACGAGGTGCCGAGCGTCGCCATCGCGGGGTACACGAACGCCGGCAAGTCGAGCCTGCTCAACCGCCTGACCTCCGCGGGCGTCCTCGTGCAGAACCAGCTCTTCGCGACCCTGGACGCGACCGTCCGTCGGACCGAGACCGGGGGTGGCCGCCCGTTCACGTTCGTCGACACCGTCGGGTTCGTCCGGAACCTGCCGCACCAGCTCGTCGAGGCCTTCCGGTCCACGCTCGAGGAGGTCGGTGAGGCCGACGTCGTGCTGCACGTGGTCGACGGTTCCCACCCCGACCCGGGGGCGCAGCTGAGCACCGTCCGCGACGTCATCGCCGACGTGGGTGCCCGGGACGTGCCCGAGGTGGTCGCGTTCAACAAGGCCGATCTCGTCGACGCCGATCAGCGTCTCGTCCTCCGCGGCCTCGTACCGGACGCCGTCTTCGTGTCCGCGCGGACCGGCGAGGGGATCCCCGAGCTGCTCGCCGCGATCGAGGCGCGTCTGCCGGAGCCCGACGTCGAGCTGACGATCGTGGTCCCGTACGACCGCGGCGACCTCGTGTCCCGGCTGCACGACGAGGGTGCGGTGGAGCGGACCGAGTACGTGGTCGACGGCACCCGCCTGGACGTCCGCGTCTTCGCGCGCCAGGTCAGCGAGCTCGCGCCGTTCGTGGTCGCGCCGGTCCACTCCGCCTGAGCGGGGCGTCGCGGCTGGGAGGCCGAAACCGCCGGCCCGGCGCACCACCGTGCCGTTCCGCGTCCAGCGGACGGACCCGGGTGTGCGCGACGTCACACGGAGCGCAGGACCGCCACGACGCGTCCGAGCACCGTGGCCGCGTCGCCGAGGATCGGCTCGAACGCGGTGTTCCGCGGGAGCAGCCAGGTGTGGCCGTCGCGCTGGCGGAACACCTTGACCGTCGCCTCCTCGTCGAGCATCGCGGCGACGATCTCGCCGTTCTCGGCGGTCTGCTGGCTCCGCACGACGACCCAGTCGCCGTCGCAGATCGCGGCGTCGACCATGGAGTCCCCGACCACGCGGAGCATGAACAGGTCACCGGTCCCGACCAGCTGACGGGGGAGCGGGACGATCTCGTCGACGTGCTGTTCGGCCGTGATCGGGATACCGGCGGCGATCCGGCCGACGAGGGGAACGAGCGTCGTCGCGTCGATGTCCGGTCCGTCCTCCGGTCGGGGCTCGTCCACGAGGACCTCGAGCGCGCGCGGTCGGTTCGGATCGCGGCGGATCCAGCCGCCGAGCTCGAGCTGACCGAGCTGGTGCGTGACGCTCGACAGTGAGGAGAGGCCGACCGCGTCACCGATCTCGCGCATGCTCGGCGGGTACCCGCGGTTCGCGATCGAGGAGCGGATGGCGTCGAGGATCGCCTGCTGCTTCGGGGTCAGGGGCTTCTGGGTGCGCATCTCGCGTGGTGCGTCGTCTGCCATGTGCGTCGTGCTCCCCGGTCCGGCCAGTGGTCGTCGCCCCGTCCGACGGGAATGTCGGTGGTTCCCGTCAGGCTGGCTCCAGTCGATCGAAACTGTATCCGCCAGGACCAGGCGCGCCAAACACCTGTTCGAGCGTGTCGTCGATCCGACACCCCGTTCAGCACCATTAGGACTTGCGCGCGCTTCGGATCGAACGTACGTTCGGTACAGGTCTTCGGGCCACCGAGGCGACCCGTGTACGAGGAAGACGTCAGCATGAGCACCATCAGCAGCACATCCGCCGGTACGGTCCGTCCCCGGCTCCGGATCACTCGGCGGGGCCGGGTCGTCCTCACCACCGTCAGTGCACTCCCCGTGTTGCTCGTGGTCGCCCTCGCCGCCCTCAACGGTGGGCAGGCCGCAGCGGGGGAGCACGCGGCGCACGTGCACTTCACGACGGTGACGATCCAGCCGGGCGAGTCCCTGTGGCAACTCGCGCAGGACGAAGCCCCGAACGTCGACCCGCGCGACTTCGTGCAGGACGTCGTCGACCTCAACAACCTCCCGAGCGCCGCCGTCCAGGCGGGCGAGAAGCTCGCCATCCCGACGCAGTACACGACGGGCTCCTGATCGGCCTCCCGGACGGGGTGACGCCGTCGTCATCCCGTCCGGCTGGTCGGTCCGCGTTGACTGCCGCCGCCCTACGATGGTCCGGTGGCGATCACCCTGGACGACCTCCCCATCCGTGACGACCTCCGTGGTCAGACCCCGTACGGGGCGCCGCAGAAGCACGTCCGCGTCCAGCTGAACGTCAACGAGAACACGCATCCCGTGCCGCCCGAGGTCGCCGAGGACATCCTCGCCTCGATCGGCGCGGCGCTCGCCACGGTGAACCGCTACCCGGACCGCGAGTTCACCGCGCTGCGCTCGTCGCTCGCCTCGTACCTCGGGCACGGCCTCGCGCCGGAACACGTCTGGGCGGCGAACGGTTCGAACGAGGTCATCCAGCAGCTCTTGCAGGCGTTCGGCGGTCCCGGGCGGTCCGTCCTCGGGTTCCCGCCCACCTACTCGATGCACTCCATCATCGCCTCGGGTACCGGTACCCGGTGGATCCCCGCGCAGCGGGACGCCGAGTTCGGCATCAGCCCGGCGACGGCGGTCGCGGCGGTGCGCGAGCACCGCCCCGACATCGTGTTCTTCTGCGGTCCGAACAACCCGACGGGCACGCCGCTGTCGCTCGACACCGTGGCCGAGGCCTACGACGCGACGGACGGCATCGTCATGGTGGACGAGGCCTACGCGGAGTTCATGCCGAAGGACCAGCCCTCGGCCCTGACCCTGCTGCCCGGGCGGGAGCGGCTCGTCGTGTCGCGGACGATGAGCAAGGCGTTCGCCTTCGCGGGCGCGCGCGTCGGCTACCTGGCGGCCGATCCCGCGGTGGTCGACGCGCTCCGCCTCGTCCGGCTGCCGTACCACCTGTCGGCCCTGACGCAGGCCGCCGCGGTCGCCGCGCTGCGGCACGCGCCGGAGATGCTCCGGATGGTCGACGACATCGTGGTCCAGCGCGACCGGATGGTCCGCGAGCTCGGGGACATGGGCTTCCGCCCCTACGAGACCTGGTCCAACTTCGTGCTCTTCGGCGGCGTGGCGGAACCCCGCCGCGTGTTCGAGGAACTCCTCGAGCGTGACGTCATCGTCCGCGACCTCGGGATCCCCGAGCACCTTCGGGTCAGTGCCGGGACGGCCGACGAGACCTCGGCGTTCCTCACGGCGATGCGCGAGATCGGCCCCGTTAGGGTTGGAGCATGACCGGCTCGCGCATCGCTTCGATCACCCGCGCGACGAGCGAGTCGAGCGTCACGTTGTCGCTCGACCTCGACGGCACCGGTCGTTCCTCGGTCTCGACATCGGTCCCGTTCTACGACCACATGCTCACCGCGTTCGCGAAACACTCGCTCATCGACCTCCAGGTCGAGGCGTCGGGTGACACCGACATCGACGCGCACCACACCGTGGAGGACACCGGCATCGTCCTCGGGCAGGCGCTGCGGCAGGCGCTCGGCGACCGCGCCGGGATCGGGCGGTACGGCGATGCGCTCGTGCCCCTGGACGAGGCGCTCGCCCAGGCCGTGGTCGACGTCTCGGGTCGTCCCTACCTCGTCCACACGGGGGAGCCCGAGGGCTTCGCGTTGCACCGAATCGGCGGCCACTTCACCGGCTCGCTCGTCCGGCACGTGTTCGAGGCCGTGACGATGCGCGCCGGTCTCACCGTGCACGTCCGGGTCCTCGCGGGCCGTGACCCGCACCACATCGCCGAGGCCGAGTTCAAGGCGTTCGCGCGGGCACTGCGTGCGGCGGTCCAGCCGGACCCGCGGGTGGAGGGCATCCCGTCCACGAAGGGTTCGCTGTGAGCGCTCGTCCGGACGTCGTCGTGCTCGACTACGGGTCGGGCAACATCCACTCGGCCGCCAAGGCGCTCGAGCGGGCGGGGGCGGACGTCACCGTCACGGCGGACCGCCAGGCGGCGCTCGCGGCCGACGGGCTCGTCGTCCCTGGGGTCGGCGCGTTCCGAGCGGTGATGGACCAGCTCGACACCGTGCGGGGCGGCGACCTCGTCGACCGACGGCTCGCCGGGGGCAAGCCGGTGCTCGGCGTGTGCGTCGGCATGCAGGTGATGTTCGAGCGGGGCGTCGAGCGCGGGTCCGATGTGCCGGGACTCGGGCAGTGGCCGGGGACGATCCACCAGTTGCGCGCGGAGGTCCTGCCGCACATGGGATGGAACACCGTGCAGCCGCCCGCCGACTCCGTGCTCTTCGACGGTCTGAGCGGCGAGCGGTTCTACTTCGTCCACTCCTACGGCGCGACGTCCCTCGACATCGACGCACAGCCGCCGTTCCCCGCCCCGAAGGTGACGTGGGCGGAGCACGGCGAGCGCTTCGTCGCGGCGGTCGAGAACGGTGCGCTCGCAGCGACCCAGTTCCACCCGGAGAAGTCGGGCGAGCCGGGCATCGCGCTGCTCCGGAACTGGCTCCGGACCCTCTGACCCTCCGAACCCGGGAACACCATGAGCGATTCCTCCACCACACCGGCCCTCGTCCTGCTGCCCGCGGTCGACATCGTCGACGGCACGGCCGTCCGGCTGACCCGGGGCGAAGCCGGCAGCGAGACCGGGTACGGCGACCCCGTCGACGCCGCCGCCGCGTGGCGCGAGCAGGGCGCCGAGTGGATCCACCTCGTCGACCTCGACGCGGCGTTCGGTCGTGGCGACAACCGCGATGTGATCGGGCGCGTCATCGCCGCGGTCGACGGCGTGTCGGTCGAGCTGTCCGGAGGCATTCGTGACGACGCCTCGCTCGAGGCGGCGCTCGCGACGGGAGCGGCCCGGGTCAATCTCGGCACAGCGGCGCTCGAGCACCCGGAGTGGGCCGCTCGCGTGATCGGCGAGCACGGGGAGCGCATCGCCGTGGGCCTCGACGTCCGCGGGACGACCCTCGCCTCCCGTGGGTGGACCGAGGACGCGGGCGACCTGTTCACCGTCCTCGCGCGGCTCGAGGACGCCGGGTGTGCCCGCTACGTCGTGACGGACGTGACGAAGGACGGCACGCTGCAGGGGCCGAACGTCGACCTCCTGCGGCAGGTCCTCGAGCGCACCGAACGACCTGTGGTCGCCTCGGGCGGTGTCTCGGCGCTCGAGGACCTCCGATCGCTCCGCGAACTCGTGCCCCTGGGGCTCGAGGGCGCGATCATCGGCAAGGCGCTGTACTCCGGTGCGTTCACCCTGCCCGCGGCGCTCGAGGTCGCGGGGGAGTAGGGCGTGGCCGCCGACCATCACGACCACGCCGGTCACCACCACGGTGGCGACGGCACATCCGCGTCCTCCGGCATGGCGGCCGACAGCGCGGGTCTCCCGTGGGCGGGCCGCACGTTCCAGGCGCACGACACGACGTTCGCGGGCGACGACGGCACGGCCGACCCGGCGCTGTCCGCAGCGCTCGAGGGCGTCCGGGCGGGGACGGGCTCGCACGTCACGGTGCTCGACGCGCTCCGCGGCGCCCGGTTGCTCGTGCCGCTCGTGGCCCACGCCGGTGACGTCGGGGTGGGACCGGACGGCCGCCCGGTGGACAAGACGCAGGAGCTCTCGATCGTCACGGTGGCGGGGCCGGACGGGCGCCGCGTGATGCCGGCGTTCACCTCGGTCGACGCCATGCGGTCGTGGGACCCGCGAGCTCGACCCGTCCCGGTCGAGTCCCGCCGCGTCGCGCTCGCGGCGGCGAGTGAGGGCACGGAGCTCATCGTGCTCGACCCGACCGCGCCGACGGAGTTCGTCGTGCGCCGTCCGGCCGTGTGGGCGCTGGGACAGGACCTCCCCTGGGTTCCCAGCTACGCGGACCCGTTCGTCGGCGAGGCCTTCGTCGCGTCGTTCGCCGACGAGCCCGACGTCGTCCGGGTGGAATTGGCCCCTGGCGACGCCGGTGGCCGCTTCGCGGGCCCCGAACTCATCGTCGGTCTCGTGCTCGTACCCGGTCTGGATGCGGAGGCGGTGCGCGGACTCGTGTCGCGCCTCCAGGCCCGCTGGTCGGCGGACCGGTTCATCACCGAGCACGTCGACAGCCTCGGCGTCGCGCTCCGGGCGGCCTGAGCGGAGCGCTGGGGCGTCGGGGCGGAGCGCTGGGCCGTCGGGCGGAGCGCTGGGCCGTCGGGCGGAGCGCTGGGCCGTCGGGGCGGAGCGCTGGGTCGTCCGGCCGGAGCGCGCGGGGTCGCGTGAGCGGACCGTGGCGCGCTGGTCGACCGGCCCGCGGCGCCCTAGTTGACCGGCCCGGTGTACTTCTCGCCCGGTCCCTGCCCCGGTGCATCGGGGATGCTCGACGCCTCGCGGAAGGCGAGCTGCACGCTCCGGAGGCCGTCACGGAGTGGACGGGCGTGGTGGTCGCCGATCTCCGGGGCGGCAGCGGTGACCAGCCCGGCCAGGGCCGTGATCAGCTTCCGCGCCTCGTCGAGGTCCGTCTGCGAGTCCGGGTCGTCCGCGAGCCCGACCTTGACGGCGGCCGCGCTGAGCAGGTGGATGCTGACGGTGTTGATGAGTTCGACCGCGGGGACCTCCGCGATGTCCCGGGCGGCACCGCCCTCCTCGGGTGACTCGTCCGTCGCGATGGGCTGGGCCTCGTCCGGGCTGTTGGTCACGGTGCTCCTCTGCTAGACTCTGAGCGGCAGTTGCTGTCCACGTGCTCACGCACCGGCAGCAGCGCGAACAAGAGGAGTCTCTCCCACCCGCGACCGCGCACCACAGGTTACCGGGTCACAACCGCTCCGCCGACGGTGGCGTCCTGTCCGACAGGGCGTCCCGACGGTCGTCCGGCCCCGCGGGCCGGGGTCGGGCGGGTACCACGGGTCGATCCGTGCGTACGAACTCCTCGCATCGCGTGCCCCGTCCCGGCCGAACCGCCGGACGGAGACCACTTCACGAAGGAGTTCCGCATCAGCGATCCCCGTACCAACGACCGAATCCGTGTCACCGAGGTCCGACTCGTCGGCCCTGGTGGTGAGCAGGTCGGCGTTGTCCCCATCGCCGTCGCCCTCCGCCTCGCGCAAGAGGCAGAGCTGGATCTGGTCGAGGTTGCTCCGAACTCGAAGCCGCCCGTGGCCAAGATCATGGACTACGGCAAGTTCAAGTACGAAGCCGCGCAGAAGGCCAAAGAGGCCCGGCGCAACCAGGCGAACACGATCCTCAAAGAGGTCCGGTTCCGTCTGAAGATCGACGCACACGACTACGAGACCAAGCGCAAGCGCGCCGAGGGCTTCCTCGCGGCGGGTGACAAGGTGAAGGCCATGATCCTCTTCCGCGGCCGTGAGCAGTCGCGTCCGGAGCAGGGCGTGCGTCTCCTCCAGCGCTTCGCCGAGGACATCGCGGAGTACGGCGTCGTCGAGTCGCGACCGACCCAGGACGGCCGCAACATGACGATGGTGATCTCGCCGCTCAAGAACAAGTCGGACGCCAAGGCCGAGTCGAACGCCAAGAAGGCCGCCGTCCGCGCCGCCAACCGCGCGCAGTCGAACCCCGAGGGCGCGAAGGCAGCCGCCGAGGCCGAGGCGCCGAGCGCCGCCGAGTAACACCGCTCCGAGCACCACCCGGGCCGTCCGGCCCCGTCGCAGCGCTGCGGCACCACGACCCCCACACCCCGTACGGAAAGGCACCCACATGCCCAAGCAGAAGACCCACTCCGGGTCCAAGAAGCGCTTCAAGATCACCGGCTCCGGCAAGATCATGAAGCAGCAGGCTGGTATGCGTCACAACCTCGAGGTCAAGGCCGCCAAGCGCAAGGCCCGCCTCAACGAGGACCAGGTCCTCGCGAAGGCCGACGTCAAGGCCGTCAAGAAGCTCCTCGGCCACTGATCGGCCCTCGCCGACCATCGCCGACCCGGAACGTTAGGAAACCACCATGGCAAGAGTGAAGAGGGCGGTCAACGCCGCCAAGAAGCGTCGCGTCGTTCTCGAGCGCGCCGAGGGCTACCGCGGTCAGCGGTCGCGCCTGTACCGCAAGGCGAAGGAGCAGGTCACCCACTCCCTCGTCTACGCGTACCGCGACCGCCGCGCCAAGAAGGGCGAGTTCCGTCGCCTCTGGATCCAGCGCATCAACGCCGCGTCGCGCGCGAACGGGCTGACCTACAACCGCCTCATCCAGGGCCTCGGGCTCGCGGGTGTCGAGGTCGACCGCCGCATCCTCGCCGACCTCGCGGTCAACAACCCGGAGACCTTCGCGGCGCTCGTCGAGACCGCCAAGAACGCGCTCCCGGCGGACACGTCCGCGCCGAAGGCCGCTGCCTGAGCCATCGCGCACCCGAGAGGGCCCGACCACGTCACGTGGTCGGGCCCGCTCGCTGTCCTGGGGGCGGTCGGGAGGTCCGGTGCGGGCCCGACCCGCGCCTCCCGGCCCGCGGCGCACGCGGCTCGGACGGGCGTGACGGCCGTCCCTGCCACACTGGGCGGGTGACCGAACTGCTCGACAACCCCCGCTCCTCCCGCGTCCGGACGGTCGCACAGCTGTCCCGCAAGGAGGTCCGCGCCGAGACGCGGCGGTTCCTGCTCGAGGGGCCCCAGGCCGTGTCCGAGGCCCTGCGCTTCCGGCCCGAGCTGCTCCACGACCTGTTCGCGACCCCCACGGCTCTCGAGCGCCATCCGGAGCTCGGCGAGGCCGCGGCGGCCGCCGACCTCCCGGTCGTGTTCGTGACGGAGCAGGTCCTCGAGGCGATGGCCGACACCGTCACGCCGCAGGGTGTGGTCGCCGTGTGCGAGCAGTTCCCGACGTCGGTCAAGGACGTCTTCCGGCCGGGCGCCGGCGAGGACGCGGGCCTGCCCGGTCTCGTGGCGATCCTCGAACAGGTGCGCGATCCGGGCAACGCGGGCACGATCATCCGTGCCGCGGACGCCGCGGGCGCGCAGGCCGTCGTGATGACCGGTCGGAGCGTCGACCCCTACAACCCCAAGGTGGTGCGGTCGACGACGGGGTCGCTGTTCCACGTCCCCGTGTCCGTCGGTGTCGAGCTGGCCTCGGCGGTGGACCGAGCACGCGCCGCGGGCTACACCGTGCTCGCGGCGGACGTGTCGGGCGAGGAACTCCCGGTGGTGCGGAGCGACGGCATGCTCGACGGTCCGACCGCCTGGGTCTTCGGCAACGAGGCCCGCGGACTCACCGCCGCGGACCTGGCCCTCGTCGACCGCGCGGTCCGGGTGCCCATCTACGGCCAGGCGGAGTCGATGAACCTCGCGACGGCGGCGTCGGTCTGTCTGTACGAGAGCGCGTTCGTGCACCGGTCCTGACCGCTGGTGGTCCTCCACCGTCCGGCAGCCCATGCCGCTGTCCACGGTCCGGACGGTGTACCGGGAGGCCCGACGCCCGCCCGGTAGGCTTGCGTACCGTGTCAGAACCACTCGAGATCAGCGAGCCGGCGGTCGCCGCTGCCGTGGAGTCGGCACTCGTCGCCGTCCGCGCCGCGACGACGGTCGCGGAGCTCAAGCACGCCCGCGCCGAACACACCGGCGAGCAGTCGGTGCTCGCGCGGCTCAACGCGTCCATGCGGACGGTGCCGAAGGAGCAGAAGGCCGAGGCCGGCAAGCTCGTCGGCCAGGCGCGGGCCCGGGTGAACCAGGCGATCGCCGAGCAAGAGGCAGTCCTCGCCGTGGCCGAGGAGCGCGCCCGCCTCGAGTCGGAGCGGGTCGACGTCACGGCGCTGCCGGTGCGCCACCAGCCCGGCGCGCGACACCCGCTGTCGTTGCTGCAGGAGACGATCGCGGACATCTTCGTCGGCATGGGGTGGGAGGTCGCCGAGGGCCCCGAGCTCGAGCACGAGTGGTTCAACTTCGACGCCCTCAACTTCGACCAGGACCACCCCGCTCGCGCGATGCAGGACACGCTGTTCGTCGAGCCGGTCGAGCGGCACCTGCTCATGCGCACGCACACGTCGCCCGTCCAGGTCCGATCGCTCCTCGGGCGCGGTGTGCCGCTGTACGTCATCGCGCCCGGACGCGTGTACCGGTCGGACGAACTCGACGCGACGCACACGCCCGTCTTCACCCAGGTCGAGGGCATCGCTGTCGACCGGGGACTGACCATGGCGCACCTGCGCGGCACGCTCGAGCACTTCGCGCGGCAGATGTTCGGCGCCGACGCCCAGATCCGGCTCCGGCCCAACTACTTCCCGTTCACCGAGCCCTCCGCCGAGATGGACGTCTGGCAGCCGAACGCCAAGGGCGGCGCGCGCTGGGTCGAGTGGGGTGGGTGCGGCATGGTCAACCCGAACGTGCTCCGCTCGGCCGGAATCGACCCGTCCGAGTACCAGGGCTTCGCGTTCGGCATGGGGATCGAGCGGACGCTGCAGTTCCGCAACGACCTCAACGACATGCGTGACATGGTCGAGGGCGACATCCGCTTCTCGCAGCAGTTCGGAACGGTGGTCTGATGCGCGTCCCACTCCGATGGCTCGGTGAGTCCGTCGACCTCCCCGAGGACGCGACCCTCGAGCACGTCCACGCCGCCCTCGTGTCGGTCGGGTTCGAAGAAGAGGCCGAGCACGCGTTCGACCTGACGGGGCCGATCGTCGTCGGCCGAGTCCTCGAACGCGTGCCGGAGCCGCAGAAGAACGGCAAGACGATCAACTGGTGCCAGGTCGACGTGGGCGAACCGGAACCGCGGGGCATCGTCTGCGGCGCGCACAACTTCGACGTCGGTGACCTCGTGGTCGTCACGCTGCCTGGTGCCGTGCTGCCCGGTCCGTTCCCGATCGCCGCCCGGAAGACGTACGGACACGTGTCCGACGGCATGATCGCCTCCGCCCGCGAGCTCGGCCTCGGCGAGGACCACGACGGCATCCTCCGCTTCGCGGACCTCGGCATGGAGCCCGAGGTCGGCGCGGACGCCATCGCGCTCCTCGGGCTCGACGACGCCGCGGTCGAGATCAACGTCACCCCCGACCGCGGGTACGCGTTCAGCATCCGTGGCGTGGCGCGCGAGTACGCCCACGCCACGGGGGCGACCTTCCACGACCCCGCCGAGCGTCCGGCTCCGCGGTCGGGTGACGGCTTCGCGGTCACCATCGCGGACGACGCACCGATCCGCGGCAACGTGGGCGCCCGGACCTTCGTGACGCGCGTGGTCCGCGGCATCGACCCGACCCGCCCGACGCCCGCCTGGATGATCGCGCGGCTCCGACTCGTCGGCGTCCGGAGCATCTCGCTGCCCGTGGACATCACGAACTACGTGATGTTCGAACTCGGCCAGCCCCTGCACGGCTACGACCTCGGCGCGCTGCAGGGCGGGCTCACCGTCCGCCGCGCGACGCCGGGCGAGACCCTCGTGACCCTGGACGACGTCGAACGCCGACTCGACCCCGAGGACCTCGTCATCGCCGATGACGCCGGCCCGGTCGGGCTCGCGGGCGTCATGGGCGGCGCGCGCACCGAGATCGGAACGGGGACGACCGACGTCCTCATCGAGGCCGCCGGATTCGATCCGGTGTCCATCGCTCGGTCGGCCCGTCGGCACAAGCTCCCGAGCGAGGCCTCGAAGCGGTTCGAGCGGGGTGTGGACCCCCTCGTGGCCGAGGCTGCGGCGGCCCGCGCCGTCGAGCTCCTCGTCGAGCTCGCGGGTGGCACCGCGGACGACCTCGGATCGACGCTCGTCGATCGCTCGCCCCGCCCGGCGGTGTCGATGCGTCTCGATGCGCCCGAGTCCGTCGTCGGCGTGGCCTACACCGAGGCCGAGGTCGTCGAGACCCTCCGGTCCGTCGGCGCCGAGGTCACGACCGACGCGGACCTGCTCACGGTCACGCCGCCGTCATGGCGGCCGGACCTCGTCGATGACGTCTCGCTGATCGAGGAGGTCGCGCGCATCGTCGGCTACGCGCGGATCCCGAGCGTGCTGCCGGTCGCGCCGCCCGGACGTGGCCTCAGCCGTGCCCAGCGTGCCCGTCGCCGCGTCGTCGCGGCACTCGCGGCCCAGGGCCTGGTCGAGGTCGTGACGGCCCCGTTCGTCTCCACGGCGACGGCCGATGCGTTCCCCGGGATCGACGCGGCCGGCGGTCCGAGCGTCGCACTGGCGAACCCACTCGACAGCGAGCTGCACCTGCTCCGTCGTTCCGGTCTGCCCGGGCTCGTCGACATCGCCCGTCGCAACACGGCGCGAGGCCTCGTCGACGTCGCGGTGTTCGAGGCGGCCTCCGTGTTCCTGCCCGCCGTGGGGGCCGAACTCGGCACGACGACGATCCCGCGCGGTGCGGAGCGTCCCGACGACGCCACCCTCGCCGCGATGACCGCGTCGCTCCCGGCGCAGCCCACCCACGTGTCGGCCCTGCTGACGGGGTCGCGGCTCCTCAAGCAGCCCGGTGTGGCGGCCGAGCCGTACGGCGTCGCCGACGCGCTCGACGTGGCGCGGACGGTCGCGTGGGCGGTCGGTGCCGAGCTGACCGTCGCGCAGACGGAACACCCGTCGATGCATCCCGGCCGTGCGGCCCTGGTGTCGGTCGGCGATCACCCCGTCGGCGTGGTCGGCGAGCTCCTCCCGTCGACGACGGCCGACGCCGACCTGCCGCGCGTGGTCGCGGTCGTCGAACTCGACCTCGACGCCCTCGTGGCTGCTGCCCCCGCCGCGGTCCTGCCCGAGGCGATCGTCTCCTACCCGGCGGCGACGCAGGACCTGTCCCTCGTGGTCGACGTGGATGTGCCGGCGGGCGCGGTGCTCGACGCCGTGCGCGATGGCGCCGGTCCGCTGCTGGAGTATGCTCGCCTCGTGGACGACTACCGGGGCGCCGGCGTGACGGAGGGACAGAAGTCCCTGACCTTCGCGCTGCGGTTCCGCGCCACGGACCGCACGCTGACCGCCGCCGAGGCCACCGAGGCCCGAGACGGCGCCGTCCGACGTGCCGGCGAGCGATTCGGGGCGACCCTGCGCGACTGATCCACTCGGGATCAGCCTCGCCCGGGGTCGCCGCCTCCGACTCCCTCGACCGAAGTCCGATCATCAAGGTGGAACCCATGTCCGTATCCGTCGCCGTGGCGGGAGCCAGCGGCTACGCGGGTGGGGAGCTCCTGCGCGTGCTCTCCGCCCATCCCGAGTTCGACGTCAGGACGGTGACGGCGTTCTCGAACGCCGGACAACCGCTCATCGCGACGCAGCCGCACCTCCGCTCGCTCGCACACCTCACCCTGACCGAGACCACCCCGGAGCAGCTGCGCGGGCACGACGTCGTGTTCCTCGCGCTGCCCCACGGCCAGTCCGGCGCGATCACCGAGCAGCTCGGGGACGACGCCCTCGTGGTCGACTGCGGTGCGGACCACCGTCTGACGGACCCGGCCGACTGGTCGGCGTTCTACGGCGGTGCGTACCACGGCGCGTGGACGTACGGTCTACCCGAACTCGTGCGGGCCGGCGGATCGGGCGCCGCCGCCAAGCAACGGTCCGAGCTCGTCGGGACGAAGCGCATCGCAGTACCGGGGTGCAACGTCACCGCCGTGACCCTGGGGATCGCGCCCGGGGTCGCCGCGGGCGTCGTGGAGACGGACGACATCGTCGCGGTGCTGAGCGTCGGGCCGTCGGGTGCGGGCAAGAAGCTCGCGACGACCTACCTGGCCGCCGAGATCCTGGGGTCCGCGTCCGCCTACGCGGTCGGGGGCACGCACCGGCACGTGCCGGAGATCCAGCAGAACCTCCGCGTCGCCGGGGCCTCGTCGGTGCGGGTGTCCTTCACACCCGTGCTCGTCCCGATGGCCCGGGGCATCCTCGCGACCACGTCCGCGCGGCTCGCGCCCGGTGTGGGCGCGCACGACGTCCGGCTGGCCTGGGAACAGGCGTACGCCGACGAACCGTTCGTCCACCTCCTGCCCGAGGGCGAGTACCCGCGCGTCGCGGACACGGTCGGTGCGAACACGGCGCTCGTGGGCATCGCGGTCGACGAGGCCGCTCGACGCGTCGTCGCGATCTCGGCGCTGGACAACTTGGCCAAGGGCACGGCCGGTGCTGCTGTGCAGTCCACCAACATCGCGCTCGGTCTGCCGGAGACGCTCGGTCTCTCGATCGACGGAGTCGCCCCGTGAGCGCGGTGACCGACGGGACCGCGGTGCCGTCCCTCCAGGGCGTCACGGCCGCGGCCGGGTTCCGCGCGACGGGCGTGACCGCCGGGTTGAAGCCGAGTGGCAAGCCGGACGTCGCCCTCGTCGTCAACGACGGTCCGTCCGACGCGGTCGCCGCGGTGTTCACGAGCAACCGGGCGAAGGCGAACCCGGTCATCTGGTCCCAGCAGGTCGTCGCGGACGGCGTCGCGCGTGCGGTCGTCCTCAACTCGGGCGGTGCGAACTGCTTCACCGGGTCCTTCGGGTTCCAGACGACGCACCAGACGGCCGAGGCGGTGGCCGACGTCATCGGTGTCGGTGCAGCTGACGTCGTGGTGTGCTCGACCGGCCTCATCGGGGTCGGGGGCGAGGCCTTCCGCGAGGGCGTGCTCCGCGGTGTCGGACTGGCTGCCGCCGGGCTCAGCACGGACGGCGGTCCGGCGGCGGCCGAGGCGATCATCACCACCGACACGCACGCCAAGCAGTCGGTGGTGTCCGTCGACGGCTGGACGATCGGTGGCATGGCGAAGGGCGCCGGGATGCTCGCGCCCGGGCTCGCGACGATGCTCGTGGTGATCACGACGGATGCCGACCTGGCGTCGGACGCGCTGGACCAGGCCCTCCGCGCGGCAACACGCGTCACGTTCGACCGCGTCGACTCCGACGGCTGCATGTCCACCAACGACACGGTCGTGCTCATGGCCTCCGGCGCCTCCGGGACGACCCCCGAGGTCGGTGACTTCCAGGAGGCCCTCACCGCGGTGTGCGCGGACCTCGCGCGTCAGCTCCAGCAGGACGCCGAGGGCGCGAGCCACGACATCGCGATCGAGGTCGTCGGCGCGGCCAGCGAGGACGACGCGGTGACGGTCGGGCGCAGCGTCGCCCGCAACAACCTGTTCAAGGCCGCCGTGTTCGGCAACGACCCCAACTGGGGGCGGGTGCTCGCGGCGATCGGCACGACGGACGCCGAGTTCGACCCGTACGCGGTCGACGTCAGCATGAACGGGGTCCGCGTGTGTCACGCCGGCGCTCCGGACCGCCCGAGCGACCAGGTCGACCTGACGCCGCGCGACACGCACGTGCACATCGACCTCGGGGTCGGCCCCCACGCGGCGACGATCCTGACGAACGACCTGACGCACGACTACGTGCACGAGAACAGCGCGTACTCGAGCTGATGGCGAACGGAACACACGTGGACAACGACGGACTCCTCACCGAGGACCAGGAACTCGCCGCGGTCAAGGCCGCCACGCTCATCGAGTCGCTGCCCTGGATCAAGCGCTACTCCGGCAAGGTCGTCGTCGTGAAGTTCGGCGGCAACGCGATGGTGAACGACGACCTCAAGCGCGCGTTCGCCGAGGACATGGTCTACCTGCGCTACGCGGGGCTCCACCCGGTGGTGGTGCATGGTGGCGGCCCGCAGATCTCGGCCGCGCTCGAGCAACAGGGCATCGCGTCGGAGTTCCGTGGCGGGTACCGCGTGACCACGACCGAAGCGATCACGGTCGTGCGCGACGTCCTGGCCGGTGAGGTCAACCGCGAGATCGTCGACCTGCTCGACGAGCACGGCGCGGGACTCGGGGT
Source organism: Curtobacterium sp. MCBD17_040 (assembly GCF_003234805.2). GTDB lineage: Bacteria > Actinomycetota > Actinomycetes > Actinomycetales > Microbacteriaceae > Curtobacterium. Next base: position 978,964 of record NZ_CP126273.1, read on the forward strand.
CGGCGTGTCCGGCGACGGCGGCTCGTTGTTCTCCGGGCACAAGCGCGGTGTGGTCATCGACGGCGAGGAGTTCGACCTCGGTCACGTCGGCGACATCACCGAGGTCGACCCAACCGAGGTGCTCGCCGCGATCGAGGCCAACCGGATCCCGGTGGTGTCGAGCATCGCGATCGACGAGAGCGATCCGGAGCAGGCCCTCAACGTGAACGCCGACGCCGCGGCGGCAGCCCTGGCGATCGCGCTGCGCGCGTCGAAGCTCATGATGCTGACCGACGTGCCGGGGTTGTACCGGAACTGGCCCGACCGGGACTCCGTGATCGACCTCATCTCGGTCGACGAACTCCGGGAACTCCTGCCGAGCCTCGAGTCCGGCATGATCCCGAAGATGACCGCCTGTCTCGATGCCGTGGTCGCGGGCGTCGGCGGCGCGACCATCATCGACGGCCGTATCCCGCACTCCATCCTCCTCGAGGTGTTCACCCTGCGCGGTGCCGGCACCGAGGTCATCCCCAACGAACGACGCGCGCCCGGACACCCGGCCGCTGCTGACGAACGGAACGAAGCATGAGCATGACGACCCAGACTGGCTGGAACGACCGGTTCGGCGCGTCGCTCATGCGATCGCTGACCCCACCGAAGATCATGCTCGAGCGTGGCCGCGGCTGCCGGGTGTGGGACGTCGACGGCAAGGAGTACCTCGACTTCCTGGCGGGCATCGCCGTGAACTCGCTCGGTCATGCCCACCCCGCGGTGGTCGAGGCCGTGACGGACCAGGCGTCGAAGCTCATGCACGTGTCGAACTACTTCGCCACGCCGCCGCAGCTCGAGCTCGCGGAACGCCTCAAGCGCATCACCGGCGCGGGGGACGCGGGTCGCGTCTACTTCGGTAACTCCGGGGCCGAGGCGAACGAAGCCGCGTTCAAGCTCGCACGGCTGAACAAGGGCGACGGGTCCCGCACGCGGATCCTCGCGTTGCAGAACTCGTTCCACGGACGCACGATGGGTGCCCTCGCGCTCACCGGCAAGCCCGCCCTCCGCGAGGACTTCGAGCCGATGATCCCCGGGGTCGAACACATCGACTCCACCATCGAGGCGCTCGAGGCCGCGATCGACGACCATGTCGCCGCACTCGTGCTCGAACCGATCAAGGGCGAGGCCGGCGTCGTCGACCTGCCCGAGGGCTTCCTCGCGGCGGCGCGAGCGCTGACGGAGCAGCACGGCGCGTTGCTCATCCTCGACGAGATCCAGACCGGCGTGGGACGCACCGGGTCGTGGTTCGCCTTCCAGGGGCACGGGATCACGCCCGACGCGATCACGATCGCGAAGGGCATCGCCGGAGGCTTCCCGATCGGCGCACTCGTCACGTTCGGGTGGGCGTCCGACCTGTTCTCCGCAGGCCAGCACGGGTCCACCTTCGGCGGGAACCCGTTGGCGACGCGGGTCGCGAACGCAGTGCTCGGCGAGATCGAGACCACCGGGCTCGTGGAGGCGGCGCGCGGCAAGGGCGAGCGCATCCGCGCCGGGATCGCAGCCATCGGCAGCCCGCTCGTCGACGAGGTGCGGGGCGAGGGCCTCCTCGTCGGGATCGGACTCACCCGACCCGTCGCCCCCGCGATCAACACGGCCGCGCTCGAGCGCGGGCTCATCGTCAACGCTCCGAACGAGTCATCCATCCGGATCGCACCGCCGCTCATCGTGTCCGACGCCGAGATCGACGAGTTCCTGGTGATCCTCGCGCCGGCGATGGAGGCAGCGGCATGACCCGCCACTTCCTCCGGGACGACGACCTCACCCAGGCGGAGCAGCTCGAGATCCTCGACCTCGCCGCGGCGATGAAGGTCGACCGCTGGGGCGCGAAGCCGCTGGCGGGGCCCCAGAGCGTGGCGGTCATCTTCGACAAGTCCTCCACCCGGACGCGCGTGTCGTTCCACGTCGGCATCAGCGACCTCGGGGGCAGCCCGCTCATCATCTCCACCGCCAACAGTCAGCTCGGCGGCAAGGAGACCCCGTCCGACACGGCGCGCGTGCTCGAACGGATGGTGTCCGCCATCGTCTGGCGCACGTACGCGCAGGCCGGGCTCGAGGAGATGGCCGCCGGGACCACGGTGCCGGTCGTGAACGCGCTGTCCGACGACTTCCATCCCTGCCAGCTCCTCGCGGACCTCCTGACGATCCGCGAGCACCGGGGCACGCTCGCCGGTCAGACGATCGCCTTCGTCGGCGACGGCGCGAGCAACATGGCCCAGTCCTACCTGCTCGCGGGGACGACCGCGGGCATGCACGTCCGTGTCGCGGCCCCCGCCGCGTTCGCACCCGACCGGCAGGTCGTCGCCGACGCCGAGCGCGTCGGTGCGCGGACCGGTGGCTCCGCCCTCGTCGTGACGGATCCCGTCGCGGCGGTGAGCGGTGCCGACGTCGTCGTCACCGACACCTGGGTGTCCATGGGCAAGGAGGACGAGAAGCAAGCGCGCCTCGAGACCTTCGCCGGGTACCGCGTCGACGACGAGCTCATGGCGCACGCCGCCGACGACGCCGTGTTCATGCACTGCCTGCCCGCCGACCGCGGCTACGAGGTGACCGAAGCGGTCATCGACGGTCCGCGGAGCATCATCTGGGACGAGGCCGAGAACCGACTGCACGCGCAGAAGGCCCTCCTCGCCTGGCTCCTCGACCACGCGGCCGACTGACCTCGGCCCGCGACGACATCCACCACCCCGCACCCCCGCATCCCCTGAGAAGGAGAACCATGGCAGACCGCGTCGTACTCGCGTACTCCGGAGGGCTCGACACCTCCGTCGGCATCGGATGGCTCAAGGACGCCACCGGCAAGGAGGTCGTGGCACTCGCCGTCGACGTCGGCCAGGGCGGCGAGGACATGGACCGCATCCGTCAGCGCGCGCTCGACTGCGGCGCCGTCGAGTCGATCGTCGTCGACGCCAAGGACGAGTTCGCCGACGACTACCTGATGCCGGCGCTCAAGGCGAACGCCCTCTACCAGAAGCGCTACCCGCTCGTGTCCGCCCTGAGCCGGCCGCTCATCGCGAAGCACCTCGCCCTCACCGCCAAGCAGCTTGGCGCGGACAGCGTCGCCCACGGCTGCACCGGCAAGGGCAACGACCAGGTCCGGTTCGAGGCAGCGGTCGCCGCGATCGCCCCCGACCTGACGAGTGTCGCGCCGGTCCGGGACCTCGCACTCACGCGCGACAAGGCGATCGTGTACGCGCAGGAGCACGACCTGCCCATCGAGCAGAGCAAGAAGTCGCCGTACTCGATCGACCAGAACGTCTGGGGCCGCGCCGTGGAGACCGGGTTCCTCGAGGACCCCTGGAACCCGCCGATCGAGGACCTGTACTCGTACACGCAGGACCCGACGGTCGAGCGCGCCGCGGACGAGGTCACCATCACGTTCGAGCACGGCGTTCCGGTCGCGATCGACGGACAGCGCTTCAGCGCACTCCGCATCGTGCAGGAGCTCAACGCACTGGCGGGCAAGCACGGCGTCGGGCGGATCGACGTGGTCGAGGACCGGCTCGTCGGCATCAAGAGCCGCGAGGTCTACGAAGCGCCCGCCGCGATGGCGCTCATCGCGGCGCACGAGGAACTCGAGAGCCTGACGCTCGAACGTGACGTCAACCGCTACAAGCGCGGGGTCGAGTCCGAGTGGGCGAACCTCGTGTACGACGGTCTCTGGTTCTCCGGGCTCAAGCGCAGCCTCGACGCGTTCATCGAGGACACCCAGCAGTACGTGTCCGGTGACATCCGCCTGCAGCTGCACGGCGGCCGTGCGACCGTGACGGGCCGTCGGAGCGAGCAGTCCCTGTACGACTTCGACCTCGCCACGTACGACACGGGCGACACGTTCGACCAGTCGCTGTCCAAGGGCTTCATCGAGATCTGGTCCCTGCCGAGCAAGATCTCCGCTCGGCGCGACCTGGCCAACTGAGGCGGAGCGGCGGCATGGCGGACGAGCAGAGCACGAGCAGGGCCGGCGAGGCCGGCGCGCTGTGGGGCGGGCGGTTCAGCAGCGGTCCCTCCCCGGAGCTCGTCGAACTGAGCAGGTCCACGCAGTTCGACTGGCAGCTGGCGCCGTACGACACCGCGGGGTCGCGGGCACACGCCCGCGCCCTCGCGGTGGCCGGGTACCTGTCCGAGGACGAACTCAGCCGGATGCTGGACGGTCTCGACCGCCTGGACGCTGCGGTCGCGGCCGGCACGGCCCGACCGGGCCAGGACGACGAGGACGTGCACTCGGCGCTCGAGCGTCTGCTCATCGAGGACATCGGGGGCGACCTCGGTGGGAAGCTCCGGGCCGGCCGCAGCCGGAACGACCAGATCGCGACGCTGGTGCGGCTGTACCTGCTCGACCACGCGCGACGGATCGGGCACCTGCTGGTGGACCTCATCGACGCGCTCAGTGCGCAGGCGGACGCCCACCGTGACGCCGTGATGCCCGGGCGCACGCACCTGCAGCACGCGCAGCCGGTGTTGCTCGCGCACCACCTGCTCGCCCACGCTTGGCCGCTGGTCCGTGACCTCGAGCGCTTCCGTGACTGGGCCTCCCGGGCATCCGCGTCCCCCTACGGCGCGGGTGCGCTCGCCGGGAGCTCACTCGGTCTCGATCCCGCCGCGGTCGCGGCAGACCTGGGATTCGCTCGCCCCACCGAGAACTCGATCGACGCGACGGCGTCGCGCGACGTCGTGGCGGAATTCGCCTACGTCACCGCGCAGATCGGGATCGACGTGTCGCGGCTGGCCGAGGAACTCATCGTCTGGAACACGAAGGAGTTCGGCTTCGTCCGGCTGCACGACGGGTTCTCGACCGGGTCGAGCATCATGCCGCAGAAGAAGAACCCGGACATCGCGGAACTCGCGCGCGGCAAGAGCGGCCGCCTCATCGGCAACCTCACCGGGCTGCTCGCGACGCTCAAGGGACTCCCGTTGGCGTACAACCGCGATCTCCAAGAGGACAAGGAGCCGGTGTTCGACTCCGTCACGCAACTCGAGGTGCTGCTCCCGGCGTTCACCGGCATGGTCGCGACCGTCGAGTTCGACACGCAGCGCATGGCGACGCTCGCGCCGCAGGGGTTCTCCCTCGCGACGGACGTGGCCGAGTGGCTGGTGCGCCGCGGTGTGGTGTTCCGTGACGCGCACGAGATCTCGGGTGCCTTGGTGCGCTTCTGCGAGGAGCGCGGCCTCGAGCTCGACGAACCGAGTGATGCGGATTACCGGTCCGTCTCCGAACACCTGACCCCGGACGTCCGCTCGGTCCTGACCGTCGAGGGGAGCGTCGCCAGTCGCGCTGGTGCCGGAGGGACGGCACCGGAGCGCGTCGCCGAACAGGTCGTGGCCCTCACCGCTCGGATCCGATCGCTGACCGAGGCGGCGCCGCTCGCGTGATCGACGAGGCAGGGGTGCTCGGCGAGCCCGCGCTGGCGGCTGCTCCCGCGCTGCTCGGTGCGACCATCACCGGTCGCGGCGTGACCGTGCGCATCACCGAGGTCGAGGCCTACATGGGCGAGACCGACCCGGGGTCGCACGCGTTCCGCGGTCCGCGGCAGCGCAACCGCCACCTGTTCGGTGCGCCAGGGACCCTGTACGCCTATCGCTCGTACGGCATCCACACCTGCCTCAACGTCGTCAGTGGACCGGACGGATTCGCCTCCGGGTCGTTGCTGCGCGCGGGGGCGGTGGTCGAGGGCGTCTCGCTTGCGCGGGAGCGACGCGGTGACCGCGTGCCCGACGTCGGTCTCGCCCGCGGGCCGGGCAACCTCGGTCAGGCGCTCGGCGCGATGCTCACGGACGACGGTTCGAGCGTGCTCGACGGCCGCGGACCCTACGTCCTCCGCTTCGCCGACGGACTGGAGGAGCGACTCGCCTCGTCGACGACCGCGCTCCTCGACGAATCCCTCGCGGACGGCAGACCGCGGATCTCCGTCGGCCCGCGGGTCGGTGTCGGGGGCGTGGCGGGAGGGCGCGCGTTCCCGTGGCGATTCTGGTTGACGGGCGAACCGACCGTGTCCTCGTACCGGCGCCATCCCCAGGCGACGGACTGAGCGCAGTCGGGTGGGCGACGCGCACTACGATGACGGGGTGTCCAGCGATACCGTTCCCGAGGTCCTGACGCGCCAGCAGAACGACCCGTCCTTCGACTCGATCTGGGACGAACTGCAGTGGCGCGGGCTCGTCCACGTCTCGACCGACGAGACCGCATTGCGGGCAGCGCTCGAAGCCGGTCCGTTGGCGTACTACTGCGGGTTCGACCCGACCGCGCCGAGTCTGCACTGCGGGAACCTGTACCAGCTCCTGCTCATGCGCCGACTGCAGCTGGCCGGCCACAAGCCGATCGGCCTGGTCGGTGGGTCCACCGGGCTCATCGGTGACCCCCGACCGACCGCGGAACGGACCCTCAACGACCGCGCGACCGTCGAGGAGTGGGTGACGCGCCTCCGCGCGCAGGTGTCGCGGTTCCTCAGTCCCGACGGCGAGAACGGGCTGCGCATGGTGAACAACCTCGACTGGACGGCGCCGCTGTCCGCCATCGACTTCCTGCGTGACATCGGCAAGTACTTCCGCGTCAACACGATGCTCCGCAAGGACGCGGTGGCAGCTCGGCTGAACTCGGACGCCGGGATCAGCTACACCGAGTTCAGCTACCAGATCCTCCAGGGCCTCGACTACCGCGAGCTCCACCGTCAGTACGGCTGCACGTTGCAGACGGGCGGCAGCGACCAGTGGGGCAACCTGACGAGCGGCACCGAACTGATCCGCCGCACCGAGGGTGCCGTGGTCCACGCGCTCGGGACTCCGCTCATCACGAACTCCGACGGCACGAAGTTCGGCAAGAGCGAGGGCAACGCCGTCTGGCTCGACCCGGAGATGACGACGCCGTACGCGTTCTACCAGTTCTGGCTCAACACGGCGGACGCGGACGTGATCGAGCGGCTCAAGGCGTTCACGTTCCTCTCGCGCGCCGAGATCGAGCGGCTCGAGCAGGCGGTGGCGGACGAGCCCTTCCGGCGAGAAGCCCAGCGCGCGCTCGCGTTCGCGGTGACGTCGCTGGTGCACGGCGAAGCGGCGACGCGGGCGGCGATCGAGGCCGCGTCGGCGCTGTTCGGCAACGGTGACCTCGCCGCCCTGGACGCGGGGACCCTCCGCGCCGCGATCGCGGAGTTGCCGTCGGTCACGCTCGCACCCGACGTCGACGTCACACGCGCGCTGGTGGAGACCGGACTCGTCGAGTCCCTCGGCAAGGCCCGGCGTGCGGTCGAGGAGGGCGGGGTCTCGGTGAACAACCAGCGCGTCACCGACCCGACCGCGCGCATCGACGCCGATGTCCTGGCCGGGGGAGTGGTCGTGCTCCGACGCGGGAAGAAGACGTTGGCCGGCGTCACCATCGGCTGAACCGCCTCGACCACGAACGCCCGGACTCTCGGTGAGGACGGGCGTTCTGTCGTACCTGGGGCGTCCATCAGCACTGGCGGTGCATCCTGGGGGGCCGCGACACGCCCGGGATGTGGGGTGGTTTGCTGGGTGGTGGGGTGGTGCGTAAAGTAATCACTCGTCACCCCAAAGGTGCGGCGGAGCGGCCGGGACAGTGTCCCGGAGCGAGCCGGCCTCAAGCGGGACCGTCCTCCACCGAGGTTCTGATCGGGACTTGCGCCTGATCGCTTCGACGCTTAGGATGTAGAACCTGCAACTGGTCCTCTCCTTCGGGATGAGCCATCCACCTCGTGTAGGGGGATGCACATCGGTTGCACAACCAAGAACACAGCTTCGTTGCTGATGTCCGGGGGTTCCCGGGTGGATGAGCGGATGCGTCTGGTCCTTGAGAACTCAACAGCGTGCACATTGTCAATGCCAATTTATTGACCCCGTGCGTGTCGGCCTTCGGGTTGGCGCGTTCGTGGACGATTCCTTTGGATTGAATGATTGTCAGTAGACAGTCTTTTCAGTCAGCATCAAATTCGCCTTCTGCTCTTCGGGGTGGTTGGGAACGTTTTTTACGGAGAGTTTGATCCTGGCTCAGGACGAACGCTGGCGGCGTGCTTAACACATGCAAGTCGAACGATGATGCCCAGCTTGCTGGGCGGATTAGTGGCGAACGGGTGAGTAACACGTGAGTAACCTGCCCCTGACTCTGGGATAAGCGTTGGAAACGACGTCTAATACTGGATATGACGGCCGATCGCATGGTCTGGTCGTGGAAAGAATTTTGGTTGGGGATGGACTCGCGGCCTATCAGGTAGTTGGTGAGGTAATGGCTCACCAAGCCGACGACGGGTAGCCGGCCTGAGAGGGTGACCGGCCACACTGGGACTGAGACACGGCCCAGACTCCTACGGGAGGCAGCAGTGGGGAATATTGCACAATGGGCGAAAGCCTGATGCAGCAACGCCGCGTGAGGGATGACGGCCTTCGGGTTGTAAACCTCTTTTAGTAGGGAAGAAGCGAAAGTGACGGTACCTGCAGAAAAAGCACCGGCTAACTACGTGCCAGCAGCCGCGGTAATACGTAGGGTGCAAGCGTTGTCCGGAATTATTGGGCGTAAAGAGCTCGTAGGCGGTTTGTCGCGTCTGCTGTGAAATCCCGAGGCTCAACCTCGGGCTTGCAGTGGGTACGGGCAGACTAGAGTGCGGTAGGGGAGATTGGAACTCCTGGTGTAGCGGTGGAATGCGCAGATATCAGGAAGAACACCGATGGCGAAGGCAGATCTCTGGGCCGTAACTGACGCTGAGGAGCGAAAGCGTGGGGAGCGAACAGGATTAGATACCCTGGTAGTCCACGCCGTAAACGTTGGGCGCTAGATGTAGGGACCTTTCCACGGTTTCTGTGTCGTAGCTAACGCATTAAGCGCCCCGCCTGGGGAGTACGGCCGCAAGGCTAAAACTCAAAGGAATTGACGGGGGCCCGCACAAGCGGCGGAGCATGCGGATTAATTCGATGCAACGCGAAGAACCTTACCAAGGCTTGACATACACCGGAAACGGCCAGAGATGGTCGCCCCCTTGTGGTCGGTGTACAGGTGGTGCATGGTTGTCGTCAGCTCGTGTCGTGAGATGTTGGGTTAAGTCCCGCAACGAGCGCAACCCTCGTTCTATGTTGCCAGCGGTTCGGCCGGGGACTCATAGGAGACTGCCGGGGTCAACTCGGAGGAAGGTGGGGATGACGTCAAATCATCATGCCCCTTATGTCTTGGGCTTCACGCATGCTACAATGGCCGGTACAAAGGGCTGCGATACCGTAAGGTGGAGCGAATCCCAAAAAGCCGGTCTCAGTTCGGATTGAGGTCTGCAACTCGACCTCATGAAGTCGGAGTCGCTAGTAATCGCAGATCAGCAACGCTGCGGTGAATACGTTCCCGGGCCTTGTACACACCGCCCGTCAAGTCATGAAAGTCGGTAACACCCGAAGCCGGTGGCCTAACCCTTGTGGAAGGAGCCGTCGAAGGTGGGATCGGTGATTAGGACTAAGTCGTAACAAGGTAGCCGTACCGGAAGGTGCGGCTGGATCACCTCCTTTCTAAGGAGCATCTGGCACTGCTGGCCTGGCCCGTTCGGGTTGGGGGTGGTGTCCAGGCGCCGGATCGAGACGAATGTTCTCGTCGGTAGCTCATGGGTGGAACATTGACAGTGGGTCCGGATGGATCTCGTGGATGCTAGTACGTCGGTTTCGGCCGGTTGGAACGGGTCTGTGGGTGAGATTCGGGCCGTGCACGTTGTTGGGTCCTGAGGGACCAGGCTTCCCTGCTGCCTGTGTGGTGGTGGGGGTTGGGGCTTGATGCCCCCTCGTTGGGCCAGTGCCAAGTCGACCGGTTGGTCGGGGCGGGCTGGTGCCGATCGTATGTTGAGAACTACACAGTGGACGCGAGCATCTTAGACGCTTGCTGATTCGTCGCCGGCTTTCGTGGTTGGTGGTGGGTCGGCTGGTGTCACAAGAGTGCGATTCGCTCCTGACGTCGTTTGGCGTTGGGACGAGTCAACACTGAGGCCGTGCATCGTTTTCGGTGCGCGGCAATCTTTGTGGTCAAGTTTCTAAGAGCAAACGGTGGATGCCTTGGCATCTGGAGCCGAAGAAGGACGTAGAAATCTGCGATAAGCCTCGGGGAGCTGATAATCGAGCTGTGAGCCGAGGATTTCCGAATGGGGAAACCCCGCCAGGTGTTTTGCGACCTGGTGACTCCCGCCTGAATGTATAGGGCGGGTAGAGGGAACGTGGGGAAGTGAAACATCTCAGTACCCACAGGAAGAGAAAACAACATGTGATTCCGTGAGTAGTGGCGAGCGAAAGCGGATGAGGCTAAACCGATCATGTGTGATAGCCGGCGGGCGTTGCATGGTCGGGGTTGTGGGACACGTCGCTCAGTTCTGCCGGACTGGGGCGGTTACAGCGCATCATAGTCGAACCGGTTTGAAAGCCGGGCCGTAGTGGGTGCCAGCCCCGTAGACGAAATGGTGTTATGGCCGGATGTGTATCCCAAGTAGCACGGGGCCCGAGAAATCCCGTGTGAATCTGTCAGGACCACCTGATAAGCCTAAATACTCCCAGATGACCGATAGCGGACAAGTACCGTGAGGGAAAGGTGAAAAGTACCCCGGGAGGGGAGTGAAATAGTACCTGAAACCGTTTGCTTACAAACCGTTGGAGCCTCCTTGTTGGGGTGACAGCGTGCCTTTTGAAGAATGAGCCTGCGAGTTAGCGATATGTGGCGAGGTTAACCCGTGTGGGGTAGCCGTAGCGAAAGCGAGTCTGAATAGGGCGATTGAGTCGCATGTCCTAGACCCGAAGCGAAGTGATCTATCCATGGCCAGGGTGAAGCGACGGTAAGACGTCGTGGAGGCCCGAACCCACTTCAGTTGAAAATGGAGGGGATGAGCTGTGGATAGGGGTGAAAGGCCAATCAAACTTCGTGATAGCTGGTTCTCTCCGAAATGCATTTAGGTGCAGCGTTGCGTGTTTCTTGCCGGAGGTAGAGCTACTGGATGGCCGATGGGCCCTACAAGGTTACTGACGTCAGCCAAACTCCGAATGCCGGTAAGTGAGAGCGCAGCAGTGAGACGGTGGGGGATAAGCTTCATCGTCGAGAGGGAAACAACCCAGACTACCAACTAAGGCCCCTAAGCGTGTGCTAAGTGGGAAAGGATGTGGAGTTGCACAGACAACCAGGAGGTTGGCTTAGAAGCAGCCACCCTTGAAAGAGTGCGTAATAGCTCACTGGTCAAGTGATTCCGCGCCGACAATGTAACGGGGCTCAAGCACACCGCCGAAGTTGTAGATTTCGTACCCAGACAAGCCTTCGTGGTTCAGTCGTACGGAGTGGTAGGAGAGCGTCGTGTGGCGAGTGAAGCGGCGGAGTGATCCAGCCGTGGACGCCACACGAGTGAGAATGCAGGCATGAGTAGCGAAAGACGGGTGAGAAACCCGTCCTCCGAAAGACCAAGGGTTCCAGGGCCAGGCTAATCCGCCCTGGGTAAGTCGGGACCTAAGGCGAGGCCGACAGGCGTAGTCGATGGACAACGGGTTGATATTCCCGTACCGGCGAACAACCGTCCCAGTCAATCCAGTGGTGCTAAGAGTCCTAACCCGGCTCGATCCTGATCCCTTCGGGGTGATGGACGTCCGGTCTAACGCTCGACCCCATGCTGGTGCGGCTAGCGTATTAACAGGTGTGACGCAGGAAGGTAGCTGAGCCAGGCGATGGTATCCGTAAGGTGAACCTGGTGTAAGGATGTAGGGCTGACGATAGGCAAATCCGTCGTCTGTACGCCTGAGATCCGATGCATACCCGTCATGGGGAATTCAGTGATCCTATGCTGCCGAGAAAAGCATCGACGCGAGGTTGCAGCTGCCCGTACCCGAAACCGACTCAGGTGGTCAGGTAGAGAATACCAAGGAGATCGAGAGAATCGTGGTTAAGGAACTCGGCAAAATGCCCCCGTAACTTCGGGAGAAGGGGGGCCGGAACCGTGAACGGACTTGCTCCGGGAGCGGGGAAGGCCGCAGAGACCAGTGGGAAGCGACTGTTTACTAAAAACACAGGTCCGTGCGAAGTCGCAAGACGATGTATACGGACTGACGCCTGCCCGGTGCTGGAAGGTTAAGAGGAAGGGTTAGCCTCACGGCGAAGCTCAGAATTTAAGCCCCAGTAAACGGCGGTGGTAACTATAACCATCCTAAGGTAGCGAAATTCCTTGTCGGGTAAGTTCCGACCTGCACGAATGGCGTAACGACTTCCCAGCTGTCTCAACCGCGAACTCGGCGAAATTGCACTACGAGTAAAGATGCTCGTTACGCGCAGCAGGACGGAAAGACCCCGTGACCTTTACTACAGCTTGGTATTGGTGTTCGGTGTGGCTTGTGTAGGATAGGTGGGAGACTGTGAAGCGGGCACGCCAGTGTTCGTGGAGTCGTTGTTGAAATACCACTCTGGTCACTCTGGATGTCTAACGTAGGACCCTGATCGGGTTCATGGACAGTGCCTGGTGGGTAGTTTAACTGGGGCGGTTGCCTCCCAAAAAGTAACGGAGGCGCCCAAAGGTTCCCTCAACCTGGTTGGCAATCAGGTGTCGAGTGTAAGTGCACAAGGGAGCTTGACTGTGAGACTGACAAGTCGAGCAGGGACGAAAGTCGGGACTAGTGATCCGGCAGTGGCTTGTGGAAGCGCTGTCGCTCAACGGATAAAAGGTACCTCGGGGATAACAGGCTGATCTTGCCCAAGAGTCCATATCGACGGCATGGTTTGGCACCTCGATGTCGGCTCGTCGCATCCTGGGGCTGGAGTAGGTCCCAAGGGTTGGGCTGTTCGCCCATTAAAGCGGTACGCGAGCTGGGTTTAGAACGTCGTGAGACAGTTCGGTCCCTATCCGCTGCGCGCGTAGGAAATTTGAGAAGATCTATCCCTAGTACGAGAGGACCGGGATGGACGAACCTCTGGTGTGTCAGTTGTTCTGCCAAGGGCACCGCTGATTAGCTACGTTCGGACCGGATAACCGCTGAAAGCATCTAAGCGGGAAGCCGTCTTCGAGATGAGATTTCCATGCCCCTTGTGGGTGAGAGGCTCCCAGTAGACGACTGGGTTGATAGGCCGGATGTGGAAGCGGGGACTAACGACCCGTGGAGCTGACCGGTACTAATAAGCCGATGACTTGATTACACTTCCCACCCGTTCGGGTGGGGCTCGCGTCCACTTTGTGGTTCCCGATATGCGATCGGGGATCATCCGCAGCAACTGCGGAACATGATCGTGAATATCGATGGTGTTCCGGTGGTCATAGCGAGAGGGAAACGCCCGGTCACATTCCGAACCCGGAAGCTAAGCCTCTCAGCGCCGATGGTACTGCAAGGGGGACCTTGTGGGAGAGTAGGACACCGCCGGACTCAACGTGAAGATGTGGCCATCGGCCCTCCATCGGACTCCTGGGACTCGTTCCCAGGATGCCGATAGGGCCGGTGGCCATTTCTGTTTAACCCAGTGCGCCGTCGCGCCATGTGTGCGGATCCATCCGGCACGTGGTGGACTGAGCGTGGACAACGACACAGTGAACCGTCTCCGGTACGACCTCCGGATGAACGTACGAGGAGCCATGGTGGCCGACAGCCCCGAAGACGAAGCCCGCGACGACCGGCGCAACCGACGCGACGGATCCTCCCGCTCGACCAGTGGTCGAGCAGGTGACGGTTCCACCGGGGCACCCGGTTCTGGCGCTGGTCCTCGAGCAGGGGCTGACGGTCGGCGCGGTCGATCGGGTGACGACCGGGGCGCCGCATCGTGGCGGGATGCCGGACACCGGCGGGAGAACGGTGAGCGGCGTGACGTCGTGCGCCCCGACGGCGATCGTGGTCCCCGAGGAGGCCGGAGCGCTGAGCGCGGCGGGTACGTGCGGGGACCCCGGGAGTTCGAGCGTCGCGACGATCGGGGAGGCAGTTCGTACCGAGGGGGACCGCGAGACGGCAACGGCCGCGGTGTCGAGGGTGGACCTCGAGGATCCGGCCGTGCCGACGGTGATCGTCCTGGGCGCCTGCAACGTCCTTCCGAGGGGGAGCGTCCGCGCCGCGACGGGCGGGACTTCCGGGCGAACGGCACCCGTACGGACCGCCAGGGATGGCGCGACGACCGCGGGCGCGGACAAGGCGGTGCGAGGCCCGATCATGGCGGTGTCGGTCGGGGTGCGGCGGGGCGGGATGGTGGCCGGGCCTCCCGTCCGGCAGACGGCGGCCGCCGTTCGTACGGCGACGACCGCACACGCTCCGGCGACGACCGGCGTGCCCGGTGCGACGAGGGCAAGCGCTTCGGCGACGACCGCCGGACGCGCGGTGACGACCGCCGACCGTACGGCGACGACCGGCGTGAACGGCGCGATGACCGCGGACCTGCCGGGGCCGGCCGTCGTGCTGGTTCCGATGGCGGCCGTTCGGGCGGAGCCAGCCGCGGGCAGGGTCCGCGCGACGGTCGACCGTACGGCGATCGTGACGACCGGGCGCGCGGCCAGGACGGGCGCGCCGGGGGTCGCGAACGTGCGCGCTTCGGCGACGGCTCCCGGTCTGCAGGCGCTCGCTTCGGTGAGGGGTCGCGGGACGCCTTCGTCGACCGCGATCCGTTCGGTACTCGGTCCATCCGTCCGCGTCACGATGACCCGGACGTCCCCGAGGGCATCCAGCCCCGTGATCTCGACATCCAGGCGCGCGCCGAGCTGAAGACGCTGAGCAAGGACAACTCGGACTGGGTCGCGAAGCACCTCGTGGCCGCAGCACTCCTCATCGACGACGACCCGGAACTCGCGCACGCGCACGCGGTCAGCGCCGGACGTCGGGCTGGACGCGTCGCCGTGGTCCGCGAGACCCTGGCGATAACGTCCTACCGACTGGGTGACTTCGCGTCTGCTCTCCGGGAACTCCGGACCTACCGCCGTATCTCGGGGCGCAACGACCAGCTTCCGATGATGGTCGACTGCGAGCGCGGACTCGGCCGTCCGGAGCGCGCACTCGAGCTGGGACGGTCCGTCGACCGTGCGGCACTCGACGTGCCCGTGCAGGTGGAACTCGCGATCGCGATGTCCGGAGCCCGGCTCGACCTCGGGAATCCCACAGCGGCGCTTGCCGAGTTGGAGATTCCACAGCTGGACCCGGCGACGGCCTACAGCTGGTCGCCGTCGCTCTACAGTGCTTACGCGGCGACGCTCGAAGAGCTCGGCCGCCAAGACGAGGCCGACGAATGGTGGGCCCGTGTCGATCGTGCTACCGCGGCGCTCGCCGAGGCTGCTGATGAGGATGCTTGGGAGACGGTGGATGTGGTCGAGGAAGCGATCGACGGAGCGGACGACGAGCGAGGCGAGGACGACGGGCTCGCCCCCGTCGACTCCGGGCGAGCCGATGGCAGTGGGAGCGACGACGGGGAAGCACCCAGCGATGGACTCGTCGAGCGCGGAGACGGCGTCACCGGTGACGACGGCATCGACGAAGGGCCAGACGTCGCCGGCGTCATCGAGTCGGATGACATCGACGACGAAGCGTTCGAGATCGACGAAGCCGACCCAATCGACGTCGACGGATCCGGAGCAGACCGCTGATCGGTCTGGATCGAAACCGATCGCGGGCGCGGTCGATGTGCACGACGATGGGTCCGGATCGGCGCGCACCGACTCGGCTGACGCAGCTCGTCCGCCCTTGGACGGCATCGACCTCGTCCTGACGGACCTCGACGGGGTCGTGTACCGCGGCGCCGCGGCGATCCCGCACGCGGTCGAGGCACTCACCGCGGCGTCGGCCACGGCCCGCGTCGGCTACATCACGAACAACGCGTCCCGGCGCCCGGCTGACGTCGCCGAGCACCTGCGTGGCTATGGCCTCGAGGTCGGAGCGGACGACGTCGTCACCTCGTCGCAGGCCGGCGTCCGGCTCCTGTCGACGCTCGTGCCAGCGGGGGCGACGATCCTCGTCATCGGTGGAGTCGGGTTGACGAGCATCGTCGAGGCCGGGGGCTTCCGGGTGACGGACTCCGCCGACGACGAGCCAGCGGCCGTGATCCAGGGGTTCTCACCGGATCTCGGGTGGCGACAACTCGCCGAGGCGTCGTTCGCCCTGGCCCGGGACATCCCCTGGGTGGCGACGAACATGGACTGGTCGATCCCGGTCGAGCGCGGCATCGCCCCGGGCAACGGCACACTCGTGGCGGCGGTGCACAACGCGGTGGGACGCATGCCCGTCGTCGCGGGCAAGCCAGAACGGGCGATCTTCGAGACGGCGGTCGAGCGGTTCGGGGGAACGCAGCGACTGTTCATCGGCGACCGGCTCGACACGGACATCAAGGGTGCCAACGACGCCGGTATCCCGAGCGTCCTCGTGCTCACCGGCATCGACCGAGCGAAGCAGGTCCTCGCCGCGGATGAGCGATCGCGGCCGACGTGGGTCCTCGGTGACCTCCGCGGTCTCGCCGAGCCGTACCCGGTGACGCACCGCGAAACCGACCGCGACGGAGCGCGCATCGTGCGGGTCGGCGGGGCACGCGTGAGGATGCAGGCACACGTCGTTCGCGTCGAGGAGCGCGGCGACGACCCCCTCGACCTCCTGCGGGCAGGGGCGACCGCGATCTGGGAATCGGGGCTCGCGATCTACGGTATCGACGTCGATCCGGCGCTGTACGGCGGCGAGTAGCCTGGACCGCATGGGTGAGCACGACGAGACCGGAGGGGACGCATTGATCTCCCGAGTCCGGCTCATCGAGGACCAGCCGCTCCCCGAGCGCGCCGACGCCTTCGCGCAGCTCCATGACGAGCTCCGCACGCGTCTCGAGGGTGGTGGCAGCGCGAGTGCGTGACGGGCGGCCCGCCGCGGGTGCTCGGACCGCTGGTGACGCCGATGCCGGTGTGCACGCTGGTTCTGGTTCTGGTTCTGGTTCTGGTTCTGGTTCTGGTTCTGGTTCTGGTTCCGGTGCTGCTACCGGTGCCGCGGAGCGTTCGGTGCGGCTCGACGCGCTGCTCGCCGAGCGGGGACTCGTGCGGTCCCGGACCGCCGCCGTGAAGCTGGTGCAGGCGGGCCGGGTCGCGGTCGACGGCATCACCGCGGTGAAGCCGTCGTCGCCGGTGCGCCCCGACGCCATGCTCGCGGTCGAACCGGACGACGACTGGGTGTCGCGGGCGGCGCACAAGCTGGTCGCGGCGCTCGACGCCTTCGAGGTGGACCCGGCGGGCAGGGTGGCGCTCGACGTCGGGGCATCGACCGGCGGCTTCACGCAGGTGCTCCTCGAGCGAGGAGCGTCCCGGGTCATCGCGCTCGACGTCGGTCACGGGCAGCTCGACCCCCGCGTGGCGTCGGACCGCCGCGTCGTTGTCGTCGAGGGGATGAACGCCAGGAACCTCGAGCCCGATGGCTTCCGCGCCCTGGATCCCCGGGCCGCGGCCACGAGTCTGGTCGTCGCCGACCTGTCGTTCATCAGCCTGCGACTCGTGCTCCCGGCGCTGGCCGACGCGGTCCCGGCCGACGAACACGTCCTGCTCGTGAAACCGCAGTTCGAGGTGGGGCGGTCGGGCATCCGTGAGGGCATCGTCCACGATCCTGACCTCCGCGACGACGCCGTCATGAACGTGCTCTGGACCGCGCACGACCTGGGGTTCGGCGTAGCGGGCGTCATCGCGTCGCCGATCCTCGGTACGCACGGGAACCACGAGTTCCTCGTGCACCTGGTGCGGGGCGGCGGGACACAGCCCACGGAGTGGCGATCCCGGGTGACGGTGCTCGCAGCGAACGCCGTGCGGGGCACGACGTCCGTGCGGGGCACGACGTCCGTGCGGGGCACGACGTCCGTGCGGGGCACGATGTCAGCGCGGGATCGAACGGGTACGGACAGGAACGAGGAAACGCGATGACCGGCGAACGACACATCCTGCTCGTCTCGCACACCGGCCGGCGGGACTCGATCGACGCCGCGCTCGAGGTGTGCGACCTGCTGCACGCCGCAGGCCTCGTCCCGGTGATGCCGTTCGACGAGTACGCCGACATCCGGCGTGCCGAGGCCTCCGTGGGCCAGGTCGACATCCTCGGGGTCGACGTGCAGACGTCCGAACTCGAGATCGTGATCGTGCTCGGCGGGGACGGGACGATCCTCCGTGCGGCGGAACTGGTGCGCGACGTCAACGCGCCGATCGTCGGGGTCAATCTCGGTCACGTCGGGTTCCTCGCCGAGAGCGAGCGCGACGGGTTGGCCGAGACCGTGCAGCGTGCGCTGAGCGGCGACTACCACGTCGAGGAGCGGGTGACCCTGCAGGTCGACGTCATCCTGGGGCAGGACGTCGTCTACTCGTCCTGGGCGCTCAACGAGGCGACCGTCGAGAAGGCCGCCCGCGAGCGGATGCTCGAGGTCGTCATGGAGGTCGACGGCCGCCCCCTCTCGTCGTTCGGGTGCGACGGTGTCGTCATGTCCACCCCGACCGGGTCGACCGCGTACTCGTTCTCGGGCGGCGGTCCCATCGTGTGGCCGGACGTCGACGCGCTCCTCATGGTGCCGCTCGGGGCACACGCGCTCTTCCAACGACCCATCGTCGTCGGTCCGAACTGCACGTTGGCCGTCGAGGTCCTGCGCCGGACGGCCGGCCTGGGTGTGCTCTGGTGCGATGGACGACGCACCCACGACCTGCCTCCCGGCGCGCGCGTCGAGGTCCGGCGCTCGCCGCAGCCCGTCCGGGTCGCACGTCTCAAGGACGCGCCGTTCACCGACCGGCTCGTCGCGAAGTTCCAGCTGCCGGTCAGTGGATGGCGTGGGCCCCAGCACGACGAGGACGGATCGTGATCGACGAGATCGGGATCCGGGACCTCGGGGTGATCGGCGAGGCGACGCTGGAACTCGGCCCCGGGTTCACGGTCGTGACGGGTGAGACGGGTGCCGGCAAGACGATGATCGTGACGGCGCTCGGCCTGTTGCTCGGGGCGCGCGCCGACGCGTCGTCGGTACGGCGGGGGAGTGCGTCGGCCGTCGTCGAGGGCCGCTGGCGGATCGAGGCCGACTCGCCGGTCGTCGAGCGCGTCGAGGACGCCGGCGGAGCGGTCGAGGACGGCGAGCTCATCCTGACGCGGACGGTCTCCGCCGAGGGACGCAGCCGCGCGACCGTCGGCGGACGGAGTGCGCCGGTCGCGGTACTCGGGGAACTCGCCGACCGGCTCGTCACGGTGCACGGGCAGTCCGACCAGATCCGCTTGACCTCGGCGACCGCGCAGCGCGCCGCGCTCGACGCCTTCGGCGGCTCGGCACTCCGCGACGCGCTCGCCGCGTACACCACGGCGTACGACCGCTGGCAGCAGCATGCGGGGGACCTCGAGGGCCTGACGCGCGATCGGGAGGAACGCATCCGGGAGGCGGACACGCTGCGGGCCGCGAGCGCGGAGATCGAGGCGGCCGACCCACAACCCGGCGAGGACGTCGAGCTCACGGAACGCGCCGAGCGGCTCGGCAACCTCGAGGAGCTCCGCCTCTCCGCCGGCCTGGCCCACGAGGCGCTCTCGAGCGAGGCGCTCGACGGCACACCCGACGTGGTCGGGCTGGTCGAGGCGGCGCGCCGCGCGGTCGAACGGGTGGTCGGCTTCGACGCGGAACTCGCGCCGATCCTCGACCAGCTCACCGACATCGGGTACCAGGTCGGCGAGGCGGCGTCGACGTTGTCGAGCTACCTCGGCTCGCTCGACGGCGATGCCGCGCACGACCTCGAACTCGTCAACGAGCGACGGGCCGTGCTCGCCGCGCTCGTCCGGAAGTACGGGGACGACGTCGACGACGTCATCGCGTTCGGGCGGCGGGCGTCCGACCGTCTGCTCGAACTCGACGGGGACGACGACCGCATCGTGGCGCTCGAGGCCGCGGTGGAGTCGGACCTCGCCGTGCTCGAGGAGACGGCGACCGCCCTCACCGCCGCACGGACGACCGCGGCCGAGGACCTCGCCGCACGGGTGACCGACGAGCTGGCGTCGCTCGCGATGTCCGGGGCTCGACTCGTCGTCGAGGTGACGGATGCCGGTGAGTACCGGCAGGCCGGACGGGACCAGGTCGCGATCCTGCTGCAGCCGCACTCGGGATCCGACCCGCGGCCGATCGGCCGGGGTGCGTCCGGCGGCGAGCTGTCCCGCGTGATGCTCGCGATCGAGGTCGTCATGGCCGGCACGACCACCGTGCCGACGTTCGTCTTCGACGAGGTCGACGCCGGGGTCGGGGGAGCGGCGGCGATCGAGATCGGACGCCGCCTGGCCCGCCTCGCGCGGACGACCCAGGTCGTCGTGGTCACGCACCTCGCGCAGGTGGCGGCCTTCGCCACCAACCACCTGCGGGTCGTCAAGGACGCTTCGGGTGCCGTCACCTCGAGCAGCGTCCAGCGCCTGCAGGGTGAGGACCGACTGCAGGAGATGGCGCGGTTGTTGTCCGGACTCGACGAGAGCGAGAGCGGTATCGAGCACGCGCGCGAACTGCTGCAGATGGCGGCGGCGAGCGTCTGAGGCGGGCGGCGGTCGGGCCTCCCGGCATCCTGCGGGCGCCGCGCGGACCGGACGAGCGCTCCATCGGCGTCGCGTCCCGGGGCGTGGCGCCGCGACACACCCGGACCGCCGCCGGCACCGCCCGCCGCTCCGGGCGGCATCGACGGGGTGACGCCCCGTGCCATACAATGGAAGCCCGTGGCGGACATCTTCAGCGGCGGTACTCGATCCTCTTCTCCTGACCAGCCCTCCAAGGTCACGAAGCACATCTTCGTCACCGGTGGCGTGGTCTCCTCGCTCGGCAAGGGCCTCACCGCCGCGAGCCTCGGCAACCTCCTCACCGCGCGGGGCCTGCGCGTCGTGATGCAGAAGCTCGACCCGTACCTCAACGTCGACCCGGGCACCATGAACCCGTTCCAACACGGCGAGGTCTTCGTCACCGACGACGGTGCCGAGACGGACCTCGACATCGGCCACTACGAGCGGTTCCTCGACATCAACCTGTCGCAGTCCGCGAACGTCACGACGGGGCAGGTCTACTCGTCGGTCATCGCCAAGGAGCGCCGGGGCGAGTACCTCGGCGACACGGTGCAGGTGATCCCGCACATCACGGACGAGATCAAGCGCCGGATGCGGGAGCAGGCGAGCAACGACCCGCAGCCCGACGTGATCATCACGGAGGTCGGTGGCACCGTCGGCGACATCGAGTCGCAGCCGTTCATCGAGTCGGCCCGCCAGGTGCGACACGAGCTCGGGCGGGCGAACGTGTTCTTCGTGCACGTCTCCCTCGTGCCCTTCATGAACGCCTCGGGCGAGCAGAAGACGAAGCCGACGCAGCACTCCGTCGCCGCGCTGCGCTCGATCGGGATCCAGCCCGATGCGCTCGTGCTCCGCTCGGACCGCCCCGTGTCGGACTCGAACAAGCGGAAGATCGCGCTCATGTGCGACGTCGACGAGGGCGCGGTCGTGAACGCGGTGGACGTGCCGTCGATCTACGACATCCCGACCATGCTGCACAACCAGGGCCTCGACGCGTACATCATCGACGCGCTCGGGCTGTCCGCGGGCCCGGTCGACTGGTCGAGCTGGAACGAGGTGCTCCGCGCGGTGCACGAGCCGAAGCGCGAGGTGACCATCGGACTGGTCGGCAAGTACATCGACCTGCCGGACGCCTACCTGTCCGTCACCGAGGCGTTGCGGGCCGGCGGCTTCGCGCACAACACCAAGGTGCTGCTGAAGTGGGTCGTGTCGGACGAGTGCCAGACGCCCGAGGGTGCGGCGAAGCACCTGGGTGACGTCGACGGCATCTGTGTGCCGGGCGGTTTCGGCGTCCGCGGGATCGAGGGCAAGCTCGGTGCGCTGCGGTTCGCCCGCGAGAACGGGATCCCGACCCTCGGTCTGTGCCTCGGTCTGCAGTGCATGGTCATCGAGTACGCGCGCAACGAGGCGGGTCTGCCGCACGCGTCGTCGTCCGAGTTCGATCCGGAGACGCCGTTCCCCGTGATCGCCACCATGGCCGAGCAGGTCGACATCATCGCCGGCGGCGACCTCGGCGGGACGATGCGGCTCGGCCTGTACCCGGCCGAGCTCGGCGAGGGCACGCTCGCCCGCGACCTGTACGCCGCGGCGGAGGCATCCGAGCGACACCGTCACCGCTACGAGGTGAACAACAAGTACCGCGACCAGATCGCCGACGCCGGTCTCGTGTTCTCGGGGACGTCGCCCGACGGCACGCTGGTCGAGTACGTGGAGCTCGACCGGTCCGTGCACCCCTTCTACATCGGCACCCAGGCGCACCCGGAGCTGCGGTCGCGGCCGAACCACGCGCACCCGCTCTTCGCCGGCCTCGTCGCCGCGGCGCTGGACCGTCAGGAGGCCTCGCGACTGTTCGAGGTGCAGGAGCCGGAGACCGAGTCCGTCTGACCACCGGCGACGCGGACGGGAGGGACGGTGCCGGTCGGTACCGTCCCTCCCGTCGTCCGTCCTCCCCATGTCCGCGTCGCGCTGCGCCGTCCACTGCCGCCCCGGCGGTCGAGTGTCGTCGTCGCTGCGAGGTGCAGGATGGATGCGTGACCGAGACCGCGACGAACGACCCCGAACCCACGCCCGCTGAGACCCCGCTCGCCGACGAGCACCTGGAACCACCGCTCAAGGCGTCCGAGGTCGTGTACGAGGGCGCCGTCTGGGACATCCGGAAGGACACGGTCGACTACAACGGCGAGGACATGGTGCGCGAGTACATCGCGCACACCGGCGCCGTCGCCGTCTACGCCGAGGACGACGAAGGCCGGGTCCTCGTCATCCAGCAGTACCGGCACCCGATCCGCAAGCGGGACTGGGAGCTGCCCGCCGGGCTGCTCGACCAGCAGGGGGAGGACCCGCTCGACGCCGCGAAGCGCGAACTCGGCGAGGAAGCCGATCTCGAGGCCGACGACTGGTCCGAACTGCTCCGCTTCACCCCCTCGCCGGGCGGCAGCGACGAGGTGATCATCGTCTACCGTGCCCGCGGCGTCCGTGCCAAGGACGAGGCGTTCGAGCGCTCCTTCGAGGAGGCCGACATCGTGAAGCGGTGGGTGCCGCGCGAGGACGTCGTGCAGGGCGTGCTCGGCGGCCGGCTCGGCAACGCGATCCTGTCCCTGGCGGCGCTCGCCGTGGACCGGGTCGAGTCCCGCTGACGCCGAGGGCCGAGCCGGGATCGCGGGGCCCGGGCCACGTCGCAGGCCCGCTCGACCTCGCGGGCTGGGTCCCCGTCCCGCGGACCGGGACCTCGGTCGCCTAGCCTGGATGCCGTGACGACGTACGACGCTGCCGTGGGGAGCTACCTGCGCCACGTCGCCGTGGAGCGGGGACTGTCCGAGCACACGCTCGCGGCGTACCGACGAGACCTGACGGCCTTCGGACAGTGGCTGGAGTCGGACCCCGACGGGGCGGTCGTGGTCGAGGACGTCCGACGTCTCACCAAGTCGCACGTGTCCGACTTCGTCACCTCCCTGGCCACCCGGCCCGAGGGACCGCTCGCGCCCCGGAGCATCGCCCGGATGCTGTCGTCGATCCGGTCGTTCTCGGCGTTCACCGCTGCGGAGGGCGTCCTGCCCGCGGATCCCGCCGCGTCCGTGCGACCGCCGAAGTCCCCCATGCGACTGCCGAAGGCGATCACGATCGACCAGATGGGCGCACTCCTCGCCGCCGTCGACGGAGACGATCCCGTGCAGCTCCGCGATCGCGCGTTGCTCGAACTCCTGTACGCGACGGGGGCCCGGATCTCCGAGGCGGTCGGCCTCAGCGTCGACGACGTCACGGCCCTGCCGCCCGACGATGACGACGAGGACGGGGACGAGTCGGAGATCGCCGTGGTCCGGGTCACCGGCAAGGGCAACAAGCAGCGGATCGTGCCGCTCGGCAGCTACGCGCGAGCCGCCATCGACGCCTACCTGGTCCGGGCCCGGCCGGTGTTCGCCGCGCGCGGCAGGGCGACCCCCGCGCTGTTCCTCGGTGTCCGCGGGGCGCGCATGTCCCGGCAGAGTGCATGGCTGGTGATCCAGGCCGCTGCCGAACGCGCCCACCTGACCGCGCACGTCTCGCCCCACACGTTCCGGCACTCGTTCGCGACGCACCTGCTCGAAGGCGGAGCCGACGTCCGGGTCGTGCAGGAGCTGCTCGGCCACGCGTCCGTGGCGACCACGCAGATCTACACGCTCGTGACCGCCGACATGCTCCACGACGTCTACGTCACGAGCCACCCGCGGGCGCGACGACCGACCCGTGCAGGTGTGCGCACCGGCGGTACCCGGGCCTGATCGGGCACGCGTCGCCGAGCGTGCGGCGCGGGGCGGCGTGGGGTGCGCCTCCCGGCCGCGTCGTCGGCCGCCGCTACGATTGCAGCGTGCCCACGAACCCGACGACCCAGCCCGCGATCGGTCCGACCGGGCGACCCGTTCGGACGTTCCCCGTGCCCGAAGAACTCGACGGCCACGGGCCCGCCCGCATCATCACCCTGTGCAACCAGAAGGGCGGCGTCGGCAAGACGACGACCTCGATCAACCTCGGCGCAGCGCTCGCCGAGTACGGACGCCGCGTGCTCGCGGTCGACCTCGATCCGCAGGGTGCGCTGTCGGCGGGACTCGGTGTCCGCACGCACGACGTCCCCACCGTCTACGACCTGCTCATCGGCACGGTGAAGGACCCCAACACGATCATCCAGGGCACGGGGACGCCCGGGCTCGACGTCATCCCCGCGAACATCGACCTGTCCGCAGCCGAGGTCCACCTGGTCAGCGAAGTCGCTCGCGAGCAGATCCTCGCCGGGGTCCTGCGGAAGGTCTCGCGCGACTACGACGTCATCCTCGTCGACTGCCAGCCCTCGCTCGGACTGCTCACCGTCAACGCCCTCACGGCCGCGCACGGCGTGCTCATCCCACTCGAGTGCGAGTTCTTCGCGCTGCGCGGGGTGGCGCTGCTCATCGAGACCATCGACAAGGTGCGCGACCGGCTCAACCCGGCGCTCATGCTCGACGGCATCCTCGCCACCATGTACGACTCCCGGACGCTGCACTCGCGCGAGGTCATGGAGCGGGTCGTCGACGCGTTCGGCGACAAGGTGTTCGAGACCGTCATCGGGCGCACCGTGAAGTTCCCCGACGCCACGGTCTCCGCGCGACCGATCACCCAGACCGCGCCCGACCACCCCGCAGCGGCTGCGTACCGGGCGCTCGCGCGGGAACTCGTCTTCCGTGGCGCCGTCGCCTGAACCGACGCGGACGGCACCGGAGGCCCTGACCGCGTCGGCCACCGAGACCGACGGGCGCCCGGGGTTCCGGGTGACGCTGGCGAACTTCGACGGGCCGTTCGACCTGCTCCTGTCGCTCATCACCAAGCGTGAACTCGACATCACCGAGGTCGCGCTCAGCGCCGTGACCACCGAGTTCATCGCATACGTGCGGGCGGCCGAGAGCGCTGAGGAGCTCGACGAGGCGAGCGAGTTCCTGGTCGTCGCCGCCACCCTGCTCGACCTGAAGATCGCGGGGCTGCTGCCACAGGGCGAACTCGTCGACGCCGAGGACGTCGCCCTGCTCGAAGCACGCGACCTGCTGTTCGCGCGGCTGCTGCAGTACCGGGCGTTCAAGCAGGCCGCGCACTGGTTCGGGGCGCAGTGGGACACCGAGGTGCGCCGGCACGTCCGGTCCGTGCGGCTGGAGGAGCGGTTCCGGGCTCGGACCCCGGAGCTCGTCTGGACACTGTCCGTACAGGACTTCGCGGCGCTCGCGGCCGTCGCACTCGCCCCGCGGGAGATCCCGACGGTGGGGCTCGACCACCTCCACGCGCCGCTCGTCAGCATCCGCGAGCAGGCCGCGATCGTCGTGTCGATGCTCCGCAACGGCGGCGAGGTGACGTTCCGGCAACTGATCGCCGGCGTGACCGAGACGGGTATCGTGGTGGCTCGCTTCCTGGCGATCCTCGAGTTGTACCGGAACGCCTCCATCGCGTTCGAACAGCTCGAGCCCCTCGGGGAGCTCACCATCCGCTGGACCGCGGACCACTGGTCCGACGAGAGCCTCGCCAACTTGGGAGCCGACTATGACGGATGACAGCAGCGGCGGTCGTGCCGGCGGCTCCGACGAGCCCGGCGGCGCCGACGAGATCGCCGAGGCCCGCTTCGCCGAGCAGGAGCTCCGTGACGGCGAGGCAGTGGACGCCGCGAACGGCGCCGACGATGCTCGGAGTGGCGCGGCAGGCCTCGACGTGCCGATCGACCGTCAGATCGAGGCGATCCTGATGATCGCGGACGAACCCCAGACCCCGATCGCGCTCGCGACCGCGGTCGGCGCGCCCGTGCCCGCGGTCCGGCAGGCCATCGAGCGCCTCGTCCATGACTTCGACGGGGCGGACGGCGGGGTCCGCCGCGGGTTCGAACTCCGTGAGGTCGGCGGTGGTTGGCGCTTCTACGTCCGGTCCGAACTCGACCCGGTGGTGGAGCAGTTCGTGCGCGCCGAACGTCCCGCCCGTCTCTCGCAAGCAGCGCTGGAGACCCTGGCGGTCGTCGCCTACAAGCAACCGATCACACGTGCTCAGATCGCGTCGATCCGCGCCGTGAACGTGGACGGTGTCGTTCGGACCCTCGTGGCTCGCGGACTCATCGCGGAGTCCTTCACCGACAGCGAGACCGGCGCGATCAACTACGTGACCACGGACCTGCTGCTCACCCAGCTCGGGATCAACACGCTCGAGGAGCTGCCGCTCATCTCGCCGCTCCTCGAGGACGGCACGGAAGGATTCGCCGATGGCCGCGCATGACGACGAGCGGGACCCGAGGGGGCGGGATCGGTCCGACCGATCGAGGCCCGACCGGAACGGGCACGGCCGCGCTCGTCCCGGTGCCGGAGGCGCTGATCGTGGTCGTCCGGATCGAGACGGTCCGGATCGCGGCCGTCCCGATCGCGGTCGGCCGTACGGCGACCGTGGGCGCGGTGACGGCGCCCGAGGTGACCGGCCGAACGACGGTCGGCCGTACGGCGACCGTGGTCGCGGCGACAGCGCCCGTGGCGACCGGCCGAACGACGGCCGGCCGTACGGCGACCTTGCGCGCGGTGACGGCGCCCGTGGTGAGCGGCCGAACGACGGTCGGCCGTACGGCGATCGTGGTCGCGGCGACAGCGCCCGCGGCGAGCGGGCGTACGGCCAGCATCCGTCCCGCGACCGTCCGACGGGAGGCTTCGGTTCGCGCGGCGAGGGTCGCCGTGGGGGCGGCCCCGAGCGACGTCGGGACGACCAGAGCGACCGTTCGGGTGTTCCGCGGGACGGGTTCCGTGGCGGGCGACACGGCGGGGACGACTCTCGGCCGCGAGCCGGGCGTGACGATCGCCGACAGGACGACCGGGGTGGCCGCGAGCGGGACCCCCGGGCCGGCCGCGAGCGGGACCCCCGGGGCGGCCGCGGGCGGGACCCCCGGGGCGACGCGCAGCGGTCCGACCCCGCGGACTCCCGGGTGTGGCACAACGGTCGTCGGTACGTCGGCGGCACCGCGAACCCGCGGAACCAGCGCCGTGACGACGACGGACGACCGGGGCGCCGCACTCCCGCCGCCCGGCCGGACACCACCCCGCTCCGGCCCGGTGCCGTGGATGAACGAGGGCTCCCGCTCGAGGGGACGCCAGAGCGCCCCATCATCCCCGAGTGGGATGACGCGACCGGCTCGGGAACCGGGCGTGGAGGTCCGGATGGGGCGGGCCTCCCGGCCGGCGATCTGCCCCAGGGAGAGCGCCTGCAGAAGGTGATCGCGGCAGCGGGGATCGCGAGTCGGCGGGTGGCCGAGAACCTCATCGCCGAGGGACGCGTCACGGTCAACGGCGAGGTCGTCGATGCTCTCGGCCGACGCGTGGACCCCGAGCACGACGAGATCGCCGTCGACGGTCTCGCGGTGCAGGTGGACGCCTCGCGTCGATACGTGATGCTCAACAAACCGACGGGCGTCGTCTCGAGCATGCACGACGAGCACGGACGGCCCGACCTGTCGCAGTACGCCGACCGGTACGACGAGCGACTGTTCAACGTCGGGCGGCTCGATGCCGAGACCTCGGGCCTCCTGGTCCTCACGAACGACGGCGCGCTCGCGCACGTCCTCGCCCACCCGTCGTTCGGCGTGACCAAGACCTACATCGCGAAGGTCGAGGGCGGCGTCACGCCCGCGACGATCCAGCGCCTCATCGACGGTGTCGAACTCGAGGACGGTCCGATCGCGGCGGACAAGGCGCGGTTGCTCGAGAACGCGCGCGGGTCCTCCCTGGTCGAGATCACGTTGCACTCCGGACGGAACCGGATCGTGCGTCGCATGCTCGACGCGGTCGGTCACCCGGTCGAGGAGCTCGTGCGTCGGTCGTTCGGGCCGCTCCACCTCGGCACGCTCGGCGTGGGCCGGCAGCGTGCGTTGACGGCGCAGGAGCTCGGAGCGCTGCTCACCATCGCGCGACGGCATCGGAACCGTGGATCGGACCGCGTGGAGCGGGACCCGGAGGACTGACGCGCTGCGGCCACGACGAGCCGTCGCGTCGGGCATCGGTAGGCTCGGGTGGTGCCCGCGGTACCGGGGCGCCCCGAGCGCCGTCGTCCTCGGGCCCCTGCGTGTGATGGAGAGGACACGACCGTGACCCGAACGGATCCGTCGGCCTCGTCCGGGCCCTCCCGCACCGCCCCGACCGCCGCGCCCGAGTCCACCGGCCAGCGTCGGGTCAGCGGACAGGTCCGGATCGTCGGGACCGGGCTCCTCGGCGCATCGATCGGACTCGCGCTCCGGCAACAGGGCGTGGACGTCGTCCTCGACGACGCCTCGCCTGCAGCGCTCGCGCTCGCCGCGGACTACGGGGCCGGTCGACTCGCGTCCGACGGTGACCGCCCCGGCCTCGTCGTCGTCGCGGTGCCACCGGACGTGACCGCGTCGGTCGTCGCACGCGAGTTGGACGCACACCCGGACGCGGTCGTCACCGATGTCTCGAGCGTCAAGGCGGGTCCGCTGGCAGCGCTCCGACAGCGCGGAGCGGACGTCAGCCGATACGTGGGATCGCACCCGATGGCGGGTCGCGAGCGCAGCGGCGCCATCGCCGCGCGCGCGGACCTGTTCATCGGACGGCCCTGGGTCATCGCGGGCCACCAGGGCATCACGCATCAGCGTGCCGTGGCCGTCGAGGACCTCGCGCTGGACCTCGGCGCGACCGTCGTCGAGATGGACGTCGACACCCACGACGAGGCCGTCGCCCTGGTCTCCCACGCGCCCCAACTCGTGTCGACGCTGATGGCCTCGCAGCTGCGCAACGCCCCCGACACGTCGCTCGGTCTCGCGGGTGGCGGCGTTCGCGACGTCACCCGGGTGGCCGCGAGCGATCCCGGCCTCTGGGTCCAGATCCTCGGTGCGAACGCGCCGCGGATCCGGCCGGTGCTCGAGGCGTTCCGCGCTGAACTCGACGCCGTCATCGCCGCGCTCGCCGAGCCCACCGCCCCGGGAGCCCCCAGGACGATCGCGGGCGCGATGGCCGCCGGCAACCTCGGCGTGGCCCGGCTGCCCGGCAAACACGGCACGACCCGGCGGTACAGCCAGGTCGTCGTGCTCATCGACGACCAGCCCGGCCAACTGGCCCGCCTGCTGACCGAGATCGGGCAGATCGGCGTCAACCTCGAGGACCTGCGCCTCGAGCACTCGCCGGGAGCACCCATCGGCATCGTCGAGGTCTCGGTGGTACCGGAGGAAGAACAGCGGCTGCTCGACGAGCTCGAGCGCCGTGGATGGAGGGTCGCAGCGGCATGGGCATGAACGGCACCGACGAAATGGGCACCGACGAGATGGGCACCGACGAGATGGGCATCGACGGGACGGGCACCGCGGCGATGGGCGACACGGCGCTCGGCGACAGCGGCGTGACCGGTGGTCCGGACGGCCCCGACGCCGGCCTCCCGACTCCGGGTGGTGCGCCCGGTCCGGCGACACCGGGCGGCGGTGCTCCCGGTGGCGGGATCAGTGACGTGCTCGGCGGCGCTCCGGCCGGTCCGGCCGGCGAGCCGGGTTCGATGCGGGACCCCCTGCCCGCGGGTCTGCCGCAGGGCGCGTACGTCGCGAAGTTCGTGGTCGCCGTGGACGGTCCGGCGGGGAGCGGCAAGTCGAGCGTGTCGCGGGCGGCGGCGCGGGTGCTGGGCTTCGACTACCAGGACACGGGAGCCGCCTACCGGGCGCTCGCGTGGCACGCGCTCCGGTCCGGCGTCGACCTGGACGACCCGGCAGCCGTCGTGGCGTCCTGGGACACGTTCCGCTACCAGATCGGCACCGACCCCGACGACTACTTCGTCCGCGTGGGCGACACGGACGTCACCGAGGCGATCCGGACCCCCGAGGTGACCGCTGCGGTTGCGCACATCGCCAAGCTCCCGGCCGTCCGGGCCAAGCTCGTGCAGTTGTTCCGCGACGTGATGCGCCGTGCGGACGCGCCGGGGATCATCACCGAGGGGCGCGACATCACGACGGTCGTCGCGCCGGACGCCGAGGTGCGGATCCTGCTGACGGCGGACGAGTCGGTTAGAATGGCCCGACGTTCTGCTGAGGTGACGACGCAGACACCCGAGGAGACGGCCCGTGCCCTGGCGCGACGTGACCAGGCCGATGCTCGGGTCGTCGACTTCATGAACGCCGCGGACGGTGTCACCACCGTCGACTCCACCGATCTCGACTTCGACCAGACCGTGCAGGCGGTGGTCGATCTGGCCCGAACGGCCACCACCCCACAGGACTGACACATGGCGCATCTCGACGACCTGAGCGACGACGTCGCTGACTCCTCCGGCGGGGACTCGTTCCCCGAGTACGACCGCGCGCTCGGCGAGCGGCTCGACCAGCTCGACGACGCCGACGCGGAACAGCGGGCGAACGCGCTCCGGGCTGGACTCGAGGACTACGACCTCGACGAGGAGGACATCGAGCTCCTCGACGGCGCCGAACTCGGTGAGGACGGCCAGACCTATCTGCCGGCCCTGCCGGCGCTCGCGATCGTGGGACGTCCGAACGTCGGCAAGTCGGCGCTGGTCAACCGGATCCTCGGCCGCCGCGAAGCAGTCGTCCAGGACGTCCCGGGTGTGACGCGCGACCGGGTCTCCTACAAGGCGGAATGGAACGGCAAGCGCTTCACGCTCGTCGACACCGGCGGGTGGGAGCCCGACGCCACGGGCATCAACGCGTCCGTGGCGGCGCAGGCAGAGGTCGCCGTGGACCTGGCGGACGCCGTCCTGTTCGTCGTGGACGCCACCGTCGGCGCGACCGCGACGGACGAGCACGTCGTGCGGATGCTCCGGGGAACCGACAAGCCGGTCATCGTCGCCGCGAACAAGGTCGACGACGAGCGCCGCGAGCTCGACGTCCACGAGTTGTGGAACCTGGGCCTCGGCGAGCCGCACCCGGTGTCGGCCCTGCACGGTCGCGGCGTCGCTGACCTGCTGGACCTCGTCGTGACGACGCTGCCCGACACCTCCGCGGTCGCCAAGCAAGAGGTGGGCGGCCCCCGTCGCGTCGCGATCCTCGGCCGACCGAACGTCGGCAAGAGCTCGCTGCTCAACAAGGCGGCGGGCGAGGAACGGGTGGTGGTGAACGACCTCGCCGGGACGACGCGCGATCCCGTCGACGAGCAGATCGAGCTGGGCGGCCGGGTCTGGCGCTTCGTCGACACGGCGGGCATCCGCAAGCGGGTGCACATGCAGCAGGGCGCCGACTTCTACGCGTCGCTCCGCACCACGGCGGCGCTCGAGAAGGCCGAGGTCGCGGTCGTCATCCTCGACGTGACCGAGCCGATCTCGGTGCAGGACCTGCGGATCATCGACCTCGTCCTCGAGTCCGGCCGCGCGCTCGTGCTCGCGTTCAACAAGTGGGACCTGCTCGATGACGACCGCCGGCGGTACCTGGAGCGTGAGATCGAGCAGGACCTGGCACACGTGGCCTGGGCGCCGCGCGTCAACATCTCGGCTCGGACCGGTCGGCACCTCGAGAAGCTGGTGCCCGCGCTGACGGTCGCGCTCGACTCGTGGGACACGCGCATCCCCACCGGGAAGGTCAACGCCTTCATCGCGGAACTCGTCCAAGAACACCCCCACCCCGTCCGCGGCGGCAAGCAGCCGCGGATCCTGTTCGGGACGCAAGCGTCCTCGCGACCCCCGACATTCGTCCTGTTCACCACCGGCTTCCTGGACCCGCAGTACCGGCGCTTCATCACCCGACGCCTCCGTGAGGTCTGGGGCTTCGAGGGGACCCCGATCACCGTCAACATGCGCGTGCGCGAGCGGCGGAAGCGGCCGTAGGTCCGGAACATCGAGGAGGGGGTGCCGTCGTCACGACGGCACCCCCTCCTCGATGCCCGCGGGCGTCCTCGGCTGTCCCGCCTGCTCGATCTCCTCGCAGCCGTTGGTCAAATATCAGTCGATCGGTCGGCTAGCCTGAGGGAGCGGGACGGGGGCCCCGCGGGTGCTGCCGGGTCTGTCACCGGCCCGGCAGCACAGCAGACGTGGGCGACGGGACGAGGGGGAACCATGGCGGGATCGACGACGGACGAACTCCGCATCAGCCGCGGGGAACTGGAGGCGCTCGCCCGCACGCTGGACGAGGCCGCGGACCGCGTGCTGATCGACCCGCGCATGCTCGGCCCGCACGACGACGCGGTCGGGCGAGCCGACGTGGTCGCGGAACTCGACGACGTGGTCGCTCGACAGGTGGCGCGATCCCGCGCGTGTGCCGACGACCTCCACCACCTCGGTGCCTTCGCGCGGACCACCGCTGACCGGATGGCGGAATGCGACGGGCTGTTGGCCGTCGCGGCGCGATGACCGACGACGACCCGGGCGCGGGAGACCCAGGTCAGCTCCGATCGTTGGCGCGCAACCGTGATGCGGTCCTGCGTGCCACCTCGGCTGCGGTCCGCGCCGTCCGCTCGGCAACCGAGTTCGACCACACCGCATGGGCGGGGTCGGCCGCGGACGCCTTCGCCGCGACCGTGCCGTCCGTCCTGGCCTCGGCGCTCGTCCTGGAGGCCGGTCTCCAGTTCCACGAAACGGCGCTCGCCCGGTACGCGGACGGCGTCGCTGCGATCCAGGAGGAACAGCGCGAAGCCCTCCGTCAGCTCGCCGAGGCCGAGGCGACCATCGGGTCCGAGCGGACATGGCTCCTGGACCTCGACGACCAGTTCCACCGCGTCACGGCACTCGGTGCGGGTGAACCCGGGGACCTCGCGGACCTCCGTCAGCAGCGCACTCGTGCCGAGGACACGGCGGCGCTCGCCGAACGGGAGCGCGCAGACGTGGAATCGGCGCTTGAGGACCTCCGCGTCCGGAGGCGTCGCCTCGACGGCGCCTTCGTCGAGGCGCTGCACGACGCCGACGATGCGAACGCCGTGGTCCGGCGCGCAGGCGTGGCGGCATCGGCCACGGACCTCGTCGCCTTGCTCGCCGCGATGACGCCTGAGCAGGTGAGGTCCTACGCAGACGCGCACCGTGCGCTCGTGCGGGCTGCCTTCTCCGGCGGCGCCGACGCGGTCAGGCGCCGCTGGGACAGCATGGGCGTCAGTGATGGCACCACGGCCGTCCAGTCGGCGCTGCTCGCAGCACTGCCGTCGTTCTTCGGGTCGCTCGACGGGGTCCCGGTGGAGGCGCGCGTCGCCGCGAACCGGCACGTGGCGGTGCGCCGCATCCGTCGGTTGGACCATGAGCGTGCCGCCCTCGTCGCGCGTGGCCGCCGCGGCGAGGGGGACCTCCGACAGCGCATCGCCCAGCTCGACGCGGAACGCGCGTACCTGGCACTCGTCGTGGCCGGACGTCGACGGACGTACCTGCTGGACATCGACCACAGCCGCATCATCGAGGTCCTCGGGACGCCGAGCCCCGCGACGAGGCACGTGATCACCTACGTGCCCGGGACCTTCACCAACCTCGACGCCATGTACGGCGGGGGAGTGCGGCAGGTGCCCGCGTACCTGTCGAGGCGACACCAGGAGGACGCGGTCGTGTTCGTGTACAAGGACGGCCGATTCCCCGGAGTCGTGGAGCCCGACGGGACAACGACCGCGAAGGGCTTCGTGATCGAGGCCAACGACACGGCCTTCGCGCTCCGCAGTGGCCGACAGTTGGCGTCGTTCACCCGCGGCGTTGAGTCCGACCCAGTCCTCGCCGCTGCCCGGTCGACGGCGATCGGACACAGCTGGGGCCTGGCGAACGTCGCCGCGTCCGAGGTCGCCGGAAGTCGGTACGACGCCGTCGTCTCGCTCTCCGGTGCGGGGATGCCGCTGGACTGGCGCGCGGACCCGGCCACCGAGTACTTCGACTACTCGTACAACGACGTCCTGCAGGTGCTCCAGGCGCCCGTGCTCGATGCTGTCTGGCAGGGTGTCAACCCGCGGCACGAGCCGGCGTTCGAGCACGGTCCGTACTACCGCAGCCCCGCTGACGACGCCGCGGATCGCACACCCGGGCTCGCGGCGAGGGTCGAAGCAGAGCTCGGTGCCCTCACGAGCAACCATTTGCTGGTCGCGTCGAACGCGCCGGCCAACCGCCCGCTCCTCCAGGACCTCGACCGGCAGGTGCTGCGTTGACCGGTCCGCTGACGAACTCGTTCGCCGGTACCGTCTGCGCGATCGCCGTACTGACCGCACTCGGAGGCTGCGCCGTGATCCAACCACCCTCGCCACCCACGCCGACCAGGACCCCGGGCGAACCGACGATCGCTGAGGTCAAGGCCGGCGTGCAGCGCCGGGAGCACCAGATCGCCGATCTCGTCCCCGCCGAACTCGTCGACCGCACGCGGTCGCTGGACGAGGGCTCATTCCTGAGCTGCGCCGACGGCCGACAATCCTGGACGGGCCGGACGTGGGTGTACCTGCATGACGCCGATCAGGTCCGCCCTGCGGTCGAGATGATCCGGCGGGCGCTCGTCGAGGCCGGAGACGGCGTCGTGTCGATACGAACGGACGCTGCCGGTGATCGCGGGGTCACCTTGACCCTGCCCCACGACGAGCAGTACCTGATCGGACCCGGGCCGGATTCGGACCCGACGGCGATCTGGATCGACTCGTTCTCGCGGTGCGTCGTGCTGCCGGGGGGTGTGCTGCCCGGCGACTCCTACTGATGCATCGCTGCCGTGCCGTGCCGTGCCGTGCGGCCGGTCATCGTGCTGGGGGTCGTGCGGACGCTTGGCTCGCGTCGCCGGTCGCTCGACCACCCGCGTGAACCGTTCTCTCAGCGACCGATGCGGCACCATTGATGCTCGGGATCGACCCGGAGGGCAGAACGAGGATGACGCAGGCGTCGCACGGCGGTGCACTCGGCCACGGCCAGCGCAACGGTCTGCACGGACTCGCAGCGCTCGCGGACAGGGCGTGGTGCCGGTTGCGCCTCGACCGCCTCGCCGGTGGGCGTCAGGCCGGGTACGTGATCCGTGAGGACATGCGGCGGCATCCGCGGACGGTGCGCGCGTTCCGATGGATCCGTTGGCTCCTCGTGGCCGAGACGCTCGTGGGGCTCACCGCCATCGTCATCGCGGTCGTGCTCACACGGGCCGGCGTTGCCGTTCCATGGGCAGTGTGGTTCCGGGCGACCGTTGTGCTCCTGATCACCCTGACCCTCTCCGTGTTCGCGTGGCGGGCGCAGCTCGGGTACTACTGGGCATACTCACGGCTGCGGCTGTTCAGCAGGATCTTCCCCGTCGTCACGCTCGTCATCGCCGCGATCCCCGGCCTGTACCCGTTCTGGATGGTCGTCGAGCAGATCCTGTTCTCGCTGCTCATGATCGGGATCGGTGACTTCTTGACGTCGGACCACATGCGCGCCGCGTTCCCGAAGCCCGCGCCGCGGACCAGGAGTCGACGGGAACGGAGCTGAGGCAGCCGGAGCTGATGCGGCTCGCGCTGGATCCGTCCGCGCTGGCGTTCCGGGTGCTCGGTCAGGCCACCACAGCGAGTGCGAATGGCAGGACCTGCTCGACTCCGGCCTGCCGCAGCACTCGTCCGGCGACGGTCATGGTCCACCGACTGTCCACGAGGTCGTCGACGAGCAACACCGGCCCGTGGTGTTCCTCGAGCGCGGCTCCGAGGTCGGGTCCGACGCGCACGCGGTCCCAGATGCCGGCGAGTCGATACGCACTGTTCGTCGCGCCGTCCGCGCGCATGGTGCCGCCCGTCCGCTCGAGAGTCCCGAGGAACCGCAGCTTGCCGATCCGCGCGAGCTCCCCCGCGAGCGAAGCGACCAGGAGCGGTCGCGTCCGTGACGGAAGCGCGACGACACCGGTGGGTCGGGCCTCCCAGGGCCAGTCGCGCAGCGCGCGGACGCAGCCCTGCATGAGCTCCGCGCTGATCGGGGTGTCGGCGCTGTCCGGCGCGAACAGCGCGCGGAGCGGGCCGCCCCAGCCGAGGTCGGTGAGGCGTGCGACGGCCCGGCCAGTCACGACCTGTTCGGCTGGAGTGATCTTGCCCTTGACGGGGACGTGGAGCCGGTCCATCCCGGACGGCCACTGGAGTCGCGGCGGGATCTCGACGCCGACCTGGTCGAGCGTGCGAGCCGCCTCGGACGAGGCGGCTTCAGCCACATCGGTCGGGTACCACGCGTCTGCGCAGATGTCGCAGCGGCCGCAGGGTTCCGCCGTCGGGTCGTCGAGGTCCTGCTGCAGCATCTGCATCCGGCACGTCGTCGCGTGCTCGTACCGGATCATCGACTCCTGCTCGGCGATGCGCGCCCGCGCGACTCGTTCGTACCGCTCGGCGTCGTACTGCCACGGTTCACCCGTGGCGACCCAGCCGCCGGACACGCGGCGGACCGCGCCGTCGACGTCCAAGACCTTGAGCAACAGCTCGAGCGTCGATCGCTTGATGTCGACGAGGCCTTCGAGCGCCACCGTCGAGAACGCCCGATCCCGCTCGAGTTGCCGGAGCACGGCGTTCGCACGGTCCTCGGACGGCATCGAGGCGTTCGCGAAGTACTGCCAGATCTCGCGGTCCTCGCGACCGGGGAGCAGCAAGACGTCGGCGTTCGGGGTGGCCCGACCTGCACGCCCGATCTGCTGGTAGTACGCGACCGGCGAGGACGGCGCCCCGACGTGGACGACGAACCCCAGGTCCGGCTTGTCGAACCCCATCCCGAGGGCGCTCGTGGCGACGAGGGCGCGGAGTTCGTTGTCCTTCAGCTGCTGCTCGAGCTGCGCGCGTTCCTCGGCGTCGGTGCGACCGGTGTAGGCCCGGACGGCATGGCCGGCCTCGCGGAGGAGGCGAGCGATGTCCTCGGCCGCCGACACCGTCAGCGTGTAGATGATCCCGCTGCCCGGCAGGTCCTGCAGGTGCGCGATGAGCCACCCGAGGCGAGCACGCGCGTCCGGGAGGTCCAGCACACCGAGACGCAGCGACGCTCGCGCGAGCGAACCACGGATCGTGAACACCGGTGCGTCCGGTGTGACCGTGAGCTGTTCCTCGACGTCGGCCACCACCCGGGCATTCGCGGTCGCGGTCGTCGCGAGGACGGGAACCCCGTCCGGCAGGGCTCGGATCAGGTCGGCGAGACGCCGGTAGTCGGGGCGGAAGTCGTGACCCCAGTCGGAGATGCAGTGGGCCTCGTCGACGACGAGCAGGCCGAGCCGTTCGACCAGGGTCGGGAGCTGTTCGTCTCGGAAGCGCGGGTTGTTGAGGCGTTCGGGGGAGACGAGGAGCACGTCGACCTCGTCGGCGCGGAGCGCGGCGGTGATGTCGCCCCACTCGTGCGCGTTCGCCGAGTTGATCGCCATCGCTCGAACGCCGGCCCGTGCCGCGGCCGCCACCTGATCCCGCATGAGCGCCAGCAGTGGCGAGACGAGGACGGTCGGACCGGCGCCGCGGCGCCGCAGCAACAACGTGGCGAGGAAGTAGACCGCCGATTTACCCCATCCGGTGCGCTGCACCACGAGCGCGCGCTGCCGGTGTGCGACGAGCGCACTGATCGCCTCGAGCTGGCCGTCGTGGAACACGGCGTCCTGCCGCCCGGTCAGGGCGTGCAGCGCCTCGAGCGCCTCGGCGCGGAGGGCTTCGGACGGGGCCACGACGGTGGCGGGATCGCTGGTCACCACTCCATGGTGACAGGCGGGGCCGACAACACCTGGGCCTCCCGGCCATCCTGTGGACAACGAGGCGGGTAGGCGCTCTGTGGGATCAGTCCTCGGAGCTGATCAGGCGGCGTCGTGCCGACAGCAGGTCGACCTCCGGCCGCTCGGCCATCCACTGCTCGGCCGCGTCGAGTACCTCGACGACGTGCCCGGCGGAGGCAGCCACGGCCGCCAGCCCGACGCCCGCGCGGCGGTGCAGGTCGAGATGGTCGGTCTCCGCAGCGCTCACGGCGAACCGGCGGCGGAGCTCCGCGACGATGGGACGGACGACCGCACGCTTCTCCTTGAGGGAGTGCACATCACCGAGCAGCAGGTCGAACTCCAGGGTCCCCGTCCACATGCGCTCCAGTCTCCACCGGAGTCCACAGGATCCGTCGGGAGGCACCGCGCTCGTCGCGGACTCGTCCTACCGTGGTGGCATGAGCGATCGACACCTCGACATCCCCGGCTCCCGGCTCGCGTACGACGTCTCGGGCGCCGGTGACCGCGTCGTCATCGTCGCGCACGGCCTCGGCGCCAGCCGGGCGGCGGAGGACGCCGAGGGCGTGTTCGACTGGTCCGCGGTCGCCGCGGACGCCCGCCTCGTCCGGTACGACGCTCGCGGCCACGGGGTCTCCACCGGTCGCGCGCAGCCGTCCGACTACCAGTGGGCGGCGCTCGCCGACGACCTGCTGGCGCTCGCGGACGCCGTGTCGCCGGATGCACCAGTTGATGCCATCGGTGCGTCGATGGGCACTGCGACGATCATCTGGGCAGCCACGCGACGCCCAGAACGGTTCCGTCGCCACGTGCTCAGCATTCCGCCGACGGCGTGGGGGACCCGGGCCAACCAGGGGAACCTGTACCGGGCGGGTGCCGACCTCGTCGAACGCGAGGGGATGGACGGGTGGCGCCGTGCCATGGCGGCAGCTCCGCCGGTGCCGATCCTGGAGCAGGGCGGGTGGGCGTTCGATCGCGACCCCGATGTGCCTGCGGACTTGCTGCCGTCGGTGTTCCGCGGCGCCGCCGGGTCGGACTTCCCCGATGCCGATGTCGTCGCCACGATCGGGCACAAGACGCTGCTGCTGCCGTGGGCGACGGACTCGGGGCATCCGGTGAGCACGGCCGAACGGCTCGCCGAGCTGCTGCCGTCCGCCACGCTCGAGGTCGCTGAGACGCCGGACACGATCCGGGGGTGGGGCGCGAGAGCTGCGTCGTTCCTCCGCGGCTGAGGACGGTCCTCCCCGGCGGTCTGGCCCGCCGAGCGCCCGCTGGCTGGCGTGCGCGGCCGGGAGGCGCGGGTCCGCTATGCTTGTCGGGTCGCTCTGGTCGGAGCGGCACCAGAGTCCGCTCGTCGGGCTCTCGGGCTGTGGCGCAGCTTGGTAGCGCACTTGACTGGGGGTCAAGGGGTCGCAGGTTCAAATCCTGTCAGCCCGACCAAGGGGCCAACGTGAAAATCGTCTGAAGAACCGGCTCACAAGAAGAAGCTCACCGAGGATCTCGGTGGGCTTCTTTCTCGTTTCGGCGGCTGCCTGTGCTTTCGAGCTGTCCGGCAGCTCGACCCAGGGCACGAGGGACTGCTGCAGGTTCGGCACGAGCGTTGCAGGGCCGGTCTGCCCGTCCGATCGGGTTGATGGAACGATTCGCTGCAGGCGACGGCGCACGGCGCGTTGCAGACGCATACCTCATGATGAGCGTTTCGTAAACCCTCCTGTTCGGGACGGGGCCGTCCTTACGCTTCAAGTGCTGGCTCAGTCCCCGTCAGCCGCTCCGAGCACTCGTGACCTTGGCTCGCTGTGTCTCACGAATCCGTAGGAGCTGACCTTGTATCGAGTCGATCGTGCCGCCGATTTCCATCTTCCAACGCTGACTCGGGAACGGCATCTCCCGCAGCGATCGGTTCGCCTGCACACCTACCGTGTCAGCCCGCGGCTCCGCTCCTCGGCGCTTGCAGAGAGGCTGGGTGGCTCGTGGGTGCCAGGAGCCGACAGGTGCGGTCTGCTCGACATCGAGGGGACGGCGTGGCCATGGTGAGGCGGAACGCGGTCACTGCCCGGTCCACCGGAGCGCAATGGCTCTTGTCGGTCGGCAGGACACCGCTGCTCCGCGTTGACACGCCCGCAGAAGCAGAAGTGTTCGGCAGGGAGCTTGCAACGGCGCTCGGGCTGACGTTCGACACCACCGGCACGCTGGGCTGACGACCAGGCCGTTCGGTGGTGGGCAGTGAGGCTCGTGCTGAGGCGGGGCCGCGAGCGCGTCAGTCCGCGTCGATACCGGTGATGGCGATGCTGACACCGGGCTCGATCAGAAGTTCGGTCTGCCGGTATGAGCCTTCGCCGTGGTTCACGCGCATCCATGTCGGGGCTTCCGCCCGGACCGCAGCGAGCAGCGTCGCCTTGACCTCGTCGAGGTCCGCGTCAGTCACGCTGTAGTCGATACCGCCGTAGGTGATGTTGATCCGCTTCATGGTCAGTTGTCGCCGTTCCCGGTCGCCGGTGAGCGCGGTTCCTCGAGGACCTGAAGCCCTTGCGCTGTGTTCGAGGAGAGCTCCAGGGCGGCTATCCACTCCCGGTTGAGAGCGGGCATCCGGCTACCGTAGAACTTGAACACCAGCGGGATCGTCGGATGGATCCAGATGGTGGTTCGGCCGTCGCCGACTCGTCGGTCGTCTTTCCAAGAAAAGTAGAACGCTTCGTTCCGGCGCAGCTTCAGGCCGATCACGATCTGCAGATGCCCGAGGAGCCGGTCGTCGAACTCGACGTTGAGCGAGTGGTCGTACGTCAAGCTACCCATGATGCGCCCTCATCCAATTTGGACATCAGGGCCGCCCACTGGCGAACAAGATGCGGCCGCCCGCAACCTGCGAAGCGCCCTGGGGCTATCCTACTCGCGATATCCGAGGCCGGGCCCCGGCGGCCATGACGTTCTCGTGTCCGCGACGCTGCAGGAGTCGTCGGGATGGCCCTGCTGCACGCCGTCCCCGCTCTCCGTCTCGGGCCGAGAACGACCGAGGGCGGGGGTCTTCTGCTCGAGGCTCCGGACGAGGTCTTCGTCGACGATGCCTTCGTGTTCGCGGGGCTCTGGCACGTTCATGACCTGGCTTGCTCGGCCGAGGAGGATCTCCGCTGGGGCGACGTCACCGCTCTCGAGGAGCACCGAGAAGGCGACGGTGTCCGGGGTGCCGCTGGTCTGCTCGGACCCGGAAACGTGGCTACCCGGGGCAGCCCGATGGAGGCCGCGACAGCTCGACCTGTCGGAGCGCCCGGATCGGTGTGCACCAGGAGCCGTGCAGCGGCGTGCGAGTGCAGATGCTCCGGCGCGTACGGTCGACTCATGAAGCACGTGACGTACTCGGACAAGTCGCTCCTGTTGGGCGACACCACGGCAGATCTGCTCCTCGAGTACGCCAGTGCCCTCGGCACCGACGGCACCGCGGACGCCGTCACCGTCAAGGCGATGAGCTCCGATGGCGACGACGTCGAAGCGACGTTCCTCCTCGGCGAAGGCGCACCGCTCATGGCTGAGACCTCGACCACCACAGTGCCCGACCCCGACAACGCAGACGCGGACACCTATCTGCGGGAAAAGATCGAAGCCCTCGTCCACCCGGCCAAGGCGACGACCCTGCCGCAGGGAGACGTCTACCCGGACGACTACGCCGAGTTCCAGTCGTGAGAGCCGCCGCCACGGCTGTGGACACGCACCTCTGCGCGTCGGTGCGCGATCTCGTGCGGGGAGGAAGGGCCTCCCCAGCGGGATCATCCGGAGGCTAGCTGCCGAGCAGCAGCACTCGTCCGCCGCCCGAGGCGCGACGTGCTGCGGCTCCCCCCGCCGCGGGGGAGAGCCGACTGTGCTCGGCGAGAGGCCTCCCGTGGATCAGTCAGCGCTGGCATGGCCCGGAGGGCCATGCCGAAGGCCACGCGCACGCGGGCCGGGAGCAGCAGCGCGTCACCGTCGGTAGAGCTCGCGCCGGACGCGGACCGCGTAGTCACGGAGCAGATCGAGTTCGACGGAAGCCTCGTCCCGCGGCTTCGGGTCGAACACGCACACGGCGCCCACACGCGTGCCGTCGAGCGTCTCGAGTGGGTACCCGGCGTAGAACCGCACGTCGTTCCGCGGCAGCGGCCGCTTCGCCTGCCAGGCGTCCCCGACGACGAGCGGGCCGGAGCCGAGCACCGTCGTCCTGCAGAACGAGTTCTGCAGAGGACTGCTGCCGACCGGGAACCACCGGCCGGCCTTGGTCCACTGCCGGTTCTCCGGGATGAAGGTGATCGCCGCACCCTCGGTGCGGAAGACCCGCGCCATGCTGTCGACGATGCGGTCGAACCGGGCCTCCCGAGCCGTGTCGAGGATGCCGAGCTGGTCCACCGCCTCGTACCGCTCCTGGCAGGGCTGAGGCGCGTCGCGGTGCCACTGCGGGCTCCGCGCAGTGGCGCGCTGATGTGCGAGGAGCGCCCTGGACACCTCGAGCACCCGGGGCAACCCGTTCATCGTCGTGCTGTCCACGGCCAGGATGACGACCTCGTCCCGTCCCGCCTGCAGGGCTGCGGCGAGGTCCGACTGGTCCTCGCGGTGGGCGAGCACCACGATCACCTCGGTCGTCGGCAGCAGTCGCTGCCGGAACCGGTCCACCTGCTCGAGGAGGTCTGCCGCGGCCTCAGCCACGGCCCCGGCGGAGGTCCGTCCGTGGATCACGCTGTCCGTGAGGGTGACGACGACGACGTCGTAGTTGACGCACCGCAGCGTGTTCGCTGCAGCCGCGAGCGGCTCACCGGACCAGGCCGACCACGACACGGCCGTGACGTCAGCCCCGCGGCCGGTCATCGCGGCGAGCGCATCCGCCGTGATGCGCGCGCCCTGGTCGAGGGCGCTGCCGGGCGGGAACAGCGCGTCCCCGAACACGAGGACGCGATCGGGGTCCAGTCCCGTCGCTGATTCCGTGACGACCTTCGCGGTCGTCGGTCGAAGTGCTGCGAGCGACGCATCGTCATCTCTCCTGATCGAAATGCGGTGATCCGGCCCGGTGGTGTTGCCGGCCCACTCCTCACGATAACGAGCCGAACCGAGCCTGAGAGGCCTCGCAGGGAACCCAGATCGGAGGCCATGGCCGAGAGCGATGACGTATTCCGTCCGTGCGCTTCGTCCGGTGTCCGCAGGGCTCGTCATGCGCGTACGGCGCTGGGCGTCAACGGAGCGGGCGGATGTTCTCGGCCTGGGGCCCTTTGTTGTGTCCCTTCTTCCCTGGACCGAGGTCGTACTGCACGCGCTGGTGGTCGTTCAGGACGCGTTCTCCGCCGGCCGGGACGATGCTGGAGAAGTGGGCGAAGACGTCATCGGTGCCGTCGTCGGGGGTGATGAAGCCGTAGCCCTTGGTGTTGTCGAACCATTTCACGGTGCCTGTGGACATGTCGTGCCGGCCTGATCTCGGATGGTCGAGCCGGGCACGGGATGCAAGTGGTCCGGAGGGACCTCGACCGGGATCACGCGGATCGGCCGGCCGAGGCTGGTGTGGTCAATGGATGCGGAGTTCCGCGACCATGGGGCATGCGAACGGGTCGCGCGCGGAGAGACCGACGCGGTTGAGGTAGCGGACGACGATGCCGTAGCTGCGGAGGAGCGTGGTCTCGGTGTAGGGCACGTCGAGCGTCGCACAGTGGTCGCGGACGAGCAGACGGGCCTGCTTGAGCGCCGGCCGCGGCATGCTCGGGAAGAGGTGGTGCTCGACCTGGTAGTTGAGGCCGCCCATGAGGAACGACACCCACCAGCCGCCGCGGATGTTCCGGGAGGTCCGCACCTGTCGCGAGAAGAAGTCGACTTTCGCGTCGTGAGCGATGGTGGGCATCCCCTTGTGGTTGGGCGCGAACGAGGCGCCCATCATGATCCCGAAGACGGCGAGCTGGACGCCGAGGAACGCGCACGCCATGCCGAAGGGCAGGAACCAGAACACGGCCGTGAGGTAGAGACCGAACCGGACCGCGAGGAGTCCCGCCTCGAGCCAACGGTGCCGAACGTCCGCTTTGGTGTCCTTGCCGGTGGCGACTGAGCGCACCGCGAGCCAGTGGAGGTTGATGCCCTCGAAGGCGAGCAGCGGGAAGAACGCGTAGCCCTGCACCCGCATCAGCCACCGCAGGGGCCCCCGCACCTCGGCAGCGTCCTCCGGGAGGAACCGGATGGTGTCCGGCGCGATGTCCGGGTCCTTGCCGACCGTGTTCGGGTTCCCGTGGTGCCGGGTGTGCTTGTTCATCCACCAGGAGTAGCTCAGCCCCACCAGGAAGGTGCCGATGTAGCGGCCGGCGCGGTCGTTCCACCGTTGTGAGGTGAAGATCTGGCGGTGCGCGGCCTCGTGGGACAGGAACGCGAACTGCGTGAAGATCACGCCGAGTGCGGCGGCGACGATGAGCTGGAACCAGGAGTCACCGAGGAACGCGAACGCGACCCATGCAAGGGTGAGCGTGCCGGCCAAGCTGCCGAACAGCGACCAGTAGAAGCCGGTTCGGCGTCGGAGCAGGTGGTGGTCCTTCACCTGCGCGA
The DNA here is from genome assembly GCF_003234805.2 of Curtobacterium sp. MCBD17_040. Taxonomy (GTDB): domain Bacteria; phylum Actinomycetota; class Actinomycetes; order Actinomycetales; family Microbacteriaceae; genus Curtobacterium. The sequence goes on from NZ_CP126273.1 coordinate 1,023,548, forward strand.
GGAGCGCGGAGTACGTCGACGTGCCGGAACGGCCGCCGGAGCTGGGGCGGGTGCGGGTGTAACCCGCGGCGATCGGATCGGTGGTCGTCAAAGGACCAGCCTTCCGTCAGGATCGGTCCTTCAACCGGTGCAGCAGAGTTCACGCAGTCGCGCTTGGTAGCGACGATACGCGACCGACATGCGAGTCGGCCTTCCCCGGGGTACGAGTCCGGCCCCCGCACGATCCGACCGGGAGGCGCCCACCGCGGCCGTGGACCAGGCGCCGGCTCCGCTGCGGCGGAAGCAGGTCGGCCGATCCGAGTGTCAGTGGAGGCGCCAGCGAGCGACGACGAACTGGTCAGGGGACATTCCTGCTGCCACGGCCGCATCGAGCCAGGCGATCTGACTCGCTGTCGGTGCTGTGCGTCCACGGACCGTCTGGTAGAACACGACGTCGCCCTCATGGCCCGCAGCGACCGACCAGGCGCCGGCCCAGCTGCCCCGCTGCTCGGCGATGCGTTCGAGCGCTGCCCTGGACGGTGCATGGGAGACGGGGTCCTGGATCTGGTCGTGCCGGCCCAGCCTCGGGTCCCAGCACGACATCATCTGGGGACGGTCATCGTGGCTGTCGTGCCGGAGCTCGTCGAGCCACCGGGCGTCCCACCCGTACGCGGTCGCCATGGAGGCGACCGCGAGTTCCACGAACATCGGCTCGATCCGCCGGCTCACGACCGGCTTCCTCCCGTACGCGTCGGCGATGGGGGCACCAGTCCACTTCGGGAACGCCACCTCCACGCTCGGCACGACGTGGGATCCGAGGTGCTCGTGAGAAGTGGGACTGAGAGTGCGAGGGTAGGCGGACATCCCTCGAGCCTAGGCAGGTGCGCATGTGGCCCTGGCCAGGAGCGGCTCTGGTCGCCGTCGACGACATGGAGGACCTCGGGTCCGCCGCGGGGCCGCCCGGCTCCCGCTGCGCCTCGCGGACACAGCGGGAGCCGGATCGGTCACGCCGCTGCCGGGTCCTGTGGGCGACGGCGCTGCGTCTCGAGCCAGCCTCGCAGGTCGGCAGCCTCGGGGACGATCTTCCGCGTCCCGGGTCGATCGGCCAGGTATGACGGCGAGGTCGCGAACCAACTGAACATGGCGTGCATGTCCGCGTCGGAGGCGAGGACCTCCACCGGGAGCGCCTCGAACCGCGCTTCGATGCCGTAGACCTCGCCGATGGTGGCGGCGACCTGGTCCATCGTGAGTTCGTCGCCGGCGATCTCGATGGCCGAGCCGGCCAGCAGGTCCGGGTCGAGCAGCAATCGCGCCGCCGTGCGGCCGACGTCACGGACGGCGATCATCTGCATCGGCAGGTCGGCCGGCATCGGGAACCGCAGCACGAAGTCGTCGGCGTCGCTCGTCGGCAGCTGTTGGAGCAGGTTCTCCATGAAGAAGGCCGGTCGTACGAAGGTCGCCGGCACGTCCAGCTGTTCCAGGCGCTCCTCGACGCGACGCTTGCTCTCGAAGTGGGGGACGCCGGTCCCGCGCTCGGCGCCACCGACCGACGAGTACACGACCCGTGGGACGCCGGCACGGGCGGCGGCGTCGGCGACCGTGATCCCGCGACGGGCCTCCCCTTCGGTGCCGTCGGGGCCTTCGAAGGTGGTGAAGAAGAAGAGTCCTGCCGTGCCGGCGAGGGCGCGCTCGAGCGCATCGCGGTCCTCCTGGTCCGCGGCGACGACCTCGACACCGCGGTCTCGGAGGGCGGAGGCGGCATCGGCGTCCGGATGGCGGACGAGGGCGCGCACCGGGGCTCCGGCGGCGAGCAGCTCGTCCACCGCTGCTGATCCCTGGTTGCCTGTCGCGCCGATGACGGCGAAGGGGGTTCGAGAACTGGTCATGATGCTCCGATCAGAGTTGGCGTCGTCGGTCAACGCCGGATGGGTTGGTTGTTCCGGGACAGCGGGGACCGCCGTCGGGGGGTCAGAGAGAGGAGAGGACGCGGATCCGGTCGGCGAGCGCACGGCCGGACACGTCGGCATCGGGCGCGATCGAGTCGAATTCGTGCGGAACGCCGGGGCGCAGGTGCAGCTCCACCGGAACACCGGCGCGGCTCAGGGCGGTCGCGTAGGCGGTGTCCTCGTCGCGGAAGACGTCGAGTTGACCGACTTCGATGTAGGCGGGCGGCAGCCCTGCATGGTCGTCGAGACGTGCGGGAGCAGCGGTCGCCGGGACATCCGGGCCGCCGGCACGGTCACCGAGCAGCGCGGGCCAGGCGGTGCGGCTGTCGTCGTACGACCAGATCAGGAACGGTTCGATGTGTGGATCCGGGGTGGTCGTCCGGTCGTCGAGCATCGGCATCAGCAGGATCTGCTGTGCGATGGCCGGTCCGCGCCGGTCGCGGCTGAGGATCGACACCGCAGCCGCCAATCCACCGCCGGCGCTGTCACCCATGACGCCGATCCGGTCGACGTCCACGCCGAGCTCGTCCGCGTGGGTGTGCAACCAGGTGAGCGCTGCGTAGCCGTCCTCCAGGGGGGTCGGGTAGGGGTGCTCGGGGGCGCGTCGGTACTCGACGGACAGCATCGACACCCCGCTGAGCGACGCGTACCGGGCGACGGGGCCGTCGAACTGCTCGATGTGCCCGAAGATGTAGCCCCCACCGTGGAAGAAGATCGCGGCGGGACCGGGCTCGGCACCCTCCTTCACGTACCAGCGCGCGGTGATGGTCGCGCCGTCCGCCGTCGGGATCGTCCGTTCGGTCACGGTGACGTCGGGCGAGGCCGGGACCGCGTCGCTGGCGGCTGCCAGGATCGGTTCCCACATCATCCGCCGTCCCTCGACGTCTCCGACGGCGGGCAGGGTCATCGACGCCATCGCTTGCCCCATCGGAGCCATTGCGATTGCGACTTCGGGATCCAACTCGAGTGCCATGAGCGCGCTCCTGTACTTTGCGAATCGTTTGCTTCGGATTCGAAGCGATGCCAGAACGGTAGCACTGCTTCGAAGCTGAAGCAAATAGGATCACGGCATGGAGAACGCGCCCCTCGCATCGATCCGGCAACTCGACGCGTACTTCGCGCTGATCGAGGTGAGCAGCCTGCTGCGACACTCGATCGAGCAGCAGCTGCGCGACGCCGGGAAGCTCAGCTCCGTTCAGTTCCAACTGCTGGCGACGCTGGGCGACCGATCATCGGGGAGCGCTCGCATGACGGATCTGGCAGACGGCGTGGTCTCCAGCCGCAGTGGCCTCACCTACCAGGCGCCCGGTGCCGTGTTGGGGAAGGTGCGCGCACGTGCGCAAGAACCCGCCGCGATCCGCCAGCGCTCGCGGCACCCGCCCCGGTTCCTCTCGGACCGCGACAGCCGGGTGAGCGCGATCGGCGACGCTGACAGGGCCGTCCGAACGACTGCCGGCATGCCCGGGAACTCGGAGCCCCTCAGAACTCCTCGTGCGTCCGGGGGTCCTGCCCGCTGACCCGGCCGTCGGGGCGGGCGAGCCCGGACAGCGCAGCGACCTCGTCCTCGCTCAGCTGGATCGCGAAGACGTCGAGGTTCTCCGCCTGCCATGACGGGTCGGCCGCCCGGGGGAGCGGGATCACGCCGAGCGTGACCGACCAGGCGAGGACGATCTGCGCGGGGGAGACCGCGTGCGCCTCGGCGATGCGCCGTACCACCGGGTGCTCGAGCAGGTCGGTACCGCGGCCGAGCGGAGACCAACCCTCGGTGAGGATCCCACGCCGGGCGTTCTCGGCCTGCAGGTCGAGCTGCGGGAAGTACGGATGCACCTCGATCTGGTTGACGGCCGGCGCCACCCCCGTCTCGTCGATCAGACGGTCGAGGTGGTCCGGCAGGAAGTTGGACACGCCGATCATCCGGGTGAGCCCGCGCTCCCGCGCCTCGACGAGGGCGCGCCAGGCTTCCGTGTAGAGCCCGATCCGCGGGTTCGGCCAGTGGATGAGCACGAGGTCGAGGTGGTCGAGGCCACTGCGGAACAGGCTCTCCTCGACGTACTGCAGCGCGAGGTCGGCGCTGTGGGCACGCCCCGGCAGCTTCGTCGAGAAGACGACGTCATCGCGGGGCACCGGAGCGGTGCGGAGCGCGCGGCCGACCGTGCCCTCGTTGTCGTAGATGAACGCAGTGTCGAGCAGGCGGTAACCCAGCCCGAGTGCGGAGGTGACGGCTGCGACGCCGTCGCTGCCCCGGGCCTCCAGGCTGCCGAGCCCGATCGCGGGGAACGCGAGACCGTCGGCGGTCCGGCGCTGCGGTGCCACCGCGGCCGGTTCCGGTCGGAACGCACGCTGCTCGTCGTCCTGCATGCCGCGCTCCTGCCCCTCGACTGCGCGACGCGGTGTCGCCGCTTCGATCATCCAACCGCGTCGCGCGCTGCTCCGCGCCTGGACGCGGCGGATGCGCTGGACGCGACGGATGCGCTGGACGCGACGGATGCGCCGGACGCGGTGGCGGTGGCGGCCGTGGCCGATGCGACCATGGGTGCCGTGACAGCGCGCGCTCCCCTCGGGTTCGTCGTCGGCCTCGCCGCGATCGTCACGGGCGGGCTCGCCGTCGCGGAGGCCCTCACCTGGTTCGCATCGCGCGACCTGACCGCGGACGGTCCGGACGACGGCGCCGAACTCGTGGTGGTGCTCGGGTACCGGTCGAGTCCCCGCGGACGGACGAACGTGGTGCAGCGCTGGCGGACCGGGATCGCGCTCCGCAGTGTCTCCGACCACGGACGCCTCGTGTTCACAGGCGGCCCGACGCGGGGCGTGCGGTCGGAGGCCTCCGTGATGGCGGAGGACGCCGTGCGCCGGGGCTTCCCCGCCGATCGGGTGGTGCTCGAGGAGGAGTCGCGGACGACGTGGGAGAACGTCCGGAACACGGTGGACCTGCTGCGGACCGCGGACACGATCCGGTTCGCCTCGAACACGTTCCACGCGCGGCGAGCGCGCCGCTACGTGATCCGGCAGGCGCCCGAGCTCGCCGGTCGTCTGCGCCCGGCTCGTGACTTCGTCTGGGGGGAACGTCCGGTGCTCACGACGTTCCTGCTCGTGTACGAGCTGGTCAGGACCCGCCTGCGACCGTCTTGACGGCGTGTCCGAACCTGAATGCATCTGCGAGTTCACTCAGGTCCAGGTGCCCCCCGAACGCGTGACGTACCCCGAAACGGCGCGGCGAGCTCCACAGGTCGCGTCACTCCGGGCTTCTGAACCTGGAGAAACGCCGTGCATCGGGGGGACGAAAAACCGTTACCGTTCCATCCGCTCACGACCTTTCAGGGAGGGGACGAGCCCATGGAGATCAGGAACTCGAAGCAGGACACCAGCCACGGCTTCCAGCGGCGCGCATCAGGGCGCGCCGCGGAACCCGGGAGTCGCGTACGGACGCGCGGGATCGTGTCGGCCCTCACCACGGCCGTCATCGCATCGATCGCGCTGACCGGATGCGCGACGAACACCAGTGCGCCGACGCCGGCCAGTGGCGCCGGCCGATCGGTGACATCCCACACCGCACCCGGCGCGATCCGGACCGGAACAGCCTCCACGGGCACCGTCCGGGCGGCCATCGACGTCGCGCGTTCCACGACGGCGGGCACGCCCTCGCCGAACGTGGTCACGACGGCCGCAGTGTCGACTGCCGAGCACGGCAAGGGCGTCTCGCCCGGCGGCGTGTACGAGAGCACCATCAACCGCATGTCCGCGAGCGGAGCGCTGTCGGTGTTCACCGACATGCGGTCCGTGGGCGTGCAGTGGGTGCGGCTCGACTACAACTACGCCGGGTCGGTCAGCGCCCACGGCGGCGCCAGCGACCAGACCATCCAGCAGGCTCGCAAGGCCGGACTCGACGTCACCGTGGTCCTCGGGGACGGCACGACGACCATGCCCGAGTCGGCCGGGTTCACGGCGAAGAACGGCTGGCTGACGTCGTCGGTCAAGCGTCTGGCGTCGATGGGCGTGCACCACTTCGAGGTCGGCAACGAGGTCAACCTCGGCGCCCAGTGGGGTGGGAAGGCGAACCCGACCGCGTACGTGGGGCTCCTCAAGACCGTCCACCCGATCATCCACGCGGCCGATCCGAGCGCCGTGGTGCTCATGGCGGGCATGGCGCCCTACGGCAAGCAGGCACCCGGGAGCGTCGCCCAGGGGAACAACTACAACCCCATCGACTTCATCCGGCAGCTGTACAAGCAGGGCGGACACGGGTCCTTCGACGCCGTGAACCTGCACCCGTACACGTACCCGGCGATGCCGACGGCCGCGGACGGCGGCTACAACATGCTGTCCGTCCTGCCGGACCTGCTGGCGCTCATGAAGCAGCAACAGGACGCCAGCATGCGGATCTGGTGGACCGAGAGCGGGATGCCCACCGGCCCGGACGGCGGGTACCCGACGTACACGGTCGCGCAGCAGCAGCAGACGATCACGGGACTGTTCCAGGTCGCCGCGAAGTACCCGCAGGTCGGCCCGGTCTTCCTCTACGACTGGCAGGACGGTGGGGTGGACGGCGACTTCGGGCTGTACACGTCGTCGCACCAGAAGAAGGCGTCCTACGCGACCTTCGCCGCGGCCACCGCGAAGTAGCGGCACCAGCGCTGCGGCACCGGGCCCGCACCGCACTGCACCACACCCGGGGGAGCGCCACGATCGCGTTCCCCCGGGTGGGAGCATGAGCAGATGACCGCCACGCTCGTCGCCAAGGACCTCGCCGGTGGGCACGCCGCTCGCACCCTCTTCGACTCGCTCGACCTGACCGTCGCGCCCGGTGACGTCATCGGCGTCGTCGGCGTGAACGGGGCCGGCAAGTCGACGCTGCTCCGCCTGCTCGCCGGGGTCGACGAACCCCTGGCGGGGTCGGTCGCGCTGTCGCCGAAGGACGCGTTCGTCGGCTGGCTGCCGCAGGAGCACGAGCGCGTCGAGGGCGAGACGATCGGCGGGTACCTCGCGCGACGCACCGGATGTGCGGCGGCGACCGCGGCGATGGACGATGCAGCCGCGGCGCTCGCCGAGCCCACCGCCGGTGACGCTGCTGGTGACGACTACGCGGTCGCGCTCGAACGGTGGCTCGCCTCCGGTGCGGCGGACCTCGACGAGCGCATCCCGGTCGTCCTCGCGGATCTCGGACTCGACGTCGACACGGGCCACGGCTCGCTCACGGTCGACTCGGCGATGACGTCGCTGTCCGGAGGCCAGGCGGCACGGGTGGGCCTCGCGGCGCTCCTGCTGTCGCGGTTCGACGTGGTGCTGCTCGACGAGCCGACGAACGACCTCGACCTCGACGGCCTGGCCCGGCTCGAGGAGTTCGTCCGGGGCCTGCGCGGCGGTGTCGTCCTGGTGAGCCACGACCGGGAGTTCCTGGCGCGCTCGGTCACGGCCGTGCTCGAGCTCGACCTGGCCCAGTCGTCGCACCGGCTGTTCGGCGGCGGGTACGACGCGTACCTCGAGGAGCGCGCGCTCGCCCGGCAGCACAAGCGGGACGCCTACGAGGAGTACGCGGCGACGAAGGCAGACCTCGTGGCCCGCGCGCGCACGCAGCGCGAGTGGACGAGCCAGGGCGTGCGGAACGCCATGCGGAAGAGCCCCGACAACGACAAGCTCCGCCGGAAGGCGTCGGCGGAGTCGAGCGAGAAGCAGGGGCAGAAGGTCCGCCAGATGGAGTCACGGATCGCCCGGCTCGACGAGGTCGAGGAGCCCCGCAAGGAGTGGCAGCTCGAGTTCACCATCGGCACGGCGCCGCGGTCGTCGTCGGTGGTCGCGACGCTGTCCGAGGCGACGTACGTGCAGGGCGACTTCACGCTCGGTCCGGTCTCGCTCCAGGTGGCCGCGCGCGACCGCATCGGGATCACGGGTCCGAACGGCGCAGGCAAGTCCACGCTGTTGCGGGCACTCCTCGGCGGGCAGGAGCCGACCTCCGGCACGGCGTCCACCGGGTCGAACGTGGCCGTCGGTGAGATCGACCAGGCGCGCAGGCGGTTCACGGGCGCCACGGCGCTCGCCGAGGTGTTCGAGGGGCTCGTGCCCGAGATGTCCACCGCCGAGGTGCGGACCCTCCTGGCCAAGTTCGGGTTGAAGGCCGACCACGTCGGTCGCGCCGCGGGGGAGTTGTCGCCGGGTGAGCGGACGCGCGCCGGTCTGGCGCTCCTCCAGGCCCGCGGGGTGAACGTGCTCGTGCTCGACGAGCCGACGAACCACCTGGACCTCCCCGCGATCGAGCAGCTCGAGCAGGCACTCGACGCCTACGACGGCACGCTGCTCCTGGTGACGCACGACCGCCTCATGCTCGAGACCGTGCGACTCGACCGCCGTTGGCACGTCGAGGAGGGCCGGGTCACGGAAGTCTGACCAGCGGGCGTACCGACGGGGACCGGTCGGGCTACCCTCGGCGCCGAGGAGGGCTCGATGACGACCCATCACGATCGAGACCGACGGCGCGGGGTGCGCCTGCGCACGCTGGTCGTGCCCGTCGCCGTGCTGCTGCTCGCCGGGTGCACGGCCGGGAGGCCCTCCGTCGCGCCGACGACACCGCCTCCGTCCGCCGCAGCGCCTGCTGGTACCGCGTCGACGAGATCGGACGGACCGTCCGCCCCGTCCGGACCGTCGACGGGGACGGGACCGTCCCGAGCCGCCACGTCCGACTCGTGGCCGAGCTACCACGGCACCGCGACGCTGACGGGTGCGGTCCCCGCCGGGGCGCCTCTCGACCACGCGACGCGGAGGTGGTCGGTCGACCTCGGCGGCACCGTGCAGGGGCAGCCCGTCGCTGCGGACGGACGCATCGTCGCCGCCACCGAGCGGAACCGGGTCGTCGCCCTCGACCCCACGACCGGGCACGTGCTGTGGTCTCGGACGCTCGGCACACCGCTCACGCACGTCGCCGCCGTGGCGGGCTGTGGCGACATCGACCCACTCGGCATCACGAGCACGCCCGCGATCGACCCGGCGACGCGCATCGTGTACGTGGTCGCCGAGGTCGACGCCGGCCGGGGCGTCGTGCACCACGTGCTCTCGGGGCTCGACCTGGCCACGGGGCGGACGGTGCGGACCGAGGACGTCGACCCGCCCCTCCCGGCCGGCGAATCGCCGGTGCACCTGCTCCAGCGGGTGTCCCTGGCCGTGGCGAACGGCCGCGTCTACGCCGGCTACGGCGGCAACGCGGGGGACTGCGGGCACTACCACGGCTGGGTCGTCGGGGTGCGCGAGAGCGGCGCGCCGGACCCGGTGTCGTTCGAGGTCGCCCCGGACGGCGAGGGCGGAGCGGTCTGGGAGTCGGGCGGCGGCATCGCGGTCGGTGCCGACGGGCACCTGTTCGTCACGACGGGCAACGCGAACCCCGATCCGCCGCAGGGCGGCCCCGATCCCGAGCGGTACACCGAGAGCGTCGTGGAGCTGTCCCCGGACCTCCGGCCGCTCGCCGCGTTCAAGGACCGCGTCGCGGGCGGCGACGAGGACCTGTCGACGAGCAACCCCGTGCTGCTCCCGGGCGGGCTCGTGTTCGCCGTCGGGAAGACGGACACCGCGTTCGTGCTGCGGCAGGGAGACCTGTCGCAGGTGACCGCGATCCGCCACGTGTGCGGCAGCGACCCGGACGGCGCACCCGCGTTCGACCGCCGCACGGACCGCGTCTTCGTCCCCTGCCGAGGCGGCGGGATCCAGCGGGTCGACCTCGCGACGCGGACGCTCGGACCCCGACTGGCGGGTGCGAACAGCGGACCGACGCTGATCGGCAGGCACCTCTGGGCCGTCGAGTACCCGACGGGGACCGTCTCGGAGTGGGACCCGCGGTCCGGGCGCCGACTGCAGACCCTCCACACGGGGACGGCGTTGCCGACGTTCGCGACGCCGACGTCGGTGGACGGCCTCCTGCTCGTGCCCACGGTCCATGGTGTGACGGCGTTCGCCGGGCGGTCCTCGTAGCACGCGGCGTCCCGGAGCGCTCTACGCCGCGGCGAACGTCCCCGGCGTCGTCCCGAGCACGCGACGGAACTGCCGCGTCATGTGGGGTTGGTCCGCGAACCCGGCCTCGGCGGCGGCGTCGACCGGGCGACGCCCCGCGAGCAGGAGTCGGCGCGCCAGGTCGACCCGCCGCGCCGACACGTACTGGTGCGGTGCGATCCGGAACGCCGCCGAGAACACGCGGGCGAGGTGTGCCGGGTGGACGTGCAGCGCGGCGGCCGCGTCGGCGATGGTGAGCTGCTCGGTCAGGTGCTCGTCGAGCATCGCGCGGAAGCGTCGGGCGAGGACCGGGTCGTCGCGGTCCGTGGCGTCCGCGCCGAACGCGTCGCGGAGCCGGGCGCCGAGGCGCAGGACGCCGAACTCGACGGCCAGGGCGGCCGTCGTCGGCGCGGCCTGCGCGAGCGCGGCGTGGATGCTGGCCACGCCCGCCGCGAGCGTCCCGTCCGTGAACGCCGGGTGGTGGACCGCGCCGCCGATCGTCCCCGCCGGCAGCCACTCCGGTTCGAGGTACAGCACCCGCTTGCGGTAGCGCTCGCCGCCGGTGGCGGTGCGCCCGGTGTGCGGGACGCCCGGCGGCAGGACCGTGAGCGTCCCGGGCTTCACGTGGTGCCGTCGGCCGTCGAGTTCGTAGACGACGGCACCGTCGTCGACCGTCAGGAGGGTCCAGCTGTCGTGCGTGTGCGCCGGGTACGCGTGCTCGAGGTGCTCCGCGTGCAGCACCTCGCGCACCAGGGGCACGGCGGGCCGCCACGCGCGCACGGACTCGACCATGCAAGGAACGTACAAGACGACCGGGTGTGCCCGGCGCGATCGTGGGGACATGGCACCGCTCGACGACACCACCACCGAACCCGTCCGCTTCGACACGAAGGTCGTCGTGGTGCTCCACGACGACCTGCTGCCCTGGCAGGAGCTCAACGTCACCGCGTTCCTGACGAGCGGCATCGCCACGAGTGAGCCGGACCTCGTCGGGGAGCCCTACGCGGACGCGGACGGCAACCGGTACCTCCCGATGCTCCGGCAGCCGGTGATGGTGATGTCGGCCGGCCCCGAGGTCCTCGCCGCCGCGCGGACCCGGGCGCTCACCCGCGGCGTCCCGCTCGCCCTGTACACGCGCGACCTGTTCGCGACGGGGCACGACGCCGCCAACCGCGCAGCCGTCGCCGCCGTGGCGGCCGACGACCTCGATCTGGTCGGCATCGCCGTGCGCGGGCCCCGGAACGCGGTGGACAAGATCACGAAGGGTGCGCGCATGCACGCCTGACGCGCGCTCCGCGGTGTCCACGCACCCCCGAGCAGCGGCGAGCACCATGGAGGTCGTGCACCGGCTGGTCCTCGGCCGGGCAGACAGGAGACAGCATGGAAACCCGCACACTCGGCGACCTGCAGGTCGGTGCGATCGGCCTCGGCACGATGGGCATGAGCGCCTTCTACACGGGCGCCGGCACGGACGACGCGGAGTCGGTCCGCACGATCCACCGGGCGATCGACCTCGGCGTCTCGTTCTTCGACACGGCGGAGGCGTACGGGCCGTACACGAACGAGGAACTCCTCGCCCGCGCGCTCGGCGACCGTCGCGACGACGTCGTCATCGCGACGAAGTTCGGCCTGATCCGTCACGTCGAGGGCGAGACGACCCCGAGCACGGAGCGGCACATCACCTCGGACCCCCGGTCGGTCCGCATCGCACTCGAGGGGTCGCTGCGCCGGCTCGGCACGGACCACGTCGACCTCTACTACCAACACCGCGTCGACCCGGAGGTCCCGATCGAGGACGTCATCGGGCAGCTCGCCGGCTTCGTGCAGGAGGGCAAGATCCGTCACATCGGCATGTCCGAGGCGAGCGCCGCCACCATCCGCCGGGCGCACGCCGTCCACCCCATCACCGCGCTCCAGAGCGAGTACTCGCTGTGGACGCGGGACCCCGAGGGCGAGGTGCTCGACACCCTGCGGGAGCTCGGCATCGGGCTCGTGCCGTACTCGCCGCTGGGCCGGGGGTTCCTGACCGGCGCGATCACGAAGCCGTCCGACCTCGACTCGAGCGACTTCCGCCTGGCGAACCCCCGGTTCCAGGAGGAGGCGTTCGCGGCGAACATGCGCATCGTCGACGAGGTGCGCACGGTCGCGGACGAGGTCGGCGGCACACCCGCGCAGGTCGCGCTCGCGTGGCTGTTGGCGCAGGGCGAGGACCTCGTGCCCATCCCGGGCACGAAGCGTGTCTCGCGGCTCGAGGAGAACCTCGGCGCGGCGGACCTCACGCTGAGCGGCGAGCAGGTCGCGCGGCTCTCCGCACTGCCGGCACCCACCGGCGACCGCTACCCGGACATGGCCCCCATCGGGCGCTGACCAGACCGGCGCTGACCGGACGGGCGCTCACCGGACGGGCGCTGACCCGATCGTGCGCTGACCCGATCGTGCGCTGACCCGATCGGACGCTGACCGAGCGCGTCGTCGCCCCGCGGGGCGAGCCGCGACGGACGGGAGGGACGGTGCCGGACCGCCCCGTCCCTCCCCGGCGTCCCCTGTCGCCCGGTCGTCCCCACCTGCCGCCGGGGGGAGCGGCAGGGGAATAGATTTGGACCCGGCCCGCCGCGCAGCGCCGCGTGATCCGCGAGCCGTGCACCGTTCCCTGTTCAGGAGGACCCCTTGACCGAATCCGCTCCCGTCGATCCCACCTCGACCGAGGCCTGGCGCGCCCTGGCCGGCATCGCCGACGGCTTCACGCCGGACCTGCGTGGGTGGTTCGACGCCGACCCGGACCGGGCCGACCGGTACACCTTCCAGGCCGCCGACCTCACCGTCGACCTGTCGAAGGGCCTCGTGACCGAGGAGATCCTCGGCCACCTGCTGCAGCTCGCGCAGGACGTCGACGTCCCCGGCCGCTACCAGGCGATGATCCGCGGCGAGCACATCAACGTCACCGAGGACCGCGCCGTGCTCCACACCGCGCTGCGTCGTCCGGCCGCCGGTTCCGACCTGGTCCCGCCAGCGGGCTTCGAGGTCGACGGGCAGGACGTCGACGCCGACGTGCAGGCCACGCTCGACAAGGTGTACGGGTTCGCCGAGCAGGTGCGGTCAGGGGCGTGGAAGGGCGTCACCGGCAAGCGCATCGAGACCGTCGTCAACATCGGCATCGGCGGGTCGGACCTCGGCCCCGTCATGGTTCACGAGGCGCTCAAGCCATACGTGCAGCAGGGGCTCGAGGCCCGCTTCGTCTCGAACATCGACCCCGCCGACATCTACGAGAAGACCGCGGACCTCGACCCGGAGACGACGCTGTTCATCGTCGCGTCGAAGACCTTCGGCACGCTCGAGACCCTGACGAACGCCCGACTGGCCCGCCAGTGGCTGTGGGAGCGGCTCGGTGCCGCCGGTGCGATCGAGGACACCGACGAGTCCCGCAAGGACGCCGTCGCCAAGCACTTCGTCGCCGTCTCGACCGCGCTCGACAAGGTCGCCGCGTTCGGCATCGACCCGGAGAATGCGTTCGGGTTCTGGGACTGGGTGGGCGGCCGCTACTCGGTCGACTCGGCCATCGGCACGTCGGTCGTCATCGCGATCGGGCCGGACAACTGGCGCGACTTCCTCGCCGGGTTCCACGCGGTCGACGAGCACATGCGCACCGCGCCGCTCGAGCAGAACGTCCCCGTGCTCATGGGCCTGCTCAACGTCTGGTACTCGAACTTCCTCGGTGCCCAGAGCCACGCGGTCCTGCCGTACACGCAGTACCTGCACCGTTTCGCCGCCTACCTGCAGCAGCTCACGATGGAGTCGAACGGCAAGCGGGTCCGCTGGGACGGCTCCCCGGTCACGACCGACACCGGCGAGGTCTTCTGGGGCGAGCCGGGCACGAACGGCCAGCACGCCTTCTACCAGCTCATCCACCAGGGCACCCGGCTGATCCCGGCGGACTTCATCGCCGTCGCGAACCCGGCGCACCCGCTGCAGGACGAGACCGGTGACGGTGGCGCCGTGCAGCCCGGACAGGACGTCCACGCGCTGTTCATGGCGAACTTCTTCGCGCAGACCAAGGCGCTCGCGTTCGGCAAGACGGCGGACGAGGTCCGCGCCGAGGGCACGAAGGAGTCCGTCGTGCCGGCCCGCGAGTTCCCGGGCAACCGACCGACCGCGTCGATCCTCGCACCGGCACTCACGCCGAGCGTCGTCGGCCAGCTCATCGCGCTGTACGAGCACATCGTGTTCACCGAGGGCACGATCTGGGGCATCGACTCGTTCGACCAGTGGGGTGTCGAGCTCGGCAAGCAGCTCGCGCTGCAGATCGCTCCCGCGGTCGACGGCGACACCGAGGCGCTCGCGTCGCAGGACGCCTCGACGAAGGCGCTCATCGCGAAGTACCTCGAGCTGCGCGGCTGACGCGCGTGCCGGGCGCGCAGATGCGCGCCCGGACGACGAGGGCGCGGTCCGACGACCGCGCCCTCGTCGTCTGTCCGCGCCCGTTCGGGTGGTTCCGCAACCCAGGGGAACGGTCGGGAGGGACAGGACGGGCCGGTGCCGTGCCTCCCGGCCGCCGGTCGGTGCGGTCAGGCAGCCGGGACGGTCAGAGCGATCCGCTGCGCGTCCGGTCCGAGCGTGAAGGGCGTCGTCGTGCCGGCGAGCCGTGCCGCGTAGTCGCCGCGGAAGCCGCTCACACGGACCTCGCCGCGTCCGTCGGTGACGAGTTCGGTCGGTCCGAGCCACCACGCGTCGCGGACGAGGCGGCGCAGCGCGTCGTAGGAGGGCTTGGGGGAGCCGTCCGCCCGGACGAGTCCGATCGGCGCGCCGAGCCACGCGCCCGCGTCGGTGATGCCCCAGTACGTGATGGCCTCGACGGCCTCGTGCCCCACGAGGCTCCGGTAGTGCCGGTCGATCTCGTCGGCCTGCCGCGCCTCGCCCTCGGGCGTCGACGGCCATGACGGCACCTGGTGGTCGTTGAGGTCCTCGATCTCCGCGGGCATGAGTTCGCCGGACACGAGCGAGGACTCGGTCATGTGGATCGGGAGGCCGAACCGCGCGAACCGGTCGACCGTCGCGAGCATCGTGTCCTCGCCCCAGTAGCCCTGGTGCATGTGCGTCTGCAGACCGAGGGCGTCGAGCGTGATCCCCGCGTCGAGGACCTCCTCGACGAGGTGTTCGTAGTCGCTCGACAGGTCGAAGTCGTTGAGCAGGAGCCGGGCCTCCGGGTTCGTCGCACGGGCCTCCTCGAACGCCATCCGGATCATCGGCACGCGGCCCCGGGCGCGGGCGAGGGGTGTGATGGCGTTGTCGCCGTTGTCGAACACGGGCATGATGACGACCTCGTTGATCGCGTCCCAGGTGTCCACGAGCCCGGCGAAGTCGGCGACCTCACGCCGGATGCGCGCACGCTGCAGTCGCTCCACCTCGTCGAGCGGCAGGCCGAGCAGCCAGTCCGGCTGCACGGTGTGCCAGACGAGCGGATGGCCCTTGAGCGCGATCCCACGGTCGCGGAACCACCGCGCCGCGGCCCGGAGGCGCGTGGTGTCGGGCGCGCCCCGCTCCGGTTCGAACCGTCCCCAGTAGAAGGGGAGGGTCGCCGTGTTGAACACCTCGGCGTACCGCTGCGCCAGCGCCTCGGTCCCGACGTCGTCGGGCTCGCCGTTCGCCAGGCCGATGAAGTCGAAGCCGATGTTGCCGAACACGAAGGCGTGGCGGGTCTGCTCGACGGTGATCGGGACGGCGGGCTGCGGGGTGCCGGCGGCGTCGACGACGGCGAGGACTGCCTCGCCGAGCCGTGCGGCCGGGCCGGGCGGGGGGAGGGTCTCGTGCATGTCGGGCGCCTTCCGGACGTCGTCGTCAGGTTTGTTGTGGGCGAGAACATAACACGGACGGCGTGCGACGGCGTCCGGTCGCGCCGGTTCCCGCGCGCCGCTCCGTCCGGCCGCGCCGGTTTCCGCGCGCGGCGGTGGGGCCGGTCGCAGCGAACCTGAGTGCCGATTCAGGGTCTCGGCGCGGCCAGCACGCTGTTCGCACCCGCTTCCGCGATGATCCTGGGACGGCACCGAACTCCAAGGGGGACGAATGGCGCGCGAACATGCGGCAGTGAGCGGCGGCATCGCACGGCACGGACGGCTCCGCCGCTCGAGCCGGGTCGCCGCCGTCCTCCGGATCCTCGCCGCCGTCGTCGCGGTCGCGGTCGTGAGTTCCGGTTCCGTCGCGGCGATCGCGACCTGGCAGGTCCTGCAGGGCGCCAAGCCCGCGGTGACGCTGGCGTTGCCGGGCGTGAGGCACGAGGCCGTCCCGACGCTCACCGCGCAGTCGGGTGAGGTCGACATGCTGCTCGTCGCCACCGACACCCGGACCGGGCAGGGCGCGGGGTTCACCGGCGCGGCGAACCAGGCCGCGAGTTCCGGGGTCGGGCACAACGACACGACGATCCTGGTCCACATCTCGCAGGACCACACGCACATGGCCGTCGTCAGCTTCCCCCGCGACCTCATGGTGCCCATCCCGGCGTGCACGAACGACGACGGCTCGGTCACACCGGCCTCCTCGAGGGCGATGCTCAACACGGCGCTCTCGCGCGGTGGGGAGCGCCACGGCCTCGCCTGCGTCGCGGGGACCATCAGCCAGCTGACCGGCGTTCCGATCTCCTACGCCGGCATGGTCACGTTCGACGGCGTCGTGCGGATGGCGGACGCGGTCGGCGGGGTCCAGGTCTGCCTCGCCACGCCGATCCACGACCACAACGTCTCCCCGGCGATCGACCTGCCCGCGGGTACCCGCTCGCTGTCGGGCGCCCAGGCCGCCGCGTTCCTCCGGTCGCGGGACGGCGTCGGCGACGGCAGTGACCTCGCGCGCATCAGCAACCAGCAGACGTTCATGTCCGCCCTCGCGCGCCAGGTCGTCTCGGCCGGGACGCTGACGAACCCCGCGAAGGTGCTCCGCCTGGCCGACACCGCGTTCCGCAGCATGACGCTCTCGGACACCCTGACGGATCCCCGGACCCTCGCGCGCCTCGCGCTGGCCGTCACGACGGTCGGTCTGTCGAACATGGTGTTCGTGCAGTACCCCGTGGTCGACGACCCCGAGGACCCGAACCGGGTCGACGTCGCGACGGACCCGGCGGGGATCCTGAACGCCGCGCTCCGTCATGACGACCCGATCGCACTCTCGGCCGGCAGCCTCGGTCGCTCGGCCGTGGTCGACCCGAACCCGCCGAAGGCGGCCGCCCCGACCGCTCCGCCGTCGCACGCTGCGGGAGGCCCGTCCAAGCCGGCAACGGCGCCCTCGTCGGGCGCGTCCACCCCGAGCGCGCCGGCCACGACAGCGCAGCTCCCCGGGTCCGTGTCGGGGCAGAGCGCCGCCACGGTGACCTGCGCGGCCGGGCGGGACTGACCTCCCGCCCGCCTCAGCGCGTGGGGGCCGGTCCGGTGCTCGCGCGGACCACGAGCGTCGCCGGGAGCTGGACGTGCTGCGGGACGTCCTGTCCGCGGAGCAGGTTGAGGAGCATGTGCACGGCCTCGGCGCCGAGGTCGTGCAGTGGCTGCGCGACCGTCGTGAGCGGCGGGGTGGCGTTCGCGGCGAGGGGGACGTCGTCGAAGCCGACGACCGACAGGTCCTCGGGCACGCGGAGACCGAGCTCGTGCGCGACCTCGAGCACCCCGAGCGCCGAGATGTCGTTCGCCGCGAACACCGCGGTGGGACGGTCCGGACGGGTGAGGAGCGCACGGGCGACCTCGGCGGAGAGTGCGGTCTGGTACCCGCCGACGCGCACGAGCTCCGGGTCGAACGGGATGCCGGCCGCGGCGAGGGACTCCCGGTAGCCGGTCTCGCGGAGCTCGGCGGACGCCAGGTCCTCGCGGCCGCGGATGTGCGCGATGCGGCGGTGTCCGAGGCCGATGAGGTGCTCGGTCGCTGCCCGCGCACCGCCGACGTTGTCGGAGTCGATCGCCGCGTGGCCCTCGGGACCGGTGTGCGGGTCGATCGACACGACCGGCACCGACGTCGACGACATGAGCGTCGTGGGCGTGACGACGATCGCGCCGTCGATGAGGGTCCCGGCGAGCCGCGACAGCGACCGGCGCTCCCAGCCCGGCCGGGTCTCGCCCGACACGAGTCCGGCGTACGCGAGGAGCTCGTACCCCGTGCCGGTCGCCGCGGACGAGATGCCCTTGAGCAGCTCGGTGGAGAACGGCTCGAACTCGGTGACGAGGATGCCGATCACGTCGGTGCGGCTCCGACGGAGGCTCCGGGCGACGAGGGAGCTCTCGTAGCCGAGGGACTCGATCACCTCGAGCACGCGCTTCGACGTCGCGGGTGCCACCCCGTCGCGCCCGTTGATGACCTTCGAGACCGTCGGCACGGACACCCCGGCCGCGCGCGCGACGTCGCTGATGGTGGCGCGCCCGGGCGGGGGAGCGGACTCTGCGACGGTCTCCACGTGCTCACCGTACCGCCCGGATCGTGCGAGACGAGTCGTCGCCGCGCCCGCCGAAATCGTTATCGATATCGATTGACAACGCCAGCCACGCCTGCCACGCTCTCGTCTGCGGCACTCGAAGCCGCATGTCAACGACGACTACCGAGGGGTTTCCACAATGACGAGGAAGATCAAGCTCGCGACGGCCATCGCGCTGGCCGCGGGCACCGCACTGCTCGCCACGGGCTGTTCGAGCGGCGGTTCGGACAACGCGTCGGGGAACGGCAAGGTCACCATGACCTTCTGGCACAACTCGACCACCGGCCCGGGCAAGGCGTTCTGGGCGGACACCGTCAAGGACTTCGAGGCCGCCCACCCGAACGTCACCATCAAGGTCCAGGCGATCCAGAACGAGGACCTCGACGGCAAGCTCCAGACCGCCCTCAACTCCGGCGACGCCCCCGACATCTTCCTGCAGCGGGGCGGCGGCAAGATGAAGGCCATGGTCGACGCCGGCCAGGTCATGGACATCTCCGGCTCGATCGACAAGGCCTCGAAGGCCGCGATCAACAAGGGCACGTTCGCCGGCTACGAGCAGGGCGGCAAGACCTACGCCATGCCGATCGACGTCCTGCCCGAGGGCATCTGGTACAGCCAGGACCTGTTCAAGGCCGCCGGGATCACGAGCACCCCGAAGACCATGACCGAACTGAACGCGGACATCGCCAAGCTCAAGAAGTCGGGCGTCGCACCGGTCGCCGTCGGTGCCAAGGACGCCTGGCCCGCCGCGCACTGGTACTACAACTTCGCGCTCCGGGAGTGCAGCCAGGCCACGCTGAACAA
The DNA here is from genome assembly GCF_003234805.2 of Curtobacterium sp. MCBD17_040. Classification (GTDB taxonomy): domain Bacteria; phylum Actinomycetota; class Actinomycetes; order Actinomycetales; family Microbacteriaceae; genus Curtobacterium. The sequence continues at coordinate 1,042,682 of NZ_CP126273.1, forward strand.
GACCGCGTCCAACCTGAAGTTCGACAGCAGCTGCTGGACGAAGGCCGGCCAGGACGTCAAGGCGTTCAACGACACGAAGCCGTTCAACAACGGATTCCTCACCACGGCGGCGCAGCAGGGCGCCGGCAGCTCCGCCGGTCTCGTCGCGAACCACAAGGCGGCCATGGAGCTCATGGGCTCCTGGGACCCGGGCGTGATCTCCTCGCTCACCCCGAACGCCAAGCCGCTGCCCGACCTCGGGTTCTTCCCGTTCCCGTCGATCTCCGGCGGCTCGGGCAAGGCCGGCGCGATGATGGGTGGCCTCGACGGCTACTCGTGCTCCGCCAAGGCGCCGAAGGTGCCCTGCACCCAGTTCCTCAACTACATCGTGACGAAGTCGAGGCAGGAGGCGTACTACAAGGCGTTCGACACCATCCCGGTGAACGAGAACGCGCAGTCCGTCGTCACCGAGCCGTACCTCAAGGACGTCCTCGCCGCGTACCAGAAGGCGCCGTACGTCTCGCAGTACCTCGACACCCTCTACGGCCAGAACGTCGGCAACGCGCTGAACACGAGCGTCGTCGACCTGCTCGCCGGCAAGGGCAGCCCGGCGGACATCGTCAAGACGACCAGCCAGGCCGCGGCCAAGGGCTGATCCCGTGTCCGCGAACACCTCCATCGCTGCGGGTCGGGTCACCGATCCGCAGCGCCCCCCGGGTGCACCGGAGGCGGGGCGGGGCGCACCACGTGCCTCCCGCCCCGCCGGCCGGCGCGGTACCCGGGCTCCGGCCGACTGGCGCAAGCGCGCCGAGATCGCCGTGCTCGCCGGACCGGCGGTCGTCGTCTTCGTCGGGTTCGTGATCCTCCCGGTCGTGCTCGCCGCCTACTACGGGTTCTTCCGCTGGGCGGGCTACGGCACCCCGACCGACTTCGTCGGACTGCACAACTACGTCGTCATCTTCACCGACAGCGCGTTCCAGTCCGTCCTGCTCCACAACGCGTTCATCGTGGTGCTGTCCCTGGTCCTCCAGGGTCCGCTGGCGATCTTCCTGGCGCTGCTCCTCAACCAGAAGATCCGCGGTCGGACGCTCGTCCGGGTGCTCGTGTTCGTGCCGTACGTGATCTCCGAGGTCATCGTCGGCACCGGCTGGAGCCTCATGCTCCAGTCGAACGGGGCGGTGAACGACCTCCTGCAGGCCATCGGCCTCGGCGGCCTGCGCGCGGACTGGCTGTCGAACCCGTCGATCGCGATCTGGACCCTGCTCCTCATCATCTCGTGGAAGTACATCGGGTTCGCCGTGATCCTGTTCCTCGCCGGGCTGCAGAGCATCCCCGAGGAACTGTTCGAGGCCGCCGCCATCGACGGTGCCGGCTACTGGCAGATCCAGCGACGGATCACCCTGCCGCTGCTCGGACCGACCATCCGCATCTGGGCGTTCCTGTCGATCATCGGGTCGCTCCAGCTGTTCGACCTCGTCTACATCATCTGGGGTCAGTACATCGCCTCGACCGCCGGGACCTCGACGATGGCGACGTACATGGTCGGGAACGGCCGCAACTCCGGCAACTACGGCTACGGGAACGCGGTCGCCGTGGTGATCTTCCTGATCTCCCTCATCGTCGCGCTCCTCTACCAGCGCTTCGTCCTGCGCCGCGACACGGCGGGCGCACTCACCGAGAGGAACGGCTGATGGCGACCACCACCATCGACGGCCGGGAGGCCCGCTCGGGCCGGTCCCGCGGCGTCCGGTCCGGCATCCCCGGCCCCGGCAGCACCCGTCGGCGTCGGTCGGGCGCGGCGAACACCCACGTCAACCCGATCACCTACGTCGTCGCGATCGTCTTCATCGCGGCGAACCTCGCCCCGGTCCTCTACATCGTCCTGGGCGGCTTCCGGACGAACGCGCAGATCACGACGAGCCCCGCGGGCCTGCCGGACCCACTGCAGCTCGGGAACTACGCGAGCGTGCTCTCGAGCGGGGTGTTCTGGCAGGAACTCGGCAACTCCGCGATCACGGCGATCGCCACCACGGTCGGCGTCGTGGTCCTCGGACTCATGGTGAGCTTCGTGCTCGCGCGCTACCATTTCGCCGGACGCGGGGCGCTGTACGCGCTCTTCGCCGCGGGGCTGATGTTCCCGATCACGGTCGCGATCACACCGCTCTACCTGCTCGTCAAGGACCTCGGCCTGACGAACAACCTGGCCGGGGTGATCCTGCCGCAGATCGCGTTCGCGCTGCCGACGACCGTGATCATCCTCGTGCCGTTCCTCCGGGCGATCCCCGACGAACTCGAGGAAGCCGCGTCGATCGACGGTGCGAGCCGGCTCGGGTTCTTCTTCCGGATGATCGTGCCGTTGTCGCTGCCGGGTGTCGTCACCACCGGGATCCTCGCGTTCATCGCGAGCTGGAACAGCTACATCCTGCCGCTGTTCATCCTCAACAACGAGGGGCAGTACACGCTGCCGCTCGGTGTGCAGGCGTTCTCGTCCCAGTACTCCGTGGACACCGCGAAGGTGCTCGCGTTCACGACGATGTCGATGATCCCGGCGCTCGTGTTCTTCACGATCTTCCAGCGCCGCATCGTCGGCGGCCTGACCGGCGCGGTGAAGGGATGAGCGCCTCCCGGCGTGCGTCGCGCACCATCCCGACCACCGGTCGCCCCACTCCGACGAAAGCGAGGAACGCGTGACCACCGCGATCCCCACCACCACCACCACCGACGTCGACGACCACGCCGTCGTCGCCGCGGCGACGCCGCCCGCCATGCCCACCGTGTCCGACCGGGTCCGCGCCCTGCACGCGCGGATGACCCTCGAGGAGAAGGCGGCGCAGATCGTCGGCTACTGGCTCGACCAGAACGGCGTCGTCGCACCGATGCAGGGCGAGATGGCCGCGGGGCAGGACGGCTCGGCCCCGCTGGCGGAGGTCACCCGCGACGGCATCGGCCACTTCACCCGCGTCTACGGCACGCGACCGGTCGACGCCGAGGAACGCGCCGCGTGGCTCTGGGGCGAGCAGCGCCGCCTCAAGCGCGAGACCCGGCTCGGGATCCCCGCGCTCGTGCACGAGGAGTGCCTGACCGGGCTCGCCGCATGGCGCGCCGCGACGTTCCCCACGCCACTCGCCTGGGGCGCCGCGTTCGACCCGGAGCTCGTCGAACAGGTCGGTCGCGCCATCGGGGACTCCATGCGCGAACTCGGCGTGCACCAGGGGCTCGCGCCCGTGCTCGACGTCGTCCGCGACCCCCGCTGGGGCCGCGTCGACGAGTGCATCGGTGAGGACCCGTACCTGGTCGGGACCGTCGGTACCGCGTACGTGCGGGGGCTGCAGGACGCCGGCGTGCACGCCACGCTCAAGCACTTCCTCGGCTACTCCGCATCGCGCGCCGGGCGGAACCACGCCCCCGTGCACGCCGGGCCGCGCGAGGTCGCCGACGTGTTCCTGCCCCCGTTCGAGATGGCGGTCCTCGACGGTGGCGTCCGATCCGTCATGAACTCCTACGCCGAGATCGACGGCGTGCCCATGGCCGCGAACGGCGACTACCTGACCGGGGTGCTCCGGGAGCGCCTCGGGTTCGACGGCGTCGTCGTGGCGGACTACTTCGCCGTCGCGTTCCTCGAGGTCATGCACGGCGTCGCGGCCGACCGGGGTGAGGCGGCCGCGCTCGCACTCGAGGCCGGCATCGACGTCGAGCTGCCGACCGGTGACGCCTACCTGCAGCCGCTCGTCGACCGCGTCCGCTCGGGCGAGTTCGACGAGGCGTACGTCGACCGTGCGGTGCTCCGCGTGCTCGCGCAGAAGGAGTCGCTCGGCCTGCTCGACGACGACGCGTACGAGGACGAGCCGCCGACGGCGATCGACCTGGACTCGCCGCGCCACCAGGCGCTCGCCCGGCGGCTCGCCGAGGAGTCGATCGTGCTCCTCCACAACGACGGCGTGCTGCCGATCGGGAGGTCCGGGGTCGACTCCGGCGCCGGTCGTCCGGCACCCGCCCGGGTCGCCGTGATCGGTCCGAACGCGGATCGGGCCGAGGCCCTGCAGGGGTGCTACTCGTTCGCGAACCACGTGCTCGCCGGTCACCCCGACCTGCCACTCGGGTTCACGATCCCGACGGTGCTCGAGGCACTGCCCGGCGCGTTCGCCGCGGCGGGCCTCGAGGCCACCGAGATCGTGCACGCCGTCGGCTGCGCGGTCGAGGGCGACGACACGACTGGCTTCGCGGAGGCCGTCGACGCGGCGGCCGCCGCCGAGCTCGCGGTCGTCGTCGTCGGCGACCAGGCCGGACTGTTCGGCCGGGGCACCGTGGGCGAGGGCAACGACTCCGAGTCGCTCGAACTGCCCGGCGTGCAGCGGCAGCTCGTGGAGGCCGTGCTCGCCACCGGCACGCCGGTCGTCGTGGTCCTGCTCACCGGTCGGCCGTACGCGATCGGCTGGGCGCTCGACGGCACGGGCCCGAAGCCGGGCGCGGTGCTGCAGGCGTTCTTCCCCGGTGAGGGCGGCGGGCTCGCGATCGCCGACGTGATCACCGGTCGGGTCGCACCGTCCGGGCGTCTGCCCGTGTCGCTGCCCCGGTCCGCGGGGGCGCAGCCGTACTCGTACCTGCACCCGGTGCTCGGCGGGCCGTCGGACGTCACCGCGACGGACTCGACGCCGCTCCGGCCCTTCGGGTTCGGGCTCGGGTACACGACGGTCGCGTACTCGGACCTCGTCGTCGACCGGACCGTCGGCGCCGGGGACACGTTCACGGCCGCCGTGACCGTGACGAACACCGGTGCGACCGCGAGTGGCCACGTGGTGCAGCTGTACGGCCACGACGTCCAGGGTTCCGTGACCCGTCCGGTGGTGCAGCTGCTCGGCTACGCGCGGGTCGACCTCGAGGCGGGGGAGTCCGTCCGCGTCGCCTTCGACGTGCCGACGACGCGGTTCGCCTTCAGTGACCGCCGCATGGTCCGGGTCGTGGAGCCGGGCGACGTCGAGGTCTGGGTCGGCGATCACGCGGCGGCGTCGGCGGCCCCCGTCGACACCGAGGAGACCACGGGCGGCGTCATCGTGAACGAGAAGCAGGCCGTGGCGCAGGACCTCCCGGGCTCCGCGACGCCGCGCGCGACGCTCACGATCGCGGGGCCGGTGCACGAGGTCACGACGGCGGACGAGCGGCTCGTCGCCTGGCGGGTCATGTCGGGCGTCTGACGCGCGGTGCCCGCCGGGCGGGCGCCGGGCCTCCGCCCCGGTTCCGCGAGATCGCAGAAGATGCCGCTTCCAAGCCATGGGGAGCGGCATCTTCTGCGATCTCGGTGGGGGGGGGGGGGGGGGGGGGGTGGGCCTGGGGGTCAGGCGCCGCCCATCATGAGGCCCTCGATGTCGTGCTTCTGCACGATGGGCGTGAGCTCGTCGACCACCGGGCAGACGAGGTGGTCGCGGACCCGCTGGGGGAGCGACTCGTGGAACGCATGCGTGACGGCCATGTCGTGGTGCTCGGCGTTCCCCGCACCGGGTGCGTCGATGCCGAGCACGAGCACCGGACGCGGCTGCGACGAGAAGTTCTGCGTGCCCCGGTGGATCGTGAGCGCGGACCGGGCCGCGATGTCACCCATGTTCGGGTACTTGCGGACGGCACGCTCGGCGTAGCGCGGCGCGAAGGACGCCGGGGGGAACATCTCGTGGTCGAACTCGGGTGAGAGGTCCCACTGCGTGCCGAGGGCGATCTCGAACGGGCCCATCTCGTCGACCGTGTCCACCGCCGTGAGGTTGAAGGCGAGGGACGTCAGCCGCCGGTCCTCACGCGTCGCCTCGGGCATCCGGAAGTCGCGGTGCCACGGCTGGTTCTTCGCGCCCGGGAACGGGATGTCGAAGCCGAGCTCGACAATCTGGTACTCCGGCCCGAGGACCGCCTCGCTGAGCGCGCGCACCCACGGGTGGTCGACGATGTCGACCCAGCCGCGGAGCTGCTCGGGGTGGATCTCGACGTAGTAGCGGCGCGGACCGCGGCCCATCGTGCCGCCCTTCCGCGCGAGGGCCTGGTGGAACGCGACGTACACGTCCTCGGCCATGTCGGTCGCCCACTCGCGGGAGAAGGCGCCCTTCTTGCCGATCGTGCCGTCGGTGTAGAGCGCGCGCACGGCCTCCGCGATCTCGGGCGAGGCGCCCTCGGGAACGGGGATCCGGTCGGGGCCCCCGAGGCTGATGTCCTCGAGGTCGGTGCTGGTGTCGGTCATCGTCGTCCTTCCGCCGTCGCCCTCGCCGTCGAGGGCACGTCAGCAGTATCGTCCTCCCACCCTGCCGGGCTCCTCCGGTCCTCCGCGAGATCGCACTTGTTGCCGCTCTGGACAGCGCCAGAACGGCAACAAGTGCGATCTCGCGGATGAGGGAGAGGCGGGGGAGGGGGAGGCGGGGGACGAAGCGGGCTAGAGGTGCGCCGCCAGGAACCTCGCCTGCTTCGGCCAGTGGTGCCCGCCGCCGCCCTCGTGCCCGTTGTACGGGTAGACCTCGATCACGGCGTCCTCCGACGCGAGCGCGTTGAACGCCGCGAACGTGGTGCGGGGCGGCACGATCTCGTCCATGAGCGCCACGGAGAACAGCGCCGGTGCCGTGATCCGCTTGGCGAAGTTGACGCCGTCGAGGTAGCTCGCCGTCGTCCACACCGCCTCGGCGTGGTCGCGGTGCACGGCGAGGTAGCGCACGAGCTCCTGGTACGGGTCCCTCACCGCCACCTCGGCGCCGTGCTCCCAGTCGGCCAGGAACGCGACGTCGGGCATGACCGCGACGACGCCGTCCCCGTGCGACTCGGCGAGGGCCGCGGCGGCGATCGCGATGCCGCCGCCCTGGCTCCCGCCGGTGACCGCCACCCGCGCCGGATCGACGAACGCGAGCGTCCGCACCGCGTCGACGAGCCGCAGGGCATCCGTGTGGACGCGCCGGTAGAAGTGCTCGTGCGGATCGAGGATCCCGTTCGTCATCCACCCCGCGACCTGCCCGTTCGACGCGTGCGGGTCCGGCGTGTCACCGCCGTTGCCCCAGCCGCTGCCCTGTCCGCGCGTGTCCATGACGACGTGGACGTACCCGGCGAGGGCCCACTGCACGCGCTCGCCCGGCAACCCGCGGCCACCGTTGTAGCCGAGGTACTCGACGACGACCGGGAGCCGCTCGTCCCGCGGCCGGCGTGGACGGGTGACCCACGCCCGGACCGGCTCGGCCGCGAAGCCGGGGAACACCAGGTCCTCGACGACGAGCTCGGTGATCGGCGTGCTGGCCGGCGTCAGGACGGGTCCGACGCCCGCCGTCGTCGCGGCCTGCCGCGCTTCCGAGATCGTCGTCCGCCAGAACGCGTCGAAGTCGTCCGGCTCGCGCACCACCGGCCGGTACGCGCGCAGTTCGGCGAGCGGGAGGTCCGTGAACGGCATCTACAGGCTCCTGCGGTACGCGGCGAGCACCTCCGGCCGCGGATCGGCCGGGATCGTGTCCGCCGCGAGCGGCCAGTCGGGCAGCGCACCGCCGAGCACCCACGCGGCCTGCCGCGCGGCGCCCGCGGCGACGTACTCGCCGGGGTCGGGGATGAGCACGTCGCGCCCGAAGACCTGCGCGGCGATGGTCCGCACGGCGGGGTTCTGCGCCGCTCCGCCGATGAGGAACAGGCGCTCCACGCGGGTCCCCGTGCCCTCGACGGCAGCGAGACCGTCGGCGAGCGCGCACAGCATGCCCTCGACGGCGGCACGTGCCAGGTACGGGCGCGTGGTCGTCAACGGGGTCATGCCGAGCAGCGAGGCGGTGGCGTCGGGCCGGTTCGGGGTGCGCTCACCGACGAAGTACGGCACGAGCACGAGTCCGCCGGCGCCGGCCGGGGCCTCGAGCGCGAGCGCGCCGAGTTCGCCGTGGTCCGCGCCGAGGAGCCCGCCGATCACCTCGAGCACGCGCGCCGCGTTGAGCGTCGTGACGATCGGGAGGCGCGCCCCCGTCGCGTCGGCGAATCCCGCCACGGTCCCGCTCGGGTCCGCCAGGGAGGCCGTGGTGACGCCGAACACGGTGCCGGACGTGCCGAGGGACACGGCGACGTCGCCCGGCCCGAGGCCGAGGCCGAGTGCGGCACCGGCGTTGTCCCCGGTGCCCGGGCCGACCACGAGACCGGCGTGCGCGACGGCGCCACCGGGGAGTGCGACCTCCCGGTCGAGCGTGCCCATGGCGGCGGACGGCTCGACGACGCGGGGGACGACCACCGCGTCGCCGCCGTCCGTCGCGGTGCCGGGCCGGGCCTCCCGGAGCACCCGCCCGAGCGCCCGCTCGAACAGGTCGGCGTCGTAGGCGCGGCGGGCCGGGTCCCAGTAGGCGGTGCCGCTCGCGTCCGACGCGTCGGTCGCGAGTGCGTCGAGGTCCGGTCCGAGCGGGCTCTCGTCCGCCGGGCCGTAGCCGCGGAGGCGCCAGGACAGCCAGTCGTGGGGGAGCGCGACCGCGGCCACCCGGGCGGTGTTGTCGGGTTCGGTGTCGCGGAGCCACCGGAGCTTGGTCGCCGTGAACGAGGCGACCGGGACGAGGCCGGTGCGCTCGACCCACTGCTCCGGGCCGAGCTCGTCGACGAGGTCGGCCGCGGCACCGGCGCTGCGGGTGTCGTTCCACAGGAGCGCGGGGCGGATCACCCGGCCGTCGGCGTCGAGCACGACCATGCCGTGCTGCTGCCCGCCGACGGCGATCGCGGCGACGTCATCGAGGCCGCCGGCGTCGGTGATCGCCGCGCCGAGGGCGTCCCACCACGCGGCGGGGTCGACCTCGGTGCCGTCCGGGTGGCTCGCACGACCGGAGCGGACCACCCGGCCGCTGCGGGCCTCCCGGATGACGACCTTGCAGGACTGCGTGGACGAGTCGACCCCGGCGACGAGGAGGTCCTCGTCACCGGGGTCGGTCGTGCTGGCGAGCGACTCAGCCACGCGCGCCCATGAGGTGCTCGAGGGTGAGCTGCTGCAGCTTGACGAAGCCGAAGCCCTTGCCGCCGAAGTACGCGTCGGCGTCGAAGTCCTCGAAGGCCGAGCGGTCGGCGAGGAAGTCGTCGTACGACTCGCCCTCGTTGAGCGTCGGGGTGCGGAGCTCGGCGACCTTCGACGCCTCGAGCGCCGCCTGCACCTCGGGGTCCGCGCGGAACGCCTGCGCGCGCTCCTTGAGGAGCAGGTACATGCGCATGTTCGCGGCGGCGGAGTCCCAGACACCGTCGAAGTCCTCGGTGCGGCTCGGCTTGTAGTCGAAGTGGCGCGGGCCGTCGTACGCCGGGCCACCCTGCGGTGCGCCGTGCTCGAGGAGGTCGACGAGCGAGAACGCGTTCTGCAGGTCGCCGTGCCCGAACACGAGGTCCTGGTCGTACTTGATGCCGCGCTGGCCGTTGAGGTCGATGTGGAAGAGCTTGCCCTGGTAGAGCGCCTGCGCGATGCCCGCGGTGAAGTTGAGGCCGGCCATCTGCTCGTGCCCGACCTCGGGGTTGATCCCGAACAGCTCCGGGCGCTCGAGGGTCTCGGTGAACGCGATCGCGTGCCCGAGGGTGGGCAGGAGGATGTCGCCGCGGGGCTCGTTCGGCTTCGGCTCGATCGCGAACCGGATGCCGTAGCCCTTGTCGGTGACGTAGTCGGCGAGGAGGTTGACGGCCTCGCGGTAGCGCTCGAGCGCCGCCTGGACGTCCTTGGCGGTGTCGTACTCGGCGCCCTCGCGACCACCCCACATGACGAACGTCGTCGCACCGAGCTCGGCGGCGAGGTCGATGTTGCGGAGGACCTTGCGGAGGGCGAACCGGCGGACCTGCCGGTCGTTCGAGGTGAACCCGCCGTCCTTGAACACCGGGGCGCTGAAGAGGTTCGTCGTGACCATCGGCACGACGAGGCCGGTGGACTCGAGCGCGCCCTTGAGGCGGTCGATCTGCTTCTGGCGCTCGGCGTCGGTCGAGCCGAAGGCGAACAGGTCGTCGTCGTGGAACGTCAGGCCGTAGGCGCCGAGCTCGTCGAGCTTCTCGACGGCCTCGACGACGTCGAGCGGGGGACGGGTCGGACCGCCGAACGGGTCGGTGCCGTTGTACCCGACGGTCCAGAGACCGAACGAGAACTTGTCGTCGCGGGTGGGCTTCGTTGCCATGGTGCGCTCCTGAGGGGGTTTGTTGTGAGTCACAACGTATTGCACGACGGACGGGTCCGCAAGGGCGCGCGGCGCGTCGGCTCCTGACCGATCGCCGGCCCTCCGGCGCGTCGTCTCGCCGCTCGGTCAGCGGGCCTCCAGTCCGCGGATGACGAGTTCCGCGACGGAGCGGGCCTCCATCGCCCAGTCGGGGCGGTCGATCGCGGAGCCGATGCCGTGGAGTGCGATCATCACCGCGCCCGGGGTCACGTCGTCGCGGATGGTGCCGTCAGCGGCCGCGCGGGCCATCAGGTCCGCGACGGTGCGCTCGAGTTCGCTCCCACCCTCGGCCTGCGTCGCCGGGGTGACGAGGGCGGCGAAGGCGCGCGCGAGGGCGACGTGCTCGATCACGTGGTCCACGAACGCGCGGAGGAACCCGGCGAGCCGTTCGCCGGCCGGCCGCGATGCGTCCCGGGCACGCTCGCACAGCGCCGCCACCTCGTCCTGGTAGACCGCGGCGGCCAGTGCCTCCCGTGTGGGGAAGTGGCGGTAGAGCGTCCCGACCCCGACGCCAGCCCGCTCCGCGAAGTCGTCGAACCGGATCTGTTCGTCGTGCTCGAACACCGATCGCGCGGCCGCGACGATGGCGTCTCGGTTCCGGCGCGCGTCAGCGCGTAGGGCCCGCTCCTCGGCCATGTGCCCTCCCGGTTGACGAAATGGAGACGACCTCCGTATCGTCCAGACCGGAGATCGTCTCCATATTAGTGATCGGAGGCATGATGCGGATCCTCATGGTCGGCCGGGGCGTCATCGCGACGATCCACGGCCAGGTGCTCCAGGAGGCCGGGCACCATGTCGAGTTCCTCGTCCGCCCGGGCCGGACTCGCGAGTACGGGGCCCGCGTCCGCACGGATCTCGTCGACGGCAGGCGGGGACTGCTCGGCCGACGGCGGCGCACCACGTTCGCGATCCGGCTGCGCGAGTCCGTCGAGCCGGGGGACGGCTTCGATCTCGTCGTGCTCAGTGTCGGGCACCATCGTCTGCGGGAAGCCGTGGCGTCCCTGGCTCCGGTGGTCGGCGCGGCCACGGTGCTGGTCCTGGGTAACGTGTGGGAGGACCCCGTCGCCGCGGTGGCTCCGCTCCCCGCGGATCAGGTGGTGTTCGGGTTCCCCGGCGCAGGCGGGGGATTCGACGGCGACGGCGTCCTGCACGGCGCGCTGCTCCGTTCGGTCGTGCTCGGCTCGAGCGGGACGCCGGGTGATCGACGGGCACCCGAGGTGCGGACGACGTTGCAGCAGGCGGGACTCGTGGTCCGGGACGAGCCGGACATGCGCGGATGGCTGTGGTCGCACTTCGTCATGGACGCGGGCATGTTCTCCCAAGCGCTGACGAGCGGCGGCCTGGCGGCCATGATCGGAGATCGCCGCGCGCTTCGCGGGGCGTTCCTGACGAGCCGGGAGCTCCTCCCGGTCCTCGCGGCGCGGGGGGTCGACATCGGGCGCCACCGCGGCGCGACGACGCCCGCTCGGTTCCCCGGGATGACGGCCGCATCGGCGGCGTGGGCCACCCGCCTGCTCCCGATCGCACGGGCGAGCCTGGCAGCACACACCGATCCCCACGCGGCGGAGCCCCGTGCCGTGCTGGAGGACATGCTCGCCACCGCACGTGCGCTCGGCATCGCGACCCCGCGGCTGGAGCGGTCGGTCGAGGGGCTCAGCCCAACGTCGGCAGCTCGGTGAGCACGTGCTCGAGCGGCAGCGACGCCGCGCCGATGAGCAGGATGTCCGCGCCGAGCTCCGCCCGTCGGATCTGCACGTCGGGGACGAGCGGCGCGAGCAGGTGCGCGTCGAACGCGTTGCGGAGGCGCGGACCGTCGGCCGCCGCGAGGGCCGCCAGGAACCCGCCGAGGACGATCCGCTCCGAGCCGAGCACGTTCACGACGCTCGCGAGCGCGATCGCGAGGGTGTCGATCTGGCGCTCGACCTCCGCGACCACGGCGCTCGACCGGCTGCTGCCGCCCTCGGTCGCGGCGAGGAGCATCCGCTCGAAGGTGTCGGGGTCGGGTTCGCGCACGTCGAGCACCGCGGCGAGCCGAGCCCGGGTCACCGCGGCCTCCAGGGTCCCGACCAGGCCGGCGCTGTCCCGCGACCCGTCCGTCCGGATCGACACGTGGCCGATCTCGCCGGCGTGGCCGCTCGCGCCGAGCAGCGGCACGCCGCCCGTGACGATCCCACCGCCGATGCCGCTCGCCCCGCCGTTGACGTAGAGCAGGTCGTCCGCACCCCGGCCGGCGCCGAACACCCACTCGGCCGCGGCCCCGAGCGAGGCCTCGTTCGCGGCGCGGACCGGCATGTCCAGCGCCGAGGCGAGCTGGGCGGCGAGTGGGACGTCGTGCCAGTCCAGGTGCGGCGCCAGGCGGACGACCCCGTCGGCGACGCGCACGAGCCCGGGGACGGCGACGCCCGCGCCCACGACCACGGCACCGGGCGGGAGGTCCGCGCGGATGGCGGCCACGGCCTCCTGGGCGATGGTGGCGACGCGTTCCGGTGTCGGAGGCTGGTCCACGTCGACACGGACGCGCCGGACCACGCGGCCGCCGAGCAGCACCGCGGCGACCCGCACGGCGTCGATCTCGGGGTGCACGGCGATCCCGACGGCCCGGTCGGCGGGCCGGACCGTGGGGCTCGGACGGCCGACCGATCCCGCGCCACGGACCTCGTCCTCGACCACGAGCCCGCGGTCGACGAGCTCGCCGACCAACCCGGCGACCGTCGAGCGGTTGAGGCCGCTGAACCGGGTCAGGTCGCTCCTGGTGGCGGGCGTGGCGTGCACACGACGGAGCAGCGACGTGAGGTTCTGGTGACGTCCCAGGTCCTTCCGCCGCGCCTGCGACGCGCTCGCTTCCGCCATCCCGTGATCGTAGCGACCGCGCCCGACCGGGCACCGACATCGTTGTCGTCCAGCGATCAGGCCTGCTTCGGGGGACAAGCCTGGGTGAGCGCTGTTCACAAACCAGTGGATGGGAACGTTCGCTCAGCTTTCTTGACCGCCCTGAGAGACCGGGTCTAGGAATGCCCCAATCCGTGGCACCGAAGCGCGGGGGAGACGCGTCGGACACCGACGCCGTCCTCGTCGTCGGTGCCGCACGCAGCCCGATACGAGGAGGTATCCGTGGAAGACGACGCGGTCGAGAACGCAGTTGCGGCGATGGGGGCCGGGCCCGGCCCGAGCCGGAGGGGACTGGTCCGCGGAGCGGGGCTGGCAGGTGCCGCCGCGTTGGCGTCGGGCCTGCTGTCGTTCTCCGGCGGGGACATGGCGAGCGCGGCCGGGAAGGCAGGGAACTTCCCGTCGACGCCCGGGTTCAAGTTCGTGTTCATCAACCACGTGACCACGAACACGTTCTTCCAGGCCACGCAGTACGGACTCGCCGACGCCGCCTCGATGCTCGGTCTGCCGAAGCCCCAGTGGACCGGCTCGGAGACCTCGAACGTGTCGCAGATGGTCAGCGCGTTCAACACCGCGGTCAGCGGCGGCGTCGACGGCATCGCCGTGTCACTCGTCGACAAGACCGCCTTCAACGAGCCCGTCAAGAAGGCGCTCGCCGCGGGGATCCCCGTCGTGTCCTACAACGCGGACGTCACCGGGAACGCGCGGCTCAACTACATCGGCCAGGACCTGTACGCGTCGGGGCAGGCCGCCGGCGAGCACATCGCGAAGCTCCTGCCGAACGGCAGCAAGATCGCGATCTTCATCGCGACGCCGGGTGCCCTCAACATCCAGCCGCGAGCGGACGGTGCGATCGCGGCGCTCAAGGCCGCGAACAAGGGGTTCCAGGTCAAGCAGATCGCCACCGGGGCCGACGAGGGCAAGGAGCAGAGCGCGATCGACGCGTTCTACACCGGGAACAAGGACTACAAGGGCCTGTTCGCGGTCGATGCGGGCAGCACCCAGGGCGTCGCGAACGTCATGAAGAAGTACGACCTGGCGTCGCAGGGCTACAAGGGCGGCGGGTGGGACCTCCTGGCCTCCACCGAGAAGTCGATCCGCCACGGCATCCTCAGCTTCACGATCGACCAGTCCGCGTACCTGCAGGGGTTCCTGCCGACGCTGTACCTGTACCTGTACAAGCTGTCGGGCACGCTCGTCGCACCACCGCTCACCGACACCGGCCTCAAGTTCGTCACGAAGAAGAACGTGAAGCCGTACCTCAAGTCGACGAACCGGTTCGAGGGCAGCTCGTCCGCTCAGAAGTACCTCACGTCGTGAGCGACGACGCCATCGGCCTCCAGACGGAGTCGCCCACCCCGGCACCCATGTCGTCCGCACCCCGACCGGCTCGCCGCGGCCTCCGCGGCGGGCCGCTCGGGGGTGTGCTCCGGATCCGCGAGTTCTCGGTGCTCGTCGTCGACGTCGCGCTCATCATCTACTTCGCCGCGACGAACCACGCGTTCCTGACGGGGTCGAACATCGGCAACATCGCGAACTTCCTCAGCGCGGCGGCGATCATCGCGGCGGGCGAGGTGTTCCTGCTCATCTGCGGCGAGATCGACCTGTCCGCGGGCATGACGTTCGCGCTGACGCCGATCCTCATGGTGACGTTCGCCGACGCGATGCCGCTGTGGACGGCGCTCCTGCTGGCCCTCGTCGTCGCGACGCTCATCGGGTTGTTCAACGGGGTCGTGAACCAGTACCTCAAGCTGCCGTCGTTCATCGCGACGCTCGGGACGCTGTACGGCCTGCACGGCGTGGCCCTCGCCATCGCGGGGAGCACACCGCTGCCGGCCCCCACGAAGGGCGCGCTCGTCGCGGTGTTCGGCGGGTACCAGTGGTCCGAGCTCATCTGGGCGGTGCTCATCGTCATCGTCATGCAGGTCGTGCTGACGAGCACCCGGTCGGGCGTGCACACGATCGCCACGGGCGCGAACCTCGTCGGCGCCTCCGAGGCGGGCATCGCGGTCCGGCGCGTCAAGATCCGGGCGTTCATGCTCACGTCGCTGTTCGCCGGGCTCGCCGGCATCCTCGACGGCACGAACATCGCCAAGTCGTTCGACCCCAACGCGGGCGGCAACGACCTCATGTTCATGGCGATCGCGGCCGCGGTGCTCGGCGGGACGTCGCTCATCGGCGGCTCCGGCACCGTCGTCGGCGCCTTCCTCGGTGCGCTGCTCCTGGCCGTGCTCCAGGACGGCTTCAACATCGAGGGCATCTCCGCCACCACGTTCGTCATCGTCGAGGGCGCGGCGATCCTGCTCGCGATGATCCTCAACATCTACCTCGCGCGCTTCCGGCAGCGAGCGAAGGAGCAGTAGCCATGACCACCACCACGGGTACGGGCACGACCGACCGCACGCCGGGAGGCACGCCACCGGCCCTCGAGGCACGGCACGTCAGCAAGCGGTTCGGGTCCGTCACCGCCCTGCGCGACATCAACCTGCACGTCGGCAAGGGCGAGGTCCTCGGGCTCATCGGCGACAACGGTGCGGGCAAGTCGACGCTCATCAAGATCCTGACCGGCTACCACCAGCCGACGGAGGGCGAGCTGTTCCTCAACGGGGACCCGGTCACGTTCACCGGCATCGGCGACGCGCGGGAGCGGGGCATCGAGACGGTGTTCCAGGACCTGGCGCTCGTCAACACGCTGCCCGTGTACCTCAACCTCTACCTCAACAAGGAGCTCCGGCGCGGGCCGTTCCTCCGCCGCTCGGAGATGCGCGAGAACGCTCGCCGGTACCTCGACGACATCGGGATCCGGATCGCGTCGGTGAACGACGAGGTCGCGAACCTGTCGGGCGGCCAGCGGCAGGCGATCGCGGTCGCGCGATCGGTGTACTCCGACGCGAGGATCCTGCTGCTCGACGAACCACTCGCGGCCATGGGCGCGAAGGAGGGTGGCATCATCCTCGACTTCATCTCGATGCTCCGCGAACGCGGCGAGGTGTCGATCATCCTCATCGCGCACAACTACACGCAGGTGTTCGACGTCTGCGACCGCGTCAACCTGCTGCAGCACGGCGAGATCACCCTCGACAAGCGCACCGACGAGGTCTCGGCCGAGGAGGTCCTCGACATGGTGGCCAAGGAGTACCGGCGCGGCGGACGACTGGCCGAGGGGCGGGGGCGGCTGCTCGACGAGGTGCGGTAGCGGCGGCGCGGCCCGGTTGGTCTGCCCCAGTCCAGGGGCGAGATGACCCCGGCGCGCCCCGCACGGCTCGCACGGCACCCGATCATGCGGTAGACAGAGTGGTACGCGCTGGATCCGAAGCCATCGGCCGGCGCGGGCGGCACGTGTCGACCGGGACCCCCTGGAGGTCCCGCCCGGACGCGCCACCGTTTTCCGTGTGCTCGTGATCAGGAGGCATGCGCTGTGGGGACCCAACCGACCCTCGACGACGCGACGACCGACCAGCCCCGCGTGCGCGAGGACCGACGGCAGCGCGCCGTCGAGAGCCTCGGGCTCACCGAACCGGACCGCAACCCGCGCCTCGACCGGATCACCCGGATCGCGCGCGCCATGTTCGGCGTGATGATGTCCTCGGTCACGGTGATCGACCGGGACCGCGCGCTCTACATGGGCCGGGCGGGGTTCGACGACGCCGAGTCCGGCCGGGGGGACACCCCCTGCAAGCTCGTCACCGACACGGGCGAGGTCATCACGACGGACGACGCGCGCCTCGACCCCCGGTTCGCCGACATCCGGCCCTTCGTCGAGAACGGACTCGCCTTCTACATCGGGCACCCGCTCACCGACGCCTCCGGCAACGTCGTCGGGTCGTTCTGCCTCATCGACAAGGAGCCCCGGACGCTCTCCCCCCGCGAGATGCAGGAGTTCACCGACCTCGCTGCGTGGGCCCAGGAGGAACTCCTCGCCGAGGCCGAAGCCGTGCGCGCGCGCGACACCCAGCAGGCCCTGCTGCCGGAGCGGCCGCTCGTCACGGACGAGGTCCGCGTCGAGGGCGTCTGCATCCCGTCGCTCGGCGTCGGCGGCGACTACTACGACCACGGTGTCGTCGGCCGCCTCGTGCACGTCGCGATCGGCGACGTCATGGGCAAGGGCACCGCGGCGGCGATCCTCGGAGCCGCCACCCGTGCCGCGGCCCGGACGATCGTGCCCTCGATCACCGACGAGGTCTCGCTCGGCGCGGCCGTGGACCGCATCGAACGGGCCATGACCGGGGACCTCCAGCGCACGAACGCCTTCGTGACCTACTTCCACGCCACCATCGACCTCGACACTGGGCGCCTCGCCTACGTCGACGCCGGCGCGGGGCTGTCGATCCTCGTGCGCGCGGACGGGACGGCCAAGCAGCTCACCGGCACGGGCCTCCCGATCGGGATCCTGCCGCAGCCACACACCGCGCAGACGACGACGCTGTACCCGGGCGATCGCCTGGTCCTCGTGAGTGACGGGGTGCTCGACGTGCTGGACGACGAGATCGTCTGGCCGGACGAGCTCGCCGGCTACACGCGCGAGGCGGCCGACATCCGCGCCCTCGTCGAACGCATCCGGTCACTCAGCGCCGAGCGGGTGCCGCTCGACGACGTCACCGTGGTCGTCGCGGAGTACCGCCCGTGACCCTCGAGATGACCCGCCGGGACCGGCGGCTCCTCGAGCACACGACCTCGCGTCGGAGGCTCGTCACCATCCGGGTCGTCGTCGTCCTCGCGGCGCTCGCCGGGGCGGACTACGTCGGATGGCGCTGGGTCGCCTCCGTCAACTGGCACTCGTGGTGGATCGCCGTGCCGCTCATCCTCGCCGAGACCTACAGCGTCATCGACTCGCTCCTGTTCGCGTTCGGCGCCTGGCGGATCCGCGAACGCGGCGAACCACCGGCCCCACCCGCCGAGGACGTCACGGTCGACGTCTTCATCACGACGTACAACGAACCCGTCGAGCTCGTGATGCGCACGGCGCTCGCCGCGGTGGCGATCCGGCACCCGCACACGACGTGGATCCTCGACGACGGCGCGCGGCCGGAGATCCGCGAGGCCGCCGAGGCCGCGGGCATCGGCGTGATCACCCGGTCGTCGGACTGGATCGACCGGCCGCGGCACGCCAAGGCCGGCAACCTCAACAACGCGCTGCTGGCGACCGAGGGGGAGTTCCTCCTGATCCTCGACGCCGACCAGGTGCCCGACCCGCGCATCCTCGACCGCACCCTCGGGTACTTCAAGGAACCGCGGATGGCGCTCGTGCAGACGCCGCAGTGGTTCGAGAACGTGCCCGAGTCCGACGTGCTCGGCAGCCAGGCGCCGCTCTTCTACGGACCGATCCAGCAGTCGAAGGACGGCTGGAACGCCGCCTTCTTCTGCGGGTCGAACGCGATCCTCCGCCGGGAGGCCCTGATGCAGTTGGGCGTGTCCCGGTACGTCGACGAGGTCGAACAGGGCGTGCACCGCGCGATCCGCACCTCGCGCCGGTTGCTCGCACGGGCACGGGAGGAGGCCGAGGGCCAGCCGCGCGTGCTGCAGGCGCTCGACGAGGCCGGGGCGATCGTCGACCGCGCGCGCGCCGAGCTCGCGAACGGCGACGGCATCGCCGACGTGACCTACCGGTTCCAGCGCGGCATCGACGCGATCGCGTTCCGGTTCGCCGGCGCCGACCTCGCCGCCATGCGTCAGGACCTGGCGGAGCTCGCCGCGCTGTCCGTGGAGGCCGACACCTTCGCCGCCATCGACGACTCCGCGCTCGACCTGCTCGCCCAGCGCGACGCGTCGCCGATCGTCGCGATCGAGGCGATCTCGCTCCTCGTCGGCGCACTCGACGTCAGCCGCGGGGACGAGGCCCAGGCGATCATGCCGCTGGCGACGATCTCGGTGACCGAGGACATGGCGACCGCGATGCGCCTGCACGGACTGGGATGGCGGTCGGCCTACCACGACGAGCTCCTCGCCCGCGGGCTCGCACCCGAGGACCTGCCGACGATGCTGACGCAGCGGCTCCGCTGGGCGCAGGGCACGATGCAGGTGTTCTTCCGTGAGAACCCGCTCGTGCAGCGCGGCCTGTCGTTCGCGCAGCGCCTCATGTACTTCTCGACGATGTGGAGCTACCTCTCCGGGTTCGCGGCGGTCGTGTACATCGCCGCGCCGGTGCTCTGCCTGGCGTTCGGGGTGATCCCGGTCCAGGCGTACAGCGTCGACTTCTTCGCCCGGCTCATCCCGTTCCTCGTCCTCAACCAGGTGCTGTTCTGGGTGGTCGCCGCGGGTCGGCCGACGTGGCGCGGGCAGCAGTACTCGCTCGCGCTGTTCCCGGTGTGGATCGAGTCGGTGACGTCCGCGTTCCGTAACGTGTACCTCGGGCAGCCGCTCGGGTTCCGCGTGACCCCGAAGACGAAACAGGAGTTCACGGGCCACCGGTGGGACCTCGTGCGGCCGCAACTCGTCGCCATGGGGTGCCTCGTCGCCGCGCTCGTGCTCGTCGCCGTCCGCTACGCATCGGGCCAGGCGCACGGGATCGCCCCGCTCATCAACTCGGCATGGGTCGTCTTCGACCTCGCGATCTTCAGCATCGTCATCCGGGCCGTTCGCTACACGGGGCCCGAGGCGCTCCGGGACAAGGAAGAGGCAGCATGATCACCGTGGACGTGGAACCCGTCGAGGGCGGCGTCGTCCTGACGCCGAAGGGCCGGCTGACGGTCGCGTCGGCACCCAAGCTCCGTGCGGTCGCGACCGAGCGGCTCGAGGCGGGGGACCAGATGCTCGTCGTCGACCTGTCCGGCACGACGTTCGTCGACTCGTCCGGGCTCGGCGCGCTCGTGTCCCTGCTCAAGTCCGCGCGACAGGCGGGCGGCGACCTCCGGCTCGTGGCGCCGTCCGAGCAGGTGTCGATGGTGCTCCGCCTGACGAACCTGGACCGGATCCTCCAGCCCCGCGCGACGGTCGAGGACGCCCTCCGTGACTGAGCAGCCCGCCCCGACCGCCGATGGTCGACGCGTCCACATCGACGTGCCCGCGACCCTCGAGAGCATCGAGACCCTGCAGGACGCGTTCGACCGCTGGTGGAGCGACCTCGGCGACGACGCCGCGATCGCCACGCGGTTCTCGTTCGAGACGGCGATCGTCGAGATCGCCGCGAACATCGTCGAGCACTCGCGGCGCAGCGACGCCGAGGTCGGCGGCCGCCGGTACACCCTCGACCTCAACGCGACGGACGAGGTCCTCACCGCCGAGTTCCAGGACAACGGACTGCCCGCCGACATCGACCTCGCGGCCGTCACCATGGCCGACGTCGAGGACGAGAGCGGTCGCGGCCTGGCGTTGGCGCTCGCCAGCCTCGAGCGGCTCGACTACCGCCACGAACACGGTCGCAACATCTGGACGCTCGTGTGTCGACGATGAAGCAGCGCACGGCGCGCGCGGTCGCACTGGTGATCGCGATCGTCGTGCTCGTGCTCGGGGGGACCGCACCGGTCGCGTCGGCGGCCACCCGGTCGACGCCCGCGGGCGTCACCGCCTCGGGGACGCCACGCGGGTCCGGCACCTGGTTCGGCCCGGACCTCGACTGGGCGAACGACGCTCCGGACGGCTACGCTGGCCGACTCGGCGCGACGCCGTCGATGTACGGCATCGACGTCGACTACCCGGTGGACGCGCGCGCCGCCGAGCAGTGGCGGACCGCGGCGCGCCAGGCCGCCGCGCAGGGCGCCGTCCTCGTGGTGAGCTTCGAACCGAGGACCTCCCTGGCACGACTGGACGCGGCCGACGCCCGGCGCGCCGACGGACTCCTGGAACAGGTCCGGAAGCAGTACGGCACGGAGCAGCTCGTCCGGTTCGCGCCCGAGATGAACGGCACCTGGGTCCGGTGGGGGCAGCAGCCGACCGAGTTCGTCAGCGCCTTCCGGCAGCTCGCACGCGTCGTCCACGCGGGGACGTCGAAGGCCCGCATGGTCTGGTCACCCTCCTACGGCTCCGGCTACCCCTTCGGTGAGGCCGCCGGTCGCCTCGCCTCGGCGAACGCGATGGACATCGCGGCACTCGACACGAACCACGACGACCGCCTGACCGAGGCGGACGACCCGTACGCTCCGTACTGGCCGGGCAGCGCCTCGGTCGACTGGGTCGGTCTGTCCATGTTCTTCTTCGGCAAGGGCAAGGCGACCGCGGCGGCCGGCCGGGCGGTGTCGCTCTCGCAGAACGCGGCACCCGTCGCGGGCGAGGTCGACCGACGCTTCGACGAGTCCTGGGGGTACACCCAGCCCCAGGACCGCACCTTCTACCAGCGGTTCGCGGTCGGGGAGCACCGGCCGCTGCTGCTCGACACCGGCGCGCTGGACGTCCACTCGCTCGGCGGGGCCGCCGAGCTGACGGTCAAGCAGGGCTGGTGGCGCCAGGTCATCGCCGCGTTGCCGAGCCACCCGCTCGTCCGGGGCGTCACCTGGCTCGAGGCCGACCGCGAGGAACCCGAGGCGGGCAACCGGGTCGCGGACTGGCGGGACACCGCGGTCCGGGGGATCGCCGGGTCGTTCCGGACCGACCTGCAGGACGCCGGACGCTTCGTGTTCGGACCCGTCACGGACCGCGTCACCGCCCAGCAGGGCAGCGCGGCGACGAACCAGCAGCTCGAGACCGGCGGCGACCAGATGGCCTGGATCGTCGCGTGCGCGGTCGTGCTCGCGCTGACGTTCCTGCTGTCCGGGCTCGTCGGTCGGCTCGCGCCGTCCTGGCGGTACGACGACGACGGCAAGCCCGGGCGCGACCTCCGGATCGACCTGTTCCGCGGGTTCATCATCCTCGCGGTCGTGATCACGCACGTCGAGCTCGCCGGGCCCTACTCGTACCTCACCCTGCACGCGATCGGCGCGATCACGGGCGCCGAGATGTTCGTGTTCCTCAGCGGACTCGTGCTCGGCATGGTCTACCCGCTGGGCGTCGCGCGGTTCGGCGAGTGGGCCTCGGCGGTGAACGCGTGGCGGCGCGCCCGGAAGCAGTACCTCGTCACGCTCGGGGTGATCCTGGTCGTCTTCGCGCTGAGCTTCGTGCCGTTCCTCAAGGCGTCGGCGATCACGACGTTCACGGACCGGGGCACGGGCACCGGCGGGGTCGGCGCGGAAGGCCGCGTCTACGACCTCTACCCGAACGCCATGCGGCTGCTCGACTACCCGCCGCCCTGGTACGCCGTCCGGCAGTTCCTGCTGCTCGAGATGGGCCCGTGGCCGTTCAACATCATGGGGCTCTTCGTGGTGCTCAGCATCGCGATCCCGGTGCTCATGTGGATCATCCGGCGCCGTGCGTGGTGGGCGCTGCTCGTCCTCAGCTGGGCGCTCTACGTGCTCGATGCCGTGCGCCCCGACCTGTCGCCGCTGCCGTCGCAGTTCGAGGCCGTGTTCCCGCTCTTCACCTGGCAGGTGGTGTTCACCCACGGGCTCGTGCTCGGGTACTACCGCCGGCGGATCGTGGCCGCGCTGACGAGCCGTGTCGGCAAGCTGCTCATGGCGATCGGTGTCGTCGGGTACGCCGGGTTCCTCGTCTACGTGTGGGCGGGGCACGTCGCCGGATTCGCCCCCGTGCCGTTCCCCGCGGGGATGTACGACGAGCTGTACAACACGGCGTACCAGCGCGTCGACCTGCAGTGGGGCCGGCTCGTCGACATCGCGTTCTTCGCGGTCGTGTCGTACGCGGTGCTCACCGTGTTCTGGAAGCCGATCAACGCCGCGATCGGGTGGCTGTGGATCCCGCTCGGGCAGGCGAGCCTCTACGTGTTCGTGTGGCAGGTGTTCTTCGTGCTGCTCATCGCGTCGATCCCCGGCCTCGACCCGTCGAACGTCCTCGAGGGCACGCTCATCCACACCGCGATGATCCTGCTCAGCTGGTACATGGTGCGGAAGCGGTTCCTGTTCGCGGTCATCCCGCGGTAGCCGTCAGGCGGAGTACGTCGCCGACAGCGCGCGCCGGAGCACCTTGCCGCTCGGCCCGAGCGGCAGGGAGTCGACGACGTGGAACACCCGCGGGTACTTGAACGCGGCCACGCGCGTGCGCATGAACGCGTCGATGGCGGCGACGTCGGCGTCCGGGTCGCGGAGCACGACCGCCGCGTGGACCTCTTGTCCGTGCACGTCGTGGTGCACCCCGAACACCGCCGCCGACGTGACGTCCTCGTGCCGGTGGAGCACCGACTCGACCTCGGACGGGTACACGTTGTAGCCGTTCCGGATGATCATGTCCTTCTTGCGGTCGACGATCGTCACGTAGCCGTCAGCGCTCATCGTGCCGATGTCGCCCGTGCGGAGCCACCCGTCGCACATGGCCGCGGCCGTGGCCTCGGGCTGACCGAGGTAGCCGGTGAACAGGTTGTGTCCGCGCACGACGAGCTCGCCGGTCTCGCCCGGGGCGACGGGCACGACGCGGTCCTCGACGTCCGCGTCCGCGATGACGACGTCGACGCCCCAGATGGGCAGTCCGACGCTCCCGGCACGGCTCGGGACGCCCTTCGGGTTCACGGCGATGACAGGCGAGGTCTCGGTCATGCCGTAGCCCTCCTGGATCGGTGCGCGGAACGTCGCCTCGAACCGCTCGAGCACGGCCTCCGGCAGCGCGGAACCGCCGGAGATGCAGAAGCGCAGCGGTGGCCGTTCCGTGGTGTCGCGGGCGGCCTCGAGCAGGGCGATGAACATCGTCGGCACGCCGTCGAACGCCGTCACGCGGTGCCGGACGCACAGGTCGAGCGCCGTCGCCGCATCGAAGCGTGGCAGCAGCACGATCGTCGCGCCCCGGCGGAGCGAGGTGTTCATGACGACCGTCTGCCCGAACGTGTGGAACAGCGGCAGGCCGCCGAACACGACGTCCTCCTGTCGCAGGTCGAACAGGTCGATGAGCGACACGTTCACCTGCTCCATGAGCGCGAAGTGCGAGCCGACGGCACCCTTCGGCGTCCCCGTCGTGCCGCTCGTGTACAGGACCGTCGCCGGTTCGAGCGGGTTCACCGCGACGTACTCGTCGATCGGGTCTGCACCGCCCTCGAACTCGGCCAACGTGACGTCCGCCCCGACCTCCGCTGCCGACACGGCCCCGACCGCCACGACGAACGCGCCGACGTCGCGGGCCGCCGGTCCGGCCTGCGGCAGGATCGACGCCGACGCGACGAGCACCCGGGCCTCCGAGTCCCGGAGGACGTGGGTGATCTCGTCGCGCTTGAAGAGCAGGTGCACGGGCACGACGACCGCGCCCATGGCGAGGACCGCGAAGTACACGCACGGGAACTCCGTGATGTTCGGGAGCATGACGGCGACGCGGTCGCCGGGTCGGACGCCCTGCGCCCGCAGCGCACCCGCGATCGCCCGGACCCGTTCCCACAGGTCCGCGTACGTCAGGGTCTCGGTACCGCCGTCCGGGAGGGCCGTGATCAGGGCCGCCTTCGACCGCTGCCGCCGCGCTCCCTCGGCCGCGATCGCCGCGACGTTCATCGTCCCGAGTCCGGGATCGGGCATGGTCTCCTCCTCATCGCGGTGCGCGTCGACGGCCCCTCCCAGGGGCGCAGGACGGCTGCGGCCATCGACGGTGTCCCGACTCCGCGTTCCGGGAGATGGTTGGTCCTCCGGTGGCCGGCGTGGCGATGCCCTGTGCTCATCCTGCCAGCCGCGTCCGTCGCGCGACCATCCCGCGAACGGGAGGCGTCGGACCGGCCGACCCGTGCCTCCCGGACGCGGCGCTGCAGACGGGCCCGGGCCCGCGGGTCCCGATCGCATCGACGACGCACCATTGACGACACGGAGTGTCATGGTGCAGAGTGATGACATTGCGTGTCGTCAAGTGGAGGAGCTGACTCATGGTGGAGAACGAGGCCGTCTGGCTGCGGAGTCCGGTCGGGCGGTTGCGGATCGGCCCCGCGCCGATGCCCACCCCTGGCCCGGGTGAGATCGTCGTGCGCGTGCGTGCCGTCGCCGTGAACCCGGTCGACGCGATGTCCGGCCTCGCGCGTCCGTTCGTGACGCCGTGGCTGCGGTACCCGGCGGTACTCGGCTCGGACGTCGCCGGCGAGGTCGTCGCCGTCGGACCGGACGTGCGGCGGTTCGCGGTCGGGGCGCGCGTGCTCGGTTCCGCCGCGGGGCAGGAGCGACACCGGAACGCCGCTGCCGAGGGCGCCTTCCAACGATTCGTCCTGCTGCAGGAGCGCAACTGTGCCCCGGTGCCGGCGTCGATGCCGCTCGAGGACGCCGCGGTGCTGCCGCTCGCGCTGACGACCGCGGCGGCCGGCCTGTACGAGCCGGACCAGCTCGGCCTGGCCGGGCCCACCCTGGACCCCGAGCCGCGTCGAGCAGTCGTCCTGGTGTGGGGTGCGTCGACGAGCGTCGGGTGCAACGCCATCCAGCTCGCGCGGGCCTCCGGGTACGACGTCCTCGGGACCGCGTCCGACCGGAACCACGATCTCGTGCGCGGACTCGGCGCCGAGCAGGTGTTCGACTACCACGACCCGGACGCCGAGCGGCGGATCACCGACGCGATCGGCGACCGGCCGCTCGCGGGAACGATCGCGATCGGCGCGGGCTCGCTCACCCGGACCCTCCGCGTCGTCCGCGCCAGCGCGGGGAGTCGACGCCTCGCTTCGGCCTACCCCACCCCGGCGACGCGACTCCGTGCGCGGTCCGCACGGCGCGAGGGCATGACCGTCTCCGCGATCTGGGGTGGAACGCCCTTGGTCAGCCAGGTGGGTCCGCTCGTCTACGAGGCGTTCCTGCCGCAGGCCCTGGCGACGGGCCGCTACGTCGCCGCTCCGGAGCGGGAGGTCGTGGGGCACGGGATCGCTGCTGTCCCCGAGGCGCTCGCCCGGCTGCGGCGTGGTGTCTCGGCGCGGAAACTCGTCGTCACCCTCGACTGAGCGCGCGCTCCTGGCGCTCCGCGCGCGGCCCGACCCATGACGAACGGGAGGCGGCGAGCCGTCGTGCTCACCGCCTCCCGTCATCGGGACCCGCCGGAGGTCAGGGCAGGTAGTACGTCGGGTTCGGCAGCTTCACCGACCGGTCGGCCGAGCCGCCGATGAGGTCGCTGTACTGGTCGCCCCAGTTGCTGACGATGTCGTACCGGCCGCCCGCAGCCGACTCGATGTGGGCGCGCGTCTGCGACTTGTACTCGATCGTCGTGCAGGACGCGGCCGCGCAGTGCACGTACGGCGGCTGCTGCGAGGCACCGACGCCGGTCCACTTCGTGTAGTAGGTCCGGTTGCCGTGCTGCGTCGCGGCGAACTCGGGGTACCCGACCTTCCGCAGGTTCGCGATCGTCGCTGCCTGCTGGCCCTCGTTCCGGCCCGTCAGCCCGATGACCGTGCAACCGGCTGCGCGGGCGACCGCGACGAGCGAGGTCATCGACGGCGTCGCCGGGAACCGCTGGCCCTGCACCCAGACGTCCTGCTCGGCGGGCGAGAACGTGAAGTGCATGTCCGCGACCTCCATGTCGTACGTCCACAGGGTCGTGTCGTCGGCGTCGAGGACGATCGCGGGGTTGCGGTGCCGGGCCCTCGCGATCGCGCACTGCGCCACCACGACCGGCGCCTGTCGCGCGACGATCGACCGCACCTCGCGGATGTAGGGGCTGTCGGACTTGTTCGCGATGCCCGTGCCCGGGTCGCCGTAGTACGTCGCGATCGTCTTCTTGACGGAGTCGATGTTCGGGATGCCCTCGCCGCCCTGCGTCGCGCCCGATGAGCCGTCGGGCGCCATCGTGAAGTGCGTCCGGGGCGCCAGCCAGGGCTCCGAGACCCCCGGCAGGTCCGCCGAGGGGAGGAAGTAGGTGGGGTTCGGGAGCTTGAGGGTGTGCTCGGCGTACCCGCCCTGCAGGTCGGAGTACTGGTCGCCCACGTTGAGCGTGATCGTGTAGCCGAGGTCCTGCTCGATGTGCTTGCGCGTCCCCGCCTTGAACTCGACCGTCGTGCACGTCGCGACGCACGTGACGTACGAGGGCTGCTGGGAGGCGCCGACGCCGGTCCACTTCGTGAAGAAGTCGTCGGACGTGAATCCGTCGTACCCGTCCTTCGACAGGTTGGCGAGGGTCGCGGCCTTCTGGTCGTCGTTGCGGCCCGTGACGCCGAAGATCGTGTAGCCGATCGCCGCCGCCCGGTTCACGAACGACACCATCGACGGGGTCGCGGGGAACCGCTCGCCCTGCACCCAGACGTCCTGCTCGGCGGGCGAGAACGTGAAGTGCATGTCCCCGACCTCCATGTCGTACGTGAACAGCGTCGTGTCGTCGCTGTCGAGCACGATGGCCGGCTTCTCGCCCGCGGCCACCGCGGCGTCGTACTGGCGCTGGAGCTGGCCGCTCTCCCGCCGCACGATGGCGGCCATCTCGCGGATGTAGGGGCTGTCGGTCTTGTCGGCGATGCCCGTGCCCGGGTCGCCGTAGTAGGTCGCGATCGTCTTCTTGACGGAATCGATGTTCGGGATGCCCTCGCCACCCTGGGTCGCGCCCGAGGAGCCGTCGGGCGCCATCGTGAACTGCGTCCGTGGTGCGAGTGCCCGGTCGACGCCACTGCCGACCCCGCCCTGACGGTGGTCCGGCGTGATCGTCGTGGTGTGGTGCCCGACGACGGGCGACGCGGTCGCGGCCCCGGCGCCCAGGAGTGTCGACCCGAGCACGAGGCCGGCGGTCGTCACCCCCACGACGGCGAGTCGGACGGCGGTGGTGGAGCTGCTGATCCCCTGATGTCTGCGCAACTGGTTCTACCGTTCTCGTGGATGCACCCCGTTCGGGGGTGTGCTCGGCACGATACCTGGGGATCGGCACAGGAACGAGCATGAATTCGCCGAGGCGACGAACGGTTCCGTGCCTGAGGATCCGTCAAGGTGGCGTTCCACCCGATCGCGTGGCAGAGCAGGATGACGACGGCGGCGCCGACCCGACGGCGCTGCCGGGAGGCAGGACCATGCGCATCCTCGCGTACATCCTCAGCGTGCTCGTGTCGACGGTGCTCAGCATCGGCGGAGCACTGCTCGTGGCGATCCAGCTGCGGGGCGGCCCCGACGGTCTCGTCGTGGCGGCCGGCACGGGCGTCGCCCTCATCGTGTACGGTCCGCTGCTCCTCGGGTCGTGGAACACGTTCTGGGATCGACGGTCCTCGCCCGACGCTGGTCGGTACCTGCGTCGGGTGGGCGTCGTCGTGCTCGCGGTCGACCTCGCCGCGGTCGGCCTGCTCGTCGTCGCGACGGTGGTCGCGGGCGGACCCGTGTGGGTGCCCGTGCTCGTCGCGCTCGTGACCGCGCTGCTGCTCGTCGTCGCGAGACCGCTCGGTGACCGCCTCCGGCGCGCCGAGCGCCCACTGGCGTCGCCCTACCGGTGGCAACCCGTGGAGCCCGGTCTGATCCGTCGGAAGCTCCTGATCGTGTCGGTGGTGTTCGCTGGCATGGTGGTCCTCGCGTCGGCGTGGGTCGTCGTCGAAGCGGTCCTCGGGCGCGAGCGTGGTCTCGACCTCGCGACGACGGGACTCCTCGGGGCGGAGATGACGTTCATGGTCCCGGCGATCGTGATGGTCGTCCTGGTCGTGCCGCTCCAGCGCCGGTTGCGGGATGCGGCGGGCCGCGATCTCGCACGCCTCCGGCAGTTCAACAAGGTCGTCCTCCGTGGGAAGGCCCTCGACCTCTCGGCGGCGGACCAACGGGCTGCGGCGCGGTACGCCTCGACGGTCCCGACGGTCCTCGGGCTGCAGATCGGGTACTTCGCGCTGTTGTACGCCGGGATCGCCTGCAACGAGTTGTCGTTGACCCTCGACGGGATGACGCGGCTCGGCATCCTCTACCTCGGGGTCCTGGTCGTCGGGGCCGCGGTCGCCATCCCCGCGGCGGTCGTGCGGATGCGTCGCGCTCGCGCCTACGCCGTCGCGCACGCCGACCTCCTCGACGACCACGGCGGTGACGACGGGGTCGCGGCCTCGAACGTCGTCTCGGTCGCCCCGCCGGCGAGCGCTGGCATGTGACGGGCGGGAGGCCGTCCACCGTCGTGCGCAGCGCCTCCCGTTCGTCGTTCCTGCTGCTCAGCCGCGGGGCGTCGGGGACGGCGTCGCGGTCGGCACGGCCGACGACTCCGCCCGCTTGGCGAGCTCGTTCAGCGCCGCCTGCGCCAGGTCCCGGAGCTGCTGCGGCGTCAGCTTCGACAGGTCGGGGGAGCCGGCCGATCCGGAGGCTCCGCTCGAGCCCGAGGCACCGGTCCCGCCGTCCGTCCCCGCGGACTCCGTGCCCGATCGGGTCACGACGTCGCCGTTCGCGTCGTACAGCGTGGCCGCGCCCGCAGCGTCGATGACCGCGCGGTAGACGACGCCCTGGGACTGCCCGATGGAGGCGACCCACTGGTTGCGTGCACCCGGCACGATCTCGAAGATCTTGAGCCCGCTCGCCCAGTCGGGCAGGTAGCTGTAGGTGGTCTTGATGGTCGAGGCCACCGACGAGTTCGCCTGCCGCGCGGACCCCTTCTCGTACTCGTAGACCGTGATCGGGTTCCGGCTGCCGGCGTGACCGACCGAGGCGTCGACGACGGAGAGCGCGACGACCGAGGACGACGACCCGGGCGGGGTGAGCGGGGTGACGTACGTGGCGTGGTCGTCGCTCGCGCGGCGCAGTCCGAGCTCGGACGGGTTGAACGAGTCGGGGTTGTCCGAGTCGTCCGACGTGTCCTCGTACCCGGAGCGGTGGAACCAGTAGTCGCCGAACGACCCGAGCGCGCGCAGGGCCGTCCGCTGTCGCTTCGCCAGGGACTGCGGGTACGCGGGGCCGGGGAGGTCGGCGGCCCCGGTCACGATACGGACGTGCCCGGTGCGCCCGTCGTACAGGGCGTCGCCGGCGAAGTCGTACGACGTGTCCCAGAACCCGTGCACCTGGGTCAGCGGCACGACGACCTCGGGGGTGCGGCCGTCGCAGTACCCGTACACGTCGGTCGGGTCGAACCCGACGGTCGGCGGGGTCGCGGCGTCGATCGCGCGGGTGAGGGAGTTCGTCGGCAGGGAGCCGCCGACGCGGAGCCGTGCCGTGCGCGTGAAGTCGCACGTCGTCACCTGGTCGGGCTCGGTCTGCCCGAAGAGGGGCATGTCCTGCACCTGGACGCTCTCGTAGCCGGCGAGGAACCCGCGACGCTGCACGAGCGCGTCCCACAGTCCGTGGCCGCGCTGGTCGGTGAGCGACTTGACCGGCAGCGCCGTGCCCGTCGTGTCGCCGAGGTTCTTGGTCGACGAGGTCGCGGCGACGTCGTACGGGGAACGTTCGGCGAAGCTCGGTGCCGGGTGGTCGACGGTCCGGACGTCGGCGACGTACAACCGGTCGACGTCGTACGCGTGCCGGACCCAGGCGACCACGGAGCCGGCGAAGACGAGCACGAGCGCGGCCGCGAGCACGGCCCGGAGCGACGGCCCGACGCGGAGTCCCACGAGCACGAGCGCGGCCAGCACCGCGAGGGGGATGAGGACGAACGCACCGGCGACACCCGTGCGCACCACGCCGTGTGCGACCTGCGGACCCCACAGCCAGGCGATCAGGGCGACGACGGCGATCCCGACCGCGGCGGCCGTGATGCGGGGACCGGTCAGGGGCGGCAGGAAGCGCATCCGACGATCATTCACCACGGAGTGACGAGCTGCTCCCGCGGCAGTCCGTTCCGCGCGGCCCAGCGGTCGAACGCGCCGCCGTCGTTGAGGGGTGCGTCGCGGTCCACCCGGTGGCCCAGGTCCCGGAGGCGCACCGCGAGTGCGTGTCCCTCCGCGCGCAGCGGTCGGACCCCGACGCCCACGACGGCGGAGCCGGCGAGCACGGCGAGGGCGGCGACCACGACGCCGACCGGTGCGGGGGCCAGGGCGGCGGCGGCCGCGGCGACGACGAGGAGCACGATGAACGCGGCGAGGGCGCGGTAGGCCGGCAGGCGGACGCCGGCCAGGCGGCGGGCGTTCTCCGGGCCGATGCGCGCCGCCCAGATCCGGTCGCTCGCGGTGGTGTTCCATCGACGGATGACGGGCATGTCGTCACCGTACGGAGGCGCCGGCGTTCGGTCATCCCCCAGATCGCGCGTCACCGGACGGGTCGCCTCGAACCTGTGGAGACCCGCAGGCGGGCACGGCCCGCTGCCAGGGCGACCGTCAGACGGTTACCAATACGTTATCTTCTCGTGTCCCGCGCTCGGCGGGACGAGGAAGGGACACATGGCAGGACGACACGCGCTCCCCGTCGAGGACCGCCGCACCCGACGTGCCGACACCAGCGCCGTTCGTCCCCGTCCCACCGCAACCGTCGCCGAGCGCGTCGTCGTCGTCGCCTCGCCCCTCGCCGAGCACCGCCCCGCCGAGGCGAGCCGCCGGGCCGAGATCCGCCGTGCCGAGGCCCACCACGCCGCAGCCCGCCTGGCCGCGGTCCGCCGGGTCACCGCCGCCCGCGCCCTGCCGGTCGTCGCGACCGCCCCGGCCGTCGCCGCCCCGGTCCTCCGTCACGAGCGCCGTGCCGTGAGCGCGAAGCGTCTCTCGCTCATCGTCGCCCCGATCCTCGCCATGACGTCGTGCATCGCGTTCGGGCTCCCCGCCAACGCGGACACGCTGAGCAGCGCCGCCGCGGCCGTCACCTCGTCGACCCCCGGCGCACAGCAGTACACCGTGTCGCGGGACATCACGCTCCCCGTCATCGAGCACGACGGCACGACGATCATCGCCGCGCCCGCCCCGACCGAGGTCGTCGTCAGCGGCGGTGCGACCGTGTCCGGCGCGCAGAGCGCGATCGTCGACGCCCTGAGCGCCGGCGGCAAGCGTGCGCAGGTCATCCAGACCGCGCTGACCTACCTCGGCGACACGTACGTCGAGGGCGGTGCGACCCACGCGGGCATCGACTGCTCGGGCCTCGTCATGGTCTCGTACGCGTCGGTCGGGATCCCGCTCGTCCACTACGTGCCGACGCAGGACGCCGCTGCGACGACGATCCCCGAGTCCGAGGCGCAGCCCGGCGACCTCGTCGTCTACGACAGCGAGGCCCACATCGGCCTCTACCTCGGCAACGGCCTCGTGATCCAGGCACCGCACCCGGGCGAACCCGTCGACATCATCCCGATGTTCTCCGCCCCGCACCACTTCGCGCGGGTCCTGCCCGCCGACTGACCGGCGGACGGGAGGCGCGGGACCGGCGCGCCCCGGACCTCCCGGATCGTGTCTTTCGGGAGGCGCGGGACCAGGCCGATCCGCACCTCCCGGCGTCCGCGCCGATCGTGCTCAGACCGGCTGGACCTCGACGCCCGGTGCGGCCGGCAGGATCCGCCGACGACCGAGGTCGTCGAGGAGCTCGACGAGACGGTCGGCGCTGTCGTGGCACGCGCCGAACCCGGCCTGCCGGAGCTTGATCACGTTCGACACGTTGTCCCACGTCGAGCCGAGGATCATGTCCCCGAACCGCCAGTCGACGAGCTCCGTGTACGGGGTCGGGACGAGACCGTGCCGCTCCACCATGCGGTTCCACAGGTCCTCGCGCGGTGGCATCACGGTCGCCAGGGGGAGCGTCTGCGGCTCGCCGAGCTCGAGGCCGAAGTGGTCCGCGAGTCGCTTCCAGAGGTGACTCCACCGCACGACGTCGCCGTTGGTGATGTTGAACGCCTCGCCCGCCGCGGTCGGCGCCGAACCGGCCCAGTCCGTCGCGCGCGCGAGGAGCTCGGCGTCCGTCATCTGGTACAGGATCCGGTCGTACGTCTCGCGCTGCCCCGGGAACCGGAGCGGCAGGCCGAGCTCGCGGGTCATCGCGACGTAGGTGCCGATCGCCATGAGGAGGTTCATCGGCGTGCCCTGCGCGTAGCCCATCACGGCCTCGGGTCGGAACACCGTGAGCGCGAACCCCCGCTGCGCCGCACGCTCACGCAGCAGGTCCTCTTGGTCGTAGTAGAAGTTCGGCACGAGGAGACGCGGGTCGTCCTCCTTGGCGGGCGTCGTGAACCGGCCGAGGTGGGCGCCGTAGTACTTCATGCCCTGGTAGAGCGTCACGTGCCGGAGTGGAGCGCCGAGCCGGTCGAGTGCGTCGAGGGTGTGCTCGAGGAGTGCCACGTTCGGGCCGATCTGCTCCGCGAGGTCCGCCTTCTCGATGTACGCGGCGAACGCGAGGCGCGTCGTGTCGGACGCCGCACGCAGCCCCTCGACGGCGGCGTCGGCGTCGAGCAGGTCCACCGGCAGGTGGGTCCAACCGGACACGCCCTGCGGCGCCCGGCGGCTGATGCCCCGCGTCGTCACACCAGTGCGGGCGAAGTGCTCGACGACGCTGCGACCGACGACGCCGCCAGCACCGGCGACCAGGACCGCGTCGTTCGTCGGGGCGGTGGTCTCGGTCGTCATGGGCGTCCTAGGTCTCGTCGGCTCCTGCGATCGTGCGCGCGGCGTTCCGGACGCCGGCACAGAGCAGCCCGACCTCGGGTTGCATCGACACGATCTCGTCGAACCCACTCTGCACCTCGGAGTACCCGAGGAGCCCAGCGACCGCTTGTCGGGGGATCGCGTGGGTCCGGAGCATCCACTGCCCGCTCGCGGCGAAGCACGGCGTCATCGTGCGCTGCGGCGCGTCCACGGGGAGCGACGCCGCCCGCCCGAGCCGGTGGGTGTCCGGCCAGCCGTCCACGTCGATCAGTCCCGTCGACGGAGCGCGGACGAATCGCGGAAGAAGTCCTCGTAGCGATCGTCGTGCCCTGTCTCGGGCGCGTACCCGCGGCGCCACAGCTTGCGCTGCCGCTTGAACGTCGTGATGCGGACCGGTGCGACGCCCGGTTCGGACTCGTACGAGCTCATGCCCATCATCCCTGTCGTCATGCGCAGTCGTGACGATGCCGGGACTGCCCCGACGCAGTTCCCGGCTTCCGTCTGGTAGTGCCAACCGTACCTCGGATGAGGGGCAGAATGTCGGTTCTCGTCCGTTCGATGCGGGACTGGCCCAGGTGCTTCGCGCAGCGGCTCTCGTGCGCCGTCAGGTCCTGCGCGGCAACCGGTCCGGCGACCCGGCTCCGCGCACGGCTGCCGCGTGGGACGTGTGGACGTAGAGTGGGGCATGGCCGTCCAGACCGCAACGATCATCGCGCTCGTCGGTGCCGGTGCCACGGGCCTCCTCGACGAACTCGGCGCACTCCGCGGGGTCGACGCCCTCCGACTCGGCGAGGCGGACGCCGACGGCACCGCGCGGATCAGCGCATCGAACGGGACGTACGTCGTCCACGACGCCGACCCCCTGGCGCACGTCGCCGCCGCGTGGGTCGAGTTCTTCGACGACCGCAGCACGCTCGGCACGCTCGAGCTCGAGGTCGAGACGGCGCTCGCCGCCTTCGCCGCGGGCCACCGCGTCATGCCGGACTACTACGTCGTGCTCGACCCGGAGTCCGTCGAGGGCACCTGGCGGCACTGGTGGTTCGGGGCGCTCGCCGTCGAGGGACCGCGACGGGTGCTGCCCGAGCCGGCTTCGGCCTGGGCGGTCCGGAAGCGGCTCGGACGGCTCCCGATGGCACCGCGTTGGAAGGACCCGGCGGCCTGGTTGCCCGACCTGCGGTTCACGATTCCGGACCGCACGGGTCTCGCGGGACTGGGCTGAGCGATGTCCGTCAGGTCGTCGGCTGGTCGTTGTCCTTCATGGCGCCCCAGCCCGTCCACCGGTCGATCTCGATGACGCCCGTGGTGCGCGGCCGGACCTGGTCCGGGTAGGCGCCGCCCGTGTAGTGGGTCGAGATGCGGTCGATGTCCCGGAGGCCCTCGTCGGCGTACAACTCGACCACCCGGCCGATCAGGGTGACGTGGGTGTACCAGTCGCCCTCGGCGAGGACCGTCAGGCTGACGCGCTGGTCACGCCGCAGGTGCTTGAGGCGCACACGGCTGTCGTCCATGCTCACGAGGACCCGGCCGTCCTGCCACAGGTACCAGGTGGCCGCGGTGACGGGCGTGCCGTCCGACCGCAGGGTGGCGATGACGGCGGGGTTCGGCTGCTGGAGCATCGCGACGGCGTCGTCGGGGAGCGGTGGCAGGGACATGTGGTCTCCGTTCGTCGTGGGATCGGTCCCCGTCATCCTGGCAGGTGCGACCTCGACGGTCGGCCGGGGGCTCGCTGGGTGTGGAGGGCCGCGGTCGCGGTAGACCAGGAGGATGCGCGTCATCGGAGTACAGGAGTTCGGAGGGCCCGAGGCCCTCGCCGTCCACGAGGTCCCGGAGCCGCACGCCGGCCCGGGCGAGGTGCGGATCGGGGTGCGGGCGTTCGCCGTCAACCCGACCGACGCCGGTGTGCGCGGCGGCGGACGCGACCTCGGCGGCGCCCAGCCCCCGTACGTGCCCGGCATGGACGCCGCCGGCATCGTGGACGAGGTGGGCGAGGGCGTCGACCAGTGGCAGACGGGCGACGAGGTCATGGCGATCGCGCTGCCGCTGCGCGAGCACGGGGGAGCGTACGTCGAGCACCTCGTCGCCGCGCCGGACTCGATCGCCCGGATCCCGGCGGGTGTCGGCTTCGAGCAAGCCAGCACGCTCCCGATGAACGGGCTGACGGCCGTGCGGATCCTCGAGCTCATGCACCTCGAGCCCGGCCAGACCCTGATGGTGACCGGAGCCGCCGGGACCCTCGGCACGTACCTCGTGCCGCTCGCGAAGCAGGCCGGACTCGTCGTGATCGCCGACGCCGCCGAGAAGGACCGTGCGCTCGTCGAGTCGCTCGGTCCCGACCACGTCGTCGAACGCGGGGACGGGGTGGTCGATCGGATCCGGGCGATCGTGCCCGACGGGGTCGACGGTCTCGCGGACACCGCGCTCTTGCACGAGCAGGTCGTCCCCGCGATCCGGGACGGGGGCGTCTTCGTCGCCGTGCGCGGCTGGCCGGGCAACGGCGAGCGGGGCATCCGGTTCGAGCGCGTCATGGTGTTCGACGAGTACCACTCCGGACACAAGCTCGACCGGCTCCGGCAGGACGTCGAGGACGGCCTGCTCACCCTGCGCGTCGCCGAGGTCCTGCCCGCCGCGGACCCGGAGTCGGCCCGCGACGCCCACCGGCGCATGGAGGCCGGGGGCGTCCGTGGTCGGTTCGTGCTCGTCTGGTGACACCGGGCCGGGAGGCGGTGCGAGCGCGGGTGGGCGGGGGCGCGGTCCTCGTCGTACCCGCGCCGTCGCCGTGATGACGCGGCTCGGTGCGTCCGGGTGACCGGACGGGTGAATCCGGGCGGGACGCATCCCCGACGACCGGCGGGAGGCCGTCGGCCGCGGACCGGAGCGTGACGGCGGCGACCTAGCGTCGGCGGGTGGCCCCGTTCCTCCCGACCGACAGCAGACGAGTCATGGCGATCCGGCGGCTCGTCGGGTTCGCGGTGCTCCCCGTCGTCGGCGGGCTCGCACCACTCGTCGCGGTCCCCGCGGTCGCCGCGCGGTTCGGTGCGGAGGGGTGGCGCGACGTCGCGGTCGGGCAGTCGATCGGGGCGGCCGCGGCGGTCGTCGTCGAGCTCGGTTGGGGGATCAGCGGGCCGCAGCGGTCCGCCCGTCAGTCGCTCGGCAACCTCCGTCGCTCGGTCGGGCTCGCACTCGTGACCCAGGTGCTCGTCCTGCTGCCGGTGACCGCGGGTGTCTGGGTCGTCGCGCACCTGGTACCCGTCGGTGCTCCCGCGCTCGTCGGCTGGATCGGCACCGCGGGGGCACTCGGTTCGGTCAACGTCGTCTGGTGCTGGATCGGCCTCGGGCGGCCGGGGCCGATCCTCTGGGCGGACACACTGCCCCGCACGCTGCCGGTCGTCGTCGCCGCGGTCGCCCTCGCTGCCGGTGCGCCGCTGTGGGTGTTCCCCCTCGCCCTGGTCGTCAGCGGACTCGTGCCGGTCGTGCTCGGGACGACGCTGCTCGGCATCGGACCGGCGACCCTGCGACAGCTCACCCCGCGGCTCGTCGTGCGCGCCGTCCGGATCCAGCTGCAACCGCTCCTCGGACGCGTGCTCAGCGCCACCTACATCAGCGTCCCGATCACGCTCGCCGGCGTCAGTGCGCCCGGGGCCGTCGCAGTGTTCGCCGCCGCGGACCGGCTCCAGCGATGGGCGCTCACCGCGCTCAAGGCCCTGCCGACCGCACTCCAGGGGTGGGTGGGTGGCCCCGCCGATCCGGACCGGCGGATCCGCCGGGCCTGGGTCGCGCTCTGGGGGAACGTCGGCGTCGGGGTCCTCGTCGGCGCCGGGTTCGTCGTCGTGGTCCCCGCGGTCTCGCGCGGGTTCTTCGCCGGCGTCGCCACCGTCGCGCCCGACCTCGCCGTGCTGAGCGGCCTGCTCGTCGTCGTCGTCACGACCTCGCGGGCCACCGGTGGCCTGGTGCTCGTGGCGCTCCGCGGGGTCCCCGCGATCACCCTGAGCGCCGCCGCCGGATGCCTGGTCGGGGTGCCCGGGGTGCTCGTCCTCGCCCGCGTCGACGGTGCGCGCGGGGCGATGCTCGGGGTGCTCTCCGCCGAGGCCGCGGTGCTCGCCGTGCAGGTCGTCGCCGTGGTCGTGCTCGATCGGCGGCGGCGACGGCGCATCCGGCGAGCCACATCGGTCCTCCGCGTCGCACACGTCCGCGTCGACGACCCCGCCTACCCGCGGAACGCCCGCGTGCGCCACCACCTGCGTGCGGCGGGGTTCACGGTGGACGTCGTCCGGCGCCACCGGGGCGGGAGCGTCATCGGACGGATGACCCGCGACGTCCGCACGGTGCTCGGGCTCCGTGGGTACGACGTTCACCTCCTCGCCGAGATGTCGCTCGTCGTCGCACCGCTCGTCGCACTCGTCGCGCGGCTCCGCGGCGGGGTCGTCGTCGTCGATCGGTTCGTCGGGCAGTACGAGACGGACATCGACGATCACGGTCTTGCGGCCCCGCGGTCACTCCGCGCACTCCGCTGCCGGGTCATCGATCGCCTGGCCGAACGCTCCGCCGACGTGCTGCTCATCGACACCGAGGTGCGGGCCGCGGCGCTCCGGGAACGGGTGCCGGCGCGGACGGCGGTGGTGAGCCTCCCGGTCGGGGCGCCGGCGTGGGCGGGCCCGGCGGCGGTCCCGCCGGCGGAGGCTGGCGCCATGGCCGTGTCGCGCGCCGGCGCTGCTGCCGACGTTGCTGCCGGCGCTGCTGCCGACGTTGCTGCCGACGCTGCTGCCGGCGCGGGCGCCGGCGCTGCCGCTGAGGCCGGCACGTTGCCCTCGGGTCGCGCGGCCGCTGCGTCCGGGCCGCTCCGCGTGCTGTTCTACGGCCACGACGTCCCGCTGCACGGCGTCCCGGTCATCGTGTCGGCGCTCGGCGAGGTCGGTCGTCCCGTCCGCGCGACGTTCGTGTCGTACGCCTCGGTCCTCGAGCGGATCCGCGCACAGCTCCACGACGAGGGCGACCGCGTCGACGCGACCCTGCTCGAACCCGTGCCGGCAGAGGAGCTCGCCACGGTCATCGCGAACCACGACGTCGTCCTCGGGGTGTTCGGCACGTCGGACAAGGCCCGGTCCGTGATCCCGAACAAGGTGTGGCAGGGGCTCGCGTGCGGGCGGACCGTCATCACGGCGGCGAGCCCGGCGCTCGCGGAACTCCGCCCGCTCGTCGGTCCTCAGCTGGTCGAGGTGCCGCCGGGCGACGCCGAGGCGTTGGCCGGTGCCCTGCGCGCGGTCGTCGACGGCCCGGTGCTCTCGGACGGTCCGTGGGTCGGCACGGCCGAGCGGCTCGAGGCGTACGCCGCCGCGAGGCACGCACGGTTCGCCGCGCTCCTCCGCCAGCGGTGTGCGGCGCGTGCGGGAGCCTGAGGTGCGACAACCCGGCGGGTGCGCCCGCGGACGACGACCTGGCGGGTGCGCGCGCGGACGACGACCTGGCGGGTGCGCGCGCGGACGACGACCTGGCGGGTGCGCGCGCGGACGACGACCTGGCGGGTGCGCGCGCGGACGACGAGGGCGCCGCCAGACGACAGCGCAGTCGTCGTCCATGCGCACGTCCGAGTCGGCCGACCCGTGCCACCACTCCCGCAGACGCCACCACCGGTCGTACAGTGACGGGAGGGGCGCGCGATGGAGCGCGCCACGGGAGGACCCCACATGACCACGCTCAGCAACGCCACCCTCGACACGCTCACCGGCGTCGCCGTGCCCACCTACGACCGGAGCGCCGTCACGACCGGCATCGTCCACTTCGGCCTCGGCAACTTCCACCGGGCGCACCAGGCGATGTACGTCGACCGGCTCATGAACGCCGGGGGAGAGCTGTGCTGGGGGATCACCGGCGTCGGGGTCATGCCGCGCGACGCCGAGATGCGCGACGCGCTCGACTCCCAGGACCACCTGTACACGCTCGTGCTCAAGCACCCCGACGGGACCCTGGAGCCCCGTGTCATCGGCTCCGTCGCGGACTTCCTGTACGCCCCGGACGACCCGGAGGCCGTGCTCGCCCTGATGGCCGCGCCCACCACGCGCATCGTGTCCCTGACCGTCACCGAGGGCGGTTACAACATCGATCACGTCACGGGGCAGTTCGTCCTCGACGCCCCGGCGATCGCCGCGGACCTGACGCCCGGGGCGACGCCGACGACGATGTTCGGGTTCATCACCGAGGCCCTGCGCCGCCGCCACGACGGGGGCATCCCGCCGTTCACCGTGATGTCGTGCGACAACATCCAGGGCAACGGCGACACCGCCCGGCAGACCATCGTCGCGTTCGCCACCGCGAAGGACCCGGAGCTGGGCGCGTGGATCGAGCGGCACGTGTCGTTCCCGAACTCCATGGTCGACCGGATCACCCCGGTCACCACGGATGCCGACCGCGCGATGGTCCGGGACGAGTTCGGCATCGACGACGCCTGGCCCGTCGTCGCGGAGCCCTTCGAGCAGTGGGTGCTCGAGGACCGGTTCACCCTGCGCCGTCCGCTGTACGAGACGGCCGGCGTGCAGGTCGTCGAGGACGTCGTGCCCTACGAGCTCATGAAGCTCCGCCTGCTCAACGCCTCGCACCAGGCGATGGCGTACTTCGGCCTCCTGTCCGGACACACCTACGCGCACGAGGCCGCGACCGACCCGCTGATCGCCCGGCTCCTCGAGCGCTACATGGACGAGGAGGCGACGCCCACGCTCGACCCCGTGCCGGGCATCGACCTCGACCAGTACAAGGCGACGCTCATGGAGCGGTTCGGCAACCCCGCGATCCTCGACACGCTCGCGCGGCTGGCCGCCGAGTCGTCGGACCGGATCCCGAAGTGGCTGCTGCCGGTGGTGCGCGCCGACCTGGAGGCGGGCCTCCCCATCGACCTGGCGGCGGCGGTCGTCGCGAGCTGGGCCCGGTACGCCGAGGGTGTCGGCGAGCACGGCGAGCGGTTCGAGGTCGTCGACCAGCTCCGCGACGTCCTCATGCCGGCGGCGGCGCAGCAGCGGTCGGACGACCTCGCGTTCCTGCGCAACCGGGACGTGTTCGGGGACCTCGTCGACGACGAGCGGTTCACGACGCCCTATCGCCGCAGCCTCGGCACCCTCTGCTCCGCCGGTGCGCAGGCGGCGCTCGACGAGGTCCTGTCGGTCCGCCGCTGACGGCCGGCCCCGTCCCGCCCGTCGCGCCCCGCCCGCCCCAAGAACCGCTGGTTCTCGACAGAACCGCTGTCGGACGACACCGACATCGTCGCCACATCCGCATGCATCTCGTGCGCCTGCACGCAGCGGCGACGCGGCGGTCGTTCGACACACTGACGCGATGCGGTGGACGGGGGACGTCGAGCGGGGTGCGTGGTTGTTGGCCCGGCTCGGCCGGTGGGTGAGCGTCGGCGGTGTCGTCGGGGACGGTTGGGAGGCGTACGCCCGGGTCCTGCATCCCATAGGGGCCGTCCGGACCGAGTACCGGGACGACGACCCGGCGGAGCATCCCCGCGACCCGTGGACCTGGTCCGAGGTCGCGCGGCGCCTCAGGGTGCCGCTGACCCCGCTCACCTCGTCGACCGTGCTGCTCGGCGAGGACGAACACGGCGAGGACGAGCACGGCCGCGACCTGCCGGACGGGTGGAGCGTCGAGCCGCCGGTGCAGGGCGGACTCGAGCCGCGCCTCCTGGCTGCGCTCACGTCGTCGCTCCGCGGGGCGACGACGACCCCGGACGCGGTGACGGTCGGGGTCTGGAGCGGGTGGGGCGCACTGAACTCGTTCGGGACCGTGGGCATCGGGTACCTGGGTGAGCCCCCGTCGGCGGAGCAGCGCGCTGCGGACCTCCGTGCGGCGCGCGTGCAGCAGCGAGAGGAGTTCGAACGCGCGGTGTCGCAGGAGGTGCGAGCGGCGGTCGAGAACGGCCCGATCCTCGAGGCGCCGTGGCGGGAGTACGTGCTGCTCGAGGGTCCACTCGACGAGCTCGCCGACCCCGACTGGGGCTTTGACGCCAGGATCGGGTGGAGGCGGAGCGTGCGGGGCGCCACTCGGTGGCCGATGCCGCAACTCATCTGGCCGGCGGACCGAGCATGGGTCGTCGCGTCGGAGATCGACTGGGACTCGACGATCGTCGGCGGCTCCCGGGCGCTGGTCGATGCGGTCCTGGCCGACGAGCGGTTCGAGGCGTTCGAGGTCCATCCGGATGACGTCCCTGCGGCCGGTCCGTCAGGCAGCGGAGTGGGCTGATCCTGGGCGTTCCCGCGGCGATTCGCGCGTCGACGACGGGTCGGTCGGCGACGGAACCGCTGTCGTTCGACGTCCACACCGTCGGTGGTTGCGGAAGCACCGGATGTGGGCGTATCAGCCGACCTTGCCGTTGTCGGACGACGCCGGGGGTGGCGGAAACAGGCGGACCGGCCGGGGCGGGCGCGGCGGGACGCCCGGACTGTCGGAAACGACCGGGGTCCCGTAGAATCGCCCGATGCCCTCCGACCTCCGCACCCCCGGCCTCCGCCCCGCGACCGTGAGCACGGAGGCCGCCCGCCCCCAGGTCCGTCCGACGACCGAGGGCTGGAAGCAGCAGCTCGACCCGACCGGTCGCCCGCTGCTGCAGTTCGCGTCGCCGAAGCGCGGCAAGCCGCCGGTGCACCTCGCGGACCTGTCGGCCGAGGAGCGCGTCGCCCGCGTCAAGGAGCTCGGCCTGCCGGGCTTCCGGGCGAAGCAGCTCATGACGCACTACTTCACGCACTACACCTCGGACCCGGCGGCGATGACGGACCTGCCCGCCGCCGGACGCGAGGAGCTCGTCGCCGGACTGCTGCCGCCCCTCCTGACCGAGGCCCGGCGTCTGACGACCGACAAGGGCGACACGATCAAGTTCCTGTGGAAGCTGCACGACGGCGCGCTCGTCGAGTCGGTGCTCATGCGGTACCCGGGCCGGATCACGCTGTGCGTGTCGTCGCAGGCCGGGTGCGGGATGAACTGCCCGTTCTGCGCCACCGGGCAGAACGGCTTGACGCGCAACATGTCGACAGCCGAGATCGTCGAGCAGATCGTCCGGGCGAACGCGGCGCTGGCGGCGGGCGAGCTCGCGGGTGCCCCGACCCGTGGCGGCCAGGACCGAACCGACCCCGAGCGCGTCACGAACATCGTGTTCATGGGCATGGGGGAGCCGCTCGCGAACTACAAGCGCGTGATGGACGCCGTGCGCATCATGGTCGCACCGCAGCCGAACGGCCTCGGCATGAGCGCCCGGCACATCACCGTGTCGACGGTCGGACTCGTGCCCGCGATCGACAAGCTCGCCGACGAGGGCATCCCCCTCACGTTCGCGCTCTCCCTGCACGCGCCCGACGACGAGCTCCGCGACGAGATGATCCCGGTGAACTCCCGCTGGAAGGTCGACGAGGCCATCGACGCCGCGTACCGCTACTTCCGGAAGACGGGCCGTCGGGTGTCGATCGAGTACGCGCTCATCAAGGACATGAACGACCACGCCTGGCGCGCCGACCTGCTCGCGCACAAGCTCAACCAGCGCGGCCACGGCTGGGTCCACGTCAACCCGATCCCGCTCAACCCGACGCCCGGCTCCGTGTGGACGGCGTCGGAGCGCGACGTGACGGACGAGTTCGTGCGGCGCCTCAACGACGCCGGCATCCCGACGACGCTCCGCGACACCCGCGGCAAGGAGATCGACGGCGCCTGCGGGCAGCTCGCCGCCGCCGACGTGTAGGGCGACCGCCCGCCGGCCGGGAGGCGCGGTGCGGGCTGGTGCCGTCCCTCCCGTCCGACGTCCGGTGCGGGGTGCGCTCGCCGACGACAACGGGACATGCGCCCGCATGCGCACTCGTCGTCGGCGTGCGCACGTGCGGCGGCGGTACGAGTGGCGCCCGCGGGCGACGAGTGCGCCCGCAGGCGACAGCGCAGTTGTCGCTGGCGCGGGCAGATGCGGCGCGCCCGGCCGCAGCGTCAGCCGAGTGACGCCGTCGCGGCCCGGAGGTCCTCGAGCGCGGCGAGCGCGTGCGGCGCGAGCCCGGCATCGTCGTCGCGCGGACCCTCGACCCAGCGGCTGTAGCCCTGCTTGAACGCGAGCAGACCCATCTCGGCCGCGAGGTGCGCGGTGGCGGCCGGGACACCGCGGGTGACGAGCGCGTCCGTCATGGCGACGGCGAGCCCGACGCTCTTCAGCGCGTCCCGTCCCTGCAGCTCGGCGCTCGCGGCGACGGCGGCCCGGAGCCGAGGCCCGATGTCGCGGTTCATCGGCCCCATCTCGTCCGAGGCGCGTGCGAGCCCGGCTGCGACGGCCTCGAGCGGGGACGCGTCGCCGGGAGCGGCGGCGATGCCCTCGGCGAGCAGGGTGCTCAGGGTCTCCTGCCCGGCGACGAGGAGTTCGCGCTTGTCCGGGAAGTACCGGAAGAAGGTGCTCTTGGTGACGCCGGCACGTTCGGCGATCTGCGCGACCGTCGTCTCGTCGTAGCCCTGCTCGGTGAACAGGTCGACGGCCGCGAGGACGAGTCGGTCCCGCGCTCCCGGTTCCCATCGCGCCATGCCATTCATCCTACGGCTCCGAGTCCGTGATGGGACAGTTGTCCCATCACGGTGCTACGGTGATGGGACAACAGTCTCATCACCCGGAGGAGTCCCCATGCACGTCTTCGTCACCGGCGGCACCGGCACGATCGGCACGCCCGTCGTCGCCGAGCTGCTCGCCAACGGCCACACCGTCCTCGCCCTCGCTCGCTCCGAGGCCTCCGCCGCCACGCTCGAGCAGGCCGGCGCCACCGCGATCCAGGGGAGCATCGCCGACCTCGACGTCCTCCGGACCGCGGCCGGGCAGGTCGATGGCGTGATCAGCCTGGCGTTCAGCCGCGACTACGGGTCGACCGAGTCGATCCAGCAGGGCATGGCCGAGGAGACCGCGGCGATGACCACGCTGGCCGACGCGCTCCTGGGCAGCGACCGTCCGCTCGTCGTCGTCTCCGGGACGCCGTGGGCGGAGGGCCGCCCGTCTACCGAGGAGGACCCGCTGCCGACCGACGGACCCGTCGGCGGGCGCGGCATCACCGTGAACGCGATCCTCGGGTACGCCGACCGGGGTGTGCGGTCCTCGGCGATCCGCCTGCCCCGCACGGTGCAC
The DNA here is from genome assembly GCF_003234805.2 of Curtobacterium sp. MCBD17_040. Taxonomy (GTDB): domain Bacteria; phylum Actinomycetota; class Actinomycetes; order Actinomycetales; family Microbacteriaceae; genus Curtobacterium. Next base: position 1,087,131 of record NZ_CP126273.1, read on the forward strand.
GCGAACGGGACGGGCGGGTTCGCCGGCCTCCTCACCGAGAACGCCAGGAGGACCGGCGTCGCGGGTTACCCGGGTGACGGCAGCCAGCGCTGGCCCGCCGTGCACGCCGCCGACGCCGCGGTGCTCTTCCGGTTGGCGCTCGAGTCCGCCCCGGCGGGGTCCGCGTGGCACGCCGTCGCCGACGAGGGTGACGCCGTGATCGACCTCGTCCGGGTGATCGGTCGGCGCCTCGGCCTGCCGGTCGAGCAGGTGCCCGACGAGACCTTCGGCCCGTTCGGACCGATCTTCGCGACGGACCAGCCGGCCTCGAGCGCGATCACCCGCAGGGCGCTCGGCTGGACCCCGACGCACCCGAGCGTGCTCGAGGACCTCGAGCTCGTGCAGCCCTGACCCCCTGGCGGCCGGGAGGGACGGGGCGGGCTGGCACCGTCCCTCCCGGCCGACCCGCCGCGGCCCCTGCACGTGCGCGCGCCGACGACAACTGCGCTGTCGCTGGCGCGCGCACTCGTCGTCGGCGCGCACCATCGCGCGTCGACGACGACCACGCGCGAACTCAGCCGAGACGCCCGGGTCCGGACCCCCGCGGTCACCACCGGAGTAACGTCGGCCCCGGTGTCGCCCATGACGCCGATGTGCGAGGAGGCACCGTGGCCCGAGGACCAGACCGACCCGGAACCGAGCAGGACTGGGACCCCGCCACCTGGACCGCCGACACCTGGCCGATCGCCGTGTGTCTGCACGGGTTCCCACCGGTCGGTCGCGACGGCACCACGTTGCACGACGCCCCGATCGCGGTGTGGGACGACATCTTCGCCCAGATCGAGCGGGTGGGCTTCACGCTCGCCGAGATGGCCGACGACCGGATCCGCCCCGCCGACTACGACCCCGGCAAGCGTGACGAGCTCCTCGCCACCGCCAGGGAGCACGGCATCGGGATCCCCAGCGTGCACCTGCAGCGCCGGAGCGTCATCATGCCCGGGCACGAGGAGGAGAACCTCGCGTACGCGCACCGCACGATCGACGCCGCGGCCGCGTGGGGCATGCAGGTGTTCTCGACGGGGCTCCACCAGCCGTTCAGCGAGGCCCAGCGCAAGGCCCTGTGGTTCTGGACCGCGCCCGGGCCGAAGGACCCCGACGACCCGGAGGTCTGGGACCGCGCCGTCCGGTCGATCCGCGAGCTCGGCAAGCACGCCGCCGACGTCGGGCTGCCCCTCGCGCTCGAGATGTACGAGGACACGTACCTCGGCACGGCCGAGAGCGCCGTCCGGTTCGTGGAGGCGGTGGGCCTCGACAACGTCGGCCTCAACCCCGACGTCGCGAACTTGATCCGTCTGCACCGTCCCGTCGAGGACTGGCGCGAGGTGTTCTCCGCGACCCTCCCGTACGCGAACTACCTGCACGTCAAGAACTACACACGCGACGAGGCCGCTGACGGCTCCTGGGCGACGAGCGTCCCCTCGACGATGGAGACCGGCATCATCAACTACCGGCAGGTCCTGCGCGAGGCCGTGGACGTCGGGTTCCGCGGCATCATCATGACCGAGCAGTACGGCGGGGACAGCCTCGGCGTCTGCGCCACCAACCAGCGGTACATCCGCACCCTGCTGCCCCAGGAGGTCGCACGATGAGTCAGATCAGAGCCGCCGTCGTCGGATCCGGGTACATGGGTGGCGGGATCGCGCAGATGCTCGCGCTGTCCGGGGCCGAGGTCGCCCTCGCCGACGTCTCCGCCGAGATCGCCGCGAGCAACCACACGCGGCTGCTCGATGAGGCTCGGCAGTTCGTCGCCGACGGGCTGTTCCCCGCCGACGCGGTCGAGCGCATCGCCGCGCTCGTCCACCCTGCCGAGTCCGTCGAGGCCGCCGTCGCCGACGCCGAGTTCATCGAGGAGGCCGTGCCCGAGAAGATCGAGATCAAGCACGCCACCCTCGCCCGGATCAGCGCGGCCGCGGGCCCGGAGGCGGTGATCGGCTCGAACACGTCGACCATCCGCATCAGCGCACTCGCCGAGGCCGTCGAGGGACCCGAACGGTTCCTCGGCGTGCACTTCTCGAACCCCGCGCCGTTCATCCCCGGCGTCGAGATCATCCCCCACGAGACCACCACCGAGTCCGCGATCACGACCGCCGAGACGATCGTCCGCGCGACCGGCAAGCAGACCGCCCGGGTCAAGGACAGCGTCGGCTTCGTCCTCAACCGCCTGCAGTACGCGCTGTTCTCCGAGGCAGCGGACATCGCCGCCGAGGGCATCGCGAGCCCCGAGGACATCGACACCATCGTCCGGACCACGTTCGGCTTCCGGCTGCCCGTGTTCGGCCCGTTCGCAATCGCCGACATGGCGGGCCTGGACGTGTACGCGTTCTGCTACGCGTCCCTCCAGACCCGGTGGCCGGAGCGGTTCGCGACCCCGGAGTCGCTCGCCGCGCTCGTGGCCGAGGGCAAGTTCGGCACGAAGTCGGGCGCGGGGTACCTCGACGTCCCGGCCGACCGGACGCCGGAACTCGTGGCGTACCGGAACCGGGCGTACGTGGCGTTGCAGAAGCTGCTCGACGAGCTCGGCCCCGCACCGATCGACTGACCGGACCGCGATGGAGGAGTTCGACGTCGCCGTCGTGGGCGCCGGGGCGCTGGGCAGCGCCGCTGCCCACCACCTGGCACTCCGGGGTGCGACGGTGGTCCTGTTCGAACAGTTCGAGTTCGGTCACGTGCGCGGTGCCTCCCACGACACGTCGCGGATCCTCCGCACCTCGTACGGCGACGAGGCCTACGTCCGGCTCGCGAAGTCGGCGTACCGGGACTGGGGCGAGTTGGAACGCGTCAGCGGCGAACGCATCGTGACCACCACCGGCGGCGTCGTGTTCGTGCCACCGGGCAGTCCGTACCCCGTGACGGCCTTCACCGCGGCACTCACGGCGCAGGACCTGCCGTTCGAGGTCCTCGACCGCGACGCGGTGCGCGCTCGTTGGCCGCAGTTCACCCTGCCCCCGGGAGTCGAGACCGTGTTCTCGCCCGACACCGGGATCGTCCCCGCGTCGCGCACCGTCGCGACGCTCCAGATGCAGGCACGGTCGCACGGAGCGGTGCTCCGCGACCGGACACGGGTCGAGGAGCTCCGACCCCAACCCGACGGAGTCGTGGTCATGACGACCGCGGGGAAGGTCCGAGCGCGGAAGGTCGTCGTCGCCGCCGATGCGTGGACGAACGCGCTCATCGCGCCCCTCGGTGTCGAGGTCCCGCTCGTGACGATGCAGGAGCAGGTCACGTACTTCGGGCCGGACCGCCCCGAGGACTTCGGCGACGACCGGCTCCCCGTGTGGATCTGGGAGGACGAGCCCTGCTACTACGGGTTCCCGACCTACGGGGAGCCGACCGTCAAGGCGGGTCGAGACGCCTCCGACAACCGCATGACGCCCGACGAGCGGACCTTCCGGCACTCCGAGGAGCTCCTGGACCAGCTGCGGACCTTCATGCGCGGGTTCCTGCCCGCCAGCGGCGAGGACGTCCGGACCATCACCTGCCAGTACACGCTGACCCCCGGCCGGCGGTTCGTGGTCGACGCGCTGCCGGGGCACCCGGACGTGCTCGTCGCGCTCGGGGCAGCACACGCGTTCAAGTTCACGCCGACGATCGGGCGGATCCTGGCGGAGCTCGCCCTCGATGGTCGGACCGATGACGACATCAGCGCCTTCCGGCTCAGGGATGTCCTGGCTCCCGTGCCGACCGCCTGACCGTCCGTGGCGGGCCTCCCGGGTCAGCCGGGCCCGTCGCTCGCGGCGGCGAGCAGCGGCACGACCACGTCGCTGACCGGGGTGGGGATGCCGTGCGTGCGGCCGAGCCGTGCCACGACCTCGTTCCGGACCCGCCACTCGAGCGGGCGGTCCGCGGCGCGGTCGGTGAGGATCGAGGTCCCGAGGTCCGCCGGCTGTGCGCGGAGGCCGTCGAGGACCTCGTGCGGGACCTCATCACCGAGGCGGGCGCCCGTTGCCCGTGCCACGGCGAGGCACTCGGCGAGGTAGTCGAGCGTCAGCCGGGCGACGTCCTCACGTCGGAACATCCCAGATCGCCGCCCGCTCAGCGCCATGAGCCCCGCGGCCGCGTTGTGGAGGAGCTTGCGCCACGCGACGGTCACGAAGTCCTCGGTGACGTCGACCGCGCACCGGGTGCCCTCGAAGACATCGACCACCGACTGCGCCGCCGGCACGTCGGGGAGCGTCAGGCGCGGCGGTCGCCGCAGCGCCACCGTGCCGTCCGGCTCGGCCTGGGCGGGGAACCACACGACGGCCGGGAGGACCGTGCCCGCGACCCACGGACCGACGCTCGCCTCCTGCTCCACCCCGTTCTGCAGCACGCACACGACCGTGTCTGCGTGGCACAACGCGGCGAGCCAGGGCCCGGCGGTCTCGATCTGGGTGGCCTTGACGGCGAGGAACACGACGTCGACGGGTCCGGATACCGTCGTCGGATCGGTGTGCACCGGCCCGGGGACGACGACGACCGCGCCGTCCGGGGTCCGGAGCCGGAGGTGCTCCCGCGGCGTCCGGCCGGCGAGCAGCGGGGTCCGACCGGCCTCGTGGAGCGCTGCTGCCACCGTCGTGCCGATCGCACCCGGGCCGACGATCGCGATGCTCGGGTCCATGGACTCCATCCTGGCGCTTCGGCGCACGGTCAGGACGCGCTCGGCGAGCGGGGCCAATGTGGAGGCATGCTCACACGACGTTCCTCGGGTCTGGTCCTCCTCGGCACGGCGCTCACCGTGGTGCTCGCCGGGTGCTCGGGCGGGACCACCTCGCCGCACCCGAGCAGCACGGCGCGGACGGTCGCCCACAGCACCCCGACACCGTCCGCCGCCCCCGCCTCGCCCAGCACCACGAGCACCCCGAGCGCGACGAGCACGTGCGGACCCGCGACGGGGCGGGCTGCCGCCGCGACGGGGATCGCGGCACTCCCGCTCCCGGTGAACCTGCGGGGAACGGCCCACTGGGACGCGGCGGGCGCCGACTACTCCGGGTACGACCCCTGCGCGCCGCTGTCGTGGTCGGTCGTGACCGTCTCCGGCTCCACGGCGAGCTCCCCGTACGCGATCCTGCTGTTCCACGACGGCACCTACCTCGGAACCGCGACGAAGGAGCAGTACGCGTTCCAGCCCACGGTCCGGCGGACCTCGTCGACGAGCATCGCCGTGACCTACCCGTACCCGCAGGGCAACGACTCCGACGCCGATCCGACCGGCCGCGCGAACGCCACGTACACCTGGGACTCCGGTGCCGGGAAGGTCACGATGGACGGCAGCACGCCTCCGGCGCAGTGAGTCAGCCCGGGTCCGGCGTGCCGGTGGGCGAGCACCGCGCGACGTCGGCGTCGCTCGCTGCAACGGCCCGGCGGCATCCGTCGACCATCGTGTTCAGCGTGCTCGCCGTCGTGTTCGCGGTCCTGACGGTCGTGCTGCTCGTCCGCATCCACGGCGTCCACTCGGACGCGTTCCCGCTCGCCCTGCGCGCCGGGGGTCTCGCGACCATCGCGTGCGCGGCCGGTGGCCCGTTGCGTCTGGTGCCACTCCGCCGGAGGGACGAGCGCGGGGCGCTGACTGCCCGGCATCCCGGGATCGCCTTCGTCAGCGCGCTGGCGACCCCGACGACGAAGGACGACCTCGCCGCGTGGGACCCAGGTCTCTCCGTCACGTTCCCGTGCCAGCTCGCGTTCTCCCCGCAGGGGATCGCGCTCTGGGACACCGCGACCGACACGGAGGGCCGTCACATCGCGGAGCGGGCCGAGGTGCTGTCGATCGAGCCGTTCCACACCCCGGACCACTCGTGGGAACAGTCGGAGCAGGGATGGGGCGTCGTGCTGCATCTCGCCCCGCGCGACGGCGTGAGCACCGGCCGGTACACGGGCGTCGTGCACCTCTGGATCGAGGACGCACAGACCGAGCGTGACGAGTACGCAACGAAGCAGTCGATCCGGGCGATGGAGCGGGCGCTCGGCCGTTGACTACTCGGCGGCCCACGCCTCGTCCTGTGCAGGTGATCGAGCGGAAGGCCCGGTGCCGGACCACGCTGACGAGGAGCGAGGAGGATGGTCGCGTGAGCGAGACGACCGATCCGAAGACCGTGACGCTCATCCGGTCCGCGAGCCTGGCGCAGGGCGTCGACTACGCCTACGCTGCGACCGCTCCCGCCGGCGCGCGGCTGGTGTTCCTGGCAGGGGCCTGTCCCCTCGACGAGACCGGCGCGACCGTCGCGCTCGGGGACCACGCCGGGCAGGCCGCGCAGTGCGTCGAGAACATGGTGACGGCGCTCGGCGCGGCAGGCGCCGGCATCGAGGACGTCATCAGCACGCGGGTCCTCGTCGCGTCGTCGCGGCAGGCGGACCTCATCGCCGCCTGGGACGTCGTGCGTGCCGCGTTCGGTGCGCACGACGTCCCGAGCACCCTGCTCGGCGTCACCGTGCTCGGGTACGACGGGCAGCTCGTCGAGATCGAGGCGGTCGCCGCGGTCCTCGACGTGTGACGTCCCGCGGCGGCGAGCCCGAGGTCGACGAGACCTGGATCACCGTCGAGGGCGGCCCGACCGGCAGCGTGCCGGTCCGGATCGTCCGACCGCAGGGAGCCACCGGAGTCCTGCCCGTCGTGCTCTACACGCACGGCGCGGGCTGGGTCTTCGGCGACGCCCACACGCACGACCGGCTCGTCCGCGACCTCGCGGTCGGCACCGGCGCCGCCGTCGTGTTCCCCGAGTACGACCGCGCTCCCGAGGCGCAGTACCCGACGCAGAACGGGCAGTCCTACGCGGTCGCGCAGTGGGTCGTCCAGCACGGTGCCGAGCAGCAGCTCGACGGGTCGCGACTCGTCGTCGCGGGGGACTCGGTCGGCGGCAACATGGCGACCGTCCTCACCCTGATGGCGAAGGAGCGCGGGGACATCACGTTCCGCGCGCAGGCGCTGTTCTACCCGGTCACGAACGCCGCGTTCGACGCCGGCTCGTACGACGAGTTCGCCGAGGGGTACTTCCTGGCCCGCGACGGCATGCGCTGGTTCTGGGATCAGTACACGACGAGTGAGGAGGACCGTGCGCAGATCACCGCGTCGCCGCTCCGCGCCACCGAGGAGCAGCTCGCCGGCCTGCCGCAGGCCCTCGTGATCACGGGCGAGGCCGACGTGCTCCGCGACGAGGGCGAGGCCTACGCGGCCAAGCTCCGCCGCGCGGGCGTGCCCGTCACCGCCGTGCGCTACCAGGGGATCATCCACGACTTCGTGATGGTCAACTCCATGCACGACACCCACGCGGCGAAGGCCGCGATCGCGCAGGCGGTCGCCTTCCTGTCCGCGGCCCTGTCCGACTGACCCACCCGACCAGCCGGGAGGCGCGGCCCGCGTGCTCGACGCGGGTCGCGCCTCCCGGGTGCCGGTCATCGAGCACCTCATCGCGCCGGGATGCTTCGCGCTCACGCCGGCCGCTCGTACTCAGTGCGCTGCTTCGTACGCCCGGATCTCCTCGACCTTGTCGTTCGACGCGCTCGAGCTGTCGAACTCGTACGTCAGCCACTCCCGCACGTTGCGGCGGGCGAGCTCGAGGCCGATGACGCGCTGCCCCATGCAGAGCACCTGGGCGTCGTTCGACAGGATCGAGCGCTCCACCGAGTAGGAGTCGTGCGCGGTCACAGCCCGGATGCCCGGCACCTTGTTCGCCGAGATCGCGACGCCGAGGCCCGTGCCGCAGAACAGGATCGCCCGGTCGGCGTCCCCGCGGGCGACGATCTCCGCCGCGGCGGTCGCCACGGTCGGGTAGTTCGTGTGCCCGTCGGCGTCCACGCCGACATCGACCACCGAGGCCACGAGGTCGCTCGCCTCGAGGTCCTTGCGGATCGCTTCCTTGTAGTCGTACCCGGCGTCGTCCGAGCCGATCACCAACCGCCACTGCGTCATCGCGTGGCTCCTTCCTCGCGACGGTCTGTCGCTCCGGGGTCCCGGTGTACTCCGTCGGTGTCCGTGCCACCTGCGAGTGCATGGCCCACCACGCCGACGATCGCCGCGAACGACACGGCGCCGGGGTCGGGGGAGCCGACGGCCTTGTCGCCGTGCGTCTTCGCGCGCCCGAGGTGCGGCACGAGGTCCGCCGTCGACGCCGCACCCTCCTCGGCAGCGGAGGCAGCGGCGGCCCACGCGGTCGCCAGGTCGTCGCCCACGTCGACCCGCGCGGTGAGCGTGTCGGCGAACGGCACGAGCGCGTCCACCATCGTCTTGTCACCGACGGCCGCTCCGCCCACCGACTGCACGGCCTCCCGGCCCTGGGCGACACCGGTCGCGACGGCGGTGGCGGTCGGCTGCGTCTCGTCGTCGAGCTCGCTCGCGAGGGTCCGCAGCAGCACGCCCCACAGCGCGCCCGAGGTGCCGCCCGCGCGGTCGGCCCAGCCGGCGCTCGCCCGGTGGAGGACCGTGGCGGCGCCGCCCTGGGCCTCCAGAGCGGCGGTCGCGGCCTCGAGTGCCGCGCTCGCGCCGCGCTGCATGCCGATGCCGTGGTCGCCGTCACCGGCGATCGAGTCGAGACGACCCCAGTCGTCGACGTTGTCCTGGACCGTCGTCGCGACCGTGCGGAGCAGGTCGACGATGCGGCTCGCGGTCTCGCGGGACTCCGCACTGGAGGGCCGGATCGCGTCCTCCGTGTCGGCCTCCGCGGCCGTCGGTCCGGCGCTCACGAGGTCCTGCTGGACGCTGCCCCGACGGAACGCCGGGGTGTCGGCGGGCGCGGTCCAGAGCCGCTCGAGCTCGTCATCGAGCCAGAGCAGGGTCAGGGACGCGCCGGCCATGTCGAAGCTCGTGCAGAACTCGCCCACCTGCGGGTCGACCACGGTGAGCCCACGGTCCTGCAGCAGCCCCGCGATCGAGCGGTAGACGACGAACAGCTCCTCGACCTTGACCGACCCGAGCCCGTTGAGGATCGGGACCACGCGCGCGTCGTCGAGGTCGACGCCCTCCGGGATCTCCGCCTCGGCGAGGAGTCGCTCGACGAACAGCTCGGCGAGCCCCTCGGCGCTGGGGATGTCGGTCTCGTCGATGCCGGGCTCGCCGTGGATGCCGAGCCCGATCGCCATGCGCCCCTCGGGGACGTCGAACAGGGGTTCGTCCGCGCCGGGCAGCGTGCAGCCGCTGAACGCGACGCCCATCGACCGTGTCCGCTCGTTCGCCAGCACCGCCACGCGCTCGACGTCGTCGAGGTCCATGCCCTCGGCAGCGGCGGCCCCGGCCACCTTGAACACCGTGAGGTCGCCCGCGATGCCGCGACGCTTGCCGCGCTCGTCGCTCGACGCGCTGAAGATGTCGTCCGTCACGAGGACCGTGCGGCAGTCGATGCCGTCCGCCCGGACCGCGTCCTGCGCTGCCGTGAAGTTGAGGACGTCGCCGGCGTAGTTGCCGTAGCTGAGCAGGGCGCCCCGGCCATGCTCGCTCGCGCGGATCACCGACTCGACCTGGATCGACGACGGCGACGCGAACAGGTTGCCCATCGCCGCACCGTGCGCGAGCCCCGGCCCGACGAGACCGCCGAACGCCGGCCAGTGCCCCGAGCCGCCGCCGATGACCACGGAGACCTCGGGGTCCGGGCTCCTCGTGGACCGGGTCACACCGCCTCGGACCTGGCGGACTCGATCGCCGTTCGCGAGGACGAAGCCCTCGATCATCTCGTCGACGAACTGGGTGGGCTGGTTCCACAGACGCGTCACGACACTCGCTCCTTCGTTGGACCGGACGTGGTGATCGGGATCCTAGCGACGTGGTCCGGGCGTCGCATGGTCATGACTCGTCCTCGGGATGGTCTTCGAGGAGCATCCCGTACGCACCACGTAGGTGCTGCTCAATGGCTGCAGCAGCTCGTGCGGGGTCACCGGTCGCGAGGACGTCGCGAACGGCCTTGTGCTCATCGTGACCGACTTCCAGGAAGTCGCGATGGGACGTGTTCCGTGCCTGGAGGAAGAACTCGACCTGACTCCGGATGAACTCCCACGAGCGCTTGAGGCGCTGGTGCTCGGCGGCTTCGTAGAGGAGATCGTGGAACGCCAAGTCGAGTTCGACCGCCTCGGTCGGGCTGTAGTCCGCGGTCACCTGCTGCATCCGATCGAGGATCACATCCATCGCGGCGAAGCGTGCGGGCGTCATACGGGTGGCGGCTCGCTCGATCGCCAGCCGTTCGAGCGCGAGTCGGAGCGAGTACACCTCGTCGATGTCCTGCCGCGTGAGCGTCACGACGAATGCGCCTCGGTGTCGACGGAGCTCGACGTAGCCCTCGTTGGCCAGCTGGGAAAACGCTTCGCGCACGGGACCCCGGCTGACTCCGAGTGCCACCGCGATCTCCGTCTCCTTGAGATGTTGCCCCTGGACGAGGTCACCGCGGCTGATCATGTCCCGGAGCACGTCCACGACGCTCTGCGAGAGCGCGGGCTGCGCGACGGGGGCGTTGAGCCCTGGAAACGTCATCCGGGCCTCCTTCGATCGAGATTGTAAACAATAAACCCTTGACAGTCAGCATTCGGCCGCTAGATTGACCGTAGCTCGTCGCCCACCAGGACACGCAGAAGTGACCACCGGGACCGCGACGATCATCTCGTGGCGTGCCCGACGCGCCATTTCTCGGCGCGCTCCGCGCCGTGCAGAGGGAGTCCCAGGCGGGACCGCCCACACAGGAAGGTCAAGGATGACCGACACCTCGCTGTCGTGCCAACGGTTCCCTGGCCATCTCGTGGTTCCGCCTCGGTCGACCTCACACGATCGAGATGACGGGTGGCTGACGACGACGTCGACGAGCTACAACCGAAAGGGAATCACAGTGCACAAGAAATCGTTCCTGGCGGTGCTGGCAGCGGCTGGCCTCGTCGCGGTGAGCGCCCTGGGCTTCTCGGGTCCGGCGAATGCCGCCGGTCGCTCCTGCGCCAACAAGATCGTGGATCCCGCGGCGCCGGTGGTCACCCTGTGGGCCTGGTCACCGACCGCGTCCGTCGCGGTCGACCAGTTCAACAAGGCGCACAAGGACGTGCAGATCTGCTGGACGAATGCCGGTGCGGGCTCCGCCGAGTACGACAAGTTCTCGACGGCCATCGCGGCGAAGAAGGGCGCTCCTGACGTCATCATGCTCGAGACCGAGCAGTTGCCGAGCTTCGAGATCAAGAACGCGCTCGTCGATCTCAGCAAGTACGGGGCGAACAAGGTGAAGCGCCAGTTCTCGGCCGGAACCCTGAAGGACATCTCGCAGAACGGCGACATCTACGCGATCCCGGACGACGGCGGGCCGGTTGCCATGATGTACAACAAGCAGATCTTCGACAAGTACGACCTCACGGTGCCGAAGACCTGGGCGGAGTACCAGTCGGCGGCGGAGAAGCTCAAGGCCGCGGGGGGACCGGCCTTCGGCGATTGGCCGAGCGACACGCCCGCGTTCACACAGGCGATGTTCAATCAAGCCGCCGGCTCGACCGCCAAGCAGAGCTTCAGCTACAACATCAAGAACAAGGCCGCGCTCGGTGTGAAGATCAACAGTGCGGCCAACAAGAAGGTGCTCCGCTACTGGTCGAACCTCGTCGACAAGGGACTCATCACCACCGTCGGCCAGCAGACCACCGACTTCACGACCAAACTGTCGAAGAACCAACTCGCCACGATGATCGCCCCCTCTTGGGAGCCCGGCCACCTCGGTACGTTCGGCATCCCGACCGGTGATGACGCTCCCTGGCGGCTGGCACCGCTTCCGCAGTGGAGTGCCAACAAGTCGGTGCAGGTGAACTGGGGCGGGTCCACCTACGCAGTGACGTCGCAGTCCAAGACCCCGAAGCTCGCCGCCGAGGTTGCGATCAAGCTGTTCGGGAACGAGAACCAGACCACGATCGGGGCGCACTTCCCGATGCACTTGAAGGCGCAGAAGGCGGATTGGTTCGTGAACGCGTCGGACCCGTTCTTCGGCGGCCAGAAGTCCAACAGGGACGTCTGGATCCCCGCAGCCAAGGGATACAAGGGCACCGTCTACAGCCCGTTCCAGAACTACTACTACACGCAGCTGCAGTCCCAGCTCACCAAGACCAACTCCGGGTCGTCGACCAGCAAGGCGCTGAACTCGCTGCAGGCGACCATCACGAAGTACGCGACCTCGCAGGACTTCTCCTTGAAGAAGTAGTCGCGGCGCACCCGCCGGCGAGAGCGCGTTCCGCGCCATGCATGCTGGCGCCTCCGCCGGCAGAACGCCGCGACGAGCGGTACCACCCTTCCGGAGCTCTCGGACACCACATCCCCGAGAGCTCCGGATCGGGATCCATCGGACCGGGTGCGCGAGCCGCCGTGTCCGGCATCAACGAACAGACGAGGACAGTCGAATGAGTGGCGCTGAGTCTTCGGTGGCAACGACGCCAGCGAAACAGAGAAACACGATCGTGCGTGCCCGGCGGGGTGGAGTGAGGAGGCGACAAGGGCTCGGATGGTTGTTCATCGCACCGTTCGGTGTCGTCTTCGTCGTCTTCCTGATCGTCCCGCTCGGGTACGCCTTCTACCAGAGCCTGTTCAGCCAGAGCCTGGTCGCCGGCACCAGCTTCGCGGGATTGAGCAACTACGTGAAGGCCTTCACCGACCCGGACTTCCTGGGCGGAGCTGTCTTCGTCGTCGTCTTCTCGGTCGTGCTCATCCCCATCCAGATGGCGATCTCACTCGCCGCTGCGCTGGTGCTCGACACGCTCACGACCAAACTGGCTCGGTTCTCACGGCTGATGATCTTCGTCCCGTACGCGATCCCCGCCGTGGTCGGCGCCCTCATGTGGGGCTTCCTGTACAGCCCGAGCTTCGGGCCGTTGAGCGACCTGTTCGCGCTGTTCCACACGTCGGCGCCCAACCTCTTGAGCTCGCACAACATCTTCGGCGGCCTGCTCAACGTGGTGGTCTGGCAGTGGGTCGGCTACTACATGATCATCATCTACGCGGCACTCCAGGGCATCGACCCCAGCCTGTACGAGGCGGCTCGGCTCGACGGGGCGAGCGCGCGTCAGATCGCGTTGCGGGTCAAGGTCCCGCTCGTCACATCGGCGCTCGTGCTGATACTCGTGTTCGCGCTCATCGGCACGCTCCAGTTCTTCACCGAGCCCACCGTGCTCACGCCGCAGGCGAACGGCTCGATCGGACCGGCGTTCACGCCGAACATCTACGCCTACAACCTGGCGTTCAAGTTCTCCCAGATCAACTACGCGTCGGCGGTCTCGTTCGCCCTGGGGATCATCGTGTTCATCGGGGTCTACATCTTCCTGTTCCTGACCCGTAAGAAGGGGAGTTTTCTCTGATGGCAACGACCGCACCCGCGCGAGCGAAGACGTCGAACCGGGCCTCGGCGCCGTCGAGCAAGGGCCGAGGCGCGAAGAAGCCGAGGAACGTCGCGGCCCACGTGTTCCTCGTGGTCCTCGTCGTGTACTTCCTGCTCCCCATCTGGTGGCTGTTCGTCGCCAGCACCAAGGACGCGCACGGACTGTTCAACCCGTCCGCCGGCGCGCTGTGGTTCGACAAGACCTTCGCGCTGTTCCAGAACATCGGCATGCTCTTCAGCTACAGCCACGGCATCTACCTCCGATGGCTCGGCAACTCGTTCCTGTACGCACTCAGCGGTGGCGTGGGGTCGACCGTCCTCGCGATCCTCGCGGGCTACGGATTCGCCAAGTTCGACTTCCGAGGGCGCAACCTCAGCTTCGCGATCCTGCTCGGTTCCGTGATGGTGCCGCTCACGGCGCTCGTGATCCCGACGTTCGTGCTCTTCTCGCAGATCAACCTCACCGACACGATCTGGGCAGTGATCCTGCCGTCGCTGCTCAACCCGTTCGGCGTGTACCTGATGCGGGTCTACGCCGCGGACGCCGTGCCGGACGAGATGCTCGAGGCTGCGCGTATCGACGGCGCGGGAGAACTCCGGACGTTCTTCCAGGTGGCGCTCCCGCTGATGCGCCCGGCGATCGTCACGGTGCTGCTGCTCTCGATCGTGGCCACCTGGAACAACTACTTCCTCCCGCTCGCGGTGCTGTCGAACAACAAGCTCTACCCCGTGACCGTGGGCCTGGGGCTGTGGAACGGCCTCGCCTCGGCCAACAGCGGAACGGGGACCGACTCGCTCTGGAGCATCATCGTCGTCGGTTCCTTCATCTCCGTCATCCCGCTGATCATCGCGTTCCTGACCATGCAGCGGTACTGGCAGGGCGGGTTGGCGATCGGCAGCCTCAAGTAGCTCCTCCCTCCTCCGAACATCAACAGCACCACGAAAGGTTCGACAATGACGTCCACGACCGACACCGAGCAGGGCACCGGCCAGCAGAACGCCAAGAACCCCGGCATCGCCGTCAGCACCGTCTTTCCAACTGCCGGTGGCCACGACCCAGCAGCGCCACACGTGCGCAGCGCGACAGTCAGGGTCGACGCTGCCAGCACAGGCACCGCGATCACGCCGATCTGGGCCAGCCTCGGGTACGACGAGATCAACTGGACTTACACACCGACGGGTAAGCGCCTGCTGCGGACCATCGGCGACTTCTCGCCGACCGCGTTCCACGTACGACCCCACTACATCTTCATCAGCGGAACCGGATTCGGTCTCCCACACCAGGGCAGCGGCAACGTCTACCACGAGGACGAGACCGGCACCCCGTTCTACGACTTCACGATCGCCGACCAGACCTACGACGCCATCGTGGAGGCTGGCCATCACGTGTTGGTGGAGCTCGGGTTCACGCCGCGCGACCTGGTGCCCGACCACGCCCACACCGAGCTCACGCTCACCGAGAGTCCCACCGTGTACAGCGCGTACGAAGCCGGGCAGTGGGGGTACCCGCCCAAGGACTACGACAAGTGGGCCGGACTCGTGACCGCCCTCGCTGAACACGTCCTCGAGCGGTACGGCGAGGACGAGGTGTCGACCTGGCTCTGGGAACTCTGGAACGAGCCCGACATCTTCTACTGGCGCGGTACGCCCGAGGAGTTCGACCGTCTGTACGAGGTGACCGCGGCAGCCGTCCGCCGTGTGCTGCCGACTGCGAAGGTCGGAGGCCCCACCGTCACCGGGGGACCGGACGGGACCGGCTTCATGCGGCAGTTCCTGGCCTACGCCGACGAGCGGGACCTCCCGATCGACTTCGTCTCGTTCCACACCAAGGGGTCGCACTTCACCCCCTGGCGGACGTACGGTCCGACGGGCGGTGAAGCGCCGGTCAAGGAGTCGCCGATGACGACCAAGATGTTGTTCGAGATCCGGAGCCTCCTGCGCGTCATGGCGGAGTTCCCGCGGTACGCCGACGTACCCGCGATCGTGGACGAGTGCGACGCGGGTGTGCCCGCGCACTGGGGCGTCTACGACAACTCGAACTTCGGGTTCCAGAACACGGAGTACTACCCCGTGTTCCAGGCCAACCTCATGAAGAAGATCCTCGACCTCAACGAGACCGAGGTGGCCTCGGTTCGCGAGGCCACCACCTGGAGCTTCTACTTCGAGGGTGAGCGCTACTTCGAGGGAACGCGGGCGCTCATGACGGCCGGGGGAGTCGAGAAGCCGTTCCTCAACGCCTACCGCCTCTTCGCGAAGCTGGGTGGGACCCGGATCGCCGCCGCGTCGGACGCAGCCTGGGACGTGACGGAGCTCGACACCACGGCTCCCGCGAGCCCCCCGGAAGAGGTGGACGTCCTGGCCACACGCGCCGACGACGGCGAGGTCGCCGTGCTCGTGTACCGACACACCGACGACCAGTACCAGTCCGATGACGTCGCGGCCTCGGTCACGGTGGACGTCTCCGGCCTGGCCGCGTCCGAGTACCGTCTGGAGCACTTCCGGATCGACGCCGAACACAGCAACGCCCACACGGTCTGGAAGGAGCTCGGTTCGCCCCAGGACCCCACTGAGGAGCAGCTGTCCGCGATCCACGCGCGGATGGGTCTCGAGCGCCTCGAGGACGAGCGGTCCCTCGACGTCGCGGACGGCGCAGCGACGATCACGATCGAACTCCCGCTCGAGTCCGTATCGCTGCTCGTCCTGAGCCCGCGATGACGACGCACCCGTTCTGCCGACCCTGGAGGCGCGCATGACCGTTCCGACCATCGCCCTGAACAACGGCGTCGACGTGCCCCAGGTCGGGTACGGCGTGTTCCAGATACCCCCCGACGGCGCACAGGAGGCGGTCGAGGCGGCGCTCGAGGCCGGGTACCGTCACATCGACACGGCAGCCGCCTACAACAACGAGAGCGGTGTCGGTGCGGGGATCCGCGCGAGCGGTGTCCCTCGCGAGCAGGTATTCGTCACCACCAAGCTCCGCAACGGCGAGCAGGGCGCCGACAGCACGCGCCGAGCGTTCGCTGCGAGCATCGAGCGCCTCGGCCTCGACTTCGTGGATCTCTACCTCATCCACTGGCCGTCTCCGGCGCGGGACGCCTACGTGGCGAGTTGGAAGGCGATGGAGCAGCTGTACCGCGACGGCGCGGTGCGCGCGATCGGGGTCTCGAACTTCCTCGTCCCGCACCTCGAGCGGCTACTGGACGAGACCGAGATCGTGCCGGCGGTCGATCAGATCGAGATCCATCCGTCGTTTCAGCAGCGCGAGTTGGTCGAGTACGCCCGGTCGAAGGGCATCGCGATCGAGGCCTACTCACCGCTCGGGCAGGGTGCAGCCCTCCGGCACGGGACGATCGTGGCGATCGCGGAGCAGCACGGGGTGACGCCGGCGCAGGTCGTCCTGCGGTGGCACCTGCAGCGCGGCAACATCGTCATCCCCAAGTCCGCCGACCCCGGGCGGATGCGGACGAACCTCAACGTCTTCGGCTTCGACCTGACCGAGGACGAGGTCGCGGATCTCGACGCGCTCGAGGCGGGAGCGCGCGTCGGCGGGGACCCCGCCGTGTTCGAGATCTCCCAGATCCGCTGAGCACGGAGGGCGTCCTCCCGTCCGTCGTCCAGGTGCCGCCGACGCGGGCCTGACCATCACCACGAAAAGAGAGAACATGACTTCCACCTTCCCTGCGGCACGCACCGCGATCGTCACCGGAGCGGCGTCGCCCCGCGGGATCGGTCGGGCGACCGTGTCACGCCTGGCCCGCGACGGATGGAACATCGGGATCATCGACCTGGACGGCGACGCGTGCCGTCAGCTGGCCGCGGAACTCGAGACGGAGTTCGGCATCAGCGCTGCCGGAGCCGGGGCGAACGTCGCTGACGAAGCGGCGGTCCGCGCTGCCGTCGACGAGCTCGAGGCCGCGCTGCCCCAGATCGTCGCGCTCGTGAACATCGCCGGCATCAGCTCCGCCACGCCGTACCTCGACCTCGATCCCGGTGAGTGGGCGCGTGTGCTCGACGTGGACCTCAACGGCGTCCACTACGTCTCGCGACGCGTGGCCGAATCGATGGTCAAGAGCGGCGTCGGACGCATCGTCAGCATCTCGTCGGTGTCGGCCCAGCGCGGTGGCGGGACGTACAGCAAGACCCCGTACTCGGTCGCGAAGGCCGGCGTGATCGGACTCACCCGCGCGCTCGCTCGGGAGCTCGGTCCGCTCGGTGTCACCGTCAACGCCATCGCCCCCGGCCCGATCGACACCGACATCATGGGCGGCACGCTCACCGACGAGCGCAAGGCCGCGATGGCCGCGGACCTGCTGGTCGGGCGCGTCGGCACCGTGGACGACATCGCCGTCGCCGTCGAGTTCCTTGTCCGCGAGGACACGGCGTTCATCACGGGGCACACACTGAATGTCGATGGTGGGCTCTACATGAACTGACCGCCCTGGGCACGCAGACGACAAGTGCGCGTGCGGGCGCGGGGCACTTGTCGTCCACGTGCGCACGTGCGCACGTGCGCACGTGCGGTGATGCAGGCGTGGTTGGTGGCCATCTCGGCGCCGAGGACGTCATGGCGTTGATGCACGCGCCGCAGTGACGGGTTCCGACAGGCGCACCTCGAACCAGCGCTCCGCCAGATCTGCCAGCTCCTCGCCCGTGAGGGGCAAGCCCTCCGCCGTCAGGTCCAGGAGCGGATCGGCCCCGTGGCTGTCGCCCGATGTGCTCAGGACTGTCGAGCGGGGTCAGTCCTCCTCGTCGGCGGCCGATTCGGGCTCGACCTGCGTCTCCGCCATCCGGTTCCGGAGCTCGTCGGCCATGCTCGAGGCGCCTTCGCTCCCGTGGTCGTTGTCCACCTGCTCGATCAGGCCCGCCAGCTTCTCCTTGTTCGTCGCGTCGGTGGCGCCGTCCATGACGGGCTCGGTCTGCTCGTTGTCGCTCATGGCGCGGACGCTACGCGCGGTGCCTCCGTGTCGCGGCGCGTCGATCGCGCCGCTGGCGCGTGTCGACGACAAGTGCGCGGCCAGGCGACGGCGCAGTTGTCGTCGACGCGCGCGGTTGCGGCGGCGCTACGCCTGCGGCGGCTGCCCGTTGCTCGCGGTCGTGCCGCCGTCCACGGGCAGGATCGCCCCGGTGATGAACGACGCCTCGTCGCTCGCCAGGAACAGGATCGCGGCGGCGACCTCCTCGGGCTGACCCCCGCGGCCCAGGGCGATCCGCTCGGCGAACGCCTGCTTGAGCTCCTCGTTCTGCGCCTGCTGCTGCGTCATGTCCGTCCAGATGAGCCCGGGCGCCACCGCGTTGACGCGCACCCCGTGCTCCCCGTTGTCGAGCGCCGCCGCCCGCGTGAAGTTGCTCACGCCGCCCTTCGCCGCGTTGTAGGGGCTCATGCGCCAGTCGCCGCTCATGCCCGACACGCTCGAGGTGCTCACGATCGACCCCTTCGTCTCGCGCAGGTGGGGGAGCGCCGCGCGCGTGCCGTAGAACACGGCGGACAGGTCGGTCTCGATGACGCGTCGCCAATCCTCCGGCTCGATCTCGGTGATGTCGCCCGAGGTGAACGTCCCCGCGTTGTTGACGAGCACGTCGAGGCGGCCGTAGGTGTCGACGGCGGTGCGCACGGCCTCCCCCATCGTCGCCGGTTGCGCGACGTCACCGGTGATCGTGGTCACGGCTCCGTCCGGGAGGCCCGCGGCGGTCTCCGCGACCTTCTCGCCGACCGAGTCCACGGCCACCACGCGGGCACCCTCGCCGACGAACGCGCGCACCGTCGCCGCGCCGATCCCGGAGCCCGCTCCGGTGACGATCGCGACCTTGTTCTCGAATCGGTTGGGCACGGCGGTTCCTCTCATCGGTGACGGGTGCGGTGCCTCCATTGACCCACTGCCACGGTCGGCGGCACTCAGCCGGGAGGCGCGGCTGCAGCCCGTCGGTTCGATGCCTGTGGACGCGGGTCCGGACCGTCGAGCGCCCGAATAGGATCCGGGGCGTGACGACATCGACGCCCCGCGAGCTCGCGGTGGAGCTCGGGTACCGGGACGAGACGCGTCCGGGCGCGGTCGTTCGCAGGTACCTGCGACAGCGGTACCCGGAGCACCCGAAGCACGAGCGCGCGCATTGGCCGCCGCGATTTGTCGTGACAGCTTTGAACGGCTGGATAGGGGAGCTGCGAAAGGCACAGCGCTACCTGTGCGAGAGCGGCTGCTCGAGGCCGCGGCAATCGTATGATGAGAACTCCGCTTGAACGAGGAGAATGCAATGAGCACGGCGCCGGGTTGGTACGACGACGGTCAAGGACAACGACGCTGGTGGGACGGAACGAAGTGGACCGAGAAGACCAGCGACAGCGCTGTTGTCAGTGCCCCCTCGGGCTTCGCGGCTCGTGTCGCGGGCGGGATCTTCAGCAAAGCGAAGGACGCGGCGGGGCAAGCGGCGTCGGAAGTTCGTGACAACCTGACGAATGCGGTGTCAGGGGCGGCGAGGGCTCGTAGGGACCTGGAAGCTTCTGACGTTCTCCAGCCCGAGTTGGCTCAGCCCCTCTACGAGGTTGTCAGTCACATTGACGGGAAGAACGCCACCGTTCGACTATGGCCGGATCGCCTCGAGTGGGAACGAGGGCGAGGAGTGTCAGGAGTCAAGGTCGCTCTTGGCATCATGACTTCTGGTGCTTCGTTTCTCGCAACCGGCATCAAAGGCGGTAAGGACGCGTACGAGATGCTCCCGCTCGAGCATGTTTCTGGCGTGGGGAACAAGAAGGACGGCCTGCTCTACCATCGCGTGGAGGTAGGGACAGCGGGGGGAACGGTTAGCTTCCGCGTCAAGCGCGAGGACGCGGCCCAGTTCCGGGAGGCGATTCTGCAGCAGCTGCGCGCGCGCGCCGCAGCGCCCACGATCGTCGAACTTGCCGCCCCTGTCGGCGCTGCGCCGAGCTTGCCTGCGCAGCCGGATCACATGCAGCAGCTTCAACAGCTTGGAGCACTTCGTGACGCCGGCGTCCTCTCAGAAGAGGAGTTCGCCGCGAAGAAAACCGAGATACTCGCGCGCATGTGAGAGGGCGAAGGTCGCCGCCCGAACGCGAAGAGACTGACTGTTGCTCCCTCTCCGCATGACCATCCGCGTACCGGAACCGCCTCTTGCTGCAGCGCCTGCAACCGCGAACGCCAGCAGTACATGAGGGAGGGGCGTCGCCAGCTGGCGCCGTCCCTCCCTTCCGTACTGCTGGCGTGATCGCGCTAGTTCGTCTTTTCGAAGATCGTTCCATCGCCGAACGACGCCACGCCGCCGTGGAAGGAGTCGGGAACCTCGAAGGCCACTTGTCCCTGCGCCGTCTGACCCGCCCCCAAGGTCACGCTCGGCATCTCCGTCAGCCCTTCGACGAGCGTTGTCGAGTCGTACACGTTTCCGCTCGCGTCCGAGAGCGCCAGATCGTAGGCGACAGTGCTTGCGTCGACGCCAGCCGTCGTTGCGACAACATGCACCGTCACCACGACGTATTTCTTGCCCGCGTCGGGTTGCTCGAACTCATTGGAGGAGACGAAGTTGTCGTTGTAGGAGTCGACCCATTCTTGGTAGTCGGCCTTCGTACCATCGATTCGGTTCGTGCTCTCCATGTCGAACTTGTTGCCCGCAGGCGCGGGAGCTGCGACAGACGACCCAAGCGGCGGTTGTGCCGTCAGGGAGACCACTGTTCCCGGGGCGATTTCGCTGCTGGCAGCGGGATCCTGAGCGGTGACCGTCTGATCATCGTCCGCGCCATTTGCGTCGAAGAGAAGGTCCTGACTCTCGAGTTCTTTCTCAGCAGCGGAGACGGTCATCCCGACCACATCCGGTGCGCTGACCTTCGTCGGCGCGGCTTTCGTCGCGTGAGCGGCAGCAGGCGTGTCAACTGCGACGCTCGGGGTTGTGGAAGCACCGCCGCCGTAGATCGCTCCAAACAGAGATGCCAGCAGGATGCTCGCGCCACCGAGAATGGTCGCCGGAAGTCCCCTGCCGGTTCCTCGACGCAGCGCGATGATCCCAAACACGAGCGCGAGGATGCCGAGCACGAAGCCGACGTACAGCAAGCCGGGAATGAATGCGAGGGCCACTGCAATGATTCCGAGGATCAGCCCCGCCTTCCCGAGCCCTCCTCGTTGAGCCGGTGGAGCGGGCAGCGGGGCATACGGTCCCAGCGGCGGCTCTGAGTAGTTGTTGGACATGGCAGTGCTCCTGATGCTGAGTCGGGTTCAGGTCTCCGTCCAGCCTACGGTTGCTGTGCGTTCACCAACAAACTGGCGATGGCCCCAGTACGCGGGAGACGCGAGGCGGAGCGCTTTTTCCGCCGTGAACTCCGGCACGACCTTCGACGCAAACGCCCGTCGCGGCCACTCCACGTCTATCGTCCGCCCGACCGGGAGGCCGGGGCCGGCCCCACGACGTCGCCCCAGCCGTCCAGGTCCGCGTGATCCGGGCCTCCCGGCAGTGTCGCTCCGGCGTCCTGAACCGGCCAGGCGTGTGATGCCGAGGCCGGCGCCACGGGCGCGCGCTGCGGCCGGACCTGGGCGAACACCGGCTGGTCGTTCCCGAGCACACGGGAGGCCACGGCGAGGACCGACGGGCTGACGCGGGGGAGGACCCGCGGTGCGACGAAGCGCGCGACGACCTCGGCGACGCCGCCCCACAGCACGAACATCACCGGCGTCCACGGGGTGACGCCCGCCGATGCCGTGGTGTCCGCGTTGATCGACGCGGCGGAGAGCGCGGCGTGCGCGACGACCGTGCCGAGGACCATCGTGAGGAGGCCAACCAGCAGGTACGCGGCCGGTGTCAGCGCCCAGTCGAGGACCGGCCGTGCGGCCGCCGAACGTCGCACGGCGAGTCCGAGCCCACCCAGGAACACGCTCACGACCGCGGCGAGGACCGCGAGCCACAGCCAGCCCGTGCCCGAGAACACGGTGAGGGTGTGTGGCGTGCTCGTGTCGGAGCCGCCCAGCGACAGCAGGCGACCCACCGAGTCCGAGACGCCGGCACCGCCGAACAGCCCGAGCGCCACGACCACGACGGCCACGTTCCCGATCACCAGGGGGAGCACAGGAGCTGCGGTGTTCTGCTCGACGGCGGCCACCACGATGAGGGCGACCGTCACCAGCGCGGTGAGCGCGGCGAACTGCGTCATGACGACGCGCACGACGCCGAACCACGCGGCGAGGGCGCTGCTCAGCGTCGCCACGACGATCGCCCGCGCGAGGAAGCTCGCGATCGCCCCGACGAGGAACGCCACGAGGACCGCGCCAGCACCGAGCCCGCTGATGGTGCTGACCGCCGCGCCGCTCCCGCCGGGGATCCGGACCGGGAGGACCAACCCGGCCACCAGCGTCAGGACCGCCAGCACGACGCCTGACAGCAGCGACATCGCGACGTGCTGCGTCAGCGAGCGCGGTCGCGTGATCCGGCGGCTCAGCACGACGATCGCGATGATCTGCGCCGCGGCGATGAAGAGGGGCACGAACCCGATCGCGATCGAGCCGGCGAACTGGACGATGAGTGCGCCCTGGCCGCTGATCCCGAGGCGGCCGAGGTCGGCCAGCAGGATCAGCTGGACCGGGGTCGCGGCGATGTCGCTGATGCTCGTCAGGGTGTCGGAGAGGTTCGCGGTGCCCGAGCCGGTCGTGGTCTCGGTGTGCGGCGCGAGGAGGGCGGCGAGGAGCATCGTCAGGATGCCGATGGCGTACGCGGCGATGAAACCGCCGACGCCGACGAGGGCCGCGCGGACCCAGTGAGCCGCGGACATCGTTGCGAGTGCCCTGCTGATGCGTCGAGCGGGTCTCGGCGCCGTTGCGTCTCTCGGAGTGCCGTAGCTCATGTGAATCCCCCTCGGCTCTGGTGCTCGGGGTCATCCTGGCAGAGCGCTCAGCCGCGGCGCCAGGGCGCACCTCGCCGTGGTTGTCGTGTGTAGCTCTAGGTGTACTGCCCAGGGACGTTGGTTGTGTTGCGACGACTCGCTGTAGTCGTTGGGATGTGAGAAGGACCTCCTGCAGTGGAGTGGAGCTGTCTAGTTCACACACTCTCCGCAGGAGGTCCTCGTGTCCCACGCTAACGCTGCCCTGACACCACGCCAACGCCTCCGGATAGGTCGTCTGATCGTCGATGACGGCTGGCCAGTCCGGCACGCAGCCCTGTTCTTCCACGTGTCCTGGCCGACCGCGAAGCGCTGGGCCGACCGGTATGCGGCCATGGGCGCCGAGGGCATGCATGACCGCTCGTCCCGTCCGCACCGGTCCCCGAACCGCACCCGCCCTGAGCTGGTGAAGAAGGTCGTCGCACTTCGCTGGCGAAAGCGCCTCGGTCCCGTTGGGATCGGCGGGCAACTCGGCATGCCGGCCTCGACAGTGCACGCCGTGCTGACCCGCTGTCGGGTGAACCGGCTGCACCACATCGACATCCGCACCGGCGAACTCGTGCGCCGTTACGAGCACGAACGTCCGGGCGCGATGATCCACGTCGACGTGAAGAAACTCGGCAACATCCCCGATGGCGGCGGCTGGCGCTACGTCGGCCGACAGCAAGGTGGGCGGAACCGGTCAGCAACGCCCGGTAAGGGCCGCAGCAAGCATCGCGGCCCGCTGATCGGGACCGCGTTCGTGCACACCGTGATCGATGACCACTCCCGCGTCGCTTACGCCGAGATCCACGACGACGAGAAAGCAGCGACCGCGATCGGGGTGCTACGGCGGGCCGTGTCGTGGTTCGCCGCACGCGGTGTCCGGGTGGAGCGGGTCCTCTCCGACAACGGCTCTGCCTACAAGTCCCACGCCTGGCGCGAGGCCTGCACTGAGCTGGAGATCACGCCGAAGAAGACCCGCCCCTATCGGCCGCAGACCAACGGGAAGATCGAACGCTTCCACCGCACCCTCGCCGACGGGTGGGCGTTCTCACGGCACTACCCGACCGAGCACGCCCGCCGGAACGCCCTCCCGGCATGGCTGCATCACTACAATCACCACCGGCCCCACACCGCCATCGGGAACCGGTCACCGATCACTCGGTTGACCAACCTCCCTGGGCAGTACACCTAGGCGAGCGCAAGGAGTTCGGAACCCGAGCTGCCGTTCGTGCGTCAGTCGATCGCTCGCGGCCTCGGCGAGGTGGCATTCAGGGAGACTCTCGCAGTGGTGTAGTTCTGACGAGTGCGACTGATACGGAGGTCATCGACCAGCCGCGCCAACAACTCGTCGTACGCCTTCCGGTACCCGTCGAGGACGTCGACGCCGATGTGGTCGTGCGGAGCGAGGGTGAAGTGCTGCTCCCATCCCGGCTGCCAACCGATGTCCTGTCGACACCAGGCCTGACTTCGTCTGTACGAGCTGCTGATGATCTTCGCGTCTGAACCCCAGGCGCCGAAGGTACTGAAGCTCCGCGACATCAAGTTCTCGTAGGCGGCAGACACTGCTCGCGAGAACAAGGGGGCTGCACAGTAGAAGTCGCTGTCCAGGTGCCGCTTGAGCGCCACGATGTCGGGTGGCGCATCGTCACGCCAGCTTCCGATGAACGTGACATAGCACATCAGCCGATTCAGATTCGGAACCAACTGCTGGTAGTAGTCGACGCGAAGCCTGAGCAGCTCGGAGTTCCGCGACTGCCGCTTGGTTATGACGATACCGAGCACCGCGACCAGGATCGGCGTCAGTGCGGTGCCGATCGCCGTGACGACGGTCGTCCAAGCGCCAATGTTCACCCGGGAAGCTTCCCGTGACCGTGCTCTCCTTCGAGCGACGACACGCTGCCGGGATCGGACCTCCTGAGTGCCCCACGGGCGGGAGGCTGTTCTGAGGCCCTACTGGGCCTCATGACGCGCCTTTCGGCTGTTAGCGTTCGTTCATGCCGGACGACGGACTGATGGGCGAGTTACGAGCCTTCGTATCCGAACGCGATTGGGGCCAATTCCACAGTGCGAGCAACCTCGCCAAGAGCGTCTCGATCGAGGCGGGGGAGCTCCTCGAGTGTTATCAGTGGAGCGACGATGCGCCGCTCGAGAACGTGCGTGGGGAACTCGCTGACGTGTTGACCTATTGTCTGATGCTCGCGGACCGACTGGGGCTCGACCCGGAGGCGATCATCAGGACGAAGCTCGAAGAGACCCGCCAGAAGTACCCGGTCGACCGAGCGAAGGGCCGGAGCACGAAGTATGACCGGCTTTAGCATCGAGCGCCTGCCGTTCGACGCTGCGCGGGTCCAGGCGTGGCGCGAGCTCGATCCCCGGTTCACGAACTGGCCCGTCGTCTACGTTCTCGACGATGGCAAGCGTGTGTACGTGGGCGAGACTCGCAACGCGGCGGCGCGTATGCGCCAGCACCTCGAGTCCGAGGAACGCGGCTCTCTCGGCGCCGTGCGCGTGGTGCTCGATGACACGTTCAACAAGTCCGTCTGTCTCGACCTCGAGTCTCGATTGATTGGACTCTTCGCGGGTGAGGGCAAGTACGCGGTGCTCAACCGCAATGAGGGCATCGTCGACGCGGACTACTACGCCCGCGCCAGATATCGCGAGAAGTTCGACGCGATCTTCGAAGCGCTCCGCGAGCAGAAGCTCTTCACCCGCAACGTCGCGGAGATCGAGAACAGCGAACTGTTCAAGCTCTCGCCGTTCAAGGCTCTGAATCAGGATCAAGCTGTCGCCATCGAAGACATATTGGAGGGCTTGTTCGAGGACCTGGAGAGCGATACTGGCGACATGATCGTGATCCAGGGCGCGCCCGGCACTGGGAAGACCGTCGTCGCGGTTTACCTGATGAAGCTGCTCAGTGACATCGCGCGGGGCATCGACATCGACGAATTGGACGGCGATTCCCTGTTCAGCGACTTCTTCGTGGCTGACAACCACGAATTGCTGCAGGGCTTCCGCATGGGCCTGGTCGTGCCGCAGCAGGCGTTGCGCGCTTCTCTCCGGAGGGTCTTCGCCAAGACGCCGGGGCTCCACCCGTCGATGGTGCTCACGCCGTTCGATGTCGGGAAGAGCAGCGAAGACTTTGACCTGTTGATCGTCGACGAGGCGCACCGCCTGAATCAGCGGGCGAACCAGGCGTCGGGCCCGCAGAACAAGAGCTTCGGCGAGATCAACGCGGCACTTTTCGGGAGCGACGCCGACCACTGGACGCAGCTCGACTGGATCCGCCGGAAGAGCACGAATCAGATCCTCCTCATCGACTCCGAGCAGAGCGTGCGGCCGGCGGACCTCCCGAACGAGCTGCAGGTGAACGTGATCGCCGAAGCGCGTGAGCATCACCGGTACTACCGTCTGCTCTCCCAGATGCGAGTTCGCGCGGGCGAGGACTATGTGGAGTACGTCCGGGCCATCATGCGTGACGAGAATCCCGCTCCGCAGATGTTCGCGGACTACGAGTTCCGCATGTTCGACGACCTTGGCGAGATGCACGACGCCATCCGGGTGCGAGACGAGCAGTACGGTTTGTCGCGACTGGTTGCGGGATATGCGTGGCCGTGGAAGAGCAAGAGGGATCCGTCCGCCTACGACATCGAGGAAGACGGGCGCCGGCTTCGCTGGAACCAGACGCAAACGGACTGGATACATTCGGCAGGCGCCGTCGACCAAGTGGGCTCGATTCACACTGTTCAGGGGTACGACCTGAACTACGCTGGCGTTATCATCGGACCGGACCTCCGCTACGACGAGCA
This sequence comes from Curtobacterium sp. MCBD17_040, assembly GCF_003234805.2. Classification (GTDB taxonomy): domain Bacteria; phylum Actinomycetota; class Actinomycetes; order Actinomycetales; family Microbacteriaceae; genus Curtobacterium. Next base: position 1,114,109 of record NZ_CP126273.1, read on the forward strand.
CGCCGGGCGTATCGTATTCGATCGTTCGAGCTACTTTGACAAGAAGGGCATGGAGAACAATCCACGGCTGGGGATGACGTACTCCGACGAGGATCTGTTGCGCTTCGTGTCGAACATCTACGCGGTGCTGCTGACTCGTGGTATCCGCGGCACTTACCTGTGGATCGCCGATCGCGCGCTCCGTCAGAGGTTTCGCGACTATGCTTGGTCTGAATCCGGGGCCTCGCCGCGCCGAGGTGCGTGACTCGCCGGTGGTGTCGCTTTTCGCCTTCATCGACCCTTCAAAGTGAAGATCCTGGGGTCATCCTGATGCCGACGAAGAAGTTCCGCATGACGAACGCCGAGAACGGCAGGGCGACGACGGCGTGGATGATGATCAGGCCGGTCGCGGTGTCGAACAGGCGGACGTGTCCCTGGCACGATCGCTGAAATAAGCGGGGGCCACGCAGCACGCTAGGACTCGTCGTCCGCCTTCTTCGACCCGCTGCGCGGCATGATCCGCTCCGCGAACGCGAGCGCCGCCTCTCCGGCTGCGGACCGCGCCTTGGTGACTGCCGCATCTCCGAGGCGCTTCGCACCGTCGATGCCGCTCTCACCCGCGTCGATGGCCTTGTCCCTGATTTCGAGCGCTGCGGCCGACCACCGCTTTGACTCCAGAGCCTGCCCGGCGCTCTCGATGCCCAGATGGCCGTGGAACTGGGTGACGCCGCTTGCCATCTGATTCCTGGAATCGACCACGACGTGCGCATTCAACGGGTGGAGCAGCACATTCGAGTTGGCCCGCTCGGCGGCGTCGTCCATGCGGCTCAGGATCTTCGTCGTGCTCGTCTTGATCAGGTCGCGACGTGCTTCGCGTGTGAGGGCCAGCGCGGTCCGGTGGTCGTCGATCTCGCCAGGGGTTGCTTCGAGCACTCGATCGAGTTCGAGCACGGAGTGGGCGTCCTGCAATTGGAAGCAACGTGCGACGACCGCCAACCAGTCTCCGACTGATGCCTTGGCCGCCTCGGAAGCGGCTGCGAGATCGCCCATCTTCGACTTGCCCTCGAGCTTCTCTGCAACCGCGTCGAGCTGCCGGAGCGCGTACGCCTGGACGGTGTCAAGCATGACGGACGTGTGCTGCACCTTCTGCCACGTCGTGTCCGGGACGCGACCCATGTTCTCGCGGACCCGGAGCGCATCGGTGAGAGCGAGGTCGACGCCGATCATGTCGGCGAACACTGCGTCCTTCTGCGCCCGAAGGATGTCGTCGACCTTTTCATCGATCTTCGCGAGGTAGTCCGTCACCTCGTCCATTGCCTGCTGCATGGCGACCTGCGCCATGATGCCGGCGGCGCCAGCAAGCAGGGCTGGATTTGCCGCGAGCGCGCCGGGACCCTTCGCGATCTCGAGAATGCTTTTGATCTTCCCGTTCTCCGTCACGATCGCGCGACCGACGCCGGGTTTTGAGCCCTTCATCAGCGGCAGGTTCTTCGCGGCCTCTGCCGATTCTTTCGTCAGCTTCACCCAGCGGCCGGACTGGGCGACACCGTCCGCAGCGGCCTGCGCGAGGGCGCTCGCGGCGCCGGATGACTGCCGGCGGAGTCTGTGGAGGTCAAGCTCACGGGAGGGAAGACCGGTGCTGGACAGGAAGCGCTCCACCGCTGCCGGATCCCCGATTACGGCCAGGCCGGTGCCGTCGTTGATCAGCTCTACTTCATCGTTCATCGTTCTGCTCCTCGGAATGGAGAGGTGTTCGGGTGGTTGTTCGGGAAAGCAGTTCGGCACGGACGCGGGCGTACGCAGTCTCGCCATCTCGGTCGGGCGTAGCAATCCGCACGACGGGTGCGTATCCCAGCGCCGGGAGGGCAATGTCCCGCAGTGCATCGTTGTAAGCGCGCTGCCGCTGGCGGCCGCCGGGGCCGAAACCAACGGCCGGGCGGTGCGCATATTGGCGATCGGCTCGACTCGACCACTCGTCACACAGCTGGAGGTACTCGTTGAGGTCAAATCCGAGCGACAGTTGCGGCGGGTACGCCACGAGCGTTCGGCGCCGTGCCGTTGTGAAGTGCTGTAACTCATCGATCTCGACGACCGTCCGGGTCGCGACGTGGAGGAAGTCTCCGCGCAGGGGTGTCGGACGCTTGGCTGCGAGCTCGTCTTCGTTCCCACCGAGGTCGAGGTAGATACCACGGAGAAGCGAGACCGTCTCGGGCGCGGCATCGCGGAGGTCCAGGTGCCCTCGTTGGGTGATCGCCGGGACGACGTTGCGTTCGAACCGCAGTCCGTCCGCTGCCGCCAGCTGCTCGATCCGTCGTTCCGTGTCACCGACCGGCATGGGACTCACCGCCGGCCCCGTTGCACGATGTTGGCGAACCCACGATCGTCGGAGGGCAACGTCCGCTTGGACAACGGCCCGTGTGCATGGCCGACGTTTCTTGCATCACAGTCGGGCGAGGAGCTCCGCCTTCTTCGGCGCGAACTCCTCCTCAGTCAGGATGCCAGCCTTCGCCAGGTCGGCCAGCTTGGTGAGTGCCGCGAACACCTCGTCCTGGGACAACGAGGAAGGTGCCGCGGCAGGGACCGGCGTTGGTGCAGTCTCCGCCGCCTGCACAGCCGGTACTGACGAAGTCAGAACCGCACTCGTCGCCGGACGGGCCATGACGGCGACGGGAGCTACGTCGACGGGAGAGGATTCGGCCTCTCGGTTGATCGGCCCGCCGTCAGGCTCGGTGATGACCGGTAACGCTGGTGCACCGATGCCGAAGTCCGCGGCGTCCGACGTGCCGTCGAGGACGGCGTCCACAGACTCAGCGGCCGACGCAAACGAGGCGGCGGACGCACGACGTGCGGCGTGCGCGGACTCCAGCGTTTCGAAGATGGACGACACCACGGCCTCCTGCGACGCCAACCAATGCGGCATCCACACCCGCTGCACGCTCGGCCAGTGCATGAGGTTCTCGAGTACCTCGAGCGGCAGGGCATCGCGGTCGGCGACCGTCGAGCGCGACGCCCAAGCAGGTGTGTCGAGCAGGACGGCCATCAGCGGCTCGTCTGGTGCGGACGGGTGCACCAGACGATGTCGACCTTGAAGTCGGACAGGCCGGTCATTGCTCGTTCCTTCTTTGTTCGGTTGCGCGAGGCGAGCGGAGGGGCGGTTCGGGTCGTCGCTCGGCCTGCTTGCTCACCGTGGCATGAGCCACCGTCATATGCTGGAGTCGTTGCGGACAGGGCGCGGAAGCAGCCCCGGTCCGCTTCAGCCAGCGAAGGTGCGAACCGTCTCGCGGATTGCGTCAGCGTGCTCGTAGATGTCCTCGAGTGCGTCGATCGGGTGACGCGTCTCGTTCTTCTCCTGGTCGAACAAGCCGAGGTACTTCTGCTTTTTGCCGTTGAACCAGAGCCGCGCGACCGGCTTGCGGTTGTTGTTGTCGAGCAGCACGGCGAAGTACGACTTCTGATCGCGGTGTGTGACGCGGTAGGGCTTGACCTCGCTGCAGGCGATCGCCTTGACGATCTGGTAGCCCTCGAGCTCCTCCTGGGTCGTGACGACGTCAGAGGGCTGCTCGAGGTTCTCCTCAGCGATGGCTTGGCTTTGAACGCTCTCGACGGACGCTTCGAAATGGGGTGCGGCGAAGGAGCTGCCGAGGGCAGTCTTCAGGCGGTCGTTCACCTGTTCGTTCAGAAACTGCTTGATGGCCTTCGAGACCAGTGTGGTGAACTGCTCGCGCACCTTCTGCGTGTACATACCGTCGTAGACGCGGGTGGTCAAGAACTTGATGAAATCGTCGGATGGCTCGCGGAGTTGTGCGGCCAGCGCGCGCTTCAGGGACCCTACGTACTTCAGCTCTTCGGCGGCACTGATGATCGAGTCGAGATCAAAGCTCTCCTTGGTGAGCTTCTGCAGCTCCGGGAGCAACGTCTCGTCGATGTCGCCGAGGTCGAGCACGAGGAACGGCTTGTCGTCCATCTTGTTCGGAGCGTCGAGGTCCGTGTAGAAGTTGTAGACCTCACCGTTGGTGAGGATGGCGATCCGGGCGTTGGTGACGGAGAAGTACCGGAACAACTGAGAGGCGTGCTCGATCTTCAGCGGCTCGGTCGACTTCTTGCACTCGATCAGGATCTGGACTTCGCTGTCCCGCATGATCGCGTAGTCGACCTTCTCGCCGCGCTTCACGCCGACGTCGGCGGTGAACTCCGGTACCACCTCGAGGGGATTGAACACGTCGTACCCGAGGATCGTCGAGATGAACGGCATCACGAACGCGTTCTTCGTCGCCTCTTCGGTCTCGATGGCCTGACGTTGATTCTGGACCTTCGTCGCGAGAGCTGCCAGACGTTCTTCAAATTCCACTGTGAGCCTTTCCTCGGGTGTTCGTATTGTGGAGCAACTCGTGCTCCATGACTAGTGCGTCCTTCGAGAGGTTCGCGGGTCGGCCGAGCACCCTCAGTGCACACCGACCCAGAGCCCGTCCCGGGCTCGTGTCATTCCGACGTACAGCTCCCGGCGATCGAGCGCGTGTCGTTCTCGGTCCGATTCACGGGCGTCGGCCTTCGGGCGTTCGTCGAGCAGCGAGGTCCGGACGCGGGGGAGCAGGACCTGCTTGAACTCGAGACCCTTCGCGCGCTTGATCGTCCCGACTTTCACGGCGGCGATGGGAATGCCGTTGTACTTCTTCAACGACACACTCGCAATGCCTGCCTCCGCGAGCGCGGTCATCACTCGGTCGGCGTCGGTGTTCGTCCTGGTGAGGATGCCGATGTCGCCGAGACTGGTGTCGACGAGGCGGAGTACCTCGCGAACGCGCGGGACGATGGCGTCGTCGTGCTCCGCCCAGGACGGGAACCGTCGGATGACGGGCGCGGGCCCGGTCTTGGTGACCGCGGACACGGCGTCTCCGGACCCGTCGACACCTTCGATGTCGACGTAGTCGTCGCCGGCGACGAGGTCCTTGGCGAACGCCAGGATCTCTGCCGTGTTGCGGTGATTGACATCGAGCACGACGCCACGCCCCGCGACACTGATTCCGATCTCGCCGAGCGTGTACCCGCCGGGGTAGATGGTCTGCTGGCCGTCACCGATGAGGGTGAGCCCGTCCGGCCGGTTCCCGACGAGCGCGTGCAGCATCGCGACCATGGCACACGACAGGTCCTGCGCCTCGTCGACGATGACGGCCTCGTAGTCACGTAGAGGGTCGGCTCGGAGCGAATCGCGTGCGAGCAGGATGACGTCTGCGTAGTCGACGACGCCGCGGCGGCGGAGGCTCTCGTCATAGGCCGAGTACAGGTCCCATACCGCTTGCCGCTGATCGAGCGTCAACGGGTGCTTGCGGCCAACCCGAGCCAGGTCCGCGTACTCCTCGAACCGCGTGAGCCCGCGTCCCTTGATCACAGAGCCGATCTCGTCCTCCCAGTACGCGAACGAGAACCGCTTGGATCGGAGGGGGCTGTCGGCGTCGACTCCGTTCCATGCCTCGTACAAGGCTCGCTTCGCCTCCATGCCGTCGAGGCGGGCAGGGACCGCGCGGTCCTTGAGGACTTTGATCGCGAACTGGTGGATACCGCTGAAGTCGACGCGGTCCTTCACATCAGGTGCAAGCCGCGTGAGCAGGCTGCCGAGTACCGCCGGCAGCGTTCGGATGTACGTGGCGACGAGGACTCGTTGGCCAGTGCTGCGAGCCAGGTAGGCAGCCCGGTGGAGACCGACCACGGTCTTGCCGGTGCCAGCAGCGCCGCGTATTCGAGACGGGCCGTTGAAGTTGCGGCGCACGAGCTTCGCCTGCGCTGGGTCGAGCGTGGCCATCCACGCCTCGATCGGTGCGTCCAACATGCCGGTGACCAGGTCTGCCTCAAGCTCCTCGGCAGCACGGTGCTCGACGCCCGAGAGGTCGAGCGGGGTCCTCGGTAGCACCGGTGTCGGCACGGTGAGGTCGGGGATGTCCTCATCGAGCGCTCCGTTCATCGGGGCGAAATGCCGCATACACGCGAGCAGGACCGCATCCACCTGCGGGCCCGGTAACCGCCGTTGGTACGCGGTGATGTGCGCGATGAGATCGAGGGCGCCCCGGACGTCGACCGACGCGACCTCGGCGCGAATGCCCTTACGACCGGCAAGCGCGACGACCGCGTGGACCTCGTTCGGCGCGAGGCCGACTTCGGCGAGGACCGCCTCCGCCCCGTATCTCAGGTCCGCGAGGCGCGCTATGTCGTCGGTCACATCCTCCTGGCCGCGGAACATGCGCCCGTCGCTGATCGCGGTTTCACTCCAGGCTTTCGTGTCGACGATGAACACGCCACCCGGTCCGACGACGACCATGTCGACCTGGGCGTGCCGGCTTCCGGGCCAGCGGCGGTCGGCCAACAGGTGATAGCCGATCGCGCCCAGCGGGGCAAGGAGACGTGCGGTCTCCTCCTCCGTCCGATGGGCGATGGCGAACCGCTTAGCGGTCGCCCGCGCGACCCCGGCGGCAGTCTCGAGCGCCGCAGCGCGCCGCAGCTGCCGTTGTGCTTCGACGCCAGCGGATTCCCCTGCGATCACGACCCCGACCCCTCATCTGTCGGCTGATGAGACTCGTACCGACCGCAAACCAGTTTGACGGGACGGACGTCCTGTGTGGGAGTACCCGTTCGGGGGTGGGCTACGCGACGAGCTCGGCGGTCTTCCGAAGCGCCGCGACGAATCGCTCTTTCGCCCCGCGTTGAGCGAACGACTGCCCGGCAGGATGCACCGTCCGGATCACTCGGTACTGGTCGCCGATGATCAGGTCGAGGTGCGCGTCCCATGCCTGTTGTGCCTTCTGGCCGGCGAGGACGATGACGCGGAGGTTCGGGAGCACGTTGAGAAGTCCGCGGAGCTCGACGGCGCCCTGCGCGAGCTCCGCGCTGCTCGGCTTGACCGAAGCGCGGCCGAGTACCCACGGCACGATGTTCCATGCGAGAGCGTGGTCGTGAAGCCCGACGTCGTTCCGGGTGGTCCACACGTTCTGTGCCGTCGGGTCGTCGTTGTCCACGGAAATGAAGCCGCTGCCGCCCCACTCCGGAACGGTCTTCGGGCCTGGTGCCTCGAGCAACAGCAGCGCTCGGGCCGCCACGCCTGATTCCGCCGGGTCGAAGTGAGGGATCACGATCCCTGGCTGCAGCGCTCGTCGGCGCTCCTCGACCTCACGGGCCCACGCCTCGAGCGGCAGCGTCTCTTTTGCGGTGCCGAGCATCGCATTGCGGTCCGCGAGGACATCCGGATCACGCAGTCCGCGGGGCGCGTCGAGGAACATGGAGCGAGCGTAACGAGAAGGAATGCTTGTCAGGCTGCTTCGTCGATGGGCCACACCGTTCCTGGCATCCGCGAAGGCGCTTTTGCCGCCCCGATGGACCTTGTTTGCCCTGTGGCTTGCGGGCATTGGCTTTCCGGCCGCGGAGCAAGTGGCGGTAGCAAGGACTCACCCCGGGATGCTGGCTCCATGCCCGCTCGACTCTCGTGTCACTCGTGTCGTCGAGATCCGGATGCCCAGCTACCGATTGCGACCGATGACGCCGCGCGCCGGAGGGACCGTCACGAGTAGGGCGATGATGGCCGCGCCGACCTCGACCAAGACCATGAGTCAGACCCCCTGCGGGACGGTACGAGCAGCAGCCGAAGCGTCGGACACGCGTCGAGTGACCCTGCGTGTGGATGAAGCTGCACGGTGGCACATGGAATATCAGTAGGAACATGCGACGTCCCGCTGTAGGGAAGCTCAACGACACACAGAAGGGCCGCTCCGGCAGCGCCGGCGCGACCCTTCGAAGTGACTCCGCTCAGTACTGCCCCAACGACAACCCCCGCTGGAAGAACCGCTGCGCGAACCCGAACAGCAGCGCGGTCGGCAGGGACACCAGGAGCGCCGCGGTCAGGATGATCGTGAACCCGGGCCCACCACCCTCGACGGACTGCAACGCGTTGAGCAGGGGCATCACGGGCCGGGTGGACGGGCTCTGCGTCAGGATGAGCGCGATGAGGAAGTCGTTCCACACCCACGTCGCCTGCAGGATGAACACGACGACCAGCGCGCTCCGCGACATCGGCAGGTAGATCCGGGTGAAGATCCGCCAGACGCCGGCGCCGTCGACGACCGCGGCCTCGAACACGCTCGGCGCGATGCCGACGAAGAAGTTCCGCATGACGAACGCCGAGAACGGCAGGGCGACGACGGCGTAGATGATGATCAGGCCGGGCGCGGTGTCGAACAGGCCGATGTCGGCGTAGACGGAGAACCAGGGGATGAGCATCATCTGCAGCGGGAACACCGTGCCGCAGAAGATGATGAAGAACCAGAAGAACCCGTGCCGCACCTTCAGCACGATGACCGCGAACGCCACGGCGGCCCCGAGCGCGACGGCAATGATCGGCGCGACGATCGCGTACACGGCGGTGATCCCGAGGCCGGAGGGCACGTCGGTGTTCTGGAACACCGCGATGACGTTGTCCCACAGGCCGACGGGCGAGCCGGCACTCCACAGGTTGTCTCCGGAGTACGAGGCGGAGCTCTTGCTCGCGTTCGCGAACAGCAGGTAGATCGGCACGAGCCACAGCAGGCCCATGGCGCCGAGGATCACGTAGCGGGGCATGGTCGACCGCATCAAACGGCCCTCCGTTCCGGGGCCGAGGCCCGAGCTGTGGCCGAGGCCGGAGCCGCGGCTGAAGCCGCGGGTGCGGCCCCGACCGTCTCCCGAGGCGAGGCATCGGACGGACCGCTGGCGGACCTCCCGGCCGAGCCGCCGGACGCGCCGGTCCCGCCGTCGCCACCGCGCGTACGCCGGGAGGCCCGACCCGCGCCCGCCCCACCGCGTGCCGCTCCGTCACCCGAGGAGTCCCCGATCGCGAGCTGGCGCCGCAGGTAGATGACGCTCGCGGCGACGGTGATGACGCTGAGGAAGATCGCGACGGCGGACCCGAGCCCGTACTGACTGTTCGAGAACGTGTCGCGGTACATGGTGACGCCGAGGGTCTCGGACACCCGGTTCGGCCCGCCCTGCGTCATGGCCTGGACGATGTCGAACGTCTTGAGGCTGTTGACGATCGACAGGCCGACCACGATGGTCGTGGAGGGCCGGAGCAGCGGCCAGATCATGTACCGGAACATGCGCCAGCCGGAGGCGCCGTCGACGCGCGCGGCCTCGAGCGGCTCCTTGGGGATCGACTGCAGGCCGACGGTGAACAGCAGCGCGTTGACGCCGATGCCCTGCCACGACGCGGCGAGGATCATCACCACGGTGTTGAGCGGGGCCACCTGGAGCCAGCGGATGTCGCTGCCGGGCAGGTGCAAGAACGCGAGTGCCTGGGACAGTGCACCGCCGTTCTGCAGCACGAAGTTGAACAGGATGCCGACCGCGACGCCGGAGAGGGCGTAGGGGATGAGGAACGGCACGCGGAGCCAGGCGGCGCCCTTGAGGCCGAATGACAGGTAAGCGACGAGGAGCCCGATCCCGACGGGGATGAGCAGCGAGCCGCCGACCCAGATCAGTGTGTTGAGGAGCGCGGTGGTGAACACCGGGTCCGTGAACATCGAGGCGTAGTTGGCGAGCCCGACGAACGACGCGCTGCCGAGGCCCGTGTACGACGTGAAGCTGAGGTACACGGTGTAGAGGACGGGGAGGTAGAGGACCAGGACCACCACGGCCGCGCCTGGGCCGAGGAAGGCCCAGGCGGCGGCCTGGTAGTTGGTCGATTTGCGGTCGGCCATCGGTTACTTGTGGCTCTTCCAGTACTGCGCGGCGACCTGCTGGATGCCCGACAGGTACTTCTTCGGGTCACCGGGGTTCGTCATGAACCCGGTGAACTGGTCGAGCGCCTCGGTCAGGATCTGCTGCGGCGTGGCCTCGTAGTAGCGCAGGTAGGTCTCGTACTTGCTGTTGTTCGACAGTTCCTTGCTCGCGTCGACGAAGGTCTGCGTCGCGGCGGTGGCCTTCGGGTTGTACGGCAGGTTGTTCTGCTGCTTCGACCAGGCGGTCTGCGCCTTCGCGGTCATCCACCAGGCCGAGTACTTGAGCCCGAGCTGCTTCTGGGAGGACTTCTCGGGCACGCACGCCGGCGCGGTCTCGATGGCGACGGGGGTCTTGGCCTGCGCCGGGTTCACCTTGGGGATCGTGAACACGCCCCAGTCGGTTCCGGGCTTGAGGCCGACCTGATCGATCGTCGACGCGTACCAGGTGCCGAACGGGATCATGGCGAGCTTGCCGTCCTTCATCTGCGTCTCGGGCGCCGTCTTGGAACCCGGGTCGCTGAAGTACCCCTTCTTCTCCATGTCGAGCCAGGTGTCCATCACCTTGACCACGCGCGGGTCGGTGTACGAGACCTTGCCGGTCGAGAGGCCCTGGTAGAGGTTCAGGTCCGTGCCGGCGAGGAGGATCTGGAACCACACGAACGCCCAGGGGTCGCCGCCCGAGCTCCAGAACGGCGAGATGCCGTGCTGCTTGAGGACCGCGGCGTCGGACATCATCTCGGCCCAGGTCGTCGGCGGCGTCAAGTTGTACTTGGCGAACATCGACTTGTCGTAGTACATGACCCAGTCGTCGACGCTGATCGGGGTGCAGTACTGCTTGCCGTCGATCGTGTAGAGGCTCTTGACGCTCGGGGCGATCTGGCCGTTCGCGATCGCCTTCTTCCAGATGCTCGAGGTGTCCGCGACGAGGCCCTGGTCGACGAGCTGCTTGAGCTGGTCGCCGGTGTGCCAGGTGAACAGCCCCGGCGTCTTGTTCGTCCGGAACGACTGCTTGACGAACGCCTGGAACGCCGGCTGGTCCGCGTAGGTCGAGGACTTGAGCGAGACGCCGATGTCCTTCTGCGACACCTTCGAGAACGACTTGAAGTCCCACGACTTGTCGTTGACGAAGCTCAAGGTGCCGGTGGTGGTGTTCGACGAGCTCGACGACGAACACCCGACGAGCACCGCTGATGCCGCCAGGGTCATCGCGATGACCGGTAGCAATCGCTTCATTTTCACGCTGAACTCCCTTGTTCTCGGCTCGGTGCACGCGTCTCGCCGCTCGTGGAACTCAGTGCGAGGAGTGCGGATGCAATCCGTTGGTATCGTTACCAGGCGCTGACAGTAACATGCGCTGCGACGGAGCGGCAAGGGTGTCGATCCCGAACCGGACGGACTGCGCGGGTCGGACAGCGGCGCCGCCGGACGACGGCGTGACCGGACGACAGGCGAGTGGGGACGATGAGCGGAACGCACCAGCAGCACCGGCCGGGAGGCCCGATCCACGTCATGGACGTCGGTGGCAGTCATGTGACCGCCGCGGTCGTGGCGGGGACCGGCGCCGCGATCGCCCCCGATGCGGGACCAGCGTCCGGTGTCGCGACGGTCACCGGTGGCGTGCCCGGGGCCGGCTTCGAGCGTGCGGATGTCGCGGGCATCGGAGCCGACGTCGGGTGGGCGGTGCGGGCCTCCCGGACGCGGCCGCTCGATGCGGGTGCGCGCCGCGACGCCCTCCTCGAGGTCCTGGTCGACGCCGCCCGCGAGGTCGCTGCCGAGGGTGCGCCCGCCTGGACGATCGCGATGCCCGGTCCGTTCGATCCCGTCCGTGGCGTCGGCGACTTCCGGGGCATGGGGAAGTTCGAAGCGCTCACGGGTGTCGACCTCCGGGCGGCGCTGGCCGACCGGCTCGGGGTGCCGCCGACGGCCATCGGGTTCTGCAACGACGCGGTGGCGTACGGCATCGGGGAGTGGGCTGCCGGTGCGGGCGAGCGAGCTGCACGGATGGTGTGCCTGACGCTCGGGACGGGCGTGGGGTCGGCGTTCCTCGACCACGGCGTGCACGTCGACCACGGCGACCTGGTGCCTGCTCGCGGTGAGGCGCACACGATCCGGCTCGACGGGCGGCCGCTCGAGGAGACCGTGTCGACCGCCGCGCTCCGGGATGCCTACGCGCGGGCGACGGGTTCCGCCGGTGCGACGGGTTCCGCGGGTGCGACGGATTCCGCGGGCGCGACGGATGCAACTGGCGCGACGCAGCACGGCGGGGGAGCGGACGCGCCGAGCGTCCGCGAGATCGCCGACCGCGCGCGGCAGGGCGACATCGTGGCGGCGCGCGTGATCAGCACGACGATGACCGCGCTCGGGCGGGCGCTCGGTCCGTGGGTGCGGCGGTTCGGGGCCTCCCGGGCGGTGATCGGCGGTGCGATGGCGGGCTCGTGGGACCTGCTCGAGGAGCCCCTGGCGACGGCGCTCGCTGATGCCGGTGCGGTGGTCGAGCTCCGGCAGGCGCAGCTCGGGTCGGACGCGCCGCTCATCGGGGCGGCGGTCTGGGCGGACGGCCGCTGACGTCAGGTTCCGGCGGCGTCCGCCCGGCCGAGGCTCGTGCGGACGGGGGCGGGGCGGGGGCAGGGGCCGCGACCCGCCGAGCGTGCACGACGCGCCGCTCACTCCCGGGCGGAACGGCGTGTTGTGCACCCCCGGCGGAGTTGGGGCGGCGTGTTGTGCACCCTCGGCGGGTCGCGGCCCGGCGCGCTACCCCCGCTCCGTGCCCCGCACCGACGCCTTGACGGTCCCGAGGCGCTGACCGGTCCCGCGCCCATGCGGACGGATCGTGTAGGGCCCGACGGCTGCCGGCACGATGAAGGTCTCGGCGTAGTGGACGACGAACGGCTCGAACGCGCCGGTCGGGCTCTCGACGACGGCCTCGGCGCCCTCGACGAGGTTGAGGACGTTGACCGTGCCGCGGGTGTCGTGCGGGACGACGTCGGTGAACCAGTGCCGACGGACCTCGATGAACTCGAGCTCGTGCAGGCCGGTGCGCTCCTCGACCCAGCCGTCGCCGGAGGCCACCTCGGTCACCTGGTCGACCAGGTGGTCGCGGGTCCACGTCGTGTCCCGGTCCCACTGCACGTTCGCCATCGCGTGGTCGAGGTGGATCGGACGCGGGACGCCGTCGAGCCCGACCCGGCCCCAGTCCCACATCTTGAACGTGAAGATGTACGGCGTCGCCGAGATCTCGAGCACCATCGAGTTCGCCCCGGAGCAGTGCACGGTGCCGGCGGGGATGAGGAAGTGGTCGTGCTTCTTGGCGGGGAACGCGTTGACGAACGCCTCGGCCTCGAACGGGGCGGCACCGGTCTCGGCGGTGCGGAGCGCCTGCTCCATCGCGGCCGGTTCGGCGTCCTCGCGGAGCCCGAGGTACACCACGGCGTCGTCGGCGGCGTCGAGCAGGTAGTAGCTCTCGTCCTGCGTGTAGTGCATGCCGAACTTGTCCTGGATGTACCCGGTCAGCGGATGCACCTGGAGTGACAGGTTGCCGCCCTCCATGGTGTCCAGGAAGTCGAAGCGGATCGGGAACTCCGGGCCGAACCGCGCGTGGGTCCGTTCGCCCAGGAGCTCCCGCGGGTGCCGGAGGACCAGGTCGAGCGAGGGGACCTCGACCACCGTGCCGGCGACGTCGAGGAGGAGGCTGTTCTCCTCGGGCACGCAGTCGAAGCACCAGGCGTAGTTCTCGGCGTCGTCGAGGTCGAACGTCGTCTTCATCCACTGGCCACCCCACACGCCGGGGTCGAAGAACGGGACGACCCGGAACGGACGGGTCGTCGCGGCGGCGAGTCCTGCTCGGAACGTGTCGCCGGTGATGAGCTTGGCGGTCGCCATCGTGCTGTTCGCGTCGAGGACGTAGTCGATCCGGTCGAACAGCGCCCGCTTGTGCCGGTCGGCCATCCGCCACTCGATGAAGAACCCGCGCTTGACCTTACGGAGCTGGTCGTCGTCGCCGTTGTCCGCGCGCCAGTTCGGGGCGCCCGCGCGCTGCCGCTGCTGGATCTCCCATCGGGCGAGGTCGGCGAGGACGATGGTGTCGAACGTCGTCGGCACGAGCGTGGCGCCCCAGCCGTAGACCACGACGGGCCGCTCGGACGCGGCGACCCGGTCGGCCACGGCGGCGAGCCGGTCCGCGTCGTATAGGACGTCGAGCGTGCGATGGTCCATGACGCCGAACACCCGGTCGTCGGTGAGGTTCGGGGCGAGGAGCGCGTCGATGTACTCGGGGGAGTGCGCCGCCGCGGCCTCGACGTCGATGAGCTCGGCGTCGGGGAGCGCCCGCGCGAGCTCAGCGCGCAGCCCGTCGAGGTCGCTGCCGGGGTAGGTGTCGATCGCGATCGGGCGACCGGGAGCCGCGTGTTCCGCCAGTCGCCCCCACGCCTCGGGGCCGGTCCAGGCGTGGTGCCCGGGTCCGACGGCCACCGACGGTGCCGTGTCGTAGGTCGCCCGTGATCCGGTCGGTCGGTCGTCCATCCCCGCTCCCTTCGCGTCCGCGACCGACGCTGGCCGCATGGACGTGTGTTCAGGTTGGTAACGTTATCAGGATCGGCACCGATCGCAAGCCCGCCGGGAGGCCCGGCACCGGCCCGTCGTGAGGCCTACCTCCGGCCGGTCTCGGCGCCGCGTCCGGCGTCTCCTCGGGAGCGCTGCCGCTCCTCCCGATGGACCCCAGCCTCCCGGCCCCTGGTTTCGACGTCCCGGTTGTCGTTCGACAGCAGCACCGTCGAAACTCTGGGCGGGTGCGGCTCCACCACGTGTCCCGCCGCTGCTCTCGACGGTCCCGGTGTCGTTCGACATCGGGACCGTCGGCATACACGGGTGGTCCTCGAGTGCGGGGCGGCGCAGCCGGGAGGTCCGCCGGCGCTACGCGAAGTCGACGAACTCGACCGGCAGCTCGACGAGCCGCGGCGCGCTGTCGTCCCCACGATCGAGGCGGTCGAACAGCATCCGGGCGGCGACCCGACCCAGCTCGGCGGCGTCGTGTGCGACAACGGACAGCGGCACCGGGGACATGTCCGCGAACTCGAACGAGTCGAACCCGAAGAGCCGGATCGGAGCGGGCTGCTCGCCACGGTCCCGTGCCTGCGCCCGGGACTTCGTGATCGCGCGGATCGCGCCGATGGAGTTGCGGTTGTTGGCGGCGAAGACGGCGGTGGGTGGAGCCTCCAGGCCGAGCAGCTGGTCCATCGCCTGCTCGGCGGAGCTGACGTCCTGCTGCCCGAGCCGGACGAGCTCGTCGACGGGCTCGAGCCCGTGGCGCTCGTGCGCCTGGCGGAAGCCCTCGAACCGTCGGCGGCCGGTCGACACCGACACCTGGTTGCCGAGGAACCCGACGCGGGTGTGCCCCTCGGCGAGCATGCGGTCCGTGGCGACGAACGCGCCGTGGATGTCGTCGAGCAGGATCGCGTCGGCGCTGACGTCGGGGAACGTGCGCGACGCGAGGACGACGGGCACGCCGGCGAGGGCGTCGGGCGCGAACCGGGCCGGCTCCCGCCCCGCGGGGACGACGATGAGGCCCTCGACCTGCCGACCGAGGAAGTCCGCGAGCAGCTGCTGCTCGAGGTCCTCGTCCTCGTTCGTGACGCCGATGATGATGCGTCGGCCGGCCTCGCCGACGACCTCCTCGACGCCCTGGAGCATCCCCGCGTAGTACGGGTTCCCGACGTTCGTGATGAGCACGCCGACGAGTCCCGAGCGGCGACCCTGGCGGAGTCGGCGGGCGTTCTCGTTCCGGTGGTAGCCGACCTCGGCGATGGCGCGCTCGACCCGGTCCTGGAGCTCGGGCCGGACGTTCTTGCCCCCGGAGAGCACACGGGACACCGTCATCGGGCTGACCTCGGCGACACGCGCGATGTCCTTGACCGTCGGCGCACCACGACCGCGCCCCGTCGTGGGCCCGCTCCCGTTCCCCGCGGCTGCCATGCCTCAAGGTATACAGCAGCACCGGCTCCGGCCGGTCACACGTATGAAGCAGCACCGGCTTCGGCCGGTCACACGTGTACAGCAGCACCGGCTCCGGCCGGACACACGATTGCCCCTTGCGGGAGGCCCCTGTCGTCCTGCTAGCGTTGTTGGTAACGATATCAATTCGACGACGAATGGTGCTGCTGATGACCGACGCCCGTGGTGATCGCCCGACTCGACCCCCGCTGATCTCGGCACAGCCGTGGCAGCACACCGACGCGCGGGTCGGCCTGATCGACCGGGCCGTCGCCGCCACCGGCACGATCGGCGGCGAACGCGTCCGCGTCCTGCCGGAGCCCATGCGCGCCACGCGCGACGGCGTCGAGGTGCAGGCGGTGCGCCTCCTGTTCGACATCGAGGAGGCGGCGGCGCGCGCGACCGACGTCGTGATCGAACCCGGCGCCGCGACCGACACCGGCACCGGCGCCGCCGCCGCGTCGGGCGCGTTCGTCGGGTTCGCGACGGCCCCCGACGCGCTGTCGGTGCGCCTCCTGGTCCGCGTCGTCGACGCGCCGACCGCGGTGACCGTCCGGATCCCGTCCCTCGGCGACGGCGCGGTGTCCGTCGAGCTCACGCCACAGCGCCCGTGGTCCGTGCACGTCGTGCACCACTCGCACTTCGACTTCGGCTACACCGACCCGCAGGCGACGGTCATCGCGAGCCAGCGGTCGTACCTCGACACCGCCATGGACCTCGCCCGCGCGACCGACGACTGGCCCGAGGAGGCCCGGTTCCGCTGGAACGCCGAGGCGCTCTGGGCGTTCACCGACTGGGAGCGGCACCGCCCGCAGGCGCAGGTCGACGAGTTCGTGCAGCTCGTCAAGGACGGCCGGATCGGCCTCAGCGCGATGCCGTACAACCTGCACACCGACACGTGCTCGACGGACGAGCTGCACGAACTCCTCCGCGACGCCCGGCGCATCCGCGACCAGTACGGCATCGACTTCACCACCGCGATGCAGACGGACGTCCCGGGACAGGTGGCGGGCCTCCCGGACGCGCTGCAGGAGGTCGGCGTCAAGTACCTGGCCGTCGCGCACAACTGGGCGGGCCGGTCGCAGCCGCACACCTCGGGCGCGCTCAACCTGCCCCGCATGTTCCGCTGGCGCACCCCCGCCGGCAACTCGGTGATCGTGTGGATGACCGACAGCCCGCACGGCCTGGCGTACATGGAGGGGCCGATGATCGGCTTCACCGAGTCGTACGCGTCCGTGGACGTGCTGTTCCCCGCGTACCTGACCGCGCTCGCCACCCGCGGTTACCCGTTCCCGCCCGGGATCTTCGGCGCGCACGGCGAGCAGACCGAGGGCCGCGACGGCTACCCGTGGGAGGTCCTGCACATCCGCACGCAGGGGTTCATGGGCGACAACGGCCCCGCCCGGCTCCAGCTCGCCGAGATCGTCCGCGAGTGGAACGACACGTGGACGTCCCCGACCCTGCGGGTGTCGCGGAACGAGGACTTCTTCGCCGAGGCGGAGGCCCGCCACGGCGACGAGCTCCAGACGTTCCAGGGGGACTGGGGCGACTGGTGGGTCGAGGGCGTCGGCTCCGCGGCCGTGCCGCTCGCACTCGCCCGGGAGGCCCAGGCCGCCGTCACCGACGCCGGCGCGTTCTCGCAGGCGGCCGCGTTGATCGGCGCTGCCGCGGTACCGGAGGAAACCGCGCGCCGCACCGAGGCGTACGACGCGATCTCGATGTTCAACGAGCACACGTGGGGCGCCGGGAACTCCTGGACCCACGGGGACGCCGGGTTCGAGTCGGGGGAGCTGCAGTGGCAGTGGAAGGTGGCCCAGGGCATCGGCGCGCACCAGCGGGCCACCGAGTTCCGGGAGCAGGCGATGGCCTACCTCGGCGCCGCCGTGCCGCGCGATCCCGACGCGGTCGTCAGCTTCATCGCCGCGAACGCCACCGGCCGCCGCCGCAGCACGGTCGCGCGCCTGCTCGTCAAGGAGGCCCACATCGGCCTCGACCAGGACATCGAGGTCCGGGACGGCCGCACCGGCGAACCGCTGCCGGTGGTCCTCGAACCGCAGTCGAACACGGCGCACCGGGAGTCCGGGCGCTGGGCGGTCGTGCGGGTCGAGGACGTCCCCGCGTTCGGGTTCGTCCGGCTCGACGTGTCGGTCGCGGCGACGCCCGTGTCGCACGACGTTCCCGTTCCCCTCGGGTCCCGGGCCCGCGCCGAGGTGCTCACGCTCGAGAACGAGTACCTGCGCGTCGTCGTCGACGAGACCACGTCCTCCATCGCGTCGATCGTCGAGCGGCGGACCGGACGCGAGCTCGTGAACGGGTCGTCCGTCGCTGGGTTCAACGCGTACCTCTACGACCAGTACGGCAGCTCGGGCGCCGGGTTCAACCACCTGGCGAACAAGCTGTCCGTCTCCGACCGGCTCGAACTGCTCGTGTCGCGGACGACCGCCCGGCCCGCCGTCGTCCTCGAGCGGACGAGCGACGCGGTCGAGGAACGCCTGGTCTACGAGTTCGTCGCCGACGGGGTGGACTCCGTCGTCGTGACGCTCCGGCTCCGGCACGGCGACGGCGTGCTGCTCATCGAGAACCGCCTGGCCAAGCCGACGACCCTGATCAAGGAGAGCGCCTACTTCGCGTTCCCGTTCGCCGTCGACGACCCGGTCGTCCGGTTCGAGGTCTCCGGCGGGGTCACGGGCGACGGCGTCCCGCACATCCCCGGAGCGCCGCAGCACATGCGCGCGATCCGCAACTGGATCACCCTGAGCGACCCGGAGACCCACGACGACGTCGTGTGGGTGACGAAGGACGCGCCGCTCGTGCAGACCGGGAGCATCGCGGTGCCGTACGCGCCGTTCCCCGCGAGCACGAGTCCCGTCGAACCGGGCACCGTGTTCTCGTGGCTCCACAACAACGTGTGGGACACGAACTTCCCGATCGAGCAGGCGTTCACCGCGACCTTCCGGTACGCCGTCGGGGTCCGCACGGACCGCGACGGAGCCTCGACCGAGGGTCTGGCCGTGGCGGCGACCGGCGAACTCGTGCACCCCCTGACGACCGCTGAGGCCAAGGCCCGTCCGGACACCGCCGCTCGAGCCGATGTGTCCCTGCTCGACCTCGACGACGACCGCGTGCAACTGGTCGGTGTCGTCGCGGGACCGGAGGAGGGCACCTCGATCGTGCGGCTCCAGTCGTTCGCCGACCAGGACGTCGTGCTGACGCTCCGGCCCGGCGCGGCGGTGGCCGAGGCGTGGGTGAGCTCGTTCCTCGGGGACCGGGGGACGGGCCTCCCGGTCGATGATGGTGCGGTGCGGGTCACGCTCGCGCCGTTCGCGACGACCGCGGTGGGCGTGCGTTGGGGCGGCGGGGTCGCCGCCGACTGAGTGCTCACGGCGTCCGCGTGCGCAGGTGCGCGGGGACGACAAGTGCGCGCGTCAACGCGCGCGCACTTGTCGTCGGGAGGCGCACATGCCCGGGTGCTTGTCGTTGGGACGCGCAGCAGCACGAGAGCGTCCGACCGCGCGCGCATCTGTCGGCGGCCCCCGGTACCGTCGTCCTGCTCGACCGACGAGCGCCGGCACGGGGGGACCGCATGCAACTGACCGCCGACCACCGCGTCGTGCTGAGCCCGAGCGACATGAGCGTCTGGGCGTCGTGCGAGTGGGCGTTCCTGCGGCGCCTCGACGCCAAGCTGGGGCGGGCCGAACCGGTGGACGAGGCGGCAGACGCGATGCTCGACCGCACCGCTCGCCTGGGTGACGAGCACGAGCTCCGGTACCTCGCGACGCTCAAGGCCGAGCACGGCGCGGACCAGGTCGTCGAGTTCGAGCGCCCCGACCCGGACCGGTACGAGCAGGCGGCGCAGGCCGCGGCGGACACCATGCGCGCCGGCGTCGCGGTCCTGTACCAGGCGACGTTCCACGACCCGGGCTTCATCGGGTTCTCGGACTTCCTCATCTGCAACGACCGCGGCGAGTACGAGGTCTACGACACCAAGCTCGCCCGGCACGCCAAGATCACCGCGCTGCTGCAGCTCGCCGCGTACGCCGAGCAGATCGAGCGGCTCGGCATCCCGGTCGGTCAGCAGGTGCACCTGGTCCTCGGCGACGAGACCGTGAGCAGCCATGACCTCGCCGACATCGCACCGGTGTACCGGACGCAGCGGGACGAGCTCCGGCGCGTCATCGACGAGCGCATCGCCGCCTCCGAGCCGCTCGCGTGGGGCGACCCCCGCTACACCTCGTGCGGCCGGTGCGGCATCTGCAGCACGCAGGTCGAGGAGCACCGCGACCTCGTCCTCGTCGCCGGCATGCGCCTCGACCAGCGAGCGCGCCTCATCTCGGCGGGCGTGACGAGCATCGACGCCCTCGCGACCGCCGAGGGCCCAGTGCCCGGTGTCAGCGCGGCGACGCTGGCGACGTTGCGGGCGCAGGCGCGCCTCCAGACCGGATCGGAACGCGACCGACAGCGGGCCGGTTCCGACGCGCACCCCGCACCACGGTTCGAGGTGGTCGACCCGCAGGCGCTCGCGGCGATCCCGGCGCCGGACCCGGGCGACGTGTTCTTCGACTTCGAGGGCGACCCGCTGTACTCCGAGGACGGCCACACCTGGGGCCTCGACTACCTGTTCGGGCTCGTCGACACGGACGCCCGCTTCACCGCGTTCTGGGCGCACACGATCCGGGAGGAACGGCGCTCGCTCGTCGACTTCCTCGCGTTCGTCAAGGAGCGGCGCGCGCAGTACCCGGGCATGCACGTCTACCACTACGCGTCGTACGAGCGGACGCACCTGCTGTCGCTCGCCGCCCGGCACGGTGTGGGCGAGGACGACGTCGACGACCTGCTGCGCGACAACGTCCTGGTCGATCTGTACCCGATCGTGCGGAAGGCCCTGCTCGTCGGCAGCCGGAGCTACTCGATCAAGAAGCTCGAGCCGCTCTACATGGGCGAGGACCTGCGCGACGACGCCGGCGTGACGAACGCCGCGGACAGCATCACCGCGTACGTCGAGGCGATCGAGGAGCTCCGGAACGGGGACCCGGTCCTGGGGCAGCACGCGCTCGACCAGGTCGCGGACTACAACGAGTACGACTGCCGATCGACGCTGCGGCTCCGCGACTGGCTGCTCGGCCTGGAGGCCCGGGGTCACGTCGACGACGGCGGCTCCGCACCCGACACGGCCGGGGCCGACGGCGCATCCGACGAGCTGGAGGTCGTGCTCCCGCCGGCCGTGCGCGAGCCCGACCCGGTGTACCTGGCGCTCATGGCCGAGATCGAGGGCGTCGACGCGCTCGACCGCACGGCGGACCAGCAGGCCATCGCGCTCGCCGCGGCCGCCATCGACTACCACCGGCGTGAGGGCAAGACGTTCTGGCAGGAGCACTTCGACCGGCTCCGGAACCCGATCGACGAGTGGGCCGACACCCGCGACGTGTTCGTCGTGGAGCAGGCCGAGGTCGTGCAGGACTGGGCGAAGCTGCCTGGCAAGCGGACGTTCTCGCGCGAACTCCGCCTGCTCGGCGCGCTCGCACCCGGCAGCAAGGTCCGCGAGGGCACGAAGCCGCACCTCGTCTACGACGAACCCCTGCCGATCTCGATCACCTCGCCGGGGCCGGGCATGCGTGGCGCCTCGAGCAAGGGCGAGGTCCTCGACATCGGGCCGAACGGCGACCGCATCGAGATCCTGCTCAAGGAGTCGGTCGGGCAGGGGCAGACGGGGCACGAGGACCTGCCGGTGGCGCTCACACCCGCCGCACCGCCAGCCGCGAAGCCGCAGCCCGAGGCGATCGCCGAGTGGGGGCGCGAGATGCTCGATGCGCTCCCGTCGATGCTGCCCGACCCGGCCCTCGACCTGCTGCGGCGGGTGCCGCCGCGCGGAGGCGTCGTGCCGCTGTCCGTGACGGAGGACGACACCGTCGCGGCCGTCGTCGCGACCCTGCTCGGACTCGACCGGTCGTACCTGGCGATCCAGGGGCCTCCCGGCACCGGCAAGACGTACGTCGGCTCGCACGTCGTCGCACGGCTCGTGCAGGAGCACGGGTGGCGGGTCGGCGTGGTCGGGCAGTCGCACGCGACCTCAGAGAACTTCCTCGACGCCGTCGTCGCCGCGGGTGTTCCTGCCGACCGCGTCGTCAAGGTGCCGCAGCGCGGGGGAGATCCCGACCGACTCGAGGCGGCCGCTTGGACGCCCGTCAAGGACAACGTCGCGCTCGCCGCGTTCCTGGCCGGCCCCGCAGCGGGATCGACCGGCCGGCCCGGCGGTGTCGTCGGCGGGACGGCGTGGACCTTCGCCAACGCCAACACCGTCGAACGGCGGTCGCTCGACCTGCTCGTGGTCGACGAGGCGGGGCAGTTCTCCCTCGCGCCCACGATCGCCTCGTCCGTCGCCGCGTCGCGACTCCTGCTGCTCGGCGACCCGCAGCAGCTGCCCCAGGTGTCGCAGGGCTCGCACCCCGAGCCGGTCGACGAGTCCGCCCTCGGCTGGCTGGCCGACGGTGAGCACGTCCTGCCGCCGGAGTTCGGGTACTTCCTGGCGCACACCCGGCGGATGCACCCGGCCCTGACCGCGCCCGTCTCGCGCCTGTCCTACAACGGGTCGCTCACCGCGTCCGAGGCCGTCCTGTCCCGGTCGCTCCGGGGACTCGAGCCGGGCCTCCACGTCGCGCCGGTCGCGCACATCGGGAACACGACGTCCTCGCCCGAAGAAGCGGAGCGGGTCGTGTCGCTCGCGTCGTCCGTCATCGGGCTGCCGTGGACGGACGGCGGCGTGACCAACCCACTGACCGACGAGGACGTCATCGTCGTGGCGCCCTACAACGCGCAGGGCGCGCTGATCCGCGCCGCGCTCGACGCCGCCGGGCTGCGCGGGACGCAGGTCGGCACGGTCGACCTGTTCCAGGGCCGGGAGGCCGTGGTCGCCATCGTGTCGCTCGCCGCGTCCTCCGCGGCGGAGATCCCGCGGGGGCTCGACTTCCTGCTCATGCCGAACCGGCTCAACGTCGCGATCTCGCGGGCGAAGTGGGCGGCGTTCGTCGTGTACTCGCCGGGGCTGACGACGGCGCTGCCGACGTCGATCGCGGGGATGGCGTTGTTGTCGCGGTTCATCGAGCTCGTCGCGGGGTGAATCGCCAGCGGTGCGCATCATCACCGGCGCCACGGACACGAGAGGCCACTTCTGCTGCGCAGCAGGAGGACCCTCGTGCTGCAAAGCGCCGTCACCGATCTGTGCGCACCTCCGACCGCCGACCCTCCTCGAAGAACGCCGCCAACTCGGGATCCGCGACGCGCTCGAGCACCTCATCTACCCGGTCGCGATTGTGTGTCCACCGGGTGTCCGCGGCGGTCGGCACCACCCGTGCGACCTCGTGACCGTGGTTCGTGATCACGTACTCGGCGCCGGCCTGGACGTCCTCGATCATCTCCGCGGAGTTTCGACGAAGGTCGCCGACCTTGATCGTCTTGCTCATAGGACGATGCTCGCACCGGCGTGTGGAGCCCCTGGCCGGCGTTGTTCACGAGGACGTCGACACGTCCGTAGCGATCGGTAGCGGCCTCGACGACCCGCAGGACCTGCGCGGGGTCGGTGACGTCGCACTGCACCGCGAGTGCGTCGGGGAGCTCGTCCGCCAGGCCTCGATCCGGTCGACGCGTCGGGCCGCGAGGACCACCCGTGCTCCGGCAGCTGCGGCTGCGCGGGCCGTCGTGGCGCCGATGCCAGACGACGCTCCGGTGATGACCGTCGCTGCGTTCTCGATGTCCATGCCTCGGTCCTTCCGGTCGGACCACGAATCAACTCACGCTCGGTTGGTGTGCTCTGTGCGCGGAGCATCAGGCACCAGGACGCGCGGCTGCCGGTTGTCCACAGGCGCCAGGCGGGCACGCTCGTGGTCGCCGTGCTCTGGCACTCTCGTGGGCATGAACACCATGGCGAACACGGAACGTGAGGTCGTGCGAGAGCAGATCGAACAGCTCCAGGACGGGCCCCTGTCGGTACTGCGCGTGGACATCGATGAGCGGGACGACGCCTACGGCGAGGCGGTTGTGGTGACGATCACGATCGTGTCGAGTGAATCGGATCTCGAGTGGGATGAGGATGCGTTCGTGTCCATCCGGAGTGCCGCGCGCAGGATCGCGGTGAGCCAACTCCATGAGGAAACCGTTCGAGTGGTCTACACAGCTGATGTTGTGGGTCCGAACGAACCGGGACCTGACGTCCGCGAGACGCACGCGCCCGAGGTACTCAACTGATGCCTGTTCGCGACCTCCATGGCAGGGGACTCCTCGATCTGGCCGAGGAGCTCGCGAGCCGAGCGACCAGGTCCGCCGATCCCACCATCTCGCAGCAGCTCGTTGATGCAAGGACGACCGACCTGCGTCGATCCATCAGCACCGCGTACTACGCGGTCTTCCACACGGTCAGTGAGCACGTTTCCGCGCGGCTGCTGGGGAACGCGCGGTGGACTCCGCAGCACTCGGCTGTGTCGCGGTGGGTCACGCACACTGACCTGGTCGCGCTCGCCCGTGCCGCTGCAGACGAAAGCGGTAGTCGCGCTCTCACCGAGGCGCTCGAACCTGTGAACACGAAGCTCGCGGTCCTCGCGCAGGACTTCGTCGACCTTCAAAACGCGCGACATGGCGCAGATTACGACGACTACTTCGCCGTTTCTCAAGCCGGAGCGAGGTCATACATCACCACCGCGAAGCGCGCTGTGAGGCTGGCCGAGGACTTGTTCTCGAACGACGACGCGAGTTACATGCGCTTTCTCGGCCTTGCAGTTGGAGGGGTGAAGGTGGCGAAGCGGCGCTAGCCGGAGCGGCGCCATTGCTAGAGTTCCGCCCAGACCGTCGCGTCGGCGAGGGGCTTCCCGAAAGGACCGCGATGGACCTCACGATCAACGGCGCCCGACTCAACGTCGAGGTGCTCGAGCCGACGAACGGCGACCCGGACGCACCGGTCCTCATCGCGCACCACGGCGGCGGGGGGATCGGTTCGCTCGCCGAGCCGAAGGCCACGTTCGGCCCGCTCCACGACCGCTTCCGGGTCATCGTCTTCGACTCGCGCGGGTGCGGCCGCAGCGAGGGCGTCGGCCCCTACACGCACGAGCAGTGGGCGGCAGACGTCGACGGACTGCGGCAGTGGGCGGGCGTCGAGCAGATCGTCGTGGCCGGTGGTTCGTACGGCGGGTTCATCGCCCTCGAGTACGCCGTCCGCTACCCGGAGCACGTCTCGGCGATCATCCTGCGGGACACCTCCGCCGACGGCAGCAACCTCGAGCTCGCGTTCGAGAACGCGCGGAACCAGGACCGCGTCGAGATCAACTGGGACCACTTCAACCGCTACTGGGGCGGCCAGACGCGCAGCGACGAGGAACTCAAGTCGCTGTGGGCGGAGCTCATCCCGCTGTACGACTACGAGTACGACGAGGAGAAGTCGACGGCGGCGGTCGAGGCCGGCATCTACCGGCACGAGGCGCACAACGCCTGCTTCGTCGACAACTTCCCGACCTACGACCTCAAGCCGGACCTGCCGGGCATCGCCGTGCCGACGCTCGTGACGGTCGGCCGCGGGGACTGGGTCACGCCGGTCAGCGCCTCCGAGACGATCGCCCGACTGATCCCCGACGCGGAGCTCGTCGTCTTCGAGAAGTCCGGGCACTCGCCCCAGGTCGAGGAGCGCGAGAAGTTCCAGCAGACGCTCCGCGACTTCCTCGCCCGCGCGGTTCCCGTCGCGGCCACCGTCTGATCCGCAGCACGAGGAGATCGGGAACGGCGGCCCGCGCATCGTGTCCGGCTACGAGTCCTACGACTACCTCGACGGTGACCTCCACCTACCGCGAGATCCGCTGACGCCGGAGTTCAACCGCGTCCCGCCGTACGACGGCGGGCACACGCCGGCGGTCGTCGAGCGCGCCGAGCGGCTCCTGGCGGCGACCATCACGATCAGCCTGCACGACCACCCGGTCCGGTTCCCGGCCGACATGGCGAACACACCCGCCTACAACCGCACGGGCCGTCAGTTCACTGCGTTCGAGGGCCTGCGCGCGTCCGGGCTGACCGTCGTGTTCGACAACATGATGGACGGCACCGCCACCGTCACGGGCAACACCCCCTGGCAGTGGGAGGACGTCGTCACCGACCTCGGGATGCGGCAGGCGGACATCGCCCACCAGTCGGACGTCGTCGTCATCCGCACGCTCGCCGACATCCACGCCGCGTACGCGGCCGGGAGGACCGGGCTCGTCTTCGGTCTGGAGGCCGCCACCCCGATCGGGAACGACCTCGACCGCCTCGACATCCTGTACGGACTCGGGATCCGGCAGATCGGCCTCGCGTACTCCCAGTCGAACGGTCTCGGGGCCGGCCTCTCGGAGCGAACCGACTTCGGCTTGACCGACTTCGGTCGGGCCGCCGTGCGTCGGATGAACCAGCTCGGGCTCGCGATCGACGTGTCGCACTCGTCCGACCGGACCGGCATCGACGCCGCCGACGCGTCCGACGTGCCGGTCTTCATCACGCACGCCGGGGCGCGGGCGCTCTGGGACATCCCGCGGCTCAAGTCGGATGACGTGCTCCGGGCCGTCGCCGCCGGCGGGGGAGTGATCGGCATGTCCGCCGCCCCGCACACGACGATCTCGCGCGACCACCCGACCCACAGCCTCCTGTCCGTCATGGACCACTTCGAGTACTGCGCCGAACTCCTCGGCATCGACCACGTGGCCTTCGGTCCCGACACGCTCTACGGCGACCACGTCGGCCTGCACACGACGTTCTCGTTCATGCTCGGGGCGGCCGCGGCCACGACGGAGGACCACCCCCGGGTCGAGTACGTCGACGGGCTCGAGAACCCGACGGAGAGCTTCCACAACATCGCGGCGTGGCTCGTCGAGCACGGGTACTCCGACGACGAGATCGGGAAGGTCCTCGGCGGGAACGTGCTCCGGGTGCTCGGGGAGGTCTGGGCGGGCTGACCGCGCAGTTCGGGTCCACCCGCCGCCACGGGTTGGATGTCCTGCGTGGCTGGAGCGCTGGAAGTCCACACAGGACAACCCCATCCGTCGCCGAAGCCCGCGCTCATCGACGTCGACCACCGGCGGGACGTCGACGACCGCTGAGCCGGTCGTCGCCAGCCGTTCAGTCCAGGACGGCCCGGGTACGTCACGGGTACAGCTTGTTCGAGTCCCCGATCTGGATCGACCCCTGCGCCGCGGGCCCCACGCCGGAACTGGTGATCGCGGACACGGACACCAGGTAGGTGAACGTGGAGTCGAGCTCGCCCGAGGTGTAGGAGCGCGCGCTCGGCGCGAGCACGACGACGGTCGGCGCGGCACCGGTGGCCAGCTGCTGCACGGTGACCTGGTACCCGAGCACCTTCTTGCCGGCCGAGACCTGCGGTGCCGCCCACGCGGCGGACACCGTGCCGACCCGCGCGTTCTCGTCGTTCCGCGTGACCACGAGGGCACGCGGCGGCGTGACCTGATCCGACCCGACGCGCACGGTGGTCGAGGCGGATCGCCCCTGGCCGAGGTCGCCCGTCACGGTGACGGTGTAGGTCCTGCCGCGGACGAGGTGGTTGAGCACGAGT
This sequence comes from Curtobacterium sp. MCBD17_040, assembly GCF_003234805.2. Taxonomy (GTDB): domain Bacteria; phylum Actinomycetota; class Actinomycetes; order Actinomycetales; family Microbacteriaceae; genus Curtobacterium. Next base: position 1,141,379 of record NZ_CP126273.1, read on the forward strand.
GCGGTGTCGTTCGCCGAGGTCGTGCTGATGCTCTGCGGGCCGACGCCGAGTGAGTCCGTCCCGTTGCGGCTGACGACCCACGCGCCCTGGGCGCCCTCGGGCTTCGTCCAGTGGATGAGGGCACTGCCGAACGTGGCGCGGGCCGAGGCGAGGGGGAGCGGTGTCGCCGTGAGGGCGGTCGGAGCCGGGGCCTTCGCGGTGGCGGTGCGCGCGGGCGCGGCGGCGCTCGGCTTCGCCGTCGCGGCAGTACTGGACTTCGCCGCCGCGGCAGCGCTCGGGGTGGCGGTCGCGGTCGCGGACCACGGCGCGGCGGACGGCGACGCAGACGAGGGCGTGGTCGCGGACGGTGTCCGCCCGGCGGCCGGCGCGCTGCTGCGGGCTGCGGCGGACGCCGCCGTGGTCGCGTGGTCGGATGCGGTCGCCGCGGCGGCGGGAACGGTGATGCCGACTGCGGCGATGCAGACGGCAGCGGCGATGACGGTGATGGTCGTTGTGCGCACGGGTTCGGGTCCCCTCGGGTGTCGCGCTTCGGGTGGAGCTCGATCACCGTATCCGGTTTCGGCGGGCCCCCGGAAGGGGGTGTCCGCTCTGCGTGTCACCCCGCGTGTCACCCCGCGTGTCGGGCCGCGTGTCGGGTCCGGGCTGGCCCACGCGTCGGGGCCGCGTTCCGACCCGCGTGCACGCGCCGCGCGTCAGCCCCGCCCGCCGGCGACGAGGACGGTGACGTCGCCGCGCGCCCGGAACGGCGCCAGCTGCTCCTCGGTTGCCCCCGCGTCGGTGATCAGGGTCCACGGCTGTTCGATCGGTGCCCACGCGTCGAACGGGGCGCGACCGAGCTTCGAGCTGTCGGCGAGCACGTAGACGTGGTCGGCGTGGTCCATCATGAGTTCCTTGAGCCGGGTCTGCACCGGGCTGGCCTCGCAGATCCCGAGCCGGGCGTCGAGGCTGTCGGCGCCGAGGAACGCGCGGTCCGCTGTCAACCGGGTGAGGGCGAGCTCGGCGAGGGGGCCGACGAACCCCTGGCTGATGTTCCGGAGGTCGCCGCCGAGGCCGATGACGTGGACGTGCTCGTCGTCGGAGAGTTCGGCCAGGGTCGTCATGCCGTTGGTGATGACGGTGAGGCCGGAGCGTGCGCGCAGGCGTCGGGCGAGGCTGCCCGTCGTGGTGCCGGCGTCGAGGATGAGCGTCTCGCCCTCCTGCACGAACGTCGACGCGAGGCGGGCGATCTGTTCCTTCTGGGCGACCGCCATGGTGGTCCGCTGACCGAGCGAGGGCTCCTGGCCGGCCGCGCTCGTGGCGATGGCGCCGCCGTAGGTGCGGGCGAGTTCGCCATCCGCGGTGAGCTGTGCGAGGTCGCGGCGGATAGTCGACGGGGTGACGTCGAAGGTCTCGGCGAGCTGTTCGACGTCCACCAGTCCGGCGCGCGAGGTGAGCTGCTTGATCTGCTCGCGGCGCTGGGCGGCACCGGTCTTGCCCCTGCCTCTGGGCATCTCCGCGGCCCTCCCGTCCTCCGGTCCGCCGAGTCCGCCTCGGAGAACGGCACACGGAGCATACCGGGCGGCCGGATCCGGGCGGGTCTGGAGGCGCGGCGCGGCTTCGCCACGGCAGGTCAGCCGGTCCGTTGGTCCGTCGAGCAGCGGTCCGGCCCTCCTGGTGTTGCGCTGAGCGAAACGCGCAGTACGCTTGATTCTTGCGCACAACGCGCAATCAAGGAGCCGGCCCGGATGCCGAGCCCCCTCGCCCCCCTCGAGAGGTAGTCCATGAGCGGCACAACGAAGTCGTCGTCCAACCACGTGTTCCTCGTCTGGCTCACGGTGTTCCTCGGGTGGGCGGTGACCACCCTCGACCTGCAGATCGTCAGCTTCGTGCAGGGGCCGATGGCGAAGTCGTTGCACACGAGCACGGGCACCGTCGGCGACGCGTTCTTCCTGTACGCGGTGGGTCTGGGCCTCGGCGCCCTCGTCCTCGGGTACTTCAGCGACCGGCTGTTCGGCCGGAAGCGCGCGTTCATGTACGGCATCATCGGCACCGTCCTCATGACCGGTCTGACCGGTCTCGTGCAGGACGCGCCCCAGCTCATGGTGGTCCGCTTCCTCGCCGGGTTCTTCTCCGGCGGTGAGTGGGCGATGGGCCTCGCGATGCTGTCCGAGTTCGCGCCGGTCAAGCGGCGGTCGCTCATGCTCGCCGGCACCCAGGCCGGCGTCGGCGTGGGCTACGGCCTCGCCAACGTGTTCGCGCAGACCTTCGGCGCCCCGACGGCCGCCGGGTGGCGCGTCGCCTACCTGGCGTCCTTCGCGTTCGCGGCCATCGCGTACCTCGTGCGCCTCGGCCTGCGCGAGTCGCCGCAGTGGGCGAGGATCAAGGAGGCCCAGGAGGCCGCGCCCGGCGAGTTCAAGCAGGGCCTGCGTGCGCTGTTCGCCAAGAAGCAGCTCGGCTACACGCTGATCGCGCTCATCATCGCCTTCCTCATCGGTGCTCCCCAGGGCGGCTGGGACTTCAACTACCCGGCCTGGTACGCCCACGGCGGCATCACCGGACACCCGATCCCCGCGGTGTCGGGCACCACGATCACGTACGCCTACGAGATCGCCCTGGTCGTGTCCACGGTGTTCGGCGGCTGGTTCATGGACAAGGTGTCCGCCAAGTGGACGCTGCCGCTCGTCTGGATCGCGGTGCCGTTCACCCTGCTCATCTGGCTCGCGCCGTTCTCGCAGGGCGTGGTGCCCGTCTCGCTGTACCTGTTCATCGCGGGCTTCTTCCGTCAGCTCGGCTGGAGCGTCACGGCGGCGTACTTCGTCCTCCTGTTCCCGACGCGGATCCGTGGCGTCGGGATGGGACTGGCGGTCGTCGCGGAGTGGTCGCTCGGCTACGGGACCTCGGCCTTCTGGGGCACGAACCTCGTCACGAGCGGCAACTGGAACACGTTCTGGCTCCTGCAGGTGATCCTGCTCGCCCTCATCCCGATCCCGATGGTGATCGCCGGCGTCGAGACCCGCGGGCGCAAGCTCGACTTCCAGGAGGACGTGCTCGAGCCCGGAGCCACGGCCGCCGTCGCGGCGCCCGGTCTCCTCGGGAAGGGGGGACCCCGTGCGCGCGCCTGAGCCCCGCGAGATCGGCCGCGTCGGGGACATCGGTCCCACCGACGTCCTCGACGCCCTCGGGGCCGCCGGACAGGGCCGCGTCTACGACCTCGACGCGGGCCGGTTCGTGGGCATGCCGCAGTGGGATGGACACCCGACCTTCACCCTCACCCCGTACCGCACGCCGCAGGGCATCAAGCGGGCGCAGGACATCCCCCTCTTCGGCGAGCAGCAGAACGCCGCAGGCGTGAGCATGCTGACCGAGCTCATGATCACCGGCATGCACACGGGCACGCACCTCGACGCCCTCTGCCACATCACGGACGCCGACGACACGTGGTTCGGCGGCTTCCACGCGGCGGAGCACAGCAGCGACTTCGGTCCCACCCGGGCCGACGCCGCGAGCATCCCGCCGATCGTGCTGCGCGGTGTCCTGCTCGACGCCGCGGGGTACTTCGACGTCCCGCTGCTCGAACAGGGCCGCGGGCTGTCCCGGGCGGACCTCGAAGCCGTCGCCGCGGCCCAGGGGACGACGATCCCGCCGCGGTCCTGCGTGCTCGTCCGCACCGGCCTCATGTCGGTGTGGCCGGATCCCGCCCGCTACGGGGCCGCCGACGGCGCGGGCCCCGACCTCGAGGCCGCGCGCTGGCTCATCGACGACCTCGGCTGCGTCGTGCTCGGCTCGGACACCTCGACGGTCGAGCAGGTCCCGTCCGCCGACCCGCAGAACCCGCACCCCGTGCACGAGTTCGCTCTGCGGCAGCGCGGCGTCCACCTGCTCGAGAACGCGTTCCTCGAGGACCTCGCGCGTGATGGCGTGGACGAGTTCACGCTCATCTGCCTGCCGCTCAAGATCGCGGGCGCGACCGGCTCGATGGTCCGTCCCATCGCGATCGCGTAGACGGGATCCGAGCAGTGCAGCAGACAGACCGAGGAGGAGACGCGATGGAACGGTGGCTCATCCTCGCCGACGACGTCACCGGCGCGCTCGACAGCGCCGTGGGCTTCGCCGGGACCGGCCTCGTCGAGTACGGGGTGACGCTGCCGGTCCACGTCGACGTCGCGTCCGTCTCGACCGGGTCCCGCGCCAAGCCGACGCACGACTGGGAGACCGACGACCGGTTCGACCGCGACGCCGTCGACCGCCTGTTCGTCAAGATCGACTCCACGCTCCGTGGCTGGCCGGGCGAGCACGTCCGCACCGCCCTCGCGTGGTGGGGCCCGTCCGCGACGGCCGTCATCTGCCCGGCTGCCCCGGCACTCGGCCGCACCGTCACCGACGGCCGCGTGCTCGTCCACGGGACCCCCGCCGCACAGACGGCCGCCGGAGCCGATCCGGTCGCCCCGACCCGCGAGGACCGCCTGCCGGTGCTGTTCGACGCGCCCCTGGTGGACCTCGCGGATCTCCCGGGCGCGATCGGGCACCACCCCGCCGTCGTCGTGGACGCCGCGACCCAGGCGGACCTGGACGCGCTCGCTGCCGTCATCGAGGCCGCCGGGCCCCGTGCCGTCCCCGTCGGCGCGTCGGGCCTCGCCGCCGCGCTCGGCGCACGGCGCTCGCCACGGCAGGCGCCGGGCCCGCGGGCTGCAGGCGTGGTCGTGGTCGTCACCTCGGTGCACCCCGTGTCCCGCGCGCAGATCGACGCCCTGGAGGTCCGGGTGCCGATCGTCTCGCCGCCCGCCCTCGACATCGGGACGGTCACGCACGAGCAGGCCGTCGCGATCGCGCGGGCCACCGCCGACCGTGCCGCCGAGCACGTCCACCGGGATGCCGACGCCGCCGTGGTCGTCATCGGCGGCGACGGCACCGACGCCCTGCTCAGCGCGCTCGGCGCCGAGGGTGTCGAGGTCCTCGGGTCCGTCCTGCCGGGCGTGCCCTGGGGTCGGATCCGCGGTGGTCGCGCCGACGGCACCACGATCGTGACCAAGTCCGGCGGCTTCGGCGACGCCGACACCCTGAACGCCATCATCCGCACCCTCACGAAGGACGAACCATGACCAACCCCACGCTCGCGCTCACCCTCGGCGACGTCGCCGGCATCGGTCCGGAGATCACCGCCAAGGCGCTGCTCGCACACCCCGAACTCCGGGAGATCGCGCGTCCGGTCGTGATCGGCGACGCCGACGCGATGCGCCGCGGGATGCGCGCCACCGGGTTCGACACGGACGCCCTCGTCGTCATCGAGGACCCGCGCGAGGCTCGGAACGACCCGGACACCGTCGAACTCGTGCAGACCGGACCGTCCCTGGCCGACGTCCCGATCGGCGAGCTCAGCGCGGCCGCCGGCGACGGCGCCTACCGCTTCGTCGTCGAGGCCTGCTCCCTCGTCAGGGCCGGCCGCGCCGACGCGATCGTCACCGCGCCGCTCAACAAGGCGGCGATGCACGCGGGCGGCCACGACTTCGCCGGCCACACCGAGCTGCTCGCCCACGAGTTCGGCGTCAAGGACTACAGCCTCGTGCTCTCGGCCGGGGACCTCTACGTGTTCCACCTCACCACGCACGTGTCGCTCCGCCGTGCGATCGAGGACGTCACCGTCGAGCGGACGACCCAGGTGCTGAACCTCGCACACGGGCTCGCCCGGGCCCTCGGGCGTCCGGAGGAGCGGATCGCCGTCGCCGGCCTCAACCCGCACGCGGGCGAGAACCGGCTGTTCGGCGACGAGGACGCCGACGTCCTCACCCCGGCGATCGAGGCCGCCCGCGAGCGGGGCATCCCCGTCGACGGACCGATCCCCGCCGACGCGCTGTTCCCCGCGGCGATGCGCCGGGGCCGCTGGAACCTGCTCGTCGCGTGCTACCACGACCAGGGCCACGCCCCCTTCAAGTCGGTCTACGGCGACGACGGGGTCAACATCACCGTCGGTCTGCCCGCGGTGCGCGTCTCCGTGGACCACGGCACGGCGTTCGACATCGCCGGGACCGGACAGGCGAACGAGGCGAGCATGCTGCTCTCGTGCGTCCGGGCGGCCGAGCTCGCCCCGGGCTGGGGCGCGGTGGTCGACGCGCTCAGCTGATCCGGGGGAACGGCCGGGAGGCACGGTGCGGGTCGGACCCGCACCGCACCTCCCGGCCGTCGTCGTGTGCGCAGCGTCCACACGTCACGCTGGACGAACCGACCAATTCGCTGAGATTCTCCCGGGCGCGACCTCATAGGGTCGAGGACGTTTGGCGCGCCCGATCGTGAGGAGATCCTTTGTCGTCATCGCTGCACCCGGCCCTGCTGGCCGCATCCGCCGGAGGAGGCGGACTCCGGATCAACGCCCACGCGATCGACTACGTGCTCGTCGCCGTGTACTTCGCGCTCGTGCTGGCCATCGGTTTCGTCGCACGGCGCCAGGTGTCGAGCAGCCTGGACTTCCTGCTCTCGGGTCGGTCGCTGCCGGCCTGGGTCACCGGACTCGCGTTCATGTCGGCGAACCTCGGGGCGACCGAGCTCCTCGGCCAGACGGCCAACGGCGCGCAGTACGGGGAACAGACGTTCCACTACTACTGGATCGGCGCGATCCCGGCGATGGTGTTCCTCGGGCTCTTCATGATGCCCTTCTACTACGGGTCGAAGGCCCGCAGTGTGCCGGAGTTCCTGCGGCGCCGGTTCAACCCGACGACACAGCGGTTCCAGGCCGTCCTGTTCGCGGTGGCGTCGGTGCTGCTCGCCGGCGTGAACCTCTACGCGATGGCCCTCGTCGTGAACGCGCTCCTCGGCTGGCCGATCTGGGTCGCGATCGTCGTCGCCGGCGCGGTCGTCCTCGTCTACACGTTCATCGGCGGCCTGTCGGCCGCGATCTACAACGAGGTCCTGCAGTTCTTCGTCATCGTCGCGGCGATGGTCCCGATCACCTTCGTCGGTCTCGCTCGCGTGGGCGGATGGCACGGCCTGGTGCAGAAGATCTCGGCGCAGCCGCACTCGCAGGGCAGCCTGAATCCGTTCCCGGCACACGAGCTGACCGGCATCATGAACTCGTTCGGCAGCGTCGTCGGCGTCGTGCTCGGCCTCGGCTTCGTGACCTCGTTCGGGTACTGGACGACGAACTTCACCGAGGTCCAGCGTGCGTTCTCGGCGAAGGACGCCTCGGCCGCGGTCCGGACCCCGCTCATCGCCGCGATCCCGAAGACGCTGGTCGCCTACGTGATCATCATCCCGGGCATGATCGCCTCGGTCCTCATCCCGTCGATCGCGCACCTCAAGGAGGGCCTGCCCTCGCACGCCGCCTACAACGACGTCGTGCCGCTGCTGCTCCAGGAACTGCTGCCGAACGGGTTCCTCGGCGTCGCGCTGGCCGGTCTGCTCGCGTCGTTCATGGCCGGCATGGCCGCGAACGTCAGCTCGCTCAACACGGTGTTCACGTACGACATCTGGCAGGACTGGATCAAGCCCGGTAAGTCGGACCGCTACTACCTCAACGTCGGACGCGTGGTGACGATCGCGGGTACCGCGGTGGCGATCGGGACCGCGTTCATCGCGGGCGGGTTCAGCAACATCATGGACTACATCCAGACGCTGTTCTCGTTCTTCAACGTGCCGCTGTTCGCGATCTTCATCCTCGGCCTCCTCTGGAAGCGGATGACGGGTCCGGCGGGCTGGTCGGGCCTCCTGGCCGGCGTCGTGGGCGCGGTCGTCGTGTTCGTGATGAACCAGTCGGGCGTGATCGCGCTCTCGGGTCAGGGCTCGAGCTTCCTCGGCGGTGGCGTCGGGTTCGCGCTCGCGCTGCTCGTGGCGGTCATCGTGTCCTACCGGACCGCACCGAAGCCGGAGTCCGAACTCGTGGGCCTCGTCCGCGGTCTGTCGCCGCACAAGCTGTCCGACCTGCCGCCGGCGCCCTGGTGGCAGCGGCCGAAGGTCCTGGCGGTCATCGTGCTCGTGATCACCGCACTCAGCTACATCCTCTTCATCGTCTACTGACCCTCCACGAAAGGTCCACCATGGCGCGTCAGAACCGGGTCGTCGAGCAGCTCTTCGACCTCCGCATGATCATCGCGGTGCTCTTCACGATCTACGGCATCGTCTGCCTCATCTGGGGCCTCGCGTTCACCACCCAGCGCGAACTCGACAAGGCCGCGGGCACGAACGTCAACCTCTGGGCCGGCATCGGCATGCTCGTCGTGGCCGCCCTGTTCGTCGTCTGGGTGGTCCGCAGCCCGCTCACCGCACAGGCCGAGCGGGCGCAGGCGGAGCAGACCGAGGACTGAGCCCGCGGGCCGGGCTGCTCACGCCTCGTCGAGCACGGCCTCCGCGCGCTCCGGGCTGCCCTCGGCGAGCCCGCGGTCGATCGAACCGCGGAGCCCGGACCACATGACGATCCCGGCGACGAGGACGAGGCCCTCGCTGACGGTGAGCGCCCAGATGATGCCCCCGAGGCCGAACCACAGGTTCGCCAGGATCACGATCGGGATGAAGAGCACCCCCTGGGTGACCGACATGATCGTCGCAGGCAGGGCGCGGCCGGTCGCCTGGAACAGCGACGTGATCAGGCCGGTGAACCCGTTGCAGATCATCGACACGAGCTGCGCGGTGATGATCGTGGCGCCGAGGGCGAGCAGCGCGTGGTCCGCGACGAACAGTGAGAACACCTGGTCACGGAAGGCGAAGACGACCCCGGAGAACACGAAGGCGATGCCGCCGACGGTGATCGCCGAGCCGCGGAGCGCCGCAGCGAGCCGTGCCCGGTCGCCCTTGCCGAACGTGTAGGCGAGCAGCGGCAGGACCCCGAGCGTGACGCCCATGATGAGGAACTCCGGCACCTGCGCGATCCGCACGGCGACTCCCATCGCGGCGAGGGGGCCGTCGCCGTAGCCCGCTGCCAGGTTGTTGAGCACGAGCGACGTCACGATGAGGAACGCCGACTGCAGCAGCTCGCCGATGCCGACCCCGAACACGGGCCGCATGATGGCGGGGGAGAGCGTGAACCATCGCGGCGCGAGGCTGACGTGCTCGCTGTGCCGGGTCAGCCACGTGACGAAGTACACGACGGTCACGAGGTTCGACAGCCCGACCGACAGTGCCGCGCCGGCGACACCCCAGCGCAGCACGAGGATGAACAGCACGTCGAACACCAGGTTGCCGACCGTGGACGCGATGAGGCCGATCATCACCTGCCGTGCGGCGCCCTCGGCGCGCACGAGTTGCTCGAGGCAGAACGCCGCGGCGAGCACCGGGACGAAGGCGAGCATGACCGCGACGAACGCGCTCGTCGCGGGGACGGCCACACCGTGCGCGCCGAGGGCGAGCACCAGGGGGTGCAGGACCACGAGGCCGACGCTGCCGAGCACCGCGCCGACGATCACCGCACCCCACACGGAGAACGCGGCGACGTGCTTGATCTCGCCCGCCTCCGCGGGATCCTGTTCCGACGCGCCGAGCAGCCGCGAGATGAGGGCACTGCCACCGGTCCCGAACACACCGCCGACGGCCATGACGAGCCCGAGGATCGGCGAGCCGAAGGTGACGGCGGCGAGCAGCGTCGCGTCGTGCAGCGAACCGATGAACCCGGCGTTGACGACGTTGTAGACGGCTCCGACGATGAGCGCGGCGGCCATCGGGATGCAGAGGTGGACGAGCGCCCGCACGATGGGCGCGGCGGACAGGTACCAACGGTTCGTGCCGATGGCGGGGGCGGCGACCGATGCGTCGACGGTGGTGGGGGCTGAGGTGCTCATGGTGACTCCTCGAGGGCAGGGTGGAGCCCGGTTCCGGGCATGACGGATGGCGCGCCGACGGACGCCGGCACGGCGGTGGTGGGGGTGCGACCCGCGGACGGGCGCGCGGGCGACTGGCTACTGCTCCCGCGTCGGACGAGGGAGTGCGGAGGTCACCTTGGTGAGCAGGGCGTGGAGGGTGTGACGTTCCTCCTCGCTCAGGGGCGCGAGGATGGTCTCCTCGGCGTCCCGCATCGCGTCGTCGAACCCGGCGATGAGCGCGGCGCCGGCCTCGGTGGCGTACACGCGTTTGCTCCGTTCGTTCCCGAGTTCCGTGCGGCGCTCGATGAGTCCGCGTCGTTCGAGCCCCTGCAGGAGACTCGAGACGCTGGCCGGGGTCGTCCGTGTCATCGCGGCGATGTCACGCTGGATCGCACCGGGGTTCTGCACGAGGAACCCGAGTGCGAAGCCCTGCTGGTGGCTCAGCTCGCGCTGCCGGATCCAGTCCAGTCCGGCCTGCTGCTGCGCCCAGCCGACCCACCGGAGCAGGTCCAGGTTGGTCGTGAGTTCGGGCTCCTGTTCGATCATGGTCAGAACTCTGACAGTTCGACGTCTAACTGTCAAGGATCAAACCGACCGATCCTGTGCGGGGCGCGACGGCCGGGAGGCGCGTGACGGCCGGGAGCGCACGACGGCCGGGAGGCGCACACGGCGCCTCCCGGCCGAGAGTGGTCCTGCGGTGGTGGTCCGGGGGTCAGTACCCGAGCGGCTGCGCACCCGTCTTCCGCGCCTTGACCGCGGCGAAGTAGGCGCTCGACGGCCGGAGGTACATGAGGATCGTCGCGACGATGGCGGCGACCTCACCGACCGCGTTGATGCCGTGGCCCCCGAGGATGGTGAAGAGCGACAGGATCGTCAGGATGAAGAGCACGATGCGCGCCCAGTTCGCCCCGCGACGCATGAACACGTCGAACAGGGCGAACGCGATGATGGAGAGCACGCCGATGACGATCGCGATCACGAGTCCGGCGACGAGCGCGGCGTGCACCGTCGACTCCGAGAGGTTGCTCGACGTCGACGCGACCCGTCGCTTCGCTTCGTCCTCCGCCGTGCCGAAGGTCGAGATCGAGACGATCAGGCTGACGATCTGGGCGAGCACGGCGAGCATGAACAGCCAGAACGCGGCGTTCACCAGCGTCGGTGGGGTGGCACGGGTCTGGCGCTCGGAGGCGTAGGTCATCGGGACTCCTTCGTCGGAAGCATGAGCGTGGTTCGACTGTGAGTCTGCCCGTTCAGCGGCCGTCGCGTCCGCTGGCATGTGTGCCCCGCTCAGGTCGAGGGCTTGAGCGGGTCGTGCCCGATGGACATGAGCCGGTGCCGCCACTCGGCGTCGCCGGCCGTCGGCTCGCGGTCGTCGCCGCGCTCGGCCTGCACCTCGGCGACCACGGTCTCCATGACGGTGACGTCGTCGTCGGTCAGGTCCGTCCTGCGCTTGCCGAGGATCTCGAGCACGGCGCGCGGGCGCTCGTCACCGGCCTGGTCGGCGAAGGCCTCGCTGTCCGGCTGCGACGCATCGGTCTCGAGCCACTCGCGGAGTTCCCGCGAGGTCATGTTGACGGCCGCGTGGAAGTCGTCCCAGAGGGCGTCGTCGATGTCGGTGTGGGCCATGGAACCTCCTGCGTGGGTGGGAGAGCGGACCGGTCGGACCGCGGACGAGGACCGGTCCGACGCTAGACGTCGGGTGCCGCGCCCCTTCAGCTGCGGGTCAGGGACGCGGGAAGCGGGCCTGTCGCCGTCGGAAGCGCCATGCTGGGGTGATCGTCCGCCGTTCGTCGACGTCCCTCGTGCAGGGACCACGACCATCCCAGGAGGCCAGCCCCATGTCCGAACCCGCCACCCCGGGCCCCACCGCACGCGACGACGGCGAGCTCATCGCCATCGACGGCACCGACCCAGACTGGTGGCGCCAGGCCGTCGTCTACCAGGTGTACCCGCGGAGCTTCGCCGACAGCAACGGGGACGGCCTCGGCGACATCGCCGGTGTCACGAGTCGCGTGCCGTACCTGCAGCGGCTCGGCGTCGACGCCATCTGGCTCAGCCCGTTCTACCCGTCCGCCCTCGCCGACGGTGGGTACGACGTCGCGGACTACCGGAACGTCGACCCGCGGCTCGGCACGCTCGACGACTTCGACGCCATGGTCGCCGCCGCGCACGACGCCGGCATCAAGGTGATCGTCGACATCGTGCCGAACCACAGCTCGAACGACCACGCGTGGTTCCGGGAGGCGCTCGCCGCCGAGCCCGGTTCCGCCGCCCGCGAGCGCTACGTGTTCCGCGACGGGCTCGGCGACGACGGGCAGATCCCGCCCTCCACGTGGCAGTCGAACTTCGGTGGCAGCGCCTGGACCCGCACCACGGACCCCGATGGCACACCGGGCCAGTGGTACCTGCACCTGTTCGCGCCCGAGCAGCCCGACTTCAACTGGGCGAACCCGGAGATCCGCGAGGACTTCCACACCACGCTCCGGTTCTGGGCCGACCGCGGGGTGGACGGGTTCCGCGTCGACGTCGCACACGCCCTCGCGAAGGACCTCAGCGAACCACTGCGCGACGCGAACCCGAAGGACTTCGACCTCCCGCTCGACGGCAGCGACCCGCTGTACGACCGCGACGAGGTGCACGAGATCTTCAGCGGCTGGCGGCGGGTGTTCGACGAGTACGACCCGCCCCGCACCGCGGTCGCCGAGGCGTGGGTGCCGAGCGCGCGGGTCGCCCTCTACGCGCGGCCGACCGAGCTCGGGCAGGCGTTCAACTTCGACCTGCTCCGCGCCGACTTCGACGCCGGCACGTTCTCGCGGATCATCGACGACAACCTGCGGCTCGCGGCCGAGAGCGGTGCGTCGAGCACGTGGGTGCTCTCGAACCACGACGTCATCCGCCACGCCTCCCGCTACGCGCTGCCCGCCGGTGCGGACGAGGAGGACTGGCTCATGTCCGGCGGCACGCGTCCTGCGGCGGACGAGACCCGGGGACTCCGCCGCGCCCGCGCCGCCACGCTCCTCCTGCTCGCGCTGCCGGGCTCGGCGTACCTGTACCAGGGCGAGGAGCTCGGACTCCGTGAGGTCGCGGACCTCCGCGAGGGCGACCTCCAGGACCCGGTGTGGGTCCGGAGTGCGCACACGCGCAAGGGCCGTGACGGCTGCCGTGTCCCGCTGCCGTGGGACACGTCGACGCCGGCGTTCGGGTTCGGCCCGGCCGCGCCGCACCTGCCGCAGCCGGCGTGGTTCGCCGACCTCGCCGTGTCCGTGCAGGACGGTGCGCCCGACTCGACGCTCGAGCTCTACCGGGCCGCACTCGGCGCCCGCCACGCGCTGCAGCAGGGCGAGGACCTCCGCTGGCTCGACGCTCCGGGGCCGGACGCGATCGCCTTCGCCCGGCACGACGGCTGGGTGTGCGCGATGAACTTCGGGACCGACCCCGTGCCCGCGCCCGCCGGCTCGGTCGTCGTCGCGAGCGGTCCGCTCACCGCGGCTGGCGTGCTCCCGGGGGAGACCACGGTCTGGGTGCGTTCCTGACCGCTGACCGGCAGCGGTGCCTGACCGCTGACCGGCAGCGAGAACGCTGGTCGGCGCCCCGCCGTACGCTCGGAGGCGATGACCTCCTCGCTCTTCGCAGCCCTCGACTCGTTCATCCGCCACCCCCGCGTCACGGGCCTCGCGCTCAGTCACGACGGCGCCCGCCTCGTCGCGACCGTGCAGGAGCCCGACGCGGACGCCGCCCGGTACCGGAGCGCGCTGTGGGAGGTCGACCCCGTCGGTGATCGCCCGCCGGTCCGCCTGACGTCCTCGGAGCAGGGGGAGTCGTCGCCCGCGTTCACCCCGTCCGGCGACCTGCTCTTCACGTCGAGCCGTCCCGACCCGCGCAGCGGCGAGAACACGGAGGACCCCGCGCTCTGGTCGCTGCCAGAACACGGTGAGCCGATCCGCGTCGCGACGAGTCCCGGTGGCGTCGGGAGTCCGCTCGTCAGCCGCTCGGGCGTGGTGATCGTGACCGGCAGCCGCCTGGTCGGCTCGTCCGACGCCGACGAGGACCGAGCCCGCCGCGAGCGCCGGAAGGACCAGGCGGTCACCGCGATCCTGCACGACGGCATGCCCATCCGCTGGTGGGACCACGAACTCGACGACACCGAGGCGCGCCTGCTCGTGCTCGATGACGCGGGGGCCGCTGACCCTGCGCCGGCCTCCGACCGGGAGGCCCGTCCCACCCCGCTCCGGGACCTCGCCCCCGACGCGGGGCAGCGCTTCCGGAACCCAGAGTTCGACATCGCTCCGGACGGCTCCTTCGTCCTCGCTCGCGCCACCGAGCGGGTCACGCGCGGACGCTCGCATGCCGTGCTCCTCCGGATCGACGTCGCGACGGGGGAGCGATCGGTCGTCGTCGACGAGGACGGCGCCGACGCGAGCCAGGCGCGGATCGCGCCCGACGCCTCCCGGTTCGCCGTCGCGATGCGCGTGCGCGGGACGTACGACTCCCCGCACCAGGAGTGGATCGAGGTCCGCAGCATCGACGGCGGCGCAGCGGTGCGGCTTGACCTCGGCGACATGACAGCGAACGACGTCGCATGGACGGCCGACGGAACGGGCCTCCTGGTGACGGGTGACCTGCACGGCGCGGGGGCGGTCGTCCTCGTCGACCCGACCTCCGGTGCCATCGTCCGATGGCTCGTCACCGACGCGTCGTACTCGAACCTCCTCGTGCACCCGGACGGGCGGACGCTGTTCGCGCTCCGCTCGGCGATGGACCGTCCGGCGAGCCCGGTGCGGCTCGACGTGACCGCGGAGGACCAGACGCCCGCGTTCCTCCCGGCCCCCGGCGTGGTCGACACCCTGCCCGGCACCGTGCAGCGAGTATCGGCCGAGGTCGACGGCGTCGAGGTGCCCGGATGGTTGTTCCTGCCGGACGACGCGCACCGCGGCAATGGCCCGGCACCCGTCATGACGTGGGTGCACGGCGGACCGTTCTCGTCCTGGAACGCCTGGTCGTGGCGCTGGTGCCCCTGGCTCGCCGTCGAGCGCGGGTACGCCGTCGTGCTGCCCGACCCGGCGCTCTCGACCGGGTACGGCGACGAGTGGATCGCGCGGGCCTGGCCGCACCGCGCCGCGATCGTGTGGCGTGAGGTCGAGGGCGTGCTCGACGCCGTCCTCGCCGACAGCGACCACCGCCTCGACCCGACGCGGACGGCGTTGCTGGGCGCGAGTTTCGGCGGGTACATGACGAACTGGATCGCCGGCCACACCGACCGCTTCGACTGCATCGTCACGCACGCCGGGCTCTGGTCGCTCGACCAGCAGCACGACACGACCGATGCCGCCGAGAACAAGAACGGGATCTTCGGCACCGAGCAGGAGCACCCGGACTGGTACGCGCAGAACTCGCCCGACCGGACCGCCGAGGCGATCACGACGCCGATGCTGCTCATCCACGGGAACCGGGACTACCGCGTGCCGATCTCCGAGGCGCTGCGGGCGTGGTGGGACCTGGTATCGGGGTTCCCGGGCGCGCCCGAGGACATGCCGCACCGGTTCCTGCAGCTCACGAGCGAGAACCACTGGGTGCTGTCGCCGTCGAACTTCCGCGTGTGGAGCGAGACCGTCTTCACGTTCTGCGACCAGCACGTCCGCGGCGGGGAGGCCCTGACCAACCGGATCGACTGAGGAATCGCGATGGACTGACGCGGCCGCATCGAGGGCCGTCGCCCGTTCGTCCCGGCGCGGCCCGCCGGCCTCGGTGCCCTCACATCTCGGACAGCGCCACGCTCATCATCGCGACGACGGCGAGGACCGCGACCCCGAGTGCCACCGCGCTGAGGGCCAACGCGGGCCGCACGGCGAGTGCGCGCCGCCGGTCCGGGTCACCGGACCGACCGGGGACGAGCCGCTGCACGAACGGGAGCCGGCCACGGGCCGCCAGGTAGACCACCGCCGGGACGGCGAACGCAGGCACGGCGAGGTAGACGACGAACTCCGAGCACGCGCCCACGACGATCGCGACGGTCAGCAGGACGAGCACCCGCCCGGCTCGACCGAGGTCCTTCCGGACGAGCGCATCCGTGATCGGCAGGGCGATGCAGAGACACATGACGGGTACCAGGACGAGGAAGGGCATGGGAACGGCCTCCAGGGATCCGCGGGCGGGTGGTACCGATCGTGGCGGACCGTGCACCGGAGCGGCATCCGTCGTGAGGATGACCGTCCCGCGGTCGGAAGTGATCCGTAGGTTGGGCGCATGACCGACCACGGAACGGGCGTCGACGCACTCCTCGTCGACACCATCGGCACCGTCGTCGACGACGTCGGGACCATCCGGGACCGTCTGGCGGTGGCGCTCGCCGCGCATGCCGGACACGACGTCGACGCGATCGCCCGTCGATGGGACGACCTGATGGACGCCGCCATGGCGGCGGTCAACGCCGGGGAGGCCCCCTGGCGCCCGCACCGCGCGATCCGACGGGAGGCCCTCGACGACCTCGTCGCGGACGGCTCGCTCCCTGCGCTGTCGGCCGACGAACACGACGCGCTCGTGGACGTCACCGAGACGCTCCGGCCGTGGCCCGATTCGGCGGACGCCCTCGCGACGCTGGGACGGCAGGTGGTGGTCGCGTCCCTGTCGAACGCGGACCTCGACGAGCTCGCCGCGCTGTCGCAGCGTGCCGGACTGCGCTGGCACGCCGTGGTCTCCGCGCAGTTCGCGCGTGCCTTCAAGCCCGCGGCCTCGGTGTACCGGACGGCGTTGGAGCTGCTCGGCGTCCCCGCCGGCCGCACGATGATGGTGGCGGCGCATCCGTGGGACCTCCGGGCGGCGGCCTCGCTCGGCATGCAGACCGCGTTCGTCGCTCGCCCGTCCGCCGACGCTCCGGCGCCCGATGACCGCTTCACGATCACGGTGCGCGATCTCGCTGACCTCGGCGATCGACTTCCGACTCTGACGCACCGGCCGGACTGAGACCGGGCCGCGACCGCCTGAAGTGGTCATCCCCTCGGTGGATGTGCGAGCACTTCTCGCGTTGCCATGCTGCCGTCATGGGGAACGACGGGGTGTGGGCGGGCTTCGACGACGAGTGGGCGCCGGACCCGCTGGCCGATCGGCGTCCGCGGGGGAGTGCGGGCGCGTCGGTCGTGGGGATGACGTTGCTCGTCGGCTACGCGGCCGCGCTCCTGGGCGCTTACCTCGTCCTGCTGGCCCTCGTGCGTCACGAACCGCACGCGGCGCTCACGACACCCTCGTGGTGGGTGCAGGTGGCCGCCCTGCTGCTCGGGCTGTTGTCCGTCGGCTCGGTCATCGCCGCGACGAGCGTGCTCATGCTCGGCGTCCGAGGCACCCGGTCCGCCGACCCGGGACACCGCACGCTCGGGGTCGTCGTCGTCGTCCTCGGCGCGATGGCCGTCCCCGTGTCGTTCTGGGTGCTCGTGACCGGTGGCGTCACCGCGCTGTTCGGCTTCGGCGGGTTCTGACACCGCTCGCCGACTCGGGCGTTCCCCGAGATCCGCGGGAGCTGCGTCCCGCTGACCGGTACCCGGTGGGCCTCCAGTCAGCCGCGGAGGCGCGTGGAGGCGATCCCGCCGTCCACGTCGAGCGTCCCACCGTTGACGCAACACGCCCTCGTCCGAGGCCACCCAGCGGACGGCGACCGCGACGTCCACCGGCGGACCGGCACGCCGGCCGGCGTCCCCTCGGTCATCGCCGCGAGCAGCTCGCTCGAGTCGGCGTTCCCCGGGGTGGCCGTCGCGCCCGGCGCCACCGTCGAGACCCGGACGCCGGTGCCGGCGAACTCCGCCGCCCACGCACGGGTCACGGATCAGGCCCCGCGCCTCCTGGCCGCTGTCGGCAACCGCGAGGGCGACGTCGTCGCCGCCGCCACGGACCTCCTGACCCGCCGGATGGCGGAGCCCTGGTCGGTCGCGGACCTCGCCGCGGCGCTCGCCTCGAGCGAGTCGACGCTGTTCGCACGCTTCCGCCAGGTCACGGGCATGACGCCCGTGCAGTACCTCAGGCGGGTCCGCCTCGGCGAGGCCCGGCACCGGATGGTCGTCCTCGACGAGACCGCGATGCGGGCCGCCACCGCCGTCGGCTATCGCAGCGCCTCGCACTTCTCCCGCGACTACCGCGCGATGTACGGAGCACCGCCGGCGGCCGACGCCGAGCGCGCCCGGATGCAGCTCACGACGGGCGCCGCCGTCGTCCTCCGGATCGTCGGCGATCACCGCGGCCTCGGTCAGCCAGGAGGTCGCGTCGGGATCCCACCCCGCGAGCACGGTCGCGCCGTCGAGGACGTCCAGGGCACGTCCCGCGGTCGCGAGGTATCCGGTCACGGACAGGTGGATCGCGTCGAAGTCACGCGCGGCGGCGCGGTAGTCGGGGATGTACCAGCGGGCCTCGCGTCCCGTCGATTCCCACCACTCCCGTCGTCGCGCCCACCGGACGTCCATCGGGAAGCGAGCGACGAGCGCGGTCCAGTCGTCCGGCCCGTGGACCTCGTACACGCGAGCGTCGGCATCGGGCGTGAGCCGGTACGTCCATGCCTCCTCGTCGCCGAATCCGTCCTCCACGAGCGCCAACCCCGTCGCACCAAGCGCACCGACCCGGCGCGTGGACGAGGGGAGGAACGCCGCATCCCGATCCTCCCCACCGAACGCGTACGGGGTCGACCACCATGCGCCGCTCATCGACCGCTCGACCGGGCGAGTGATGCGGTACTCGGCGTCCTCGTTCCGCTGGTTCTCGTGCCACCGTTCGAGGGTGGCGGCCGCCGGGCCGGGGCTCGCCATCGGCTGCTGCTGCCCGTCACGCACCGCACGGACGACCCATTGCCCGTCGTGGTCGAGGTCCGTCGACCACCAGGCGGCCGCGTCCGACGCGAGGACGGCCTCCGCGACCGGTCGGAGGGCCTCCTGGATGACCGGGAGGCCGCTGAGCGCCTCCTCGATCAACGGCGGCTGCCAGGGCATGGACGAGTCGACGGCGCGGCCGAGCGCCGGGAACAACGAGAGCGGCTCGGTCCGTGCTCGGACGGCCCGCACGGGCGCCACCGCCAGGGCACGCGCCAACGGGCGCACGAGCGCTCCGTCGACGTCGAGCTGGTCGAGGCGGGCGAAGCCGCTCCTGGCCGCGCCTCCGACGGTCAGGCTGTCGGTCGTGTCCACGCCGAGTTCCTCTGCGACGGCGAGGCACAGCATCCGGAACCGCGGCGCCGCCAGGAGCTGACCGAACGACGCCGCCGTCACCACCCGACCTCGACCGCTCGTCGGACGCCCCACAGGTAGTCGTCGGGTCGCTCCCACGCCGCGAAGTGCCCGCCGTGCTCGAACTCACGCCAGTCCACCATCCGGAAGCGTCGTTCGGCGAACCGTCGCGGCGCGTTGACGAGGTCGGCGGGGAACACTGTCATCACGGTCGGTACGTCGATGCGACCCCAGTCCTTGCCGCCGCCCACCGCGTAGGGCGCGAACGACGTGCCGATGCATCCGCTGACCCAGTAGGCGGTGATCCAGGTGAGCAGCTCGTCGCGCGAGAACGGCGGCGTGTCCACCGCCTGGTCGGTCCAGCGGTCGAGCTTCTCGCCGATCCAGGCGGCGAGGCCGGCAGGCGAGTCCGCGAGCCCGACGGACAGCGTGTTCGGACGCGTCGACTGCTCGTGCATGTACCCGCCCTCGTCCCGTTGCCACTGTCGACCGCGCTCGACGTACGCGCGCTCCTCGTCGTCGAGGTCGTCGGGGAGGCCGCCGAGGAAGTGGTACTGCGACACGTCCGTCAGGTGCAGCGCAGCCACCGCTCCGGGGTGCCGGGCCGCGATCGCCTCGCCCACGTCACAGCCGACGTCCCCGGCCGAGACGACGAACCGGTCGAACCCGAGGTCGAGCATCGCGGCGTGCACCGCGTCCGCCATCTCGATCGCCGACCAGCCACTCCGCTCCGTCGCCGCGGCGAACGGGAAGCCCGGCAGCGCCGGAACGACGCACGTCACGTCGTCGACGCGGTCGAGCACCCGCTCGAACCGGAGGACCGAGTCCGGCCACCCGTGCAGGAACAGGACGACCGGGGCGTCGGCGCCCGCACGGTGGACGATCGCGTTCACCGGTGTCGCCGACCCCGAGCGCACCCATGGCCGGGCGAGGACGCGCGCCTCGTGGTCCTCCCACCGGTAGGCGTCGGCCCAGTGGTCGAGGAGGGCGTCGAGGTCGCGCCCCGCCATGCCGAGGTCCTGACCGGCGCGGTCGACGGCAGGCAGCACCCGGCGTGCGCGCACGCGCTCGCGCAGGTCCCGCAGGACGTCCGGATCGACGGGGTGGAGGACGGTCCTCGTGCTCATGTCCCCATGCTGCACCGGGGGAAGCGACGAGGACAGGGGTCGTGCCTCCCGGCCGGTCGGCGAGTGAACGCTCACCCACGCCCGCCTGGCGGAGTAGACAGGCGTCATGCCCAACGACGCGTACAACGAACCAGCCGTCGCCCTGCCCACCGCCTCGATGCCGCTGCTCGGCTTCGGCACCTGGCAGATCGAGGACGCCGACGCCCCCGCTGCCGTGAGCTCGGCCCTCGAGGCCGGCTACCGCCACATCGACACCGCCACCGGCTACGCCAATGAGCGCGGGGTCGGTCGGGCCGTCGCCGAGTCCGGACTCGACCGCGACGAGGTGTTCATCACCACCAAGCTGCCGCCGGAGCACGGCGGCCGTGAACGGCAGACCATCTCCGAGAGCCTGGACAAGCTCGGCGTCGACCAGCTCGACCTGTGGCTCGTGCACTGGCCGCCGAACGGCGAGGCGACCCCGGCGGTGTGGGAGCAGGTCATCGCCGCCCAGCAGGACGGTCTGACCAAGGCCATCGGCGTCAGCAACTACTCGCTGGCGCAGATCGACGAACTCATCGACGCGACCGGCGTGACCCCGTCGGTGAACCAGGTGCGCTGGAGCCCTGCGGAGTACGACGTCGCGTTCGCGCAGGGACTGGCCGAGCGGGGCGTCGTCCTCGAGGGGTACAGCCCGTTCAAGGCCTCGAACCTCCAGGACCCGACGTTCCTCCGCATCGCCGAGGCGCACGACGCCGACGCCGCGCAGGTCATCGTCGCATGGCACATCGCGCACGAGTTCGTCGTCATCCCGAAGTCGTCGCAGCCGGAGCGCATCCGCTCGAACGCGCGCGGCGTGACGTTCCAGCTGACCGAGGACGAGGTCGCCGCGATCGACGCCCTGGGGACTTCCGCGGCCTGAGCCGTCGGGAGGCCCGCCCCAGCGCGGACCTGGCCCTGCCGGCCCCGCCCTCGGCGGGGCCGGCGGGAGCGATCAGGCGGTGTGCCCCGGGGATCTCGCCGGGCGCGAGAGCGCGGCGAGCGAGCGATCGGCGAGCGTCAGCGCCACGAGGACCGCGGCCGCCACGACCATGATCCACGCGAGTTCGTGCAGCCCGGGGGTGGTCGCCCGCGCCCCGAACGCCGCCCCGCCCGACGCCGACGCCACGATCGCGCCGAGGTACGAGAACGTCCGGAGCAAGCCCGCGGACGCGCCGACCCGCTCGGGGTCCGCCTGGTGGTACAGGGCGTTCTGGTTCGCCAGGTTGAGCAGCCCGAGCGGGATCCCGACGAGCGTGGTGAGGGCGAACAGGAGCCACACGGCCGTGCCGGACCCCACGGCGAGGAGCAGGACGCAGCCGACGAGCAACAGGACGCCGCCGACGACGAGCTTCGCCCGCACCTCGGGCCGTCTGCCGGTCAGGGTCGACACGACGATGGCCGCACCGAACAGGGGGAGCAGCACGAGCCCCGCGGCCGACGCCGACAAGCCACGGCCGTCCTCGAGCCACTGCGTGAACCCGTAGAGGAACGCGTAGCTGACGACCTGGGCGACGAGGGCGCGCGCGAACGTCCCGAGCAGCGGGAGGTTGCCGGCGAACACCCGCACGTCGATGAACGGGTCGACGGCACGGAGTTCGCGCACCGTGAAGGCGACCGCGGCGGCGACGGCGCCCACGAGCAGCCAGACGAGTGCCGGCCGCAGGTCCATGAGGAACAGCAGGAGGGCGAGGAGCGTCGCCGCGAAGAGCAGGACACCGGCGACGTCGAACCGCGCACGCGTCCGGGTGGCATCGAGCGCGGTGTGCCGGGGGAGTGCGACCCAGCCGAGCACCAGACAGGCGACACCGAGCGGGATGTTGACCGCGAACGTCGCCCGCCACCCGCCGACGGCGATGAGGAGTCCGCCGAGCGTCGGCCCGATCACCGCGATGGTCTGCGTCGTCACGGCGAGCGCGGTGAGCACCGCCTGGGGGCTGTCCTGCCCGGTGCGGCGGCCCTCGGCACGGATGAGCGTCATGGCGGCGGGGTACCCCGCGCACGTGCCGAACCCGAGCACGACCCGGGCGGCGACGAGCCACCCGAGCCCGGGGGCCGCGGTGCCGATCACGCCCGCGACGAGGGTGAGCACGGCGCCGACGAGGAACAGCCGCCGCGGCCCGAACGTGTCGACGAGTCGCCCCACCAGGGGCTGCCCGATCGACGTCGCCAGGTACAGCGCGGACACCAGCCAGGCGGTCTCCGACGCGGGGGCGCCGAACGCGGCGGCGATCGGCACGAGGGCGACCGCGATGATCGACGAGTTGATCGGGTTGAGGATCGACCCGAGCATCATCGGCGCGAGCAGGCGCCGGTCGAACCGGTCGGGAGGCGCGGCGCGGCCCCGTCGTCCGGCTCCCGGCGTGGACGGTGCAGTGGGGCGGGAGAGCCGCCCGGTGTCCGACTCGCTCATCGGTCGGTGCGCTCCGTCGGCGCCTCGGCGACCCGGTCGAGCAGCGCCAGGGCCTCGAGCAGGCGACGACGCTCGTCCTCCGTGTACCGCTCGGCCATCACCTCGGTGAGCCACTCCTGCCGCGCGGCGCGGTTGCCCTCGTTCTGCACCGACCCGGCGTCGGTCAGGCCGACGATCTGGCGGCGCCCGTCGGTGGGGTCGGGTGCCCGCTGCACGAGTCCTGCGGCCTCGAGCGCGGTGAGGGTGTTCGCCATCGACTGCGGCCGGACCCCCTCGAGCACGGCGAGAGCCGAGGCGGTGGTCGCCTCGCCCTTGCCGACGCGGGTCAGGACGGACGCCTGCGAGGGAGTGAGGTCGCCCTCGGCCGCGACCTCGCGCAGGCGGCGGAGGAAACGGCCGACGGCCACGCGCACGGCCAGCGAGGTCGCCGCGGGGGATGCGTCGAGTGGGGTCGGTTCGTCGGACATGATGGGCAGCCTAGACTGCGCATCAGTACCTGTACAGTCAGGACTGTCGAAATCCACACGACCACCGGAGGCTCGCATGTCCACACCCGTCCTGCTCGTCATGGACTTCCAGACCAGCATCGTCGACCGGCTCGGCTCGCCCGAGGTCCTGGCGGCCGCCACGCGCGCGGTCGACGCGGCCCGCACGAACGGCATGCCCGTGATGTTCGTCCGCGTCGCCTTCCGCGCGGGGTTCCCCGAGATCGCTGCGTCGAACAAGAGCTTCGGCGCGATCCGGCAGCGGGGCGACGCCGCCGGCTTCGACGAGCGCTCGACCGCGATCCACGCCGCGTTCGCGGTCCGCCCCGACGAGGTCGTCGTGACGAAGCGCCGGGTCAGTGCCTTCGCCGGCAGCGACCTCGACGTCGTGCTTCGCGCTGCCGGGGCGACCGAGCTCGTCCTCGCGGGCATCGCCACGAGCGGGGTCGTGCTGTCGACCCTCCGGCAGGCCGCGGACCTCGACTACGGGATCACCGTCCTCGCCGACGCATGTGCGGACGCCGATCCCGAGGTCCACCGGGTCCTGACCGAGAAGGTCTACCCCCGACAGGCCGACGTCACGACCGTGGACGCTTGGGTGGCGAGCCTCCGCGGATGACGCTGCCGGGCCTCCTGGCCGTCCCGCGGATCAGACCAGGATCTTCGAGACGCAGACCACGTCCGCCACGAGGGTGTGCGCACCGAACGGGGCGATCGGCACGTACCCGCGGCGCAGCAGCGTGTCCGTGATGTCCGCGTCGCCCGGGGTGCCGGCGTGCACGAGGGCGGGGGAGCCGAGTTCGCGCGCGACCTGTTCGAGGCGGCTGAGCAGCGCGCTGCCGACACCGGCGCCCCGGGCGTCCTCGCGGATGAAGAACGACTGGATCTCGAGCACGCCATCGGCGACCTCGCTGAGGACCCCGTAGCCGAGCGGCTCACCCATGCCGTTGCGGACCGTCAGGTTCGCCGCGACCGACGCCAGGGGCAGCGTCCGTGCCATGCGCGGGGGGAGCCCGGCGCTGAGGAGTGCGACGGCCCGCAGGCGAACGGCGTCCTCGCCGCTGTACGGCTCGTGGTCGATCGTGATCTCGGATGGTGCTGTGGTGCTCATGAGCGTCATTGGTTCCTCGGTTCGGGTTGCACAGGGCGACCGCTCGGTCGCCCCACTGCAGGTCCGGAGTCGCCACGTCCAGGGCCGGGCGGGAACTCGGATTCGCTAGTCTTTCTAGCAAATCAGGTCACACCGGGGGCACGCTGTGAGTCCTGTCCCCGGTGACCACCCAGTTCGGGGTGTGGTGGATCCAGACGGAACTGTCCTACTCCAGGAGCCCCCGCACGTCCTCAGCCGTCAGCGCTCCCGAGAACGTGTCGTCCTCGTCGATGACCGCGTCGAACAGTTCCCCCTTGCGGGTCGCGAGGGCCAGGACCTTGTCCTCGATGGTGTCCTGCGCGATGAGGCGGTGCACGCTCACGGGGACCCGCTGCCCGATGCGGTGCGCGCGGTCGATCGCCTGGGCCTCCGCCGCGGGGTTCCACCAGGGATCGAGCACGAACACCGTGTCGGCCTCGGTCAGGTTGAGGCCGAACCCGCCCGCCTTGAGGCTGATGAGGAACGCCGGCGCACTGCCCTGCTTGAACCGGTCGATCACCGCTGCGCGACCGGTCGTCGACCCGTCGAGGTACTCGTACGCCACGCCGCGCGCGTCGAGCCCGGACGCGACGAGCCGGAGGAACGAGGTGAACTGACTGAACACGAGGGCACGGCGCCCCTCGGCCTCGAGCTCCGCGAGGTCGTCGAGCAGCAGGTCGAGCTTCGCCGACGGCACGGCCGAGTCCGGGTCGATGAGCGCCGGCGAGAGGGCGAGCATCCGCAGGAGCGTCAGCGAGCGGAACACGATCATCCGGTGCCGGTCCATGTCGTCGAGCAGGTCGAGCACCTTGAGCCGCTCGCGCTGCAGGGTCCGGTCGTAGAGGGCGCGGTGCTCCGGGTCGAGGTCGACGTGCAGCACCTGCTCGACCTTCTCGGGCAGGTCCGCCGCCACGGACTCCTTGGTGCGCCGGAGCATGAGCGGCCGGATCCGCCGCCGCAGTCGACCCATCACATCGGCCCGCTGCTCCGGTGTCAGGTCCGGGGACGCCACCGGCTTGACCACGTCGTCGGTGAACCGCGTCACGCTCGACAGCAGACCCGGCGCGACGACCGAGAAGATCGACCACAGGTCCATGAGCCCGTTCTCGAGCGGCGTCCCGGTGATCGCGAGCTTGAACGGCGCGGTGAGGTCCGCCGCGAGCCGGTTCGCCTGGGACGTCCGGTTCTTGACGAACTGCGCCTCGTCGAGGACCAGCCCGGCCCACTCCTGCTGTCGGTACGCCGCCGCGTCGAGCCGGAACAGCGCGTACGAGGTCACGACGACGTCCGCCTCGGCCGCGGCGTCCCGGAGCATCCGCCGTCGCTTCGCGGTCGTCGCCGTCACGCCGCGCACCACGAGCGACGGGGTGAACCGCGCCGCCTCGGTGACCCAGTTGCCGACGACGCTCGTCGGCGCGACCACGAGGAACGGGCGACGGTCGGGAGCCGCGGCTGACGGGCCTCCCGACCGGTCCGGGGCGGCGCCCCCCGAGCCGGCCCGCGCGCGTTCGCGCTCCCGCACGCCCGCCACGAACGCGAGCGTCTGCAGCGTCTTGCCGAGCCCCATGTCGTCCGCCAGGACCCCGCCGAGCCCGTGCTCGTACAGGAACGTCAGCCACGCCAGGCCCTCGCGTTGGTAGGGGCGGAGCTCGGCGTGCACGGACTCCGGCACGGACACGGCCGTGATCACCGGGTCGTCGTCGGTGGCGTCCTGGAACCGCAGGAGGCCCTCGACGGTCTCGCGCCACCGGGCGTCCTGCACGGTCTCGTCGGCGAGCTGGTCGAACTCCGACCACAGTGCGGCCTGGTACGGGCTGATGCGGTAGCGGCCGGGCTCCCACTCGTCGAGCTCGGTCGCCTCGTCGATGAGGCGCTTCAGCTCGTCGAACACCGGGTTCTGCAGTGACATGTACGTGTTGTCGATGAGCTTGAGCTTCCGCTCCCGCTTGGCGAGCGCCTCGAGCAGGGGCGTGAACGGGACCGTGCGACCCTCGACGGTCACGAGGAACCCGAGGTCGAACCAGTCGCGGTGTGGGCTCGGCATCGTGGTCAGGGTCAGCTTCGGTTGGTCGGTGAGTTCCCGGTAGTCCGGGCGCTCGCCCACGATGCGGACGCGCAGGTCGTCGCGGGCCTGGAGTGTCGGCAGGGTCGTCGTCGTGAACTCGATGGCGTCGGAGCCGTCGAGCACCTGGTCGCCGTCGTCGGAGTCCCCGTCGTCGGCGTCGCTTCCGTCGACGTCGACGTCGACGTCGCCGCCGCGGTCGCGGACCGGGTCGACGCCGGTCCGGCTCGGCCACCGCACGCCGGGAGGCCCGTCGACCTCCGACAGGTCCGGAACCGGTCCGTGCGCTGTGGGGAGGTCCCGTCGGCCGTCGACGTGCCACCGCCAGCTGAGCAGCACGCGGTCCTCGGGCTCGAACGTCACGGTCAGGACGAACTCCGGCGGCGTGCGGTCCGGGAGCTCGAGCGAGCCGTCGGCGCTCACGAGGTCCACGCTGCCGCGCAGGCGCGGCGAGACGTCGTGCAGGAACTCGTCGACGTCCGCGGGCGGGACGGTGATGCGGTCCCCGGTCGTCAGGAGACGGCGCTGGTCCTCGCGCAGGGGTGTCGGTGTCGGCGCGAGGGTGATGTGCAGCGCGGGGGAGCGACGGAAGGCGTAGACGCCGTGGGTGCCGATCGCGCCCGCGGCCCCCGGCGGGATCGGACGGCCGTCGACCAGGGCGAGTGCGCCGAGCTGCACGCCGTCCGACGTGCGGGACGCATCGAGGACGACCCGGGCCTCCCGGCCGACGACGACGGCACGGGTGTCGGTGTCGGCGGTGGGGTCGGGCGCCGTGCCAGTGCCGGTGCCGGTGCCGGTGCCGGCACTGGCGCTCCGGCCGCGCCCGCGTGCGGCGGCCTTCGCGCCCGCTGCGACGAGCGCGATGCCGAGCCGCTCGGCCTCGTGCAGGAGCGGCCACAACAGCGGACTCGCGAACTCGTCGAGGAACAGCCAGTCGCTCTCGCCCGGCGCGTACGCCGCGTGCGCGGAGCGGTGCAGCGCGGCGAACTGCAGGAACCAGGCGTGCTGGTCGGGGTCCGCGCCGAGGCGGTTGCGGGAGTAGGGGAGCGACCCCCAGGTGAGCTGCCCGCGGACCCAGTTGCCCGCGGCGCTGCGCGTGACCGGGCGGACGCCGAGGCGGACACGGCTCCCGACCGACCGAGCGGCGTCGTGAGCCGCCGCTGCGCGAGCGAGTCGCTGCGGCACGAGGTCCCGGAGCTCGAACTGGAGGCCCATCGCGGTCGTCCGTGCGCTCGCCGGCCCGGGGTCGCCGGCGAGCGACCCGAGCGCCGTCCGCCAGTGCTCGGGCGGCGCGGCCACGGCGTCGTCGACCGCCGTCACGGCGAGGCCCGTCGGCTCCACGAGTCCGGTGAGTCCGGCCGCGCCGGTCAGCCCGGGGTCGCGCCGGACCGCGGCGGCCGTGACCTCGAGGAGCGCCGCCGCGACGTGCTTGCAGTCGCCACCGATGGGGCACGTGCAGGTGTTCCGGCCGGGTCGGCTGAACGGACCGCGGGTGGGCGTGAGGTGCACGCTCACCTGGTACGGCTCGGGGCCGGAGCCCTGCACGAGGGCGGCGAGCGTCTCGTCCGCGTCGTCCCAGCGGGTCCCGAGCACGCCGCCGGCACGCACGAGGTCCTTCGCGCGCCCGAACGGACGCGGGCCGACGAGTCGGATGACGTCGACCGCGTCGACGAGCGGGGCGGGCATGTCCCCCATCGTCGCAGGAGCGTCCGACGTCGTCAGTCGCCCGGCTCCGCCCGCAGTCCCGCGAGCAGCAGCCGCACCATGCGTTCGGCACGGCCGGACCGCTCGGTCCCGGGAGGCCCACCCGCGTGACAGAGGTCCGCGACCGCCCCGAGGAACTCGGCGGCGTCGACCTTGTGCACGACGTCCCCGGACGCGGTCGCCGCGGTGAGCAGCCGATCGAGCGTCGGTGCGAGTCGCGTCGAGAAGTACTCGGCGAGCAGTTCGTACGCCGGGTCGCCCGAGTGGAGTGCCGCAGCGAGCCCGCGCTTCGTGGCGACGAACTGGGTGTAGCGCATGATCCAGCGGTCGAGTGCCTCGCCCGGCGGCGAGGTGGCCTCGATCTCCTCCGCAGCCGCCACGCACGCGTCCATCTCCCGCCGGAACACCGCCGAGATGAGGTCCGAGCGGAGCGGGAAGTGCCGGTACAGGGTGCCGACCCCGACGCCCGCGCGTTCGGCGATCGACCGCACCGGCGCGTCTACACCGGCGTCCGCGAACACCGCCTTCGCGGCTTCGAGGAGGGCATCGACGTTCTGCCGCGCGTCCGAGCGCATCCGTCGGCCGGCCGGGGCGATCGACGCCTCGGTGTCGCTCGTGGGCGCGGGCATGGTGGGGCTCCTCTTGCGGCGGAACAAAGTTCCGCATAAGGTGACAGAATCAAGCGGAACAGGGTTCCGGATAGCCGAATCGCATCGAGCGGTCGTTCCGGAAGGTCGTTCCGATTCATCGATCATACGACCCGCCTCGGCTGACAGGGCGGCGCGGGTCCGGAAGTGGAGCATCATGCAGTACCGCACTCTCGGCCGCACCGGCATCAAGGTCACCCCGTACGCGCTCGGCGCGATGATGCTCGGGAGTCTCGGCAATCCGGACCGGAAGGAGGGCGTCCGGATCATCCACCGGGCCCTCGACGCCGGCATCAACCTCGTCGACACCGCCGACCGCTACGGCGACTCCGAGGAGGTCGTCGGCGAAGCGCTGAAGGGCCGCCGCGACGACGTCGTCCTCGCCACGAAGTTCTGGGGTCCCGTGGACGACGACGTCAACCATCGGGGCGCGTCGCGGCGCTGGATCACCCAGGCGGTCGAGCGATCGCTCCGCCGCCTGCAGACCGACCACATCGACCTGTACCAGCTCCACCGCCCGGACCCCGACACCGACATCGACGAGACGCTGTCGGCGCTCACCGACCTCGTGCGGCAGGGCAAGGTCCGCGCGATCGGGTCGTCCTCGATGCGCGGCTCCGAGATCGTCGAGGCGCAGTGGACGTCCGAGCGCCGCGGGTTCGAGCGGTTCCGCACCGAACAGCCGAACTACTCGATCCTCGACCGTGAGATCGAGCGCGAGATCCTCCCCGTCGCCGAGCGCTACGGCATGGGGACCCTGGTCTACAGCCCGCTCGCCGGTGGCACCCTGACCGGGCGTTACCGGGCGGGTCAGGACAACGACGTGTTCCGCTCGTCGGTCTCCGGGATGCGGCACTTCCGTGACGAACGTCGCCTCGCCACCGTCGAGCAGCTCATCACGCTGGCCCAGGAGGTCGGTGTCCCACTCACCCACCTCGCGATGTCCTTCGTGATCGCGCACCCCGGGGTGACCTCCGCCATCGCCGGACCCCGGACCATGGAGCAGCTCGAGGACACGCTCGCCGGGATCGACGTCGCGCTGTCGGACGAGGTGCTCGACCGGATCGACGCGATCGTCCCGCCCGGCGAGAGCGTCGGGGCGATGGACATGGTCTACCGCGGCCCGGAGGTCGGCGACCCGGCGCTGCGCCGCCGCCCGGCCGCGGAGCGCTCCGCCGCCTGACCGTCCCGTTCTTCCGCGAGATCGCAGTCGTTGCCGGTATCTGCGGCTCCAGAGCGGCAACAACTGCGATCTCGACGAAGGGGGGGTGACCGGGCCGGTGGGAGCCCGGTCAGCGCAGCGCGGAGAGGGCGTCCGTCGACGCCGAGTGCGTCGCGCCGTCGCTCGTCGTCCAGGTCACGGTCAGGTCCCCGAGGTCCCCGGTGTCCCGGTCCACCGGCGGCCACCACGCGGTCCACAGGCCGTCCCCGACGGTCGTCGTGATCGTCCTGCCCGAGGCGGTGTGGAGCACGACGCCCGTGACGTCCGGCCCGACCTGCCCGTACGCGCGGCTGATCGCCTGGCCGCCCGATCCGTTCATCTCGGTGCTCTGGACGTTGACCGTCCCGGCGGCGAGCACCGGCAGCGGGGTCGAGCGGTCGTCGATGAGCTCCCACGACACGACATGTCCGGAGCCGACGAGGCACCAGCGCCGCGCGCCGTCGCCCGCGCTCGACGCCACCATGGTCAGGACCGAGCCGCGGCGGTCGACGTCCGACACCGAGATCCGTCCGGCCGCCGGGGTCGCGTCGGTGCCCACCGACGTCGTGCACTGCTGTGCGAGCGCCTCGACCGACGAGGACGTCGCCGACGGGTGCGAGGGGACCGCCGTCCACGAGGCGATCTCGGCCGTCGACAGGCTCGTCGCGTGTCCCGGCAGCTGGCGGTACAGGTCGCGGGCGATCGGCAGGCCGACCACGGCGCCGCCGAGGAGCAGCGCGCCGCCCGCCACGGTGGCACCGGTCGCCCAGGCGGCCCGTGTGACCGGTCCGCGCCCGGTGCGTGTCGCCGGCATCGGCCGGGAGGCCCGGGACGAGTCCGTCGCGCGGCCCACCCTCGGTGCGGGGTCGAGTCGGACGATGGCCGCGAGGAGGCGCTCCGCGCGGTCGACCTCGCTCGGGGTCAGGTCGGCGCGGGGCTCGGTGTCGAGGCCGCCGAGCTCGTGCTCGAGTCGTGGTGCGTGCGGTCGTGTCATCGTCGTGCCTTCCGGTCGTGGCGGACTGCGGTCATCGCGGTGGGGGAGTCCGGGTGGTCGGGGCCCGGATCCGCGTCGGGGGTGGGCCAGCTGGCGAGCGGGTGCGGGGCCTCCCGGCCGGCGTCGGAGGTGGGCCAGTCGGCGGCGGGTTGCGGGGCCTCCCGGCCGGTGTCGGGGTGCGTGGCGGCGGACGCTGCCGTCGGCGATCCGCGTCGCTCGCCCTCGTCGGAGTCGCGGAGCACCGCTGCCAGGCGGCGTCGGGCGCGACTGGCGCGCATCGAGTAGGCCGCACGGCTGATGCCGAGGACGGCGGCGGCTTGCGCTCCGGTCATGCCCTCCCAGACCTGCAGGGCCAGGGCCTCCTGGTCGAGCTCGTCGAGCGAGCGCCACGCGAGGGCGAGGTCGTGCCGACGTTCGAGCGTCGCGATCGGGTCGTCGCTCGGAACCGCGACCGATGCCTCACCCTGCACCCGGACGGCGAGTCCGGTCCGACGTCCGGCGCTCCGGGCGGCGTTGAGCATGACGTTCCGCGCCGTCCGGTAGAGCCAGGGGAGCGGTGCGACGAGCATCTCGTCCTGCCGGCGCCACGCGGCGACGAAGGTCTCGGACACGACGTCGTCCACGGCCGCCGGGTGCGCTCGTCGACGGACGAACCGCAGCACCGCGGGGTAGTGGAGCCGGTACAGCTCGGTGAATGTGGGGTCCACGGGACTCCTTCGGATCGGTGGTCACCCTGGATGTGTCCGGCACGCCCCAGTGTGCAACCGCTGCCGCCCCGTCTGGCCGCCGAGTGTGTACGACGCGCGACGGGGAGGGACGGCGCCCGCCTATCCGGCCGAGGACGGCGGCGCCTCCTGGGTCGCCAGGACCGAGTGCCGCCGTGAGTACCCGAAGTAGACCCCGAGACCGATCGCGAACCACACGCCGAACCGCACCCACGTCTCCCACTGGAGGAACGTCACCAGCCACAGGGACGCCATCACCCCGATCACGGGCACGACGGGCATGAGCGGCAGTCGGAACTGGCGGGGGATCTCTGGACGCCGGTAGCGGAGGACCACCACGGCCGAGCAGACCACGACGAAGGCGAGCAGGATGCCGATGTTCGTCAGCTCCGCGACGGTGCCGATCGGCAGCAGCCCCGCCAGGACTGCCGCCGCCGCGCCCGCGATCAACGTCACGCGCGTCGGGACGTGTCGCTTCGGGTCCGTCTTGGCGAACCACGCGGGCAGCAGGCCGTCGCGGCTCATCGAGAACCACACGCGCGAGACCCCGAGCAGGAACGTCAGGAGCACCGTGACGATGCCGATGATCGCGCCCACGGCGATCACGTCCGCCACGCCCCCGAGCCCGACCGACGCGAACGCGGTCGCGAAGCCCGACGCCGGGTCGATCTCGGTGTACCGCTGCATGCCCGTGAGCACCAGGGTGGCCAGCACGTACAACACCATGGCGATCCCGAGCGACAGCAGGATCGCCTTCGGCATGTGCTTCCGCGCGTCCTTCGACTCCTCCGCCGCGGTGCTCATGGCGTCGTATCCGAACACCGCGAAGAACACGGTCGCCGCCCCGGTCATCACCCCGCCGAAGCCGTGCGGGAAGTACGGATGGTAGTTCGCCGCCCGGATGTGGAAGACGCCGAGCACGACGATGAGCACGACGAGTGCGACCTTGATCCCCACCGCCACGAACTCGAACCGCGCTGCACTCCGGATGCCCCGGGTCAGGACGAACGCCGTGAGCAGACAGAGTGCGATCGCGAACACGTCGACGACGTGGCCGTGCCCCGTTCCCGGGGCGCCGAGCATCCACGCCGGGAGGTCGAGACCCACCTGCCCGAGCAGGAACCCGACGTACCCCGAGATGCCGATCGCGACCACCGCCACGATCGCCGTGTACTCGAGGAGCAGGTCCCAGCCGATGAACCAGGCGACGAGCTCGCCGAGCACCGCGTAGCCGTACGTGTAGGCGCTGCCGGCCTTCGGGATCATCCCCGCGAACTCGGCGTACGACAGCGCTGCCGCCGCGCTCGCGACCCCGGCGACGAGGAACGAGATGAGCACCGCGGGTCCTGCCGTCTGGTGCGCGACCTGGCCCGCGAGGGTGAAGATCCCCGCGCCGATGATGCCGCCGACGCCGATCGCGGTGAGCTGCCAGAGGCCCAGGTGGCGAGCGAGACCGCCGGGCGGGGACCCCGCGCCCGGATCGTCCTCGACCTGGTCGATCGGCTTGCGGCGGAACAGGTCGCGCCGCGCTGACGTCGTCGTCACGCGTTCATCCTGTCACTCTGCTCAGCCGTTGGCGCCCCCGGCCCCGATCCCGCGGCATTCGTGGGTGGTCGGCGGCCCGTGGCCGGTGGCCGGTGGCCGGTGGCCCTCGGACGGCGGGGGCGGACGGCCGTCAGGCCTGCGGATGCGCCCACGCCAGGAGGCGCTCCACCGGCCATGTCGTCACGATGCGGTCGGCCGGAACCCCGTTCTGCCCCGCCCGCTCCGCCCCGAGCCGCAGGAAGTCGAGCTGTCCGGGCGCGTGTGCGTCGGTGTCGATGCTGAACAGGCAGCCCACCTCGAGCGCGAGCTGGATGAGGTCGTCCGGCGGGTCCTGTCGCTCGGGTCGACTGTTGATCTCGACCGCGACGTCGTGCTCCGCGCACGCCTCGAACACCGCACGCGCGTCGAACGTCGACTGCGGGCGCTCGCCGCGGGACCCCTGCACGAGGCGGCCGGTGCAGTGCCCGAGGACGTTCGTGTGCGGATCACGGATGCCGCCGAGCATGCGCTCCGTCATCGTGCGGCGGTCAGCGCGGAGCTTCGAGTGCACGCTCGCGACGACGACGTCGAGCCGGTCGAGCATCGCCGGGGTCTGGTCGAGCGTGCCGTCCTCGAGGATGTCGACCTCGATCCCGCTGAGCACCCGGACGTCGGGGTGGTCCGCCCGGACGTCGTCGAGCACGCCGAGCTGTTCGGTCAGGCGCTCGGCGGTCAGACCGTGCGCGACGGTCAGGTTGGGCGAGTGGTCGGTGAGCGCGATGTACTCGCGCCCCAGGGTCCGCGCCGCCTCGACCATGAGCGCGATGGGCGTGCCGCCGTCCGACCACTCACTGTGGCAGTGCAGGTCGCCGCGCAGGTCGGCCAGGAGGCCCGCCCCGGCCTCGCTCGTCGTCTCGCGTTCCCGGTCGCGCAGGGCCTGCAGGTAGTCGGGCACGCGGCCCTCGAGCGCCTGGCCGATCACCTCGAGGCTGCGGGAACCGACCCCCTTGGTGCGGGCGAGTGCGCCGGAGCGGAGCCGGGCCTCCAGATCGTCGTCGGACCGACCGGCGATCGCGGCGGCCGCCGTGCGGAACGCCTGCACCTTGAACGACGGAGCGAGGTCCCGTTCGAGCCAGAAGGCGATCTCCTGCAGGGCGTCGACGGGGTGCACGCCGTCCATCCTGCTCGTCCGCGCGTCCCGGCGTCCCGGGTGTCCGGCGTCCCGGTGGCCGGGTGGCCGGCACCCGACCGTTCCGACGAGATCGCAGTCGTCGTCGTTCCGACGCCGGTCAGAACGGCAACGACTGCGATCTCGCGGAAGGGGGAGCGGGGGAGCGGCCGGCGGTCAGCCGACGCTGTGCCCGCAGGCCGCCGCGTAGTCGCGGAGGACCTCGCGCACGGCGTCGACCGCGAGGGCCTCGGGCTCCGGCGCCAGCACGCCCTGCCGCACCCGCGTGAACTGCTTCGGCAGGAACTGCCCGATCAGCGGCTCGGGGATCCCGGACGCGGTGAGGTTGGTGAACAACCGGTCGACGCGCTCCTCGACCTCGGGCGAGGCCCAGTAGTAGCGGATGCGGTCGCTGTAGCTGTACAGGCGGGCGATGCGCTGCTCCTCGGCGTCGCCCTCGTAGTAGTGCTCCCAGTACCCGGGATCGGCGACCATCCGCTCGTCCATGAACGCGACGAGGTCGGAGCGCTCGCCGGCGGGCACGAGTTCGTCCTCGATCGCGGCGAGGGCGAACAGGGCCTCGCGCAGGGCGAACGTCAGCCCCGGCCCGACCTTGAGCACGGCCCAGTGGTCCTCGACGAGCTCGGTCAGGTGGCCGCGCGTCTGGTAGTCGGTGCTGTGCGCCTCGAACACCATGTCGGGCTCGTCGTCGAGGACCCGCTGCAGCTGCTGCGTCGCCGTCCGGTCGTAGTCGATCACCTTGAGGTGGTCGAACTCGACGCCGGGCTGCACGACGAGTGCGACGACCCGCGGCCACACCGCGTCGAGGCCGCGGTCGCGCAGGGCGCCCCGGTGGGCGTCGAGGGTCTCGCGTGCGGCCGCGGGACTCGTCGGCTGGAGCGCGCCGAGTGTCTCGTGCGCGCCTCCCGGCACGGGCACCTCGGTGCCGATCACGTACACGGGCGGTTCGCCGTCGGCCGGCCGGGCGGCCTCGGCGATCGCGATGAGCCGGGCCGCGCGTTCGGCGACGACGGCGTCGGGCAGGGGCGTGGGGTCGCCGTCGAGCCGCATGCTGCAGTCGATGTGGAGTTTGGCGTACCCGGCGGCGGCGTACGCGGCGACGAGGTCGTCGGCCTTCGGCATCGCCTGATCCGGCGTCTCACGCTGCCACCGGTTCGGCCCGAGGTGGTCCCCGCCGAGCACCAGGCGGTCGCGGGGGAAGGACTCCTCGTCGGCGAAGCCGAGCACCTGGTCGCGGAACTGCTCCGGCGTGAGCCCCGTGTATCCGCCGAACTGGTCGACCTGGTTCGAGGTCGCCTCGATGAGCAGGACGGAGCCGTCCTCGAGGGCCTGCCGCATCGACGCCCGCAGCACGAGGGGGTGCGCGGAGCAGACGGAGGTGATCCCGACGGTGTCGCCGCCGCGGTGCCGACGGACGATGGCTTCGACCTGGTTCATGTCGTGGGGTTCCTTCCAGCGCGGTGAGCGCGGTCCGTGGTCGACGACGGGACGTCGACCGGGAACGGGTGCATCGGGACCAGCATGGCGGTTCCCGACGCACCCGATGGTGGTGCGGCGGCGATCAGTGGAGACGCAGCGCCTGTGGGATCCAGTCGCCGTGCGCCTCGAGCAGCTCGTCGCACATCGCGTGGATGTCGTCCAGGCTCAGCGACGCGGCGGCGTTCGGGTCGAGCATCGCGGCGTGGTACACGTGGTCGCGGTCGCCCTCGAGGACGGCCTTGACCGTGAGTTCGACGACGTTGAGGAACGTCCGGTTGAGCGCGACGAGCTGCGCGGGCAGTGCGCCCACGGACTGCGGGTGCAGGCCGTCGGCGTCGACCGTCGCGGGGACCTCGATCGCGCACTCGTCGGGGAGGTTCGCGATCTTGCCGTTGTTCACGACGTTGACGTACAGGTCCGTCGGCTGACCGGTCACCTGCGCGCGGATGTACTCCGACGCCATCTCCGAGGTGGGCTCGAGCGTGAGTTCCCCGCCGCCCTCGAGGATGTGCTTCGTCTCGTCGAGCTCGTCGAGGTTCTCCTCGGAGCGGCGCAGGTACTCGCCGACCGGGATGCGGAACCGATCGATCGCGGCGTCGTCGTGCATGAGCCACGGCACGTACTCGGCCGAGTGCTCGCTCGACTCGGTGGGGAAGTACCCGAACCGGCGGAAGATCTCGACGCGCACGCGGCGCTGCAGCTCCGGGTCGGCCTCGACGACCTCGCGGAGGCGCGGGTACAGGTCCTCGCCGTCGCGGCTGAACCGGAGGACGAACGCCTGGTGGTTGAAGCCAGCGGTGACGTACTCGATCTCGTCCTGCGGAACGCCGACGAGCTCGGCGAGCTGGCGGTGGGTGTCGCGCACGGAGTGGCACAGGCCGACGACGCGCTGGAAGGGCGTGCTCGCCGCGACGGCCCACGGCAGCATCGCCATCGGGTTGCTGTAGTTGAGGAGGGTGGAGTCGGGCGCGACCTCGGCGAGGTCGTTCCCGATGCCCTGGAGCACGGGGATGGTACGGAGGCCGCGGAAGATGCCGCCGACGCCGATCGTGTCGCCGATCGTCTGACGCAGCCCGTACTTGGCGGGGATGTCGAAGTCGAGGCGGGTCGCCGCGTACCCGCCGACCTGGATCTCGTTGATGACGAAGTCGGCGCCCTCGAGCGCGGCGCGTCGGTCGATGTCGGAGCTGATGCGCGCGCCGGCTCCGGCCAGGTCGGACACCCGGCCGGCGAGGGCCTCGGCGTACCCGAGACGCTCGGCGTCGATGTCGTGGAGCGACAGCTCGAGCTGTCCCTGGAGCTCCGGGTAGGTGCACAGATCGGTGACGACGTTGCGGGTGAACTCGACGCTCCCGGCGCCGATGAAGGCTACTTTGACCACGCGCTCACCCTGGCACGTCCTGCGCGTTGTGTGCAATCAATGCGCAAGAACTGCGACGCGAACTGCGCGAAGCGGCGGCGGGCGCCATGCGTCGGGCTCAGGCCCGGATGACGCGGCAGCCCTGGCGCTCGATGGCCTCGACGGCGCTGTCCGGAGCGCGCAGGTCGGTCACGAGGACGTCGACGGCTTCCATCGGGCACACTCCGGCCAGCGCGGTCCGGCCGATCTTCGTCGCGTCCGCGAGGACGACCGTCGCCCGTGACCGCTGACTCATCCTGGCGTTCACACGGGCACCCACCGGGTCGTAGTTCGTGCAGCCGGCGGCAGCGTCGACACCGTCCACACCGACGAAGGAGACGTCGATGTGGTAATCGGCGAGGAACGACTCCGCGCTCGGTCCGACGGTCTCCTGACTGCTGGCGCGCACCTCGCCACCCGCCGCGAACACGCGGATCCCGCTGTTGCCCACGAGGCTCGAGGCGACGTTGAGTGCGTTCGTCACGACGGTGAGCCCCGGGCGGCTGCCGAGGTGCTGCGCGAACTCCCAGACGGTGGTCCCACCCGTGAGCCCGATCACCCGCGCGCTGTCCAGGAACCGCAGCGCCGCGAGCGCGATGCGCTGCTTCTCTGCGGCGTCCTGCGAGGTCTTGTACCCGAGCGGGAGGTCGTTGAAGGCGACGTGACGCGTCGCGCCCCCACGCGTGCGGCTGACGAGCTGCTGCTGCTCGAGGACCTCGAGGTCCCGCCGGATGGTGGCCTCCGAGACGTCGAACCGGGCTGCGAGGGACGGGACGTCCATCTCGGCGTGCTCGACGATGGCCGACACGATCTGATTGAGCCTCTGCTTACGCTGCACATGCTCACAGTAGCCATTGCGCATGCACAAGCCAAGAGTACGTGCAGTACGAGCAAGAAAATGCGCGAAAGGGGCCGTTGGTGTGTGAATTCGGTCCTCGTGTTGGCACCCGCGTGCAGATCGTGCAATCGTTCCACCACACCTGCGCACGGTGCGCAGCGAGGAGGGACAGGCGCGACGATGCGTCCCTGTCTCAGAAGGGTCATGAGATGCCATTCACGCGAAAGAGCCTCAAGGGCACCGCGCTCCTGGCGGGTGCGCTGGGGCTGTCACTGCTCGCCAGCGGTTGCTCCGGGAGCTCCTCGTCCGGCGGCTCCGACCAGACCAAGGGCGTCACGATCACCGTGGCGTGGCTGAACCCGCCGCCTCCGCAGGCCGCACTCGACCAGTTCACGAAGAGCACG
Source organism: Curtobacterium sp. MCBD17_040 (assembly GCF_003234805.2). Taxonomy (GTDB): domain Bacteria; phylum Actinomycetota; class Actinomycetes; order Actinomycetales; family Microbacteriaceae; genus Curtobacterium. The sequence goes on from NZ_CP126273.1 coordinate 1,179,672, forward strand.
GGGATCCACGTCAAGTGGACCACCACCGACTGGGACAGCCTCCAGACCAAGATCTCGGCGGCGGCGACCTCGCACACCTACTTCGCCGATGCCACCGACGTCGACTGGTCGCGGGTCGGCCAGCTCGGCCAGCTCGGGTGGTTCTACCCCATGTCCCAGTACCTCGACGTCAAGAGCATGCGGCCGGACATGCCCCAGATGAGCTCGTTCACCTCGAAGGGCACGGTCTACGGCATCCCGTTCGACTCGTCCTACATGGTCACCACGGTGAACAAGGCCGAGTTCGCCAAGGCCGGGATCACGACCATGCCCACGACGATGAGCGAGTACACCAAGGACCTCCGGCAGATCAAGGCGAAGGGCGTCACGGACACCCCGCTGAACATCCCGTTCGCCGCCGCCGAGGGTCTGTCGACGCACTGGTACCAGCTGACGAACGCGTTCGGCGGGTCCGTCCTGGACAAGCAGGGGCGGCCCCAGTTCGCGTCGCCGAGCTCGCCCGGGTACAAGGCGGCCGAGTGGATGGTCGATGCGCTGAAGGACGGCCTCGTCCCCGCCGGCAACATCAACGTCAACGATTCGCAGGGCATGCAGAACCTGATGGCCAAGGGCATCACCGCCGCGACCACATCGGACTACTCGGGCAACGTCGGCAGCCTCTACGACGTCCCCGCGTCCTCCTCGGTGGTGGGCCAGGTCGAGTACATCCCGACCCCCGGCGTCCACGGCCCGGTGGCGAACCTCGGCAACCCGGACGGCATCGGCATCCCGAAGCAGGCGAAGTACCCGAAGGCGGCCGCCGAGTTCATCAAGTGGATGACGTCCTCGAAGAACCAGGCGGCGTTCGCGGGTGCCGACGGGCCCTCCAAGGTGCTCCCGAACTACCCGACGCCCTCGCGCCTCAGTGCCATGAAGGCCCTGACGACGTCCGGCCACCTGGCACAGGGCCAGGAGCTGACCACGCTCCTCGAGGGCTCGAAGGCCGTATTCCCGGCCGGCGCACCGTCCTGGTACCCGCAGTTCTCCCGGGCCGTGAACACGAACCTGCACGCTGCGGCCGTGGGCAACGAGTCCGTCAGCGCCGCCATCAAGGCGATCGTGAAGACCACGAACTCGCTCGCGAAGGGGAACTCGTGACCCTGGTCCTGCCCTGCACCGCGACGGAGGTGACGACCCCGTGAGTGCCGGTACGAGCACCACGTCCGGTGCGACTCGGATCGCGCGGAGGAACGGCCGCGCGAACGCTCCTCGGCCGACACCGGGTCGTGGGCGGCGTCGGTTCGACCTCCTGCCCTACGCGCTGGTCACGCCCCTGGCGCTGTTCATCGTCGTCCTGGCCCTCGTCCCAGCGGCGATCACGCTGGTCGAGGCGTTCTTCAAGGCCCAGCCGCTCGACCCGCCGAACTCCTTCGTCGGGCTCGGCAACTTCGTGAAGCTGTTCCAGGACGACACGATCGTCTCGAGCATGGTGAACACGGCCTACTACGTCGTCATCGGCGTCGTGGTCTCGACCGTGCTGGGGATCGTCATGGCGGTCACCCTGCAGAAGCCGTTCGTCGGACGGTCCGTGCTCATCGCGGTCCTCATCCTGCCGTGGGCGCTGCCGGGCGTGGTCGAGGGCATCGTCTGGTCGGGCATCTGGGACAGCAACACCGGTCTGCTCAACAGCGTGCTGTCGTCGCTCCACCTGATCGACCACTACCAGGTGTTCCTCGGCCAGAACCGATTCGTCACCATCCTGGTGATCGAGATCGTCCAGGTGTGGCAGATGACCCCGCTGTCCACACTGCTCGTGCTGGCGGCCTTGCAGAACATCCCCGGCGAGCTGTACGAAGCGGCGTCGATCGACGGTGCGACGGGCTGGAAGTCGTTCCTCCAGGTGACGCTGCCGCTCGCTCGTCCGGGCATCGCGATCGCGATGGTGCAGGCCATCATCGCGACGCTCAACGTGTTCGACCAGCCGTACGTGTTGAACGGCGCTGCCTCGACCGGAGCCTCGGTGACCGAGCAGACCTACTTCGTCAGCTTCCAGAACCTGGACTTCGGCGAGGGGTACGCGCTGTCGCTCCTCATCACCATCGCAACGGTCGTGGTCTCCCTCGCCGTCGTGCGACTCGTCTACAAGCCGGTGGAGTTCTGATGCACCGTCGTTCCGTCGCGCGCCCCCTGGGCGTCGCGTTCATCGTCCTCTGGACGCTCGTCCCGCTGTACTGGGTGCTCAACACGAGCCTCCAGACGGATCAGCAGATCAGCGCGAAGCCGGCCAACTACATCCCGCCGACGCCGACGTTCGCCAACTACGCGACCCTGCTGGGAGGCAGTGGGGACGTGGCCTCGTCGGTCCGGCAGTCGACGCTCAACATCTTCGTCGAGTGCGGCGGGGCGACGATCGTCACCGTCGTGCTCGCGACGATCGCGGCGTACGCGTTCGCCCGGATGACGTTCCGTGGTCGGAACGTGCTGTTCTACGCGGTCCTCGCGACGATGGCCTTCCCCGCCTACGCGACGCTCATCCCGCTCTACGAGATGCTCAGCACCGCCGGGCTCGTGAACACGTACACCGGCATCGTGCTCGTGTACGTGTCGGGATTCCTGCCGCTCGCCACGTGGATCCTCTACAACTACATGTCGAGCCTGCCCCTGGCGCTCGAGGAGGCCGGGTCGATGGACGGCGCCAGTCGGCTCGGCGTGCTCTGGCACATCGTGCTGCCGCTCGCCCGCCCGGGCATCGTCTCGACGGCGATCATCACGTTCCTGTCCGCCTGGGCGCAGTTCCTGTTCCCGCTCGTGCTGTCGAGCGACATCTCGACCCAACCGCTCACGGTCGTGATCGCCGCGCTGCAGGGGCGGCACACGGTGCCGTACTCCCTGATGAGCGCGGCGGGCGTCCTCGCGGTCGTCGTCCCGGCCGCCATCGCGGTCGTGCTCAACCGGTACATCGTCAGCGGCCTCCTCACGGGGAGCGTCAAGTGAATCGAGGCGGGGCGTTCGTCCTCATCGGTGCGGGCAGCACGGTGTTCACTCCGGGCCTCCTGACCGATCTCGCCCGCGCGGCGGCGTTCGACGACGTCACGGTCCGCCTGGTCGACGTCGCTCCCGAGGCGGCGGAGACCATGGCGGCCGTGGGACGCCGGATCGCCGCGCAGTACGGATCGCACATGCGCGTCGAGGCGGTGCACGACCGACGTGAGGCCCTGCGCGGCGCGCAGTTCGTCACGACGACCATCGCCGTCGGGTCGGCCGCCGGATGGCGGCGCGACCTCGAGGTACCGGAACGGTTCGGGATCCGGCAGACGGTCGGCGACAGCGTCGGACCGGGCGGCGTCCTCCGCGCGCTCCGACACGTCCCGGAGATCGTCGCGATCGGCCGCGACATCGCCGACGTCGCTCCGGACGCCATCCTGTTCAACTACAGCAATCCCCTCACCGCGAACGTCCGGGCCGTCACCCGCGAGACGGGCATCCGTGCCGTCGGGCTCTGTCACGGCACGATGCACACCAAGAGCGCGCTCGCCCGGGCGCTCGAGGTCCCCGAGCAGGAGATCACGGCGACGTTCGGCGGGCTGAACCACCTGTCCTGGCTGATGGACATCCGGACGGCGGACCAGGACCTGTACCCGCGCCTCCGCGAGCTCGTCGAAGCGCAGGCCGGTGGCGCCGATGCTCCCTCCGACTGGAGCGAGGGCCCGCACGCGCCGGTGTCGGCGGACCTCATGCGGACGTTCGGGCTGTACCCGGCGCCCGGCGACCGGCACGTGGCGGAGTTCTTCGCCGACCACCTCGGTCCGGCCGGCGCGGGGGAGCTCCCGTGGGGCCTCCAGGCCGGCCTCGACGCGACACGCGAGTACATCGGCGAGAAGTCGCGACTCTGGGACGAGCTGCGCGAGCTCGCGGACGGTGACCGGCCGGTGCCGCCGCCGTCCGACCAGGAGGCGGAACGACTCGTCGCCATGGCGACGGCGATCCGCACGGGCCGGACCCACGTCGAGCTCGCGGTCAACCTCCCGAACCACGGTCTCATCGGGAACCTCCCCGAGACCGCGGTCGTCGAGGTGCCGGCCGCCGTCGGTGCCGACGGCGTGCGCGGGGTGTCCGTCGGGGACCTCCCCGCCGGCATCGCCGCGGTGCTCACCGCCCGGGCGCTCCAGCAGGAGCTCGTCGTCGACGCAGCACTGCGCGGTGATCGCACGCTCGCGATCCAGGCGCTCGTGCTCGACCCGCTCGTGCCCGACCGGGCGACGGCCACCGCGATCCTCGACGCCGCGGTCGCCGAGGACCCGACCACCCTCCGTGCCGGCACCGAGCACGGTCTCGCCACCGTCTGAGCGCGACCACCTCGACCACGTCACCGGGTCGGCCCCGAGGGGTCGCCCCTCAGCCTCACCATCAGGAGAACCACCATGACCGAGACCAACCCCGACATCGATGTCGACCTCGCGGCCGCAGGGGCGACCGCGACCTTCCGGGAGATCAGACAGCAGCCCGACGTGTGGCTCGAGGCGGCATCGATCGTGCAGGGGCGCCGCGCCGACCTCGACGCGTTCCTCGCACCGCTCCTCGCGCACGACGACCTGCGCATCGTCTTCACCGGTGCCGGGACCTCGGCGTTCGCCGGCGGCGTCGTGGCCCCGACGGTGGCCCGCGCCACCGGTCGACGCGTCGAGAGCATCGCGACGACCGACATCGTGTCGAACCCCCGGCACTACCTCGCCGAGGACGTCCCCACGTTGCTGGTGTCGTTCGCCCGGTCCGGGAACAGTCCCGAGAGCGTGGCGGCGACGCGGCTGACCGACCAGGTCCTCGGCGATGCCTCCCACCTCGTCATCACCTGCAACGCCGGCGGTGCGCTCGCACAGGAGCACCAGGAACGGCCCGACTCGTTCGTGCTGCTCATGCCGCAGCGTTCGGACGACGCCGGCTTCGCGATGACGTCGAGCTTCACGTCGATGATGCTCAGCGCGCTGCTGGCCTTCCTCGGCGACGCCCCCGAGACGGTCGCGGCGCTGTCCAGCGCGGCGAACCAGGTGATCGGGGAGGACTGGGACTCGATCAAGGGGCTCGCGCAGGACGGCCTCCGGCGACTCGTGTACCTCGGCAGTGGTCCGCTCGCCGCACTGGCGCAGGAGTCCGCGCTCAAGACCCTCGAGCTGACCGCCGGCGGCGTCGTGAGCTACCACGACTCCTCGCTCGGGTTCCGGCACGGGCCCAAGGCCGTCCTCGACGCCGAGACGCTCGTGGTGGTCTACATCTCGAACGACCCGTACACGCGGTCCTACGACCTCGACATCGTGGCGGAGCTGCGTACCGCGATCGGCGCCTCCCGGGTGCTGTCGGTCGCGACCGACGGCGTCGGCGAGGGAGCGATCGTGCTCGAGGGCCTGCGCGGCACGGACGACGGGTACCTCGCGATCGCGTACATCCTGGTCGCGCAGATCCTCGCGCTCTCGTTCGCGCTCCGGGTCGGGACGACGCCGGACAACCCGTTCCCCGGCGGCGACGTGAACCGGGTCGTGCAGGGCGTGCACATCCACGAGCTCGAGGACTCCGCCGGGGACGGTCGCTGACGTGGCGGTCTTCCTGGGCGTCGACGGCGGGGGCACGAAGACCGCCTTCGTCCTGCTCGACGACGACGGACGGGAACTCGGGGCGGTCGAGGGCGCGAGCGCCTACCACCTCGAGCACGGGCTGCCGCACGTGCGGCAGGTGCTCGTCGAGGGCGTTGCCGCGGTGACGGCGGCGGCGGGGACCACCGCCGATGCCATCACCTACGCGTTCATCGCGATCCCCACCTACGGCGAGGCCAGTCACGAGGTGGCCGTCCTCGACGAGCTCCCTGCGCAGGCGCTCGGACACGACCGGTACCGGTGCGGCAACGACATGATCGCGGGTTGGGCCGGCTCCCTCGCCGACGCCGACGGGATCAACGTCGTCGCCGGGACGGGCAGCCTCACCTACGGCGAACGGGCCGGGGCGTCGTCGCGTGTCGGCGGCTGGGGGGAGCTGTTCGGCGACGAGGGGTCCGGGTACTGGATCGGTCTGGAGGCGCTCTTCGCGTTCGCCCGCATGAGTGACGGACGGCTGCCGCGCACCTCGCTGCACGACCGTGTCCGTGAGGCGGTCGGGGTCGAGACGGACCTGGACATGATCGACGTGGTGCTCACCCGGTGGGGGCGGAGCCGCGGCCGGATCGCGTCGTTGTCCCGCCTCGTCGTCGAGGCGGCGCAGGACGACGACGCCGCCGCGACGCGGATCGTCGAGCGCGCGGTCGACCACCTGGTGGAACTCGTCGAGGCGACGAAGCGCAACCTCGGGTTCGGCGCGGACGAGCCGGTACCCGTGTCGTACTCGGGCGGCGTCTTCAGGGCCGAGCTCGTCCGGAGCGGGTTCGAGCGCGCCCTCCGCGCTCGGTCGGACCGGTACGACGTGCGGAGCCCGCGGTTCCCCTCGGACATCGGCGCCGCCCTCCACGCGGCCAAGCTCGCCGGACAGCCCCTCGGCGAGGCCGCACTGGCACGCCTGTCCGCCGGTCGGACGGTCTGATCCATGTCCTCCACCGCAGCGGTGACGCGGTACGACACCATGCCGTACAACCGGGTCGGGCGGAGCGGACTGCTGCTCCCGGCCATCGCCCTGGGTCTGTGGCAGAACTTCGGGGACGATCGCCCGTACGCGACACAGCGGGCGATCGTCCGTCGGGCGTTCGACCTGGGCGTCACCCACTTCGACCTCGCGAACAACTACGGGCCGCCGTACGGCAGCGCCGAGGTCACGTTCGGCCGGGTGCTCCGGGAGGACCTCCGCCACCACCGCGACGAGCTGATCGTCTCGACGAAGGCCGGGTACGACATGTGGGCCGGGCCGTACGGCGAGTTCGGGTCCCGCAAGTCGATGATCGCCTCACTCGACCAGAGCCTGGGGCGGCTCGGGCTCGAGTACGTCGACGTGTTCTACTCGCACCGGTACGACCCGGACACGCCGATCGAGGAGACGATGGGCGCCCTGGCGTCCGCCGTCACGAGCGGCAAGGCACTCTACGTCGGCGTCTCCAACCACGACGCCGACCAGACCCGGCGTGCGGCCGCGGCGCTCGCCGACCTCGGCGTGCCGCTCCTGGTCAACCAGCCGCCGTACTCGATGTTCGACCGGGAGGCCGAGCACGCGTTGATCCCGACGCTCGCGGAACTCGGCACGGGAGCGGTGGTGTACTCACCGCTCGCGCAGGGGTTGCTCACGGATCGCTACCTCGGTGCCACGATCCCGGGTGACTCGCGTGTCGTGGCCGGGCGCGACCTCCCGGCGTCCGCCCTCGACGGCCCCTACCGGGAACGCGCTCGCGCGCTCGCCGCCATCGCGGCGGACCGCGGGCAGACGCTGGCGCAGCTCGCCCTGACCTGGGTCCTGCGCCACCCGGAGGTCGCGTCGGCACTGGTCGGGGCCTCCAGCGTGCCGCAGCTCGAGCAGAACCTCCGCGCGGCGACGGCTCCGCCGCTCACCCCTGCGGAACTCGCCGCGATCGAGCCGTACGCCGTCGACGGCACGGCCGCGTGAGCTGAGGGCCCGATCCGTCCACCGGGGCGAAGCACGACGGGGTCGTCGGTGTCACCGACGGCCCCTTCTGACTGCGCATTCGTACAGTTCTGCGACCGTGCGGCAGCGTCAGCGCATGTTTCCTGATTGTTTCGGGCGTCTGTGGACCAGAACCGATCAGTGCTGGTGCTCGTTTGATTGCCAGTCGTTCGAACGGTGCAATAGCGTTCCCTCCACCGCGGCACCACCGACCGGCTCGCCGCTCCGACGAGGTCGCTCAGGCCCCGCGCCACGCGTGGCCGTGACGGGGGCCGAGGACGACTCGCGCGGCCCCGTCCGACGGCGCCGTCTCGTCCCGCTTGAACGAAGGAGTTCACGTGTTCCCCAGGACCATCAACCGCCGGGGTGCCGCCGTGCTCCGTCGTGGCGCCGTTCTCGGCGTCGCCACGGTCGCGATCGCGGCCGCCCTCACCGGCTGCGCCTCGTCCACCTCGTCGGGCGCCCTCGACACGAAAGCGAAGGTGCACCTGACCGTCTGGTCCGGCCAGGACGACCAGGCCGAGCAGATCCTCCAGCACCTCGTGTCGGAGTTCGAGCAGCAGCACCCGAACGTCTCGATCGACCTGTCCTCGGGCGCCTCGTCCACCGACCAGCTCCTCCAGAAGCTCTCCGCGTCCTTCGCGGCGAGCACCTACCCCGACGTCTCCTACACGTACGGATCGTGGGCCAGCCAGCTCGAGCAGTCCGGCCGCACGCTCGACATCACGAAGGACGTCGCCAAGCCGTCGGTCGGGTGGGACGAGTTCTCCGCCGCGGCGCGGGCCACCGCCCGGCCGACCGGGAAGAAGACGATCGGGTTCCCCGCGGTCGTCGACGACCTGTCGCTGCTCTACAACAAGACCGTCTTCGACAAGGCGCACGTCGCCTACCCGACGGCGGACTGGACCTGGGCCGACTTCCGGAAGGCGGCGAAGCAGCTCACCGATTTGGGGACGAACACCTACGGCTACGGCTACTCCGTGTCGGGGAGCGAGGAGACGACCTGGCAGTTGTGGCCGCACCTCTGGCAGAACGGTGGGTCCATCCTGTCGAGCAACGGCAAGAAGGCGACGTTCGACTCGACGGCGGGCGTCGACGCCCTCACCTACCTGCGTGACCTCGCGATCACCGACAAGAGCGTCTACCTCGACCAGACCGACACGAAGTTCGCGCAGCTGTTCGAGAGCAACCACATCGGCATGATCACCTCCGGCCCCTGGGAACTGTCGGCGCTCAAGACCGCGGGGACCTCGTACGGCGTGGTGCGGCTCCCCGGGACGAACGGCGACCACCAGACGGTGTCCGGACCCGACCTGTGGACCCTGTTCGACCACCACGACGCCGACCGTGCCTACTGGGCCGAGCGGTTCACCCAGTGGCTGACGTCGGACGAGCAGGACGAGCAGTTCAACGTGTCGTACGGCAACCTGCCGCTCCGCTCGAGCGAGGCCGACAGTGCCGAGTTCCAGCAGCAGGTCACGGCGCTCCCCGGGCTCGAGGTGATGGAGCAGAACTCGGCCAACGCCAAGCAGGCCCGGCCGACGGTCCCCGGGTACAACGGGCTGTCCCAAGCGGTCGGTGCCGCGGTGTCACAGGTCCTGCAGGGCCAGGGGACGCCCTCGTCAGCATTGAAGACGGCCACCGTCGCAGCCGACAAAGCGCTCGCGGGCAAGTAGGAGGCGACCGTGACCACGTTCGCGCTCCGACCACGGGAGACCACCACGGCGGCGGCCGCCGCCGGACGCCGGCGGAGGTCGTTCCGGGACGGACTGGAAGGCTGGGGGTTCGTCACCCCTGCCCTCGTCATCGTGCTCGGGCTCACCGTCTTCCCCGGGGTGTGGGCCCTCGTCCTCTCGTTCCAGAAGTGGGACGGGTTCAGCGCCGCGGTCTCCGTCGGGGCGCAGAACTACCAGGCGCTGCTCTCGGACGGGGAACTGCACGCCGCCGTCCTGCACACGCTGCTCTACACGGTCCTGTTCGTGCCGGCATCGGTGCTCCTCGGGCTGTTCCTGGCCGTGGCGCTGAACCGACGGATCCGGTTCATCGGCCTCTACCGGACGGCGATCTTCGTGCCGTTCGTCGCGTCGGCGGCCGCCACCGGCATCCTGACCACCTACCTCTTCAGCCCGCAGTTCGGGCTCGTCAACAACGTGCTGCGGGTGGTGCACCTGCCGCAGCAGGGATGGCTCGAGGACCGCCACGAGGCCATGATCGTCGTCACGATCATGTCCCTGTGGGGCCAGGCGGCGTTCACGACGGTGATCTACCTCGCCGCGCTCCAGGACGTCCCCGGTGACGTCATCGAGGCGGCTCGGATCGACGGGGCGAACTCGTGGCAGGTCTTCTGGCGGGTGGTGTGGCCGTCGCTCGCGCCCGTCACGGTGTTCGTCGGCATCTACCAGGCCCTGGAGGCGCTCCAGCTGTTCGACCTCGTGTACGCCACCACCCGCGGCGGGCCGCTCGACGCCACCGAGACGATCGTCTCCTACCTCTGGAAGGTCTCGTTCCAGGGCCTCCAGTTCGGCTACGGCTCGGCGATCGCGTACGCGATGTTCTTCGTCACCCTCATCCTCACGGTGTCCGTGACCGTGTACACGCGCACCTCCGGAAGGCGGTCCCGCTGATGGCCATCGACCTCCCCACCCTGTCCGCCGAGCACGGGCGCGCCCGGACCCGGCCGCTCCCCGCGCCGCTCGCCCGTCGGCGCCGGAGGCTCCCGTTCAGCGGCTGGCACTTCCTGCTGGTCCCGGTGGCGTTCCTGTTCCTCCTGCCGTTCCTCGAGATGTTCATCACGTCGGTGGAACCGGCCGCCGAGATCAACGCGTTCCCGCCGGCCTTCATCCCCTCGCACGTGACGCTCGACGGGTTCCGGCAGCTGTTCGCGCAGTCGGACATCCTGCACTGGCTGCTCAACACCGTCATCGTGTCCGCGGCGGCGGTCGGCTCCCACCTCGTGCTGTGCTCGCTCGCCGGCTACGGCTTCGCGCGGCTGTCGTTCCCGGGTCGCTCGTTCGCGTTCCTCGCGGTCCTCGCCACGATCATGATCCCGACACAGCTGCTCATGGTGCCGACGTACGTCATGTTCGCCCGGGTCGGGCTCATCGACCACCTCGGCGCGGCCATCGTCCCGTGGCTCGCCTCGGCGTTCGGGATCTTCCTGATGCGGCAGTTCTTCCTGTCGCTCCCCGCGGAACTCGAGGAGGCCGGCCTCATCGACGGGTGCACGCGCCTCCAGGTGTTCTTCCGGATCATCCTGCCGCTGGCTCGGCCGGCGCTGGCGACGCTCGCGATCTTCACCCTGCTCGGCTCCTGGAACGACCTCGTCTGGCCGCTCATCGCGATCAACAACGAGCACGCGTTCACGCTGCAGCTCGGCCTGACGAACTTCCAGGGCTCGCGACGTACGGAGTGGTCCCTGCTCATGGCGGGCAACGTGATCGCCACGCTGCCGCTGATCCTGTTCTTCCTGGCCGCGCAGAAGCAGTTCGTCGCGACGATGACCTTCGCGGGCCTGAAGGGATGACGCAGCACTGGATGTCTCGACGCAGCACGCGAGCGAGCGAGCGAGGACGACGGCGCACCGCGCGCCGTCCGGAGGAGGAATGATGGCAACACCCGACTGGGACCGCGTCGCCGAGCTGCGACTGACCGACTGGCGGCCGCGCGCGCAGGTCCGCCTGCCGCACACCACGGTCACGCGGAGCGCCGTCCCCTGCATCGACGTCCACAACCACCTCGGACGCTGGCTCAGCGACGACGGCGACTGGATGATCACCGACCCGGCCGACCTCGTGCGCACCATGGACGCCGCGAACGTCGCCACCGTCGTCAACCTCGACGGCATGTGGGGTGACGAGGTGGACGCGAACGTCGAGCGGTACGACCGTGCGTTCCCCGGGCGGTTCGTGACGTTCTGCCAGCTGGACTGGCCGCTCCTCGGCGAACCGGACGGCGAGGAGCGGCTGCTCGCCTCCCTCGACGACAGCAAGCGGCGTGGTGCACGCGGTCTGAAGGTGTGGAAGAACCTCGGGCTGCGGGTGCACGACGCCGACGGCGCCGTGATCCTGCCGGACGACCCCCGCGTGGTGCGCGTCCTCGGTCACGCCGGTGACATCGGCCTGCCGGTCCTGATCCACGTGGCCGACCCGATGGCGTTCTTCGAACCGCTCGACGAGCACAACGAGCGGCTCGACGAACTGGGGCACGAGCGCGACTGGTGGTTCGGCGACCGCTCGGTCTTCCCGACGTTCGACCGGATCCTCGACGCCCTGGAGGCCCTCGTGGTCGCCACCCCGCAGACGACCTACATCGGCGCGCACGTCGGGTGCGTCGCCGAGGACCTGGACCGGGTCGAGCGGCTCCTCGAGCGCGCGCCGAACTTCACCGTGGACACCGGCGGTCGGATGGCCGAGCTGGGTCGGCAGCCCCGCCGGTTCCGCGCCCTCGTCGAGCGGTTCCCCGATCGCGTGTTGTTCGGATCGGACGTCTACCCGGTCGACGCGGAGGCCTACGCGCTCTTCTACCGCTTCCTCGAGACCGAGGACGAGAGCTTCGACTACGCACCCGGAGCCGCCGTGCCGCCGCAGGGGCGCTGGCAGGTGTCGGGCGTGGGACTCAGCGGCTCCTCGCTCGAGCAGGTGTACGCGGGCAACGCCCGTCGCGTGCTGGGCCTGTGACCGCGGGACGCCGGGTGGCCGACGTCGTCGTGCTCGGCGCCGGGATCTCCGGAACGAGCGTCGCACTGCGGCTCGCCGAGCGCGGTGTCGCGGTCACCCTCGTCGACGCGGGGCTCCCCGGCCGAGCGACCACCGCGGGAGCCGGCATCATCTCGCCGTTCGGCCTGGCGCCGGGCGACACGGACCCGCGGTGGACGCGCCTGGTCGACGCGGCCGTCGCCCGGTACCCGGGCCTCCTGCGGGACCTCGGCGACGACGCCACCACGCGCGCCGACTACGCGATCGTCGACGAGGTCGTCGTGGCCGCCGACGAGGAGGAACGCGGCGCACTCGCGGCCCTGGCCGCACGGGCGGCGGAACGGGACCCCGGCGGAGCGGCAGGCGAGGCACCCGTGTTCCTGGAGGGCCGGGAACTCCGCGAGCGATGGCCCGCGGTCGATCCCGACCTGCAGGGACTCCTGCTCGCCGGCACCGCCAGGGTGGACGGCCACGCGCTCACGGCTGTGCTCCTGGATGCCGCGGTCCGGTCGGGGGTCGAGGTCGTCCCCGGACGCGCGGAGCTCCGTCGTGCCGGATCCCGGGCCATCGTCGAGGTCGACGGGGCGCCCGTGGTCGCCGACACCGTCGTGATCGCGACCGGGGCGTGGTCCGCATCGATGCTGACGACCGTGGGCGTGCCGACCTCCGTCACGGCGGACCGCGGTCAGATCGTGCACCTCGCGGCGCGGTGGCTGCCCACCGAGCGGCTCCCGGTCCTCAAGACCTTCGCCGGACCGTACGTCATCGGGTTCAGCGGAGGACGCATCGTGGCCGGTGCGACCCACGAGACCAGCCCCGACCACGACGCCGAGGTCCGAGCGGGCGACCAACGGACGGTGTTGCAGGACGCGCTGCGCGTCGCGCCCGGGCTCACCACCGCGCGGATCGTCGAGACCCGCGTCGGGCTGCGTCCTGCCTCGGCCGACGGGTTCCCGCTGGTCGGGCGGTCGCGGCTGGACGACGTGTTCGTGGCCACCGGGTTCGGCTCGTGGGGGCTCACACTCGGCCCCCTCCTCGGCGAGGTGCTCGCCGACCAGGTCGTCGGCGGCCCCGTCCACCCGGTGGCCGACCTCGTCGATCCACTCCGGGTGCCCGTCGCCGTGCCCGAGGGCGCTCCGGGGGAGTGAACCTCCGAGCCGCCCCGCGGACCACCGGTCCCCGGGGCGGCTCGGCGAACGGCGCAGCGATCCGCCGCGCCGTGCCCCCACCGAGCGGGCAGGGGCACGGCGCGGGTCACGACCAGGTCGACGGGACGTGCACCCGGAGCGGCTCGGGCAAGAGGTCGCCGTGCGCGTCCACGAGGTCGTTGCACATGGCCCAGATCTGCTCGGGCGTCAGGGTCGAACTCGCGTTCGGGTCGACGAGCACGGCCTGGCGCACGAGCAGGGGATCGCCGGTCTGCGCCGCGGCCACGGCCAGCTCGGCGACCGACACGTAGTTGCGGTTCTGCGCGGCGCACTGCAGCGGCAGGTTCCCGATGCGGTGCGGCGCGAGGCCGCCCGCGTCGATCGTGCACGGCACCTCGACGGCGGCGCCGGTCGGCAGGTCGTCGATGAGCCCGCGGTTCGGCACGTTCGCGTGGATGACCCGTTCGGTGCCGGTCACCATCGAGTGGATGATCAGCGGTGCGTACTCGGCGGCGCCGTTGTCGTGGAGTTCGAGATCGGTCCCCGAGGCCAGACGAGTCCGTGCGTCCTCGAACTCGTCGACGTTCGCTGCGCTGATGTCGAGGTACTGGAGCGGTTCGATCCGGTACCGGGCGATCTGCTCGGGGGAGCGGAGGAACCACGACAGGTACTCGGAGGAGTGCTCGCTGGTCTCCGTCGGGTAGAACCCGAACCGTTCGAACATCTCGACCCGGACGCGTCGCTGCAGTTCCGGCTCGGAGCGGATCCGCTCGCGCAGTCGCGGGTACAGGTCCTCGCCGTCGCGGGACCACTCGAGCAACCACGCCTGGTGGTTGACGCCCGCAGCACGGTAGTGCGTGCCCTCGAGCGGGACACCGACGAGCTCACACAGCTCGTGGGCGGTCCAGTAGACGCTGTGGCAGAGACCGACCGACCGGATGTCCGGCGCGACGACCGACAGCCACCACACGTTCATCGCCATCGGGTTGGTGTAGTTCATGAGGAGGGCGTCGGGGCACACCGCTCGCATGTCGGCGGTCAGGGCGGTCAGGAACGGGAACGTCCGGAGGCCGCGGAAGACACCGCCGACACCGGTGGTGTCCCCGATCGTCTGCTGCAGGCCGTAGCGCGCCGGGATCTCCAGGTCTTTCCGGGTGCCGTCGATGCCGCCGATCTGCACCATGTTGACGACGAAGTCGCTGCCCTCGAGAGCCAGTCTGCGGTCGAGGCTCGCGACGATCGTGGCGCGCGCGCCGAGCCGCTCGTTCACCTGCTTCGCGGTGCCCTCGGCCACCGCGAGTCGGTCGGGGTCGATGTCGTGGAGCGCGACGGTGACGTCGGCGAGTTCGGGGAAGCGGAGGAGGTCGGTCAGCAGCTGGCGCGTGAACACGACGCTGCCGGCGCCGATGAAGGTAACCCGTGTCATGGTGCTGATCCTCGTCAGCAGTGCGTGGATCGCCAACGGTTTCGCGCGGAACACCCGCAAGTGGACAACAGGAATGAGCGAGTGCGCGCTCCCAGTAGCATCGAGGTATGACCTACCAGGGCGGCCGGGCGGACCCGCACCCGCGCGCGACCTCGGTCAAACGATCGCAGCGCATGCTCGCCATCCTCGAGCGCCTGGCCGAGAGCGGAAGTCTCAGTCTCGAGTCGCTCTCGGCGGAACTCGCGGTGTCCCCGGCGACGATCCGGCGCGACCTCGCCGATCTCGAGGACCAGCAACTCCTGCGTCGTACCCACGGCGGTGCGAAGACCTTCGACACCGCGATCGAACTCCCGGTGCAGCTGAAGGACACCCGGTTCCGTGAGGCGAAGGCGCTGATCGCCCGGAGAGCAGCGCAGCTCATCCCGTCGGGCAGGTACGTCGTCGCCCTCTCCGGTGGCACCACGACGACCGAGGTGGCGCGGGTGCTGGCCACGCGCCGCGAACTCACCATCGTGACCAACTCCCTCACGACCGCGACACAGCTGGCGTCGCGACCCACCCTGCAGGTCATCATGACGGGCGGTCTCGTCCGACCACACTCGTTCGAACTGGTTGGCGTGCTCGCGGAGAACACCTTCAACGCGATCAACGTGGGCACCGCGATCCTCGGCGTCGACGGCATCACCGCCGCGGCCGGAGCCACCACCCACGACGAGGTCGAGGCCCGCACGAACCACGCGATGGTGACGCACGCGCAACGCACGGTCGTCGTGGCCGACGGCTCGAAGGTGGGGCGTGTGACGCTGGCGAGCGTGGCGACCTGCGACCAGGTCCACGACCTCGTGACGGACTCGACCGCCGACCCGGCCGCGCTCGAGGAGCTCCGGGACGCCGGGGTCCGGGTGCACGTCGCCGACGCGTGAGGGCCGGCCGGGGGACCGGTCGCCCGGCACTCGTCCCCGCGGGGGTCGTGCCATCCTGGGAACCGATCGAACACGAGCACGGCGAGCAACGACGCCGACCGAAGGAGCAGACACACGTGATCGCAGGCATCGAGACGGGCGGGACGAAGGTCATCTGCGGGGTGGTCTCCGAGGACGACCCCCAGCGGTTGCTCAGCACGACCCGGATCCCCACGACCACGCCCGACGAGACCACCACCGCGATCAACGCCTTCCTCGACGAGGCCGAGGCGTCGTCGTCCGAGCCGGTCACCGCGCTCGGGGTGGCGTCGTTCGGCCCCGTCAATGTCGACCCCGCCGAGGACCGCTGGGGCTGGGTCACCGGGACGCCCAAGCCGGGATGGGCGGACCAGGACCTGCTCGGACGGATCCCCCTGGCCTCCCGGGTCCCGACCGTGATCATGGCCGACGTGGGCAGCGCGGCCCTCGGCGAAGCGACCTGGGGCGCGGGGCGCGACGTCGACCGCGTCGGGTACGCGACGTTCGGGACCGGCGTGGGCGTCGGCCTCGCGCTCGGCGGCCGACTGCTGCACGGCAACGGCTACCCCGAGATGGGGCACGTCATCGTCCGCAAGCACCCGCAGGACGACTTCGTCGGCAGCTGCCCGTTCCACGGCGACTGCCTCGAGGGGCTCGCGTCCGGGCCGGCCGTGATCGGTCGATGGGGACACGACGCCTCCTCGTTCACCGACCCCGAGGAGCAGGCCCTCGCCTACGAGATGCTCGGCTCCTACATCGCGCAGCTCGCCCTCACGGCGGCGATCACCGCCGGCGTGCAGCGCTTCGTCGTCGGCGGCGGGGTGCTCAAGTCCCCGGGGCTGTTCGATGCCGTGCGGGCGCAGCTGCCGATCCTGTCCGGTGGGCCCGGCGCGGGGCACGCCGCGTCGCTCGACGCACCGGACTTCCTGGCGCAGCCGGCGCTCGGGGACCACTCGGGCGTGCTCGGGGCCGTCGCGGCGGCGCTGACGCTCGAGCGCTGACCCGATCCCGGGCGACTGCGCGCCTGGACGACGACTGCGCGCCTGGACGACGACTGCGCGCCTGGACGACGACTGCGCCGTCGCGACGACAGCGCAGTCGTCGTCCACGCGCGCCCTTCCGGAAGCCTCGCGCCCGCCCCAAGCGCGCTACGGCCGGTAGTCGCCCCGTCGTCGGTACAGTGCCGCGGCGGACTCGTCGGCGAACGGCTTCACGCCGTGCATCCCGCCGACCGTCTTCGCGGCGGTGCTGAGCAGCCACGCTGCCGTTCGTGCTGCGATGGTGATGATCCGCATGCTGACTGCCCCCTCGTGGTGATCGCGAGGCTAGCGCCTCCCGTGTGCTCCCGTCACGGTCCATCGCGGGCGTTGAGCCGCAGTACGGACGACGAGCCGCGCCGATGCGCGGCGGGATGTCCGGAACCCGGTTCGGTCGCGGCGTCAGCGCCGCCGGAGCGCCCGCACCGCTGCGACGACGAGGCAGACCACCGCCGCGAGGACGAGCAGGAGCGCCAGGGTCGCCAGCGCGTTGTCGACCTGGACCGCATCGACGAGGGGCGGGCGGCTGGTGTACCGGACGGCACCGCCCTCGCGCGACGCATGGACGCGCAGGACGAGGACCGCGGTGCCCGCGAGGACCAGGAGCACCGCCGCCGCCGCGAGGAGACGGGCCAGCGGGCGTCGACGTCGGGACACCCGACGAGTCAACCAGAGGTCAACGCCCGGGCACGGCCGCGAGCCGCCGGAACCCCTCGTCGAGCGACACCGCGGGCGTCCACCCGAGGTCGGCCCGGGTCCGCCGCTGGTCGAACCAGTGCGAGGTCGACAGCTGCTCGGCCAGGAAGCGCGTCATCGGCGGCTCGTCGCGCCCGGGCCGGACGCGCCACAGCGCCTCGACGGCGGACCCCGCGACCCGGGCGAGCCCCGCCGGCACGTGCAGCGTCGGCGCCGGCACGCCCGACGCCCGACAGATCCCCGCCAGGAGTTCCGCCACCGGGCGTGGCTCGCCGTTCGTGACGACGTACGCGTTGCCGTGGACGTCCTCGGCCCGGTCGAGTGCGGCCACCATCGCGCTCGCCGCGTTGTCGACGTACGTCGTGTCGATCAGGGCCGCCCCGGCGTCGAGCAGCGGCAGCCGCCCCGCCCGGGCGCGCTCGACGATCCGGCCGACGAGCTGGGTGTCGCCCGGACCCCACACCAGGTGCGGGCGGACCGCGACGACGGCGAACCCGGGAGCGTCGGCCGCCAGCGCAGCGAGCTCGGCCTGCGCCTTCGTGCGGGCGTAGTCCCCACGTGCGCGGAACGGATCGGCGGGCGCGGCGTCGTCCCCGACGATCGAGGCGCCGGCGTGCGCCACCGAGGGCGAGGACACGAACACGAACCGGGACGCCCCCGCCGAGCGGGCCGCGGCGAGCACCGTCCGCGTCCCCTCGACGTTGACGCGCGCGAAGTCCGCGGGGTCGCCCGCGAGCGACACCTTCGCGGCGAGGTGCACGACCGCGTCGGTGTCGGCGACGGCCGCCTCGACGTTGGCGGCCGACGTCAGGGAGCCGAGCCGGTCCTCCAGGCCGAGGACGCCGGACGGGCGCCGCTGGAAGGTGTGCACCGTGTGACCGGCGTCGCGGACCGCGGCGGCCACGGCGCGCCCGAGGAACCCACTCGCGCCCGTCACGAGCACCCTCACGGTCGCACCATCCGGCCCCCCGCGAGCACGCCGGCGGCCCAGCGCGCCACGCGCGTGCGGTCGATCTTCGAGTTGTGTCGGATGTCGGTCGGGAGGCGCGGCACGACCAGCACCGCCGCCACCGGCACGCCGACGGTCGCCCGGACCCGCTCCGCGAGCGCGGGGTCGGCCAGGTGCGGCCGTCGCGCCGCCGGGGTGGTCTCGACGACGGCCACGACCTGCTGCGTCCCGGCGGGGCCGACGCCGACGACGGCCGCGCGGTCGACCTCCGGCACGGACTCGATGCGCTGCTCCGGTCCGACTGGGGTGACGACGCCCGACGCGGTGGCGACGACGTGGGGGAGCCGCCCCTCGACCCAGAGGCGTCCGTCGGCGTCGAGGTGTCCGACGTCGCCGGTGCGGTGCCAGCGACGGTCCGTGCCCACCTGTCGTCGCGCCGCGAGGTCGGTCAGCCACAGCCGGTCGTAGTGGTCCTTGCCGTGCGGCGCAGCGAGGACGATCTCGCCGGTGACCTCCGGTGTCGTGCCGAAGGGACCCGTCGCCGCGCCGAGGTCGTCGAGGGGTGCGATGCGCACGGCGACACCGGCGGCGGGCCTCCCGACGCACACGCCCCCACCGGTCCCGGCCCCGGCCCCGGTCCCCCTTCCGCGAGATCGCAGTCCTTGCCGTTCTGACCCCTGCGACACCGGCGACAACTGCGATCTCGCCGGGGTGTGGGCGGGGCCCACCGCGGCGGCTCGGATGCCCGCGAGGTCGATGTCCGTCATGAGCAGCCCCTCGGTCATGCCGTACGGCGTGTGGGCGCTCGCGGCGGGCATGAGTCGAGCGGCCTCGGCGAGGAGCGGTTCGGGCACGGGAGCGCCCGCGGACAGGAACAGGCGGACGCGTCCGAGCGCGGCGTGGTCCTCGGCGGTCAGCTCTCCGGCCGTGGCCACGACGTTCGCCAGCGCGGCGGGCGACAGGAACACGACGACGCCCTCGCCGCTGGGCTCGGTCCGGCCGGTCCCTTCGGTCCCCGCGGTTCCTTCCGCCGAGATCGCAGTCGTTGCCGCTCCCGACCCGGTCTGAGCGGCAACGACTGCGATCTCGCGGAGGGGAGGGGCGGCGGCGGCGGCCGCAGCGGCGACCGCGCGAGCCGTCAGGGTCCGGGGCGCCGTGACGTCCATGTCGGGCGTCACCGACCGGGCGCCGAGCGCGGGTCCGAGCAGGGCGAACGGCGCGAACCCCGCCACGAGCCCGGTGCCGACGCCGACGCCGTACTGCGTCGCGAGGGCGTCCCGGACGGCGGCGAGCTGCGCGTGCGTGTAGACGACGCCCTTCGCGGGTCCGGTCGATCCCGAGGTGAACAGCACCGCGGCCGTGTCCGTCGGCACGGGTGCCGCGGGCAGCGCGACCCCGGCACGGAGTCGCGCCGCGCCGCGCCTGGCGAGCTCCCCCAGCGTGTGCTCCACGCCGAGGGCGACACGGGCCGCCGGGGGGACCGAGGGCGTGGCGATGCGTCGGCCCGGCCAGCCGAGCGCGCGGGCGGCCGTCAGCCCGGGGAGCGCGCCGACGAGCCAGTCGGGTCGGGCGCCACGCACGGCCCGCGTGAGCCCGCGGACTCCGAGGCCGGCGTCGGCGACGACGACGACCGCCCCGATGCGGACGCAGGCGTAGAGCACGGCGGTCAGGTCGGCGCCCGGCGTCACGAGGAGCGAGACGCGGTCGCCGCGCTGCACCCCGGCGTCGGCCAGACCGGCGGCGATCTCGCGGACGCGACGGCTCAGGAGCCGCCAGCTGACGGAGCGGGGGGGACGGCCGCCGCCGGGCGCCATCTCGACGAGGGCGACGTCGTCGGCGTCGGCGAGTTCGTCGAGGGCCGCCCACACCGGTCGGCTCGCGTCGGCGTCGGCGTCGGCGTCGGGCGGGAGGCCCGCAGTCCCCGCGGCGGGCTCCTGCCCGTCCGGCAGACGGTCGCCGAGCCACGCGAGGACGGCTCCGGCGACGTCGACGTCCTCCGGCAGCAGGTGTCCGGCGCCCTCGAAGCGGTGCACGTCGGCGCGCGGCATCCGCGTCGCCAGGTCGTCGAGGTAGCGCTCGAGGAACACCGGGTCGCGCGGGCCCCACAGCACGAGGGCGGGGACGCCGAGCGCGCGGACGCCCTCGGCGATCCGGTCGAGTTCGACGGCGCTCGGGTGGCGGTCGTCGACGGGGATGTCCGCCACGAACCCGCCGATGCCGCCCCGTCGGTCGGCTCCGCGGTACGGCGAACGGTAGGCGTCGCGCACGGGAGCGGGGAGCGGCGGGTGGGCGATCGCGAGCGTCGTCTCGAGGAACCCGGGTGTCAGGACCGTCGCGCGCCCGAGCACGGACGGCCGCAGGGCGAGCCGGAGCGGCGCGGGGATCGGGGCGTCGGCGGGCTGGTGCACGGCGGTGTTGCACACGACGACGCCGGCGAGCAGCTCCGGGTGGTCCACGGCCCAGCCGAGGGACACGACGCCGCCCCAGTCGTGTCCGAGGGTGACGACGGGACCGGTGAGGCCGAGTTCGTCGGTGAGGGCGCCGAGGTCCGCGACGCGCTGCGCGAGTCCGCGGGGCACACCGCTCCGCTCCGAGTACCCCATGTCGAGCTGGTCGACGGCGACCACGCGCCAGGCCGGACCGCCGGCCCGGGCGGTCTCGGTCGCGGCGGTGAGGACGCTGCGCCAGAGGTACGACCAGGTCGGGTTCCCGTGGACGCAGAGGACGGTGCCGACGGGCTCGACCCCGAGCTCGGCGAGCTGTCCCGCGTTGTCGAGCAGGTGCCAGGTGCGCGTGGCGGGCGACGGGCCTCCTGGCGCGTGCTCGGGCGCGACCGCGGGGGTCACGACGAGGCGCGACCAGGCGGGGTCGAGTCCGGGGAGGTGCGGGGGGAGCGCGGCGGGCGCGGTCGCCGCGGCGGCGCGCGGCAGGCCGGACCTCACCAGTCGATCTCCATCATGGCGGTGTTGAGGCCGGAGCCGACGCCGCCGAGCAGGACGCGGTCGCCGCGCCGCACGTTGCCGGCCTGGACCTCTTCGGCCAGGGTGATCGGGATCGACGCCGGACCGACGTTGCCGTACCGCGAGTAGGTCACGGGGACGCGGTCGCGGTCGATGTCGATCGCCTCGACGATCGCCTTCATGTGGATGTCCGACACCTGGTGGAAGATGTAGCGGTCCATGCCGCCCCAACTCCAGTCGCGCTTGGCCTCGTTCCAGGCGGACACGACGAGCTCGACGCCGCCGCGGAGCAGGGCCTTGGCGTCGGTGAACATGCCGTCCACGCTGCCGACGCAGAGGTCGTACCACTGGGTCGCGGCTCGGGTGACGCCGCCGTGGATGCGGTGCCCCTCCGGGTGGACGTCCATCGGGCCGAGCACGGCGGCCGCGGCGCCGGATCCGAGGGTGAGGCTCGCGAACTCGCTCATGAAGTCCTTGCGGTTCCGACCGCCCTCGCTCAGGCGCGCGATCGTGTTGAGCTGGACCTGGTCGGCGTCCTCGCCGTCGATGACGACCGCGTACTGGATCTGACCCGAGTCGATCATGCCCGCGGCGACGCTCATCGCGTTGACGAACCCGAGGCATGCGTTCGCGATGTCGAAGTTGATCGCGGACGTCGGCAGCCCGAGCCCGTGGTGCAGGCGGACCGCCACGCTCGGCTCGAGGTGCGGGCGGGTCACCGACGTGTTGATGAGCAGCCCGACCTGGTCCGGACGGACGCCGGCCTCGGCGAGCGCCCGGCGGGCGGCGTCGATCGCGGCCTCGTCGAAGCTCTGCTCGGGGCCCCAGTTCCGACGCTCCTTGACGCCCGCGACCCGCTCGAGCAGGCCCTTCGGGAGGCGGAGGCGTCGGAGCACGGGGTGGAGGCGCTCCTCGATGTCCGCGGACGTCGTGACGCGATCGGCGATCGTGGTCGCGACGGCGAGCAGACCGACGTTCTCGTGACGGGTGGTGGCGTTGCCGGGGGCGGGGAGGTCGGCCCGGCGCGTCTCTGGGGTGGCTGCGGGGCGGTCTGTGACGGTTGACACCTCATCAATGATGCACCCCTCCCGCTGGGCGGTGTGCGCGTCGACGGTCGTCACAGCGCGCGGAGCTTCTCCAGGAGGGGACCGGCGGCCTCGTCGAGGAACCGGTCCTGACCCTCGTCGCCGACCTGGACGATCGCGATGTCGGTGAAACCGGCGTCGAGGAACGGCCGCACGCTCTCGGCGAGTCGGTCGAGGTCGGGGCCGCACGCGATCGACTCCGCGACGTCCTCGGGACGCACGAACTGGCTGGCGCTGTCGAACGACGCGGGGGTGGGCAGGTCCGCGTTGACGTGCCAGCCGCCGGCGAACCAGCGGAACAGGTCGTGTGCCCGCGCGACCGCGGCGTCCTCGTCGGGGTCCCAGCAGATCGGGATCTGGCCGATCTTGCGTGACGGGGCGCCCTGGTGGTGCTCGTCCCACCCCTGCACGAGCTCGGGCACGGGATCGGTGGTGATCATGTGGTCGCCGAGGGGTGCGAACCGCTCGATGCCCTTCGCGCCGGACACCGCGACGCCGATCGGGACCCCGCCGTCCGGGACGTCCCAGAGCTTCGCCTGGTCGACGCGGAAGTGCGTGCCCTCCCACGTCACGACGTCACCGGACTCGAGCGCGCGGATGATGTGGATGGCCTCCTCGAGCATGTCCTGTCGTTCGCCGACCGCGGGCCAGCGTTCCCCGACGATGTGCTCGTTGAGGTTCTCGCCGGCACCGAGCCCGAGCGTGAACCGGCCCTCGGACAGGATCTGGAGCGTCGCGGCCTTCTGTGCGACCACGGCCGGGTGGTACCGGATCGTCGGGCAGGTCACGTAGGTCATGAGCTCGACCGTGCTCGTCACCTGCGCCACGGCGCCGAGGACGGTCCAGGCATAGGGGGCGTGCCCCATGCTCTCGAGCCAGGGGAAGGCGTGGTCGCTCGACACCTCGAAGTCGTATCCGACGTCCTCGGCCTTCTGCGCGTACCGGACGAGCTCGCGGGGGCCGCTCTGCTCGGTCATCAGGGTGTAGCCGAAGTTCGTCATCAGGGTGCTCCTCGTCAACGGTGTCCGGATTCCTCGTCTACGCCTCGACGGCCACGAGCGCGCATCCTGCCGCCGCGGATCGGGTGCCACGGGTGCTCCGCGGCGGCCCGGGATCGGGGAAACACCGCCGACACGGCCCGGACACCCCGCCGACACGCCGCCCGCGTAGCGTGCAGGGATGAGTGCAGAGCTGACGCTGGGCGCCGAGGAAGAGCTCCACCTCATCGACCTGCGGACAGGGCGGTTGTCCGCCAAGGCCCCCCAGCTCCTCCCGGGCCTGCCGCCCGACCGGTACGGCGCCGAGCTGCAGCGGACGACGATCGAGACGAACGTGCCGGTGGTGCGGGACCTCGCGGACCTCCGGACCGAGATCGTCCGGCTCCGGACGGACCTGACGGCGGCGATCGCCCCGCACGGGCTCGCGATCGGGAGCGTCGGGACGGCGCCGCGCTCGGAGTTCGCCGACTTCGAGCTGACGTCGACCGGCCGGTACGGGCGCATGCAGGAGCAGTACCGGATGCTCGTCGACGAGCAGCTCATCTGCGGGCTGCAGATCCACGTCGGCGTGAGCGACCGCGACCTGGCGGTGCAGATCGCCCAGCGGGTCGCCCCCGCGCTGCCGGTGCTGCTCGCCCTGAGCGCGAGCAGCCCGTACTGGAACGGCCAGGACACCGGGTACGCGAGCATCCGCAGCATCATCTGGCAGCGCTGGCCCACCGCGGGTTCGTTCGGCCGGATGACGAGCGCGGCCGAGTACGACCGGATGCTGCAGGACCTCATCGCGAGCGGGGTGATCGCCGACTCCAAGATGGCGTACTTCGACGTCCGGCCGTCCTCGCACGCCCCGACGCTCGAGCTGCGGGTGTGCGACGCGACGCCGATCGTCGACGATGCCGTGCTCATCGCGGGCCTGTTCCGCGCCGCGGTCCGCCGCGCGGAGCAGGACATCGAGCGCGGTGACGAGTGGCGCCCCCGCCGGGAGCCCCTGCACCGGGCGGCGATGTGGCAGGCGGCCCGTGGCGGCCTCTCGGGCGAGCTCGTCGGGCTCGGCGAACACCCCGAGCGGCTCCCGGCCCACGTGGCGGTGCGGCAGCTCGTCGACCGCCTCCGTCCGCAGCTCGAGGAGCTCGGGGACTGGGGCATGGTCGGGGCGCTCGTCGAGGAGACGCTGGCCCGCGGCAACTCGGCGGACCGGCAGCGCACGGCGTACGCCGAGCGGGGGGAGCTCGACGACGTCGTCGACCTGGTGGTCCGCGAGTCCCGGAGCGATCCCGACGTCGGCGCCGACGAGCGCGCGGTCGCCATCCCCGGGTACCACGTGCGCGCGGGCGACGAGGCGGTCGGGCCGGGTGCCTCCCCGCGCCCGGTCTTCCGTGACCTCGCCGGGTACCTCCGTGGGTGGGACGGCGACGAGGCGCTCGCCCGGTGCGCCGCCCGCGACGCGTGGACGGAGCGGGAGCAGCTCGGGTTCGTCATCGGTGGTGCCCGTCAGCCGTTCCACTGCGACCTCGTCCCGCGCATCGTCAACCCGTACGAGTGGGGCCAGCTGCAGCGCGGGCTGACGCAACGGGCACGCGCGATCGAGGCGTTCCTCCAGGACGCGTACGGCGATCGGCGGATCGTCGCCGACGGTGTGCTGCGTGAGTCCGACGTCGTCGGCGCGGCCGGGTGGCGCGATGAGGCCACGCGGCTGCCGGCGGGCACGGTCCGGGCCGCGGTGCAGGGGTTCGACGTCGTCCGCAACGAGTTCGGCGGATGGCGGGTCCTCGAGGACAACGTCCGCTCACCGAGCGGCGTGGCGTACGCGCTCGCGGTGCGGCGGCTCATCGACGACGTCCTGCCGGACGCGCCTCGCCCGACGGGGCTCCGGGACCCGCGGAGCGTCCTGCCGCTGTTGCGCGCGACCCTGGCCGCCCCGGCACGCGCCCGCGGCGTCGCGGAGCCGACGCTCGCGGTGCTGACGAGCGGTCCGTCGAGCGAGGCCTGGTACGAGCACCACACCTTGGCGGACGAGGCGGGCATGCTGCTGCTCACCCCCGACGACGTCGCCGTCCGGGAGGCCCGGGTCGTCGAGCGATCGACCGGTCGCGTCGTCGACGCCCTTCTGATCCGCATCGACGGCGAGGTGGTCGACATGGCGAACGACGCCGACCCGGACCTCGGCGAGCACGTCCTCGCGGTCGCCGCCGCGGGGGACGTGTTCCTCGCGAACGGCCCGGGCAACGGTCTGGCCGACGACAAGTCGATGTACGTCTCGGTGCAGGACCTCATCTGGTACTACCTCGACGAGCGACCGTTGCTCGAGTCCGTGCCGACGTACCGGACGCGGGACGAGTCGGAGCGTCTCACCGTCCTCGAGCGCGTCGGCGAGCTCGTGACGAAGCCCGTCGACGGCGAGGGCGGCCGCGGTGTGCTCATCGGACCGAGCGCCACCGCGGAGGAGGTCGCCGACCGGCGGACCGCCATCGCCGCCGCTCCCGAGGCGTGGGTGGCGCAGGAGGTCGTCCAGCTGTCCTCGCACCCGACGCTCACGCCCGCCGGGCTCGAACCCCGGCACGTCGACCTCCGCGCGTTCGTGTACCTCACGGGGACCGGAGCGGACGAGGCGCGACTCGCCGACGTCGCGCTGACCCGGGTCGCGCCCGAGGGCAGCATGGTCGTCAACTCGTCCCGGGGCGGCGGAGCGAAGGACACGTGGATCGTGGGAGGGGACTGACATGTGCGGACTCGCGGGGGAGCTCCGCTCCGACGGCCGTCCCGCCGAGGTCGGCGTGCCGATGCGTGTCACTCACGCGGGACCGCATCCGGTTCGCGTCCACGCTGCCGGCGCGGACACCGACACGTCGCGACGGACGCTCGTGGCGACGATGGTCCGGTTCCTGGCCGACGTGCTCGGCGCCGGCTGACGCTGTGGCCGACCGCCGCCACCGGTGGTTGGCTGTGAGGGTCGGGTCGGGAGGCCCGGACCGCCGCACCCGGAGCGGGTGCGGCCGACACGACGACCGGGAGGACCAGCACGTGTTCGAGATCGCCGACCGGATCCTCGCCCGACTCGACGCAGGCGAGGCCGTCGCCGTCGCGACGGCCGTGGGCGTGGACGGGAGCGCGCCCCGCGGCGCCGGGACCTCGATGGCCGTCACCGTCGACGGCACCGTGATCGGGAGCATCTCCGGGGGCTGTGTCGAGGGCGCCGTCTACGAGATGTGCGAGCGGGTCCTCGCGTCCGGCGTCGCGGAACTCGAGTCCTTCGGCCACGACGACCACCCGTTCGCGGTCGGCCTGGCCTGCGGTGGACGGGTCGAGGTCCTCGCGACCCGCCTCACGCGCGACGACCTGGTCGCCGTCGACGCCCTGCGCCGAGCCGCGGCCGGGCGTCCTGCCCGCGTGACGCGGGTCCTCGAGGGTCCCCGGCTCGGAGCGATCGTGGCCCGGCCGGACGAGTGCTCGGACGTCCGGAGCGCCACCGAGCGCAACGAGCCGGCACCGCGCATGGTCGTCGTCGGCGCGGTCGAGTTCGCGGTCGCACTCACCAACGCGGCGTCGACCCTCGGCTACCGGGTGACGGTCTGCGACCCCCGCCCGGTGTTCGCGACCCCGGAACGGTTCCCCGCCGCGGCCGAGGTGGTGGTCGCCTGGCCGCCGACGTGGCTCGCGTGCGCCGGGCTGGACGCCGACACCGCGGTCGTGGTCGTGAGCCACGACGACCGGTTCGACGCCGAGGTCGTCGCGCTCGCCCTCGAGCGGGGCGCCGGGTACGTCGGGGCCATGGGATCGCGGCGCACGCACGAGCGGCGGATGCAGGAACTCGCCGGGCTGGGCGTGACGGACGTCGCACGACTGCGGTCGCCGATCGGCCTGGACCTCGGTGCGGAGACCCCGGAGGAGGTCGCCGTGTCGATCCTCGCCGAGGTGCTCGCAACGAGGAACGCCACCAGTGCGCGGCCGCTCCGGGAGCGCTCAGGGAACATCCACCCGGCGCGGGCGGCGTCCACCGCGTCCTGACCCGGTCGGCGTCAGGCCCGCGAGGGCAGCGCCCCGACGAGCTTGTCCGGCTGCACGGGCAGCGAGCGGATGCGGACACCGGTCGCGTGCCACACGGCGTTGGTGACGGCGGCTGCGGCCCCGACGATCCCGATCTCGCCGATCCCCTTGCCGCCCATCGGCGCGAGGTGGTCGTCGCGTTCGTCGAGCCACTCGACGTGCAGGTCCTCGACGTCGGCGTTCGCCGCCACGTGGTAGGTCGCCAGGTCGTGGTTGCCGTAGTCCCCGAGCACGGGATCGAGCAGGCCGTGCTCGTGCAGGGCCATCGACAGGCCCATGGTCATGCCGCCGACGAACTGCGATCGAGCGGTGCGGGGGTTCATGATCCGTCCCGCCGCGAACACCCCGACCATGCGGGGGACCACGACCTCACCCGAGTCCAGGTCGACCCGCGCCTCGACGAACTGCGCGCCGAACGCCTGACGGACGTACGGGCCCATGGCGGCGACGTCCTCGGTGGTGTCGACCACCACCTCCAGGCCCTCGGGCGGCACCGGCTGACCCTCGTCGAGCAGCGCGGTGAGGTGGCGGCACGCCTTCGTGACGGCCCACCCCCAGGACGCCGTGCCGGACGAGCCGCCCGCGACGGACGCGACGGGCAGGTCGCTGTCCGCGATGCTGATGTCGATCGCCTCGACGGGGACGTCCAGCGCGTCGGCGGCGATCTGCGCCATCACCGTGCGCGCGCCGGTGCCGATGTCCGTCGCGTTGACACCGATCGCGTAGCGTCCGCCGGGCAGCGCCGTCGCCCGGGCACCGCTCTGCTGGGCCATCGCGGGGTACGACGACGCAGCCACACCGGTGCCGACGAGCCATCGGCCTTCGCGTCGAACGCCGGGCCGTGGGTCGCGGCCGTCCCACCCGAACAGCTCGGCGCCCCGGCGCAGGCAGGCGACGAGGTTCCGGCTGCTGAAGGGCTGCCCGGACTCCGGGTCGACCTCCGGGTCGTTGCGCACGCGGAGCTCGACGGGGTCGATCCCCGCGGCGATCGCGAGTTCGTCCATCGCGGACTCGAGTGCGTACATGCCGGGGCACTCGCCCGGGGCCCGCATCCACCGCGGCGTCGGGACGTCGAGGCCTGCGAGGCGGTGCGTGACGAGCATGTTCGGAGCCCCGTACATGTGCCGGGTGACCTCGCCGGTCTGCTCCGCGAACTCCTGGATGCTCGACGTGTGCGAGTACGCCTGGTGCGACACCGCCGTCAGGTGGCCGTCGGTGTCGAGCCCGAGCCGCATGCGCGAGATCGTCGGCGTGCGGTAGCCCGCGATCGCGAACATCATCTGCCGCGTGTAGGCGATCTTGACGGGTCGACCCGTGGCCATCGTCGCCATCACGGCGAGCGGGACGTTCGGCCGTGGGGATCCCTTCGACCCGAACCCGCCGCCGACGTGTTCGGCCCGGACGCGTACGGACGAGGGGTCGAGCCCGAACAGCGAGACGATCGTCGACTGGTCGGGGCTCGTGCCCTGCGACGCGTCGACCACGTCCAACCGGCCGTCGTGCCAGTGCGCGGTGGTCGCGTGGGGTTCCATCGGGTTGTTGAAGAGCGCGGGCGTCCGGTACGTCGCGTCGATGCTCGTGGCCGCCGTGGCGAGGGCGGCGTCGACGTCCCCCTCGCTCGAGTCGGTGGCGAACCCCGCGTTCACCTGCTCGGGCGCGTAGAGCTTCGGGTGGTCCTCGGTGAGGACGACGTCCATGCCCTCCTCGGCGTACTCGGGCACGAACCGGGCTGCCGCCTCGCGGGCGGTCTCGAGGGTCTCGGCCACGACGAGGGCGACCACCTGGCCCCGGTACGCGATCCGGTCGGACTGCAGCACGAGCAACTCGGCGTCGTCCGACTCCTGCAGGCGCGGCGCGTCCTCGTGGGTGAGCACCGTGACCACGCCGGGCATGGCGCGGACCTCGTCGACGTTCGTGGCGACGATCCGACCTGTCACGACGGAGGCCTGCACCGGCCAGGCGTAGAGGACGTCGTCCTCCGGCCCCTGCTCGAAGGCGTACCGCGCGATGCCGGTGGTCTTCTCCCGCCCCTCGAGGCGGGCGAGGGGAGCCCCGATCGCGGTCACGCCGCGGCCTCGCCGGTGTCCGCCGCGCGACCGTTCGTCGGGCCGGCGGCGTCGTCGACGCCCGTGAGTTCGGCGAGGACGCCGACGACGAGCCGCCGCAGCAGCGGGACCTTGAACGCGTTCTGGTTGGTCGGGGTCGCGGCGGCCAGCTCGGCGTCGGCAGCCGCGGCGAACGCCGACAGGGTCACGGGGCCGCCCCGCAACGCGTCCTCGGCGGCGGAGGCGCGCCACGGCTTGTGCGACGCGGCACCGAACGCGATCCGGACGTCGCGGACGACGTCGCCGTCGACGTCGATCGCGGCCGCGACGGAGGCGAGTGCGAAGGCGTAGGACCGGCGGTCGCGGGCCTTGCGGTACGTCGAGTGGGCGGCGAACGGCAGCGCGGGGATCGTCACGGCGGTGATGACCGCGCCGACCGGCAGGTTCGTGTCACGCTCCGGCTCGTCGCCGGGGAGCCGGTAGAAGTCGCCGATCCGGAGCGAGGACGGCCCCTCCGTGGTCGTGAAGTGCACGGTCGCGTCGAGTGCGGTGAGCGCCACGGCCATGTCGCCGGGGTGCGTCGCGATGCACGAGTGGGACGTGCCGAGCACGGCGAGTTCGCGCGACAGGCCCTCAATCGCCGGACAGCCGGTCCCGGGCTCCCGCTTGTTGCACGGCTTGCTCACGTCGTTGAAGTACACGCACCGGGTCCGCTGGAGGAGGTTGCCGGCGGTGGTCGCCCGGTTCCGGAGCTGTCCGGACGCCCCGGCGAGGAGTGCGCGGCTCAACACCGGGAAGCGCGTACGGACGGCCGGATGCGCGGCGAGGTCGGCGTTGAGCACGCCCGCGCCGATGGTGAGCGAGCCGTCGGGCTCCTCCACGACGTCGGTCAGACCGAGGTGGGACACGTCGACCAGGCGATCGGGCCGCTCGACGCCGAGCTTCATGAGGTCGACCAGGTTCGTGCCGCCGGCGAGGGGCTTGGCCGTCGGCTCCGCCGCGAGCCGCCGGACCGCGTCGTCGACGTCCGTCGCGCGCTCGTACTCGAACGTCTTCATCGTGCAGCCCCTGTCGTCTCGTCACGCCGCTGCGTGCCGTCGGTGTCGTCGGTCTCGGTGTGCACGTGGACCGCGTCGGCGGCGTCGGCGTCGTGGACCGCGGCCACGATGTTGACGTACGCACCGCAGCGGCAGATGTTGCCGCTCATCCGTTCCCTGATCTCGGCGTCATCGAGGACGATCTCGTCGGCCGCGAGGTCGGTGGTGACGTGGCTCGGCATCCCCGCACGGGCCTCGCGGAGCGCGCCGATGGTCGAGCAGATCTGGCCCGGCGTGCAGTACCCGCACTGGTACGCGTCGCGCTCGAGGAAGGCCACCTGCACCGGATGGAGATCGTCACCGTCCGCGAGTCCCTCGATGGTCGTCACGGCGCTGCCCTCCGCCGCGACCGCGAGCACGAGACAGCTGTTCACCCGGCGGCCGTCGAGGAGCACCGTGCACGCGCCGCACTGGCCGTGGTCGCAGCCCTTCTTCGAGCCGATGAGGTCGAGCCGCTCGCGGAGCACGTCGAGCAACGACGTGCGGTTGTCCACCACCAGCGGGCGGTCCTCGCCGTTGATCCGCAGCGTCACCGCCGTCGTGGGTACTGCATCCCGCACCGAAGCGTCCATGGGTGGAACGTACCCATGGTCGGCTGGTGTGTCCGGAGGCAGGAGCGTTCCTGTGGACGGAGTACCGTCGGCTCGTCCCTGAGGAGGAGTCCATGCGCCTGACCGAGCAGCAGCGGTCGTACCTCGACGCCGTGCGTGCCGCGTGCGCCGAGCTCGTCCCGGACGAGGAGGCCCGCCGCCGCCTCTCCCGCGACGACACCGCGCTCAACGCACCCGAGGCCTTCGCGCTGTTCGCCGACCGGGGTCTGCTCGGGGTGTCGCTGCCCGTGGCCGACGGTGGCGGCGGACGGACGTTCACCGAGGAGTGCCTGCTCCTCGAGGAGACGGCGCGCGCGGGCGTGCCGCTCACGGCCTACTCGACGGCGTTGACCGCCGCGCAGAGCTACCTCAAGTGGGGCGACGCCGACCAGCGCCGGACCATCGTGACCTCGATCGTCTCCGGGCATGCCGAGTCGGTCACGTTCACCGAGCCCGAGGCGGGGTCGGACCTGGCGGCGGCGACGACCCGCGCCTCCCGGGACGGCGACGACTGGGTGCTCGACGGCCGCAAGACGTGGATCTCGTTCGCGCACCTGGCGCGCCACCTGCTCGTGCTCGCCCGGACGGACGACAGCGGTGTCCGGCACGACGGGCTGACGCTGTTCATGGTCCCCGCCGACGCCCCGGGTGTGACGGTGCGCCCGATCGAGACGATGGGCGCCCACATGGTGAACGACGTGTTCCTGTCGGGCGTGCGCGTGCCGTCGTCCGCGGTGGTGGGGACACGCGGTGAGGCGTGGCGACACATCGGCCGCGGCCTGGCGGTCGAGCGCGTCATCATCGCCGCCATGAGCGTCGGGGCGGCCCAGCGGGCGCTCGACCAGCTCGTCGCGCACGTCACGACGCGCGAGCAGTTCGGGGCGCCGCTGTCGCGGAAGCAGGCGGTGCGGCACCGCATCGCCGACCTCGCGTCCGACGTCGCGGTGTGTCGCGCGTACGTGTACGAGATCGCCGACCGTGTCGACGCGGGCGAGGAGGACCGGCTCAACACCGAGGCGTCGATGGCGAAGCTGCGCGCCACCGAGACGTACAAGCACACGACGCTCGAGGCCGTGCAGCTCATGGGTGGATCCGGGTACGGCTCGGCCGCGGGCATGGAGCAGCAGCTGCGGACCGCGGTCGCCACGACGATCTACGGCGGCGCGAACGAGGTGCAGCGCGAGATCATCGGGCGCGGGCTGGGACTCTGACCCGCGTCTCCGCGGCCGGCACGGGCCCTCGACCCGGGATCGGCGCTCGTCCTCGCCGTCCACAGGGCGGGCGTCGGTCGCGCGGTCCACAGGCCCGACCGGGAGGCCCGGAGCGGCTCCGCCACACGGCCAGGCTCGGTCCCATGACCGATCAGAACGCACTCGAAACGCTCCGTGACCGCCCCGTCCACACCGACGCGGACGTGCTCGCCCTCGTCCGGGCGTTGCTCCTGCCCGTCGTCCGCCGACAGTGCTGGCTGTTGTTCCTGGGCGAGGATGCCGTGCCGGTGCAGGTGCTCGTGCCCATCGACGACCTCCCCGCCGCTCCCGAGCCCGACGGCGTGGCGCAGTTCGCGCAGGCCATGGGCGAGATCGTGCCCGACGTCGGCGCCACCCAGGTGATCGTGGCGTGGGAACGGCCCGGCTCATCCGCACCCCGCGATCGCGACCGGGCGTGGGCCGAGGCCGTCACGGTCGCCTTCGCTCGAGCCGCGGTGCCGCTGCGCGCGCAGGTGCTCGTGTCCGACGACGGCGTGGCGCTCCTCCCGGCACTCGGCGCGGTCGCGGCATGACACCCCCGGTGGCGGCAGGATCCCTGCGGCTGCAGGCTGCAGGCTGCCGGGTGGCGGGAGGCGCCTCCCGGGCGGCGCGAGTAGACGGGGGCACATGGCCAGCACCCGCCCGAAGGGCCTGGTCCCGGTGGTCCCGGGACCCGGTCAGGAGTCCGTCTGGGACTACCCGCGCCCACCGCGGGTCGAGTCGACCGCCGAACACGTCGTGGTCCGGCTCGGCGGCGTCGTCGTCGCCGACACGCGGGATGCCGTCCGCGTGCTCGAGACGAGCCATCCACCCGTGTACTACCTCCCGCTGTCCGGGTTCGCCCCCGGCGCCCTCACCCCGGCGGAGGGCGTGAGCATGTGTGAGTTCAAGGGCCGGGCCGGATACCTCGACCTGCACGGGGGCGGCCGGACGGTGCCACGCGCGGCCTGGCGCTACCCGAGTCCCTGGGCCGGGTACGAGGTCCTCGCCGACCGGGTCGCCGTCTACCCGGGGGCCGTGGACGACTGCGAGGTCGACGGGGAACGGGTGGAGCCACAGCCGGGCGACTTCTACGGCGGCTGGGTGACGTCCCGCGTGGTGGGCCCGTTCAAGGGGGCCCCGGGCACGCTCGGGTGGTGACCGCCGGGGGCTACTGCGGCGCGACCTCGGGGACGTCCTCGCCGGTCAGGCGTTCGACGATCTGCACGGCCCCGGGCCAGTACCGGGCGTAGTGGTCCGGGTCGGCGTTCACCTGCACGGCGTGTGCGGCCTGGGTCGGGGTCATCGTCTTCCACCCCGGGATGCTCACGAGCTTCCGGAAGAACATCGTCGCTGCCGTGTACGGGTCCATGCGCTGGGCGTACGTCCCCCACGCGCCGTTGTCCCGCTGCTGGAACAGGCCCCTGCTGTCCGGACCGGCCGCGTCCCCGTGGTCGAGGTCCACGAGCCCGGACTCGCCCATTGCCGTCATCACCCCGACGGCCTGGGTGTGCGGGCCGATGCCGAGCGACTGGGCGGCCTCGATGACGTACGCGGCGTTGACGAGGCGGTCCTGACAGTAGCCCGCGACCGGACCCCGGGGGACCACCATGCCGCCGACGGTCTTCGCGGGCACCGCGGGGCACGTGATCGCCGTCGCCGTGGTCCCGGCACCGACGAGCCCGTGCAGGGAGTTCACCGCGATGACGACGAGCACCACGATCCCGATAGCCGCCGCGACGACGCCGGCGCCGAAGACCGAGACGACCCCGACGGCCACGCGACGTCCGAACCGGCCCGGGGCATCGCTGGTGCGCCGCGGTCGTCGGCGCGCCCGGGTCGAGCGGCCCGTGGTCCGGCGACCACCGGTCGCGCCGGCGCGAGCCGTGCTGCCCTGTCCCGTGCTGCGCTGTCCCGTGCTGCGCTGGCCCGTGCTGCGCTGGCCTGTGCGGTCGAGCACGGCGTCGCGGACGGGGCTGGGCGCGGTCGGGATCACGGGGCGGGCGGACCTTCCGGGAGCGGACGCGACGGGGTTCGGTCGCGGGCGGACGGGCATGACAGTAAGTGATCCTCCCGTGCGTCACCCGAAGCGACATGCCCCCGTCCGGGGCGACGTCACGATCGACGGCGGGGCCCACGCGCCCGGTAGCGTTGCCCCGGGAGGCTCGATGGACGACGACGTGCGTGATCGCGCGCTGGGGTCGGTGCTCGCCGCCGCATGCGGTGACGCCCTCGGCGCCGGCTACGAGTTCGGACCGCCGCTCGCCCAGGACGCGCCCGTGCGCATGCGGGGTGGCGGACCCACGGGTACCGCGCCGGGGGAATGGACCGACGACACCGCGATGGGGATCCCCGTGCTCGAGGCCCTCGCGCGCGGCGATCGCCTCGACGACGCCCGGACGCTCGGACGCATCGTGGCGGAGTGGGCCGACTGGGCGCAGGACGCCCCCGACGCCGGTGTCCAGACCCGCGCGGTGTTCGCCGAGCTCGACGCCAACACCGAGGCCGCTGCCCGCGCCGCCGCACTCGCGGTGCACCAGGCGAACGGCCGGTCCGCTGGCAACGGGTCGCTCATGCGGACCGGGCCCGTCGCGCTCGCGTACCTCGGAGACGGCACGAAGCGGGGACTCGCCGCGGCGGCCCGACGGGTCTCGGAACTGACGCACCACGAGGACGACGCCGGTGACGCCTGCGTGCTCTGGACGGCCGCGATCCGCCGCGCGGTCCGGAAGGGCCACGTCGACGTCCGGACGGGGATCCCGCTCCTGCCGCGGGCACGCCGCGCCCGGTGGCTCGCGCTCCTCGATGAGGCCGAGCAGTCGAACCCGGCGGACTTCGCCGACCGGAACGGCTGGGTCGTGGCGGCGCTCCAGGGGGCCGTCTCCGCCGTCACCCGCGGCAGCGACCTCGTCGACGTCCTCGAGCGCGCGGTCCGGGGCGGGAACGACACCGACACCGTCGCGGCGATCGCGGGCAGCCTCGCCGGCGCCCGGTACGGGGCGGGCGCCCTGCCCGATGAGTGGCTCGCGGTGGTGCACGGCTGGCCCGGCAAGCGCATCGACTGGCTCCGGACCCTGACCGCGCGGGCGCTCGCGACCACGCACTGACCGGCTCCCGGGGGACTCGGTGGACCGGTTCCGGTCGTCGTCCGGTGCCCGCTGCCGGGCCCTGCGACGGTGCCGGCGCGCGGGGTACGGGTCTCGTCCGCCGATCGTCCGACCACTGCCGGAACCCCACGCGCTATGGACGAGCTGTGAGCGGCAGGGTAGGGTCGCACCACCCGAACACGACCCCCGACCCGAAACGGGAGGTTCTGCCCATGCACGACGCCCACCCAGGCGCCGCGATGGTTCCGGACCGCGCTGCCCCGACGCGCACCGGAACCGACGAGGACACCACCATGTCCGAGCGCAGAGCGACCACGCTGTCCTCGACGACCGCCGGCGGCGCGCCTCGATCGTCCGTCGGTGCCGCGCCCGACGACCGACACCCCGCCGTCGCGATCGCGCCGCCGGCCGAGTCCTCGCGGCAGGGCGAGCTCATGCCCGAGCATTCCCTGCTCGAACGCTGGGCCCGCACCGCAGCCAGGTGGCCGGACGAGATCGCGCTGTCCGACGAGCACACGACGGTGACCTACCGGCAGGCCGACGAGATCAGCCGCGCCCTCGGCGCACTCCTCGACGAGCGCCTCCGGCCGGACGACCACAGCGCGGCCGGCGTCGGCCCCGTGCCCGGTGACGGGCCGGTGCCGGTCGGGATCATGGCCAGCCAGACGAGCGGCGGCGTGCTCGGCGTCCTCGGTCTCGCGTTCGCCGGCCGGCTGCTCGTCGTCCTCGACGCCCATCTGCCAGAGGCACGGATCCGGCACGTCATCGCGCTCGCGGGCATCACCGAGATCGTCGCGGACGAGGCGCACCGCGCGCTCGCGGCGACGCTCGTGGCGGGCCCGACCGCGGTCCTCCCGCTCGACCCGATGCTCGACGAGGCCCAGTCGATCGCCGCAGCGGGCGGGCCGATCCGGGTCGTGCCCGCCGCCCTCGAGCGCGGCGGCACGGACGGCTTCAACATCGTGTTCACGTCCGGCTCGACGGGCGCGCCGAAGGGCGTCGTGACGAGCCACCGAGCCATGCTCGCGGACGTCACCGGCTACCGCGAGCGCCTCGGGCTCGCTCCCGGCGAGCGCTCCGCCGTCGTGCTGCCCGTCGGGTTCGCCGCGGGGTTCGCCATGGCGTTCGGCACGATCCACTCGGGTGCCGAGGCGCACCTGCTCGACGCGCGTGACGCCGGGGTGCTCGGACTCGTCGACCGCATCGCGGAGCGCGGCATCACCGTGTTGCAGAGCACCCCGCACCTCGCCCGGACGATCGCCGACGCGCTCGGACCCGACGACGACCGGCTCCGCGGGCTCCGGGTGTTCGCCACCGTCGGTGAGGCCGTGACGGGGACCGACGTCGCGGCGGTACGACCGCTGTTCGGCCCGACGACGTCGTTCTTCAACTTCACCGGGTCGAGCGAGACCGCGTCGCTCGCCTTCAACGAGATCGCGCCGGGCGATCCGGTGCCCGAGGGGAGCATCCCGGCGGGCGAGCCGGCGTTCGACAAGGAGATCCGGATCCTCCGCGAGGACGGCACCACCGCGGCGGTCGGCGAGACCGGCCAGTTGCTGTGCGTGTCCGACGCGGTGACCCCGGGGTACTGGGGCGCGTACGAGCAGACGGCACTCCATGCCGGGATCGCCGAGGACGGCCGGGCCACCTGGAAGCAGGGCGACCTCGCGCGGATCGACGAGGACGGCAAACTCACGCTCCTCGGTCGGGCCGACGACGCGGTCAAGGTCCGCGGGTACCTCGTCGAGCCGAGCGAGATCGAGGCCGCCATCCGCCGCATCGACACGGTCCAGGAGGCCGTGGTCACCGCGATCGTGCAACCCGGGGCATCCACGCGCCTCGTCGCCTACGTCGTCGGTCGAGCCGGGCGGCGCACGGCGTCGCCCGCTGCGATCCGACGTGCCCTGCGCGCCGAACTCCCCGCCTACATGGTGCCCGGGACGATCGTGCCGATGGTGGCGCTGCCGCGGAACGAGCGCGGCAAGGTCGACCGCGCCGAGCTCCCGCCGCCCCCGGCCGCCGGGACCGGAGACGACGCCGGTGGGGGCGACGGCGCGGTCGCCACGATGGACGAGACCACCCACGACCAGTGGGAACTCGCCGTCGGGCAGATCTGGGCCGAGGTCCTCGGCCTGCCCGCCGTCGCGCCGGAGGACGACTTCGCGTCGCTCGGCGGGGACTCCCTGGCCGCGGAGGAGATGCTCGCCGCCGTGTCCGACCGGATCGGAGTCGAGGTGCGGTCCGCCGAGATCCTCGAGCATCCGACCCTGGCGGACTTCGCGCGGCGGGTCCGTGCCGGGACCAGAGCCGTGCCGAGCCACCCCGACGTCGTCAAGCTGACGAGTGGCGGCGGTGCGCCCGTGTTCTGCTTCCCCGGTGCCGGCGCCCTCGGCCTGACGTTCGTGCCCCTGGCCCGGCACCTGGCCGACCACGACGTGTACGTGTTCCAGCAGCACGGCCTCGAGCGGCGCAGTCTGCCGGACTGGAGCGTCCCCGCGGCGGCGCGTCGGTTCATCGAACTCATGCGCGTGGTCCAGCCGCACGGCCCGTACCGGCTCATCGGGCACTCGCTCGGCGGCCTGATCGCCCTCGAGATCGCGACGACCCTCGCCGAGAACGGGGAGACCGTCGAGCACGTCGTGCTCCTGGACACCTACCTGCCGCGGAGCACGGCGGAGCAGGGCGCGCTCGAGTTCGCCCGACTGCCGGAGCGCGAGCACGGGTCGCGGGTGCTCAACGCGGTGCGCCGCGGCGCGGAACAACAGCTCCGCAGGGTCCTGCCGGGTGGACTCCCGCAGGTCAAGCGGGTGTCCCGCCGGCTCCGCGCCTACACGGCCGGGGTCGTCCGGTACCGGGGACAGGACCACTTCGACGCGTTCTTCGACCAGGCCTCGGTGATGGTCCGCCGGCACCGGGTGCGCCCGTACGACGGCAGGGTCACGTTCGTGTTCGCCGACGGCAACCCGGACGGGCCGGACTCGTGGCGCCCCTACCTGCGCGGCGAGATGCGGTTCCCCCGGCTCGCGAGCGAACACAGTTCCCTGCTCCGCGAACCCCACGTCACCGAACTCGCGGCGATGCTCCACGACGTCACGGGGATCTGACCGCACGGTCACGGCACCGGCGGCGGGGATACGATCCCGGGCATGGAAACGCCCGAGGAGCCGTACGACTTCGCCGACCAGAACGCCAAGCTCATCGTCCTCGAGGCGCTGTGCTACGACCTCGACGTCCTCGAACCGTACGCGGGTGCGGCGCACGAGGACGCCGAGGACGAGGACGAGGTCGTCGAGGGCTCCGGGCAGCTCGCCCGCGAGTACTACGAGGACCTCGAGGTCCTGCCCTCGCAGCTCGCGCTGGTGACGCAGCTGACCGTCGACGGGGACCTCCAGATCTACGGCGACGTCGATCCCGACTGGAGCGGGGACGACGACCGCCACGACCCGCTGACGTGGAGCGACATCGTGGAGTTGCCGGCGCTCGAGACCGTGTGGACGTCCGCGCCGTTGCCCGCGCACGTCGACGCCGAGCTCCGGGCCAAGGGCGTGACGATCGAGACCACGTAGGTCGGCGGTGTCGGGGGTGTCCGGCAGGGTGTCGGCATGAGCGGCATCGACACGTGGATCCAGGTCGTCGGGACCGTCGTCGCGCTGCTCGGCGTGGTCGTGTCGTGGGTGTACACCGCGCGGCAGCAGCAGCGTGACGCCCGGACCGCCGAGCGCGCCCGTCGAGCTGCCGAGCAGGACCGGCTCGCCGCCGCCGCGAGCGCCGAACGGGCCGAGCGCACCTCGGCGCTGTCCATCGACACCCTCGAGCGCATCGCCGGCGCGCTCGAACGCCTGGCACGACCGAGTGGGGGTCCGCCGTCCACGCCCGCTCCGTCGGACGCCGACCGGGAGGCCCGTGCCGCGTCGGTCCCTCCGGCTCCGTCCGTCTCGTGGCGGATCGCGTCGGCGCCGGACGGCGGTGCCGTCCTCCGGAACACCGGCACGGCGAGCGCGTTCGACGTGCGTCTGACGGCGGACCCGACCATGCCGATCGTCGTGTCCGAGCCGCCGGCGGACCTCGCCGCGGGGGAGTCCCTCGCGTTCCGGGCCGTGCCCGACGCCGCGACGCGGGACCGGACCTTGACGGTGACGTGGCGGGCGACACCGGACGGGCCGACGTCCCGATGGCGGTACCCGTTCCTCCCGGCCGACGGTGCGAGCGGAGGCGACGTGTCCGCGAGCCGTCCCGCGCCCTGATCCGCGCCGGCTCAGCGGACGGCTGCGGAGAACGCGGCGAGCTGGTCCGTGAACTGTCGTGCGCCGCCCTGGGCGGGGTGGCGGACGGCGACCGCGTCGATGCCGGCGGTGGCGAGCGCTCCCTGGGCCTTCCGCCCCACGGCGACGACGTCGTCGATGCGGAGCGCCTCGAGCAGCGCGAGCGTCGCGGGAGCGCCGGCTCGGACCTCGGCCGGTCGGGGCGTCCGGTTCGTGCGTCGGTCGGGCGCGGCGAACGGGTGGTGCGGGTACACCGGCCACGCGACGGGCAACGGCCCCGCCCAGTCCCGGAGCGCGGCCCAGACCACCCGCGAGGAGGCCTCCCACGGCGCGGTCGGCTCCGGCGGTCGCGCGAAGCCGTCACCCTCGGCGGCCCCGGTCACGATCCCCGGGCGCGCGTCGAGTTCCCGCACGCTGACGAACGGCAGGCCCGTGTTCGTCATGCCCCGCCAGCCGGGGGCCTCGGCGACGAGCAGCACGGTCGATCCGGCGTCGGCGAGCAGGCGCAGGTACCGGTCGAGGTTGCCGCGTCGGAGCGTGCCCTCCGCCGACGCGTCGTACAACGCCTCGGCGTCGTCGGGCACCGGGACCGCGTCGAGCGCCGACCAGAACGCGGCGAGGTCGAGGGGCATGTCCCCATCCTGCCGCTCGCACCATCGGCCGAGCACGACCGTCGCGGTCCTTGACGTCCGACCGCGAGCCCGAATACGGTGCTGCCGCGCGCTGACACGAGCACGACGAACCCGGCCGCACCGCCGCGGCTGAATCCGGAAGGACCCCCGATGCCTCAGGACGACCCCCGCGGCCCGGCCGAGACGGAGCACATCCGCGTCGGCGACCAGAGCGTTCGGCACCGTCGCGAGTTCGACGCTCCAGCGAGCGCCGTGCAACGCGCCCACACCGATCCCGAGCGCTTCGTCCGGTGGATGGGGCCCCACGGCACCACCGTCCGGCTCGACCGGTTCGACGCGGTGACCGGCGGTGCGTTCCGCTACGTCGTCGAGGCGGCGAACGGCGCCGGCTGGGCCTTCCGTGGCTCGTACCACGAGGTCGTACCCGGTCGCATCGTCCACACGTGGGAGTACGAGGGCGAGATCGGGGTGACGCTCGAGACCCTGCGGTTCGTGGACCTCGAGGGCGGGCGATCCGCGCTCGAGATCACCTCGACCCACGCCTCGAAGGAGGCCTGCGACGCCGTCCTCGCGAGCGGGATCGACGCCGGGATGGACGAGGACTTCGAGCGGATCGACGAGCTCCTCGCCGGTCAGGGGTAGCACGGGCCGTCCGCGGTCAGTCCTCGCAGGCCGTGCCGTCGCCGTCGCGGTCGAGCTGGCGCGAGTACCCCGGGTCGCCGACGTGGAGCGGTGCCGCACCGGCTGCCCGGACCGCCGCACAGTTCGCGAAGCTCGGTGCTGGCGTCGGACCGGCAGGTGTCGCAGCCTGCGCTCCGGGAGCCGCAGGAGTCGCCGGAGCCGGGGCGACGGCGGCGGCGCTCGACCCGCTTCCGGCGGCCGTGCCTCCCGGTCGGGCCGAGAACGCCGTGCGGACCGCGGGCTGCATCGGGCAGGTCGCCAGGATCCGGGCGATCGCGTCGTGTTCGGCTGGGGTGACCCAGAGTCCGTACGCGGCCTTCACCGCGACCTGCCGGGCCACGTAGGAGCACCGGAACGCGACGACGTGCGGCAGCCATGTGGCGGCATCACCGGACCCCTTCTGCTCGTTCGACGGCCCGTCGACCGCCAGGAGGTTGCCCGGGTCGTTCGCCAGGTCCTCCCGAGCCTCCTGGTCGAGCTGCTGCGCCCCCGTCTGCCAGGCGTCCTCGAGCGCCACGACGTGGTCGATCTGCACGGCGGCCGAGGTCGTCGCGCCGCGCGTGAACCGGATCGCCGCTCCCGTGTAGGGCGACACGAGGGTGCCGGACAGCACCCGGCAGCCTCCCGGGCGCTCGACGTCCGTGAGATCGCGCGCCAGGACGTCGTCGCGGGTGTCACATCCGTCGTGGTCGCGGTCGAGCCAGGCGGTGCCGAAGTCGCCGACGCGGTCGTACCCGGTCGCCGCGGCGCGGCCCTTGACGGGCAGCGTCGCCAGGAGGGCGACGGCGGTGCCCGTCGCCGCCGTGGAGGGGGTGTCGGCGGCACCCGGCGCGGTCCCCGCGCTCGCGGCAGCGCTCACGCTCACCGCGCCGGGGCCGGCAGCAGCGGTGCCCGCCCCGCCGATGCCGCCGGTGCCGGACCCGGGAGGCACGCCGCCGTTCACCGCCGAGCACGCGGTCAGCAGGCACAGGGTCCCGGTGACGAGCGCCGCCCGAACGGCTCGCCGGAGCACGCCGCTCACGCGGACGCGGAGCGCCGGCGCTCCTCGACGCGCGCGATCACCGACCGGTAGGTCTCGACGAGTCCCTCGGCGGACCGCTCCCAGCTGAGCCGCTCCGCGCGCTCCCGCCCCGCCGCGGCGAGCTGGTCCGCGAGCGCCGGATCGGTCAGGACGGTCGCGATGACGCCCGCCCAGACGTCCGGGTCGCGCGACTCCACGACGATGCCGGTCTCACCGTCCACGACCGCCTCGCGCAGGCCACCCGCGGCGGCGGCGACCACCGGCACGCCGGACGCGGAGCCCTCGAGCGCGACGAGACCGTACGTCTCGGAGTGCGACGGCACGAGCACGAGTCCCGCGTTGCGGAACAGCATCGCCAGGTCCGGGCGCGACTGCGGACCGACGAACCGGACCCGGTCCCCGATGCCGAGTCGATCCGCGAGCGCGCGGAGCTCCTCGACGTATCCGGTCGCCTCGCTCGACGCATCGCCCGCGATCACCAGGTCCGGCCGAACGGCCTCGGGAACGGCGGCGACCGCGGCGATCGCCAGGTCGAGGCCCTTGAGGGGCTGCACCCGAGCGGCCGCGACGACGTAGCGGGGGCGGTCGTGGGCGGCGGCGCGGGTCGCGGCGCTCGCCGGA
Source organism: Curtobacterium sp. MCBD17_040 (assembly GCF_003234805.2). Taxonomy (GTDB): domain Bacteria; phylum Actinomycetota; class Actinomycetes; order Actinomycetales; family Microbacteriaceae; genus Curtobacterium. Next base: position 1,222,501 of record NZ_CP126273.1, read on the forward strand.
CGGAACACCGAGCCGTCGACACCGGGTGGCACGATGACCACCCGCTCCGCTGCGGCGCCGAGCCGGGAGCGGACGGTGTCGGCCTCGGCCTCGCTGATCGCGACGACGGCGTCCGACTCGCGCGCCAGGAACGCCTCGCCCTCCATCCGGCCCGCCGACTCGGGGCGCTCGCCCTCGGACAGCGGAGTCGCTGCGTCGGCGGCGATCGAGTGGAAGGACTGCACGTGGGGGACCCCGCGCTCCCGAGCCACCGGCAGCGCGGCCATGCCGGAGAACCAGTGGTGCGCGTGGAACACGTCGTACGGGCCGAGCTCCGCCAGTCCCGCCCGGAACGGCTCGATGAAGGCGTCGTGTTCGCCCTTCGGGACCGGCTGTGCGGGCCCGGCCGACAGGAAGCGGAGGCACACGCCCGCGACGATCTCGACGGAGTCCGGCTGCGTCGGTGACGACCGGCGGGTGACGATCTCGACCCGATGCCCGAGGTCCGCGAGCGCCTCGGCCTGGTGTCGCACGACGACGTTCATCCCACCGACCTCGCCGGAACCGGGCTCGTCCCCGGGGGAGGTGTGCAGCGACACGAGCGCGATCCGGAGCGGGGTGGCGGGGGTGTCGATCACCGAGTCAGCCTACTGGCGAGCGGCATCACGCCCCGCCCCGCTTCCCACCTCATCGAGATCGCAGTCGTTGCCGCTTCGATCCCCATTGAAGCGACACCGGCTGCGATCTCGTGACCCTCGTACGGGGGGTGGTTGCGGTCGTTGCCGCTTCGACCGGACCCGGAGCGACACCTTCTGCCATCTCGCGGGAGGACCGAGCGGACGCGGGGCAGGGCGAGCGGGCCGCGGTCGGCCTGGGGCTGCGCTCAGTCCTGACGCGAGTACCCGTGGAGGTCCTCCTGGGTCCCGTTGACCCACAGTCGCCAGCCGTCGGGCGTGGTCACGAGGACGGTCCGGTTGTATGCCTCGTCGACCACGTCCGCCTCGTACCCGCCGGCGCGGAGACGTGCGGCGAGTGCGTCGAGGTCGCCGCGGTGCTCGAACGACAGCTCGGTGCGGCCGTCCTCCCCGTGGTGCAGGGCCGCGAGGCCGCCGTCGTCCGCGGTGAAGTCCGCCCATCCGCCGCCGTCGGCCGCGATCCGGGGTCGGAGGCCCACCGCACGGAACACGCGTGCGGCGTCCGCGACCGACGACGCGTACCGGATGGGCATGACGCTGGTCGCGCCGCCGGCGGCTGCACGGTCCGCGGTGGTGATGGTGACGGGAGCACCGGCGACGTCGACGGCGAGCAGCTCCCCGCCGTCGGCGAGCGTGGTGGTCCGGACCGCGACTCCGGTGCCCTCGAGCGAGCGCCGCACTGCCGGGAGGTCCGCCACCACCACCTGCAGATCGACCCGTCCGTCGTCGGCCGACCCGTCATCGACGCCGCGGATGGCGAGGACCCCGTCGCCGTCGAACTCCGTCCAGTCGTCGTCGGCGGGGGCATCGTGCCGTCGGAGCCCGAGCGCCGTCGCGAGGTCGTGCCACGCGGCGGGGTGGGCGGTGTCCAGGATGCTGCGGACGGTCGTCATGGCCGTTCCCCCTCCGTCGGGGCGGTCTCGTCCCCCGACAGGTACGTGGACATCACGTGTTCGACGAGCGACGAGAGCGAGACCCCCTCGTCGATGGCGCGGTGCTTGAGCTCGCGGACGAGTTCGGCCGGCAGGTACACGTTGAACTGCACCTTGCTGCCGTTATTGGCTACCATGCTAGCAATCTAGACCGAGACGACCCGGGTGTCCATGGTGCCGGTCGGGCGACGGCGACCGAGGCCCGCCGGCGCCGGCCCCCCGACTCGATGGAAGCGGTCTGGACGGGCGGGACCGGACCGACGCCGGTGTGCGGGCCGGTGCCGCGCCTCCCGGCCGGTCGGCGTAGGTTGCACGGATGGCGAGCAAGGCGACGATGCTGACGGTGCCCGGACCGGACGGCGACCGCGAGGTCCGGATCTCGAGCCCCGACCGCGTGCTGTGGCCGCAGCTCGGGCTGACGAAGCTCGACCTCGCGCACTATCTCGTCGCCGTGGGGGACGCGTTCGTGCGCGCGAACGGGGACCGGCCGGTGTCGCTCCAGCGGTTCCCCGAGGGCGTCGACGGCGAGCAGTTCTTCTCGAAGAACCCGCCGAAGGGCGCGCCCGACTACGTGCGCGCCGTGACCGTGACCTACCCGAGCGCCCGCGCACACCCGCAGATGGTCATCGACGAGCCCGCCGCGGCGGTGTGGGCGGCGCAGATGAACACCGTCGTGTTCCACCCCTGGGCGTCACGGGCCGAGCGGAGCGACCACCCGGACCAGCTGCGGATCGACCTCGACCCGCAGCCGGGCACCGACTTCCACGACGCCGTCCCCGCCGCGCTCGAGCTGCGGAAGGTCCTCGACGAAGCGGGGTTGACCGCGTGGATCAAGACCTCGGGGAACCGCGGCCTGCACGTGTACGCGCCGATCGAGCCCGAATGGGAGTTCCTCGACGTGCGGCACGCGGTGATCGCCGCCGCCCGCGAACTCGAACGGCGGATGCCGGAGCAGGTGACGACCGCGTGGTGGAAGGAAGAGCGCGGCGAGCGGATCTTCGTCGACTTCAACCAGGCGAACCGGGATCGGACGATCGCCGGTGCCTACAGCCCCCGAGCACTCCCGCACGCGTCCGTCTCGACCCCGCTCCGATGGGAGGAACTGTCGGAGACCGACCCGCGGACACACACGGTGCGCTCGATCCCGGAGCGACTCCGCACCGTCGGTGACCCGTGGGAGGACATGCACGCGCAGCCCGCCCGCATCGACGCGCTGCTGGCGTGGTGGGAGCGGGACCTCGCCGACGGTCTGGGCGAGATGCCGTTCCCGCCCGACTACCCGAAGATGCCGGGGGAGCCGCCTCGCGTCCAGCCGTCGCGGGCGCGCAAGCAACAGGCCTGACGCGCCCCGGCCGAGACCGCAGAACGCGCCGCGTCTCCGCGCCGAGAATGCAGAACGCGCCGCTGCACCCGGAGGTGAGCGGCGCGATGTGCGATCTGGGCTGCGGTGCCGATCGGTTCCTACAGGCCGAGCACTGCCTCGTCGCGGGCGGTGCGCCCGTCCTCGGTGCGCTTGGTCTGCGTCGGGAGGCCCGCGCTCGCCGTGTGGAGGCGGGTCAAGCGCGACCACGTCCCGCGGTGCGCGTCGCTGATGCCGTCGATGCCGTTCATGCTGCCATTCCTTCCGTGCCGAAGAGCGTGGTCATGTGCTCGATGAGGTGCTGCTTCGCGAGGTCGAGCGTCGCGAAGTCCCCGACGTAGCGCCCGAAGGTGTCCATCGCGTAGTGGTGCGCGCCGTGCTGGTCGATGGTGCCGCCGAAGTACCCGGCGTGCGTCGCGACCCAGAGGCCCTCGTCCGCGAGGGCCCAGGTGGTCGTCGGTGCCGGAGCGGCGGCGCGCTCGATGAGCGGCGTGACGATGGCGGGGGCGTTCACGCGCCGAGCCCGAGGGTGACGAGCGCGAGGCTCGCGACGGTGACGCTGACGATGCCGGTCGCGCTGGCGACGAGTGCGCGCTGGTGCCGCGCCTCCCGGATCTCCGTGAACGGGCTGCGCTGCGCCGTGTGACGGACGGGGAGGAGATGCGTGCTCATGGTGGTCCTGTTCTCGAAGGGCAGTGCCCAGGAACTCGTTCGGTTCGGAGACTATCTCCGACCTGGAACAACTGTGGCACGGAGTTACTAGTTCGCCTAACTATGGAGGAGAACTGTGCGGAATTCGGACAGTCGGTTTGTTTCCCCGGCGCCGGGCGACACGGTGGGCACTGATCGGCGTCCTCGACCCGCTGATCGTCGCATCGCTGGGTGAACCGTGCACCTCCGCAGGGGGACAGCCGCGTGAACGGGACAGTCCGGTCGGGAACCGCGGGTCAGGGTGGCCAGGCGACCCAGAGCGTCCATATCGCGATCGGCTGGACCGCGATGCCGACGACCAACGTCGCCGTCGCGCGACGCGGTGAGGCGGACAGCGCAGGGGTGCCGAGCACCGGGGACAGCGGCAGCAACATGCGGAAGGTGCTCTGCTGCGGCAGGAACACCGCGACGAGGTACGCGACGTACGCGACGACGAACGCCCCGATCCCGACGCCGAGTGCACGACTCCGGAACGCCAGACACCAGCCGACGGCGACGAGGAGCAGTGCGACGATCGGCACGCCCCAGCCGCCGACGAGCCGTTCCGCGAACAGGAACCACGGCGTCAGCGGGCGGAACACCGCGGCGGCGTCCCCGATGTAGTCCCGCCACCAGGCGGTCTCCGTGGCCACGTAGCCGTCGCCGCGGCCGGTGACGAGCGTCACGACGACCGGCCACGCGAGTCCTGCCGCCGCGGTCACGAGACCGGACGCGACCACCGCGAGGTGCGTCCGGAGCGGCAGCGGCCGTCGACGCACGAGTGACGCCACCCACACCGCCGCGAGGGCGACCGGCACCGCGAGGGCACCGGGGTGCGTGAACGCCGCGGCCACCCCGAACGGCATCGCCACGAGCGGCCGGCCCCGGAGCACCGCCAGGAGTGCGGCGAACACGAGCGCGAGGAACAGGGACTCGGCGTACGCGACCTGGAACAGGAACCCGAGCGGTCCGAACGCGAAGAACAGCGCGCCCCACATCGCCGGACGGCTGCCGAACCGCTCCGCGAGCAGCCGGTGCAGGACGACCGTGGCCGCGCCGCCCGCCACCACCGACACGGTCACCGCGGCCGGTGCGTATCCGAGCGAGGTCATCGACATGAGCGCGCGCACCACGGCCGGGTACGCCGGGAGGAACGCCCACACGCTCTTCTGCACCGCACCGCCCGTCACGGGCAGGTCCGACGGGTAGCCATGCAGGGCGATCCGCCGGTACCAGGCGCCGTCCCAGGCCGTGAGGAACCCGCCGAACCCGCCTGGGGCCCGGAGGGTCGCGTGTGCGTCGTGGACGCCGCCGCTCACGATCCAGGCGGTGAGCAGCAGGCCGGTCGCGAGCACCCGCGACACCGCGTAGCCGCCGAGCACGACGAGGGTCGCCGCGCCCGGACGCGGGATCGTGAGCCGTCCGGGCGCGCGGTCGGACCACAGGCCGTCGCGGCCACGCGGTCGTCCCCGCTCGACGAGGTCCCAGGCACCCACGGGATCAGCGCAGCACGCTGCTGAGGTCGTAGGCGATCGGCTGCTCGAGCTGCTCGAAGGTGCAGGACCGCGCGTTCCGGTCGGGCCGCCACCGGTCGAACTGCACCGTGTGGCGGAACCGGTCGCCCTCCATCTGGTCGTACCGCACCTCGACGACGCGCTCCGGCTCGAGCTCGACGAACGAGGTGTCGCGCCCCGAGGCGAACCGGCTGCGTTCGGTGGCGCCGGTGACAGGCCTCCCGTCCGCGTCCCGCCGGACCAGCGGATCCAGCTCGGTGACGAGTTCCCGCCGTCGGGCGTCGGAGAAGGCGGAGACGCCGCCGACCATCCGCAGCTCGCCGTCCGCGTCGTACAGGCCGAGCAGCAGGGACCCCACGCCCTCGCCCGACTTGTGGACGCGGTAGCCGACCACGACGACGTCGGCGGTGCGGTGGTGCTTCGCCTTGAGCATCGTGCGCTTGTTCGGCGCGTACGGCCCGGCGAGGGGCTTCGCGACGACACCGTCGAGTCCCGCCCCCTCGAACTCGACCAGCCAGCGGCGGGCTTCCTCGACGTCGAGCGTGCGCTGGGACACGAACAGCGGGTCCTCGAACGCGCGACCGAGTTCCTCGAGTGCGACGCGGCGCTCGGCGAACGGCAGGTCCCGCAGGTCCCGGTCCTCGAACGCGAGCAGGTCGAACGCCACGAAGGCAGCGGGGGTCTCGACCGAGAGCTTCCGGATCCGGGACGCGGCGGGGTGGATCCGCTGCGTCAGGGCGTCCCAGTCCAGCCGCTCCGCGCCCGGTTCGCCGGTCCGCACGACGATCTCGCCGTCGAGCACGCACGGCCCCGGCAGCTGGTCGCGGAACACCGCCACGAGCTCCGGGAAGTACCGGGTGAGCGTCTTCGACCCGCGGCTGCCGATCTCGACGTCCGTGCCGTCGTGGTAGACGATCCCGCGGAAGCCGTCCCACTTCGGCTCGTAGCTGAGGCCCCCGGGCACGGCGTCCGCGGCGGGGACGTCCGGGACGGCCTTGGCGAGCATCGGGGCGACGGGGTCCGCGGCGGTGGGGAGGGCCATCGACCCATCCAACGCCCCGCGGCCGGGAGGCTGCCGTCAGCGTCGACGGGCGTCGGCGGCGCTGACGGCCGTCGACGGCGCTGACGGCCGTGGCGGAGCCGTCAGTCCTGGGAGGACGTCACACCGCGCTGCTCCTCGGCGAGCATCGACGCGATCCGGTCGCGCAGCACGTTCTTGCGGACCTTGCCGACCGGGGTCATCGGGAGCTCGTCGATCACCACGAGACGCTCCGGCAGCTTCTGCACGGCGATCTGCTTGCTCCGGAGGAAGTCGGTCAGGTCGGACAACGAGGGCTCGTCGTGACCGGGGGCGACCACCACGAAGGCGCACGAGCGCTCGCCGAGCCGCGGGTCCGGCATCGCGACGACGGCGACGGTGCGGACCGCGGGGTGCTCGCCGAGCAGGTCCTCGACCTCGCGCGACGAGATGTTGATGCCGCCGCGGATGATGATGTCCTTGATGCGGCCGCTCACCCGCACGAAGCCGTCCGCGTCCATCACGCCCAGATCACCCGAGCGCGAGAACCCGTCGGGCGTGAACAGCGCGGCGGTCTGCTCCGGATCGCGGTAGTACCCGAGCATGTGGGACGGGCCCTGGTACGCGATGTCGCCGCTCGTGCAGGCGGGGACCTCGACGCCGTCCTCGTCGACCACCTTCACGACGGAGTCCGCGAGGGCCCGGCCGTCCGAGAGCACGGACTTCTCGGGGGCGTCCTCGGGTGCGCACAACGCGGTCGTCATGTTCTCGCTCCGCCCGTAGAGGCTGAGGATCTGGCACGACGGGAACATCGCGCGCGCGGACTGCACGACGGCACCCGGGATCGGCGCGCCGGCACACACCCAGTACCGCATCGAGCTGAGGTCGTGGCGCTCCGGGTCGAACGCCTCCATCACGGTCGTCAGGAACGTCGTCGACGTCACGGTGATCGTGCAGCCGTACTCGCGGATGCGCTCGATGCCCTCGTCCGGCGCCCAGACGGGCATGAAGTGGGTGCCGCCCCCCACCATGAGCGGCATGAGGAGGCCCGTGATGAGCCCGGTGGAGTGGCTCACGGGCGACGGGTTGAACATCACGTCGCCCTCGTCGACGTGCAGGCGCTCGTTGAGCAGGCGTGCGGCCGCGTGGATGGTGTTGAAGGTGTGGAAGCAGCCCTTCGGGCGGCTCGTGGTGCCCGAGGTGTAGACGACGAGGCAGCCATCGTCGGGGCCCGCGGTGTCACCGAGCGACGCGTCGAGCTCGTCGAGGTCGCCCTCGGCCGCCAGCGACGCGAGGTCGATCGCGCCGTCGAGCGCGTCCGGGTACTCGGCCCGGGCGACGACGACGTGGTCGAGGGTCGGGATCCGGTCCTTGAGCGCGGTGAACATGGCGAGGTGGTCGAAGCGGTGGAACACGTGCGGGCCGATCACGACCTTCGCCTCGGAGTGCTCGAGGACGTAGCCGACCTCGTCGTGCCGGAAGATCGGCATCGTGGGGACGAGGATCGCACCGAGCCGCGAGAGCGCGACGACGATCGTGGCGAACTCCGCCCAGTTCGGCATCTGCACGACGACGCGGTCGCCCCGTCCCACACCGAGGCCGCGCAGGCCGACGGCGAGGCGGATGGCGTCCTCGCGGAGCTGCCCGTACGTCAGCGTGAGCGTGCCGTCGGTGACGAACGTCCGCTCCGGGTGGGCGTCGGCACGGTCGCGGACGATGTCGATGAGGACCCCGTCCTGCCAGTCGCCGTTCGCGTAGTACCGCTCGACCTGTTCCGCCGTGTAGTTCCCGAGGGCGCTGCTCGCTGACATCGTGCTCCTGTTCCAACGTGGTACCGCTGCTGGTTCGGAGACGGGTCGGGTCCGGATCGGGTTCGCACGGGACGCTCGGTCGTGGTCCGGCTCATCTTCGGCCGTTCGTCAGGCTAACAGCAGGGTGCGCCAATGTCCGACGGCCCTAGACTCGCCTGCGACGCGGGGTGCCTCCATCGAGCGAGGCTGAGAACAGACCCGTCGAACCTGATCTGGTTAGTACCAGCGAAGGGACGTCATCCGTGGCATCTCCATCTGTCCCACTCGACCCGTCGGCGCTCGCAGCGGCGTTGGACGGTCTCCGCGACCGCCCACCACTCGTGCAGTGCCTGACGAACATCGTCGTCGCACAGTGGACGGCGAACGTGCTGCTCGCGGTCGGCGCCGCGCCCGCCATGGTCGACAACCCGCACGAGGCCGGGCCGTTCGCCGGGGCCGCGGGCGGCGTGCTCGTGAACCTCGGCACCCCGCAGGAGCCGACCGTCGAGGCGATGACGGCGGCGGTGCTCAGCGCCGCGGAGCACGGGACGCCGTGGGTCCTCGACCCGGTCGCCGCGGGCGGGCTGGGATGGCGCACGGGCGTCGCCATGGACCTGCTCGAGCACCGGCCCTCCATCGTGCGTGGGAACGCATCGGAGATCATGGCGCTCGCGGGCGGCGCGGGCGGCAAGGGCGTGGACGCGACCGACAGTCCGGAGGCGGCGCTCGGGTCGGCGGAGGAGGTCGCCTGCCGCTTCCACACGGTCGTCGCGGTGAGCGGACCCACCGACCACCTCACGGACGGCGACCGGACCGTCCGACTCCGTAACGGGCACCCCTGGATGACGCAGGTCACCGGGGTCGGCTGCGCACTGGGGGCGCTGATGGCCGCGTTCGCGGCGACGGGATCCGAACCGCTGCTCGCCGCGTCCGCGGCGACGGCGGTGCTCACCGTGGCCGCGGAGCAGGCCGCCCCGCTCAGCCGCGGGCCGGGCACCTTCGCCGTGCAGTTGCTCGACCAGCTCGCCTCGATCACGTCGGCCGAGGTCGCGGACCGGGTCCGGCTCGTATGAGCGCCTCCCGGTCGTCCGACCTGTCCCTCTACCTCGTCACCGACACGCGGATGTGCGGGGCGAGAGGTGTCGCCGACACCGTCCAGGAGGCCGTGGGTGCCGGCGTCACGGCCGTGCAGCTCCGAGACCACGATGCATCCGACGACGAGTTCGTCGCGATGGGCCGCGCGGTCGTCGCCGCCGCCGGCGGGCGGGTCCCCGTGCTCGTCGACGACCGGGTCGCACTCGTGCGCGCCATCGGAGCCGACGGCGCGCACGTGGGGCAGTCCAACCTGCACCCGGTGCTGGCACGACGTCTGCTCGGACCGAGCGCACTCATCGGGCTCTCCGCCCAGACCGTCGCCCACGTGCACGCGGCGGAGGCGATGGGGCCGGGCGTCATCGACTACCTCGGCGTCGGTCCGGTGTGGCCGCAGAGCACCAAGCCGGACGCCGCCGAGCCCTGCGGACTCGACGGATTGCGTGCCGTGGTCGATGCCAGCCCCTGGCCGTGCGTCGCCATCGGCGGTGTCGACGTCGCCCGTGCGCCGTCCGTCCGGGCCAGCGGTGCGGCGGGGATGGCCGTGGTCAGTGCGATCTGCGGCCGCCCCGACGTCGCGGCAGCCACGTCCGCGCTCAGAGCTGCCTGGGGGAGTGGTGCCCGATGAGGCCACCGGTCGCCCTGAGCATCGCCGGCAGTGACCCGTCCGGCGGGGCGGGGATCCAGGCGGACCTGAAGACCTTCAGCGCGCTCGGCGCGTACGGAACGACCGTTCTGACCGCCTTGACCGCGCAGAGCACCACCGGTGTGTACGGCGTGCACGAGGTGCCCTCGTCCTTCGTCGCCGAGCAGCTGCGTGTGCTCACCGACGACGTCCGCGTCGACGCGGTGAAGATCGGCATGCTCGCCACCGCCGGGACCATCGACGTGGTCGCCGCGTTCCTCCGGATGCCACCGTGCGACGTCGTCGTGCTCGACCCGGTGATGGTCGCCACGAGCGGTGACCTCCTGCTCCGTCCCGACGCGGTCCACGCCATGACGGAGCTCCTGCCGCTCGTCTCGCTCGTCACGCCGAACATCCCGGAGGCCGCGGCGCTGCTCGCGACGGCGCCCGCCACGTCCGTCGACGCGATGCGCGACCAGGCACGCGAACTCGTGCGCCGCGGTGCTCGTCGCGTGCTCCTCAAGGGCGGACACCTCGACACCGGAGACGAGGTCGTCGACGTCCTCGCCGGTGCGTCGGGGGTCGAGTGCCTCCGGAGCCCGAGGATCCCGACGGAGAACACCCACGGCACGGGGTGCAGCCTGTCCTCGGCGGTCGCGGCACTGCGGCCGCGACGGGGTTCGTGGGCGGAGGCGGTCCGTGACGGCCGGTCCTGGCTGCAGGACGCGCTCGCGGGCGCCGACGTGCTCGACGTCGGACAGGGCCACGGCCCTGTCCACCACTTCGTGCGCCTGTGGGACGAGCGATGAGCTTCACGGACGAGGTCTGGGAGACCGTGGCGCCGATCCGCGATGCGGTGGACGCGCTCCCGTTCCTCGTGGCGCTCGAGCGCGGTTCCCTCCCGAGGGCGACGTTCCTCCACTACCTCGAGCAGGACGCGGCGTACCTGGGGGCGTACGCGAGGGTCCTGGCCGCCGCGGCGACTCGAGCCGACGACGCCGCTGACCTCGCCTTCTGGAGCAACGCCGCCGCGAACGCGGTCGCCGTCGAGCGGCAGCTGCACGCCTCGCACGGTGTGGACGGCTCCTCGGTGGCCCCGTCACCGACCTGCGTCGCGTACACGTCGTACCTGCTGTCGCTCACGGCGTCGTCGTCGTACCCGGTCATCGTCGCGGGTGTGCTGCCGTGCTTCTGGCTCTACGACGACGTCGGACGCCGGTTGCGGCACCGCGTGGGCGACCTCGACGGCCATCCGTACGGGGACTGGATCGGGACCTACGGGGATCCGGGCTTCACCGCGGTCACCGCCGAGGCCCGCGATGTGGTCGACCGTGCCGCGGATGCAGCCTCCGCCCACCAGGTCGAGCAGATGCGACAGGCGTTCACCACGGCGTCGCGCTACGAGTGGATGTTCTGGGACGCCGCCTGGCGACACGAGGTGTGGCCGGTGTGACGGGCGTCGCGGCGGATGGCTGCAGCCGGCGCGGCACCGACGCGGGGCGACTCGTGCGGCGCGGCCGCTCGCGCGCGCCGCGTCAGGTCAACGGCTCGGTGCGCGCGGCGTCCGCGGCCCTCAGGAAGGCCCTGACCTTGTCCGTACCCGCGTAGTACGGGTCGCCGTCCCCGCGCTCGTGGCGGCGGCGGCTGTACTCGTAGAGCACCGCGAGTTTCCAGTTCGCGAGCACGACGTACCACCGGAGGTGGTCGAGGGGAGCGCCGGTCGCATCGGCGTACCGCGCCACGAGCGTGCGAGCGTCGGGGAACCCGGGCGCACTGCTCGCCGCGCCGAGTTCCTGCACGGGCGTCGACGGGCCCCCGGGCCCGGACCAGGACGCGACGAGGTACCCGAGGTCCACGAGGGGATCACCGACGGCGGCGAGCTCCCAGTCGAGCACGGCCGCGACCCGCGGGGCGTCCGGCGCGAGCAGCAGGTTCCCGAGTCGGTAGTCGTTGTGCACCAACGCGGCCCCCGACTCGGCCGGCGCGTGCTCGGCCAACCACGCGTCGACGTGGGCGAAGGCGTCGGGCGGGGAGCCGTCGGGCTCGGCGACGAGTCGTGCGAGGCGGTCCCGCTGCCGGAGGTTCGCGCCCTCGGGTCGGCCCCGGAGCCCGAGCGTGTCCCACGGCAGGCGGTGCAGCGCGGCCAGCCGGTCCACGAGGTCGTCGGCGAGTGCGGCGCGGGCGGCGGGCGTCGACAGCCCCTCGGGCAGGTCCGTCGTGACCACCGGACCCGCCACGTACGACATGGCGAAGCACGGCACGTCGAGCACCGTGCCGGCGTCGGCCGTCGCGAGCACGCGTGGCACGGGTACCGATCCGCCGGCGTGGCTGCCCACCGCCGCGATCACGCGGGCCTCGCGGAGGACGTCGTTCGCGCCGGGGGGCGTCGGCGGTGGGGGTGGGCGTCGGACCACGACGCGCTGCCCGGCGTCGTCCTCGACGAGCCAGGTGACGTTGGCGTGGCCGTCGCCGATCGGCCGCACCGACACCCGCGAGTCGGTCAGACCGGCGTCGGCGAGCCACCGCCCGAGGGCCGCGGTCGTCGTCGCGTCGACGGCGGTCCCGGTTCCCGCGCCGGTGGTCCCGGCGGTCGCACCGTCGCTCACGCGTCGTCCCCGCGCAGGTGGGCGAAGTAGTCCGTCGGCCACTCGACCTCGAACTGCCCAGCGCCCCGCTCGCCGTCGATGCGCGCCACGCACCCACCCTCGAGCACGGTCGTCCCGGTCCGCTCGTCGGGCAGGTGCAGCACGGCGAAGACGTCGAGGTCGAGCGTCGTCGTGCCGCCCTCGACGTCGTGCAGGACCGCGTGGAGTCGGCGTTGCTCGTACCCGGCGCCGTAGGTCGTGTCGTCCTCGATGCGCGACACGGGCACCGGCCGGCCGTCCCGCAGGACGTACCCGGCGAACCCCCACCGCCCGGCGGCGATCCACGTCCACCCGTTCACCGCGCGCCCGGAGGGCGTGTACGCCACGAGCCACTTCCAGTGCTGGGGCGCACGCCAGTCCCGCAGACCCCACGAGTGGTCGCGGTGCCCGATCGGCCCGAGCTCGAACGCGTGGTCGTCCGCGCGCACGTGGCCACGGACGGCACCGGTCTGCTCGATGCGGTCCTCCGCGAACCAGGACGGCAGGCCGTCAGGGGCGTCGCGGAAGCTGAAGGCCTCGTGCAGGGCCGTGAACGTCAGGTCGAGCTCGACGCGGTCCGTCCGCACGACGACGTCAGCCGTGCGCAGCGGATCCCGGTGCCGGACCGTGAGACCGCCGACGGTGAAGTCGTCGAGGTCCATCGCCTCGGCCACGCGCCCGCCGCCGAACTCGCGCACGGTCGGCGCGGCGTCGCCCCACACCGCCACGTTGTAACCCGCCGCCCCCGTGCCCGTGACGAACAGGTACACCTGCACCGCCAGTCGTTCCTCGGGCAGCACCGTCTGGTAGAAGACGCTGTCCCGCATGCGCGCCCCGGGTGCCGGTCGGTGCCGCAGGTCATCCGTCGGCAGCAACGCTCGGGAGGCCCGGAGCACGTCCGCCCCGTCGCTCGCCGCAGCGCTCACGCCCGGTCCCCGAACGCCTGCCGGACCGCGACCTCGTACGACGGGGTCTCCCCGGCCCTCCCGAGCGATCGCTTGCCGATGCGCGTGCCACGGCGGCCGGGGGCCGCGTACGCCGTGGCGAGTGCGACGGCCTCGGCCTGCAACGCGGCCACGGCGTCGTCGGCGGTGGTGTCGACGATCCGGTCGAGCAGCCCGATCGCCAGGGCTTCGTCCGAGCGGACGACCCGACCGGTGAACGCCAGCTCGGCGGCCATGCCGGGGCCGACGACGCGGGGGAGCATCCACGACGTCCCGAGCTCGCCGATCGAGAAGCCGACCTTGACGAACGCCGCGTTGAAGGAGGCACGCCGCACACCGAGCCGCACGTCGGCCGCGAGCGCCAGGGACAGGCCACCGCCGGAGGCAGCGCCGTTCACCGCGGCGACGACCGGGAACGGCAGGTCGTGGAGCGCCTGGACGGCCTCGCTCGCGGTGTCCTCGATGTCGAGGAACGCCGGGACCGTCGTCGCGCGCAGGGCCGGGAGCGCGGCGAGGTCGTACCCGGCGCAGAACGCGCGGTCGCCGGCGCCCGTGAGCACGAGCGCGCGCGTGCCGTCGCGCCGCAGGTGCCGCGCGGCCTCCCCGATCTCGCGGAAGACGTCGGCGTCCACGGCGTTCATCCGCGTGGGGTTGTCGATGACCAGGCGGCTGACACCGGCGTCGAGGTGCTCGAGACGGATGCCCTGCCAGGGGTGCGCGTGTCCGGAGCCGGTCGCGCCGCTGCCGGGCGTGCCGTTTCCGTCGGGGACCGTCGGCAGGCCCGTGCTGTCACCAGCGACGGTGCTGCCGGTCGTGCGTTCGGTGCAGTTCCGCGTCATCGGTTCGAGAACGACGCCTGGCGCTTCTCGAGGAACGCCTCGAGCGCTTCCGCCATGTCGGAGGTCCGGGTGAGCAGGGTCTGGCCGCGGTTCTCGAGCTCGAGCGCCGCGTCGTACGACGGGACCTCGAGGTTGGCCTGCATCGCGCGCTTCGACAGTCGGACGCCCGCGGGGGAGTTCGCGGCGATCGTCCGCGCCAGCTCGAGCGCGGCGGCGTCGACGTCCGGCACGACCCGGTTCACGAGACGCAGGGCGGCGGCCTCGTCGGCGTCGACCGCGCGGGCGGTGAACGCGAGGTCCGCCGCGACCGCGGGGCCCACCAGCCGGGGGAGCAGCCACGACACGCCGTACTCGCCGGCGGAGGTGCCGAGTGCGGTGAACGACGCCTGGAACACCGCATCGGGCCCGGCGAGCCGGATGTCGGCGACGAGCGCGAGTGCCAGGCCCGTCCCGGCGGCCGGTCCGCCCACGGCGGCGACCACGGGCACGCGGAGGGCGCGGATCGCCGCGAGTGCGTCGGCGGTGCGCTCCTGTCGGTCGAGGTCGTCCGGGACGGTCGCGTCCGTGCGGTCCGCGGACTCGGCGACGTCGTAGCCCAGGCTGAACGCGGATCCCGAGGCGCCGATCACCAGGACCCGGACGTCGACGTCGGCACGGACCGCGTCCGCCAGGTCCTCGAGCGCCTGGACCATCGCGACGTCCAGCGCGTTGCCGGCGTCGGGTCGGTCGAGTGTGGCGACGACGACGCCCGGCGCGGGGCGCTCGACGCGGACGGGCGCGGGATCGGATCCAGGGCTGCTCACGGGTCGAGACTAGCCCGGCCACGGGAGGCCCGAACGGGGGCGCGGCGCCCCTGTGGACGGCGGCCTAGGGTGTCCACATGCGCAGACGTCGGGGTGGCATCGTCGGGATCGTGCTCGTGGTGGCGTACGCGGCGCTCCGCTTCGGGTTCCTCGCGTACCGGGAGCACGAGGACGGCATGTCGACCGTCGGGATCGTCGAGAGCCTCCTCGTCATCGCGCTCGGGGTGTTCGTCCTCATCGAGGTGGTCCTCGCCGTCCAGCACGCCCGCACCCGCGCCCGTGAGCGGGTGCTCGCCGAGCGGCACCCCGGTGCGTTCACGGCCCCCGTCCTCGTCAAGCGCGGCACCGCGGCCGAGGTCGACCGCGCTGCCGGCCTCCTCGCCGTGCGACCCGAGCGGCGGGCGCCGCGGAGCGCGGCGGGGACGCTCGTCGCCGACCAGCACGGGATCGGCCTGTACGTCGGTGGCGGGACGCCGACGCTCCTCCTCGGGGTCCCGCGCGCCGCGGTCGGTCAGGTGGGCACGGGGACCACGTCCTCCGCCAACCGCTACGGCGTCGGCACGGTCGAGGCGCTCCGGGTCGTGGTCGACAGCGGCGGACGCTGGACGACCGTGGACCTCCCGGTGTACCGGCGCGTGGTCGGGTTCTCGGTGGCGCTCCACGACGACGCACTGCGCGAGGTCGTCCGCTCGGTCGCCGCGGCGGCGCAGGTGCCGCTCGATGCCCAGGTGCGCGGCTGACCCGTCCTCGAGCCCTGCGTCGAGGCCCGTGTCGCGGCGGCGTCAGGCCGGTCGGATCTCGTCCGACCGCCCGAGCAACCGTGCGTGGAACGCGGTCTGGGCGAGCGCGGACGCGAGCAGGTACCCGGTCATCGACGCGATGCCCCCACGGAACGGCACGTGCGCCGCGACCTCGAACAGCGTGGGACGGTCGAGCGTGTCGAGTGCCGCGGCGACGTGCTCGCCCCGTTCCCGCCGGTGGTCGGCGAGCGTCGCGGCCCGGGCGCGCACGTCGCGGAACCGGTACTCGTGTCCGGGACACACCTCGAGCTCCGCGAGGTCGGCGAGTCGGTCGAGCGACGCCAGGTAGTCCTCGAGCGGGTTCGTGTCCGTCCGACCCCCGAGCCCCAGCCCGGAGTTGATCCGCGGGAGCACGTGGTCGCCGGTGAACAGGAGTCCGTCCGGCGCGTCGACGAAGCACAGATGTCCGGTCGTGTGGCCCGGCGTCCACAGGGCCCGGAGTTCGCGCCCCGCGACCGGCAGGACGTCCCCGTCCTCCACGAGCAGGTCCGCCTCGACGTCCGGGAGGCGCCGCCCCGTTCCCCAGGCCCGCACCAGGCCGGCGCGCAGCGGCTCCGGCACGCCCCAGCGTGCGATGTCCTCGTCGTCCCGCCGACGGTCCTCGTCCTGGTGGCGGATCGCTCGCGCCTCCGCCGGGTGCATCGCGATCCGCGCGCCGGAGGCGTTCCGGACGGCCGCCGCCGCGCCGAGGTGGTCGACGTGCAGGTGCGTCACGGCGACGAGTCCGACGTCGTCGAGGGTCCGACCGATCGTGGCGAGGCCGTCCCGGAGCACCGCGAGCGTCGGCTCGGTGCCCCAGCCCGGGTCCACGACGACGAGCGACCCGTCGGCGGCCTCGAGCACGTACGTGAGCGTGGAGTCGGGGATGCCCGCGGCGAACGGGATCGCGAGGGTCCAGACGCCGTCCCGGACCTGCTCGACGGGCGGCAGGGTGCCCGCGGCGAACGCCTCGGCCTGCAGGGTGCTGACGGGGGTGGGCGGACTGGTCGGCGCCGGGGTCGTCACGACGGCAGCCTAACGGCGCGTCCTCGGCGCGACCGCGGGTCTCAGCCCAGCGAGCCCCCGAGCCGCGCCAGTTCGCGCTCGGCCTCGGCGAACTCCGCTCGGGCACGCTCCCGGTACGGCGCGAGCGCGGGGACGGTCTCGGCGAGGGTCGTGCTCGCGGTCACGGTGTGGACGTCCATGCCGAGTGCGGTCCCGAGGATCAGCTCGAGCACGGGCGTTCCGTGGTCCCAGCCCTCGGTCGGGGTCCCCGCGTCGTAGGCGCCACCGCGGGTGACGACCACCACCGCGGGACGCCCGGCGAGCGGGCCGGTCGACCCGGCGTCCGGCACGAGCACCCCGGGCAGGTGCACCCGGTCGATCCAGGCCTTCAGCGTCGACGGCAGCGAGTAGTTGTAGAGCGGCGCCCCGACGAGCAGGACGTCCGCGGCGAGCAGCTCGTCGACGACGGACTGCAGGAGCTCCTGCGATCCGGCGGGGACGTCCGCGCCGGGCCGGCGTTCCGCGGCCGGCCAGTGCAACGCCGATGCCTCGAGGTGGGGGAGCGGGTGCACGTGCAGGTCCCGGTACGTGACGGTGTGGTCGGCACCACGAGCCCGCCAGGCGTCCGCGAACACCGCGGTGAGGGCACGGGACCGCGACGCGGCGAGGTCGGCGGACGAGTCGAGGTGCAGGAGCGTGGGCATGGTCGCCACGCTATCCGGCGGTCGGGTCGGACGGGGGCCGGGTGGCCGGCGCGGACGGACGGAGGACGTACTCGAAGGCGGCGCGAGCGCGGTCGGCGTCCGGCGGCTCGCCCGAGATGAGGTCGGCGTACGAGAACGACTCCGAGATCCGGACGAGCAGCGATGCCACCTCGCGTGCCGACAGTGGCGCGGGATCGAAGCGCGCCGCGGACGATTCCTCGTCGATCAGGGTGGCGACGACCGCGACGAGCCGGCGCTGCACGTCGCTGTCCGTGGTCGTGAGCAGTCGCAGCGCGCGCGAGGGCTCCCGCGTCAGGAACACGCGGAAGTACGGCGCCTCGATGAGGTCGGCCGTGAACCGGGTCAGCACGCCGACGATCCGGGCGGCACCGGTGGTGGTCACGGCGCGGTCGGCCGCGTCGAGCGTCGGCACGGCCAGGGACCACAGCACCTCGGACAGCAGCTGGTCCCGGTTGCCGACCCAGCGGAACAGGCTCGTGCGGTCGACGCCGAGCTCGGCGGCCAGGCGGCCCATGTCGATCCGCTCGCCGTCCACGAACCGGTGTCGCGCGGAACGGAACGCGCGGAGGGCGTCGGGATGGGCCTCCAGACGGGCGGAGAGGGTGCTCGGGACGAGCGCCGTGCCGTGCTGGCCGAGCCGCGCCTCCCGCATACCGTCCACCACCGGAGCCTACGCGTGTTGCAACGTTCCTCAGAACGATGCACGATGGGGGTCATGTCAACGACGACCCCCGCCGCCGCTGCACCGCTCGACACGACCGAGCGCGTGCAGCGGGCCCACCTCGAGGCCGACTTCTACCGCTTCCAGGACGACCTGACCGACGTCGAGCGCGAACGCGTCCTGGCGCTCCGCGCGTTCATGGAGGACCGGGTCGCCCCGATCGCCGACCGCACGTGGGCGGACGCGGAGTTCCCGACGCACCTCATCCGGCCGCTCGCCGAGACCGGGGTACTCGGATCCGGGATCCCGCTCGTCGCCCGGTTCGAGAACTCGGCGGTGTACCGGGGGTGGGCGGCCCTCGAGATGGGCCGCGTCGACGCGGGCATGGCGACCTTCGTCGGCGTGCAGTCCGGCCTCGCCATGAACGCCATCGCCGTCGCGGGCAGCGAGGACCAGCAGCGCGCGTGGCTGCCGCGCATGGCCACCGGCGACCTCGTCGGTGCATTCGGCCTGACGGAACCGCGCTCGGGGTCGGACTCGGCCCGCGGTCTCCGCACCACGGCCCGACGCGAGGGCGACACCTGGGTCCTCGACGGCGAGAAGCGCTGGATCGGCAACGCGACGTTCGCCGACGTCGTCGTGATCTGGGCCAAGGACGTGGCCGACGGGCAGGTCAAGGGATTCCTCGTGACCACGGACTCGCCGGGGTTCACCGCCACGAAGATCGAGGACAAGATCTCGCTCCGGACGGTGCAGAACGCCGACATCGTGCTCCGCGACGTGCGTGTCCCCGAGGAGCGGCGGCTGCAGCGTGCCCGGTCGTTCCGCGACACCGCGGCGGTGCTCCGGCTCACCCGGTGCGAGGTCGCGTGGCAGGCGATCGGCATCGCCGTCGGTGCGTACGAGGCCGCCCTCCGGTACGCGCGGGAGCGCGAGCAGTTCGGCAAGCCGATCGCGCGGCACCAGCTGGTGCAGGACCTCCTGGTCCGCTCGGTCGGCAACATCACCGCCTCGATCGCGCTGTGCACCCAGGCGTCGGCGCTGCAGGACCGCGGCGATCACCGCGACGAGTTCTCCGCGCTGGCCAAGGCGTTCGCGACGGCGCGGATGCGCGAGACCGTCGGCTGGTGTCGCGAGGTCCTCGGCGGCAACGGCATCGTCCTGGGCGCGGGCGTCGCGCGGTCCTTCGCCGACGCCGAGGCGATCTACTCGTACGAGGGCACCCGCGAGATGAACACGCTCATCGTGGGACGTGCGATCACGGGGCACGCCGCGTTCGTGTGACCGCCGCCGCCCGGCGTCCTCACCCGAGCAGTTCCGGCCGCTCCCAGGCCTTGCCGAGCACGTGCTGGGCGAGGAACGCGAACACCGTCTCGTACCAGACCTTCGCGTGCTGCGGCGTGAGGATCCAGTGGTTCTCGTTCGGGAAGTACAGGAACCGGTGCGGCATGGTGCCGTCGGGGTCGGCGTGGTGCTCGGCCAGCTCCGACCAGAGCCGCAGCCCCTCGCCGATCGGCACGCGGTAGTCCTTGTCGCCGTGGATCACGAGCATCGGTGTCGTGATCGCGTCCACGGACCGGTGCGGGTCGTTCTCGGCCATGCCCTCGGCCGTGAAGATGGACTGCCAGTAGTACGACGCGTCGGTGGTGCCGGCGAACTGGTCGAGCGCCCAGAGGCTCGCGTGCGTGACGATCGCGTCGAAGCGGTCGGTGTGCCCGGCGACCCAGTTCGCCATGTAGCCGCCGAAGGAGCCACCCATGGCCGCGGTGCGGGTCTCGTCGACGTCGGGCCGCGCCACGACGGCGTCGGTGATGGCGAGGAGGTCGGTGTAGGGCGCCTGCCCCCAGGCGTTCCATCCGCGCGCGATGAACTCGAGGCCGTACCCGGTGGACAGCGCCGGGTCGGGCAGCAGGACCGCGTAGCCCCGCGCCGCGGCGACCATCGGACTCCATCGCCAGCTCCAGGCGTTCCAGCTGCTGAGCGGTCCACCGTGGATCCACAGCAGGAACGGCGCGGGCGCGTCGGCCGACGCGCCCGTCGGCAGGACGAGCCAGCCGCGCACGCGCGTCCCGTCCGCGGTCGTCGTCTCGACCTCCTCGACGCGGCCCGGCACCGCGGGCAGCGGCGCGGGGGTCGGCAGGGCGGTCACGGTGCCGTCGGGGTCGATCCGGACCGGGTGCAGCGGCGCCGCCCAGGAGGACCGGAGCGCGACGACGACGCCGGTCGCCCGGTCGACCGCCACCCCGGTGTACGCGTGCTCGTCTGTGGTGAGTTGTTCGACGGCGCTCCCGTCGAGCGGGATCCGGAACACCGGCGCGCGGCCGTCCTGGTCCGCGGTGGCGAAGAGGGCGCGGTCGTCGGCGTCGAACACGAACTCGTTCGCCCAGCGGTCCCACTCCGTCGCGATGCGTCGGGCGTGGCCGCCGTCGAGGTCGGCCACCCAGATCTCACGGTCGGCGGGCCCGGCCGGGGTGTCCCGCGGGGCGCGCACCCAAGCGATCGTCGTGCCGTCGTGGCTGACGGCCGGCATCTCGTGGAACACGTCCGGCTCGTCGAACAGCGTGGTGCGCTCGCCGGTCTCGGTGTCGATCGCGACGAGCACGGCCCGGACACCGCGCTGCTCGTGCACCGTGAGGGCCGCCACGAGCGTGCGGCCGTCCGGTGTCAGCGCCTGCCCGGCCGTGTCGGCGGAGCGCCCGGGGAACGGCGTGAGGTCGCGCGGGCGCGGGAGGTCCGCGGGGTACTCGGCGGTGACGGCGACCGGTGCGTCGGCCACCGCGACCTCGTCCGGGGCTGCGGTGCCCGGTGCGACGGGAGCGTCGAGCGTCTCGTGCAGGTCGCCGAGGTCGAGCGCCAACAGGTGCGGCTCGTCGGGTCCGAGGTCGTGGTCCCAGAAGCGGACCGGGTGGGTCTCGTGCAGGATCGCCGCGACGGCGTGCTCCTTCCGGGCCGCGCGGAGTTCGGCGTCGCGTTCGAGCAGGCGCCCCTCGGCGTCGTTCGCACCCGGGAGCAGTCCCGCGCTGATGACCACGGTGTCGGCCTCCTGCGCGGTCGCCGCGATGCCCGCACCACCGGCGAGTCGCGTGACCGCCCGGGCCTCGCCGCCGGCGGCGGGCAGGAGCCACACCTGACCGGCCTCGGTGTCCTTCGCGGCGTCGGTGTCCGGACGGGCGGAGACGAACAGGACGTCACCGTTCCGGGTGAACGCGACGCCGCCCTCGCCCTTCGCCGAGCGGGTGAGCCGCACCGGCACGCCCTCGCCCGACGTCGGCACGGACCAGATCGAGCGGGTGTACCCGGTCCGGTCGTGGTCGAGCGTGCTCACCGTGAGCGCCACGCGCGTGCCGTCCGGCGACAGCGCGATGCCGTCGACACGGGGGAGCGCCACGAAGGCGTCGAGGTCGGAGAACGGTGTGGCGGCGTCGTCGTTCGGCATCCACCCACGCTATCGGAGGGCGGCGACACGGCCTCGGAGTCGGCCGATCCGACCGAGCGCCAGCCGACCGATCGCTCAGCCGACCCAGAAGTCGCGGACGCGCGCGGCCACGGCGGCCGCCTGCGCCCGACCGGCGTGCGCGGCGGGGGCCCGGGTCGACAGCGCCAGGACGTTCGCGCCGTAGGCGGCCTGGCTCGTGGCGTCCGCGACGACCACCTCGACGGCCGAACCGTCGTGCCGCAGACCGGCCACTGCGCGGTCGAGCCACGGACCGGTCGGGCTCGGGTCCTCCGCACGGCAGGCGATGACGAGCACGCGCTCGTACCCCGCCGCGGCGTCCGCGTTCGTCCCCGAGCGGGCGCCGCCGTCGACGTACGGGCGGCCGTCGACGGTCACCGGGGACCACACGAGGGGCACGGAGCAGCTCGCCGCGATGGCGCGGGTCAACGGGACGCCGTCGGCGGCGGTGAGCACCCGGAACGACCCGTCGGTCGCGTCGACGGTGGTGATGCCGAGGGGCGCGTCCGGCCACGTGTCGGCGGGGAACGTCGCGCGGAACGAGGCGATGCGTTCCTCCTGGCTCTGTCCCGACGTCACGGTGCGCGCGAGGCGACCGATGCGGGCGCGAGCGTCCTGGTCGCCCGTGGCGCCCTGGAGCGCGGCCACGTACTGCGCGCCGATCGCGGCCCAGTCGGGCGAGGCCGGTTCCTCGTAGTCCCACGGCACGTCATCGACCTGCTGACCGTAGGCGTCCGCGACGCCACCCGTCCGGAGCAGGGTGCCCACGACGCTGCCGGCGCTCGTCCCGACCACGAGATCGGCGTCGGCGAGCGGGATCCCGGCGTCGAGCAGCCCGCTCAGGAGCCCGAGCTCCCACGCGATGCCGGCGACGCCACCTCCGCCCAGGACGATCGCGGTGTGCTGTGGGCGGTCGGTCAGGTCCGGCAGGTCGGTCACCCCTCTTGCCTACCGCATCGTCCTCGGGGAGTCCGGAGCGTCGACCGGCGGGCGCGTGCCGGAGAGCGTGAGTACGTTCGGCGACACCGGCCCGCGTGGTGCGGGCCCGTCGACACCAGGGAGGAACTCCATGCGTCATCCGGGAACCACGGCGGCGACCACCGCAACGACCCTGCTCCGCGTCGCCCTCGGGGCGGTGCTCGTCGCGCACGGTTCGCAGAAGCTCTTCGGGGCGTTCGGCGGTGGTGGCATCGAGGGCACCGCGCAGGGCATGCACGCGATGGGCTTCCGGCCGGCGAGACCGCACGCCGTGCTCGCTGGGCTCGGTGAGGCGGGGTCGGGAGCGGCCCTCGTGCTGGGGCTCGGGACCCCCGTGGCCGGTGCCGGCGCGGCGACGACCATGGGCACGGCGGCGAGCATCCACGTGCCGAACGGGTTCTTCAACGCCGACGGCGGGTTCGAGTTCCCCGCGTTCCTGGGATTCGCCGCGTCGATGTTCGCGCTCGGTGGGCCGGGAGCGGTCTCCCTCGACCACGCGACCGGGCACGTGTTCGACCGCCCGTGGATGCGCGGCCTGGCCCTGGCGGCCGTCCCGGTCGCGATCGCCGTGCAGGTCACGCGCCGGAAGCGGGCGCTCGCGGCGGACCCGACCGAGCCTCCGGCGGAGAGCACGGCCGAGACGCCGGAGGCGGCGGGGTCCTCGGACCCCGAGGAGGGCTGACCGCGCCCCGCCTCACTCGGGCTGGACGTCGATGAGCACCTTGCCGACCGCGTCGTGCTCGACCGCGTCGTGCGCGTCGGCCGTCCGCTCGAGCGGGAACCGCGTGATCGGGAGGCCGTGCTCCTCGCCGACGGGCAGCGCCCCGTCGCGCAGGGCCGCGGTGACGTCCTCGACCGCCGCGCGGAGCGCCACCTCGCCCATCGTGTAGAGCAGGACGAACTGGTACCGCGCGTTCAGGGCCATGTTCGGCCGGACCTGCAGCGTGGCCTCGTCGCCGCCGTTGTTCGCGTACATCGCGATGACACCGCGGGTGGCGAGCACCTGCGCGTCGAGGTCGGCGTTCTGCGGGATGGCCACCTCCACCACGATGTCGACGCCGTCCGGCGCGAACGCCCGGACCTGGTCCGCGGCGTCGTCGTCGTGGTAGTCGACGGTCGCGTGGGCGCCGGCCGCGGTCGCGAGTGCTGCCTTCGCGGGGCTGCTGATCGTCGAGACGACACGGGCACCGGACCAGGCGGCGAGCTGGATGGCGGCGTGCCCGACGGCACCCGCGCCACCGGCGACGAGCACGGTCCGTCCCGCGAGCGCCCCGTGACCGAGACGTGTCGGCCCGTCCTCGTGCACGGTGAGCGCGCGGTGCGCGGTCAGTGCGGGGACCCCGAGCGACGCGGCCACGTCCCAGTCGACGCCGTCGGGCAACGCCGCGACACGCTCCCGTGGCAGGACGGTGTACTCCTGCGCGGTGCCCGTCGGACGCTGCTGCGCGGAGAGGAAGGTCCAGACACGGTCACCGACCACCAGGCCGTCGACACCGTCGCCGAGGGCGTCGACCACGCCCGCGCCGTCCTGGTTGGGGGTGACCTCGGGGAACGGCAACCGAGACCCGTCCGTGCCGCCGCGCCGCGACTTCCAGTCGGTCGGGTTCACGCCGGAACGGACCACCCGGACGCGGACCTCGCCCGGGCCGGGCTCGGGGACGTCCCGCTCGACGAGCTCGAGGACGGAGGGGTCACCGGTGTGGGTGTGGACGATCGATCGCATACCGGCAGGCAACCACGCGGACGCGCCCGGTGTTCCGGTGGACCCCGGGTCGACCGTCAGCGTTCGTCGTACGCCGCGCGGGCCGCGAGGACGTCGTCCATGTGGCCGGTCGCCCAGTCCTCGAGCCCGGCGAGCACGGTCCGGAGCGACCACCCGGCATCGGTCAGGGCGTACTCGACGTGCGGCGGGATCTCCGGGAACACCGTGCGCGTGACGAGGCCGTCCCGCTCGAGCGCCCGCAGCGTCTGCGTCAGCATCTTCTGCGACACGCCGTCGACCCGCCCCGCGATCGCGGAGTACCGCCGTGGCCCGTCGACGAGCGCCCCGAGCGTGAGGACGGTCCACCGGTCACCGATGCGGTCGAGCAGTTGCCGGGTGGGGCAGTCCCGCGCGTACGGGCTGTACGCCTCGTGCCGTGGTGCGTCCGTCGTGGTCATCGTCCCCGCTCCTCGCCGTGCACCCGCGAGGTGCCCGCTTCCCCGAAGAGAGTAACGCCCTGATGGTGCGGTTCCGGACGGGGTGCACGACGGACGGGAGGGACGGGGCGGCCCCGCCCCGTCCCTCCCGTCCGTCGGCCCCCTAGTGCTGGCCGACGATGGCCGGGAGCGGCAGGTGGTGCCGCAGGCGGACCTCCAGGTGCAGGCCGCCCCGTCGAGCGAGCACGACCGCGATGACCGCGGCGGCGATCGCGGGCACCCCACCCGCGACGACCATGCCGACGTGTGCACCGAAGCGGTCGACGATCTGCCCCATGACCGGCCCGCCGATCGCCTGGCCGCCGAGCAGGACGAGCACGTACAGCGACATCACACGGCCGCGGATCCCGATGTTCGACGACATCTGGACGAGTGAGTTCGACGCCGTCTGGAACAGCAGCTGCGCCATCCCGACCGCGACGAGGATGAGCGCGAACGGCGCGATCATCGGCGCGGCGCCGGCGAGGACGAGGAGCAGCCCCGTGATGCCGACGCCGCCGACGATGGTCCGCAGTCGTACCACCGCACGCCGCGTCGACAGGAGCGCGCCGGTCAGCGCGCCGATCGCGACCATCGAGTTGAACACGCCGTAGCCGCCGGCCCCGACGTGGTAGACGTCCGAGGCGAACGCGGACAGGAGGACCGGCATGGTCAGCGCGAACACCGAGAAGAACGCGACGAGCACCACGGGCACGATGATCGTCGGCTTCCGGATGGCGTAGCGGAGGCCCTCCTGCAGCTGCCCCTTCGACGGCGGCACGGCCGGCATCCGGTGGAGTTCGGAGACGCGGAGGAACCCCAGGGTCACCACGACCGCCGCGCAGGCGATGCCGTTGATGCCGAACGACCAGCCGGCCCCGACCGCGACGAGCAGGATGCCGGAGAGCGCCGGGCCGATCATGCCGCCGAGCTGGAACACCGACGAGTTGACGCTGATCGCGTTCCGGAGGTGCTCCTGTCCGACGATCTCGGTGACGAACACCTGCCGCGCCGGATTGTCGATCACGGTGACGAGCCCGACGACGAACGCGATCACCCAGATGTGCCAGGCCTGCACGACCCCCGCGAGCGTCAGCGCGGCCAGCACGCCGCTGAGCAGCGCGAACGACGCCTGCGTGAGCATCATCAGCGCGCGCTTCGAGTAGCGGTCCACGATGACGCCGCCGAACAGCCCGAACAGGAGCATCGGGGCGAACTGCATCGCGACGGTGATCCCGACGTCGGCCACGGAGTGCGTGAGCTGGAGCACGAGCCAGTCCTGCGCGACGCGCTGCATCCACCCGGCGGTCATCGCGACCAGGTTCGTCGCCGTGAAGAGCCGGAAGTTCGGTACCGACAGGGCGATGAGGGTGTGTCGCCACGGCGGGCGGGTCGCCAGGACGGGGAGCGGCTCGGTCGGCGGGTAGAGGGTGGACGAGGACGAGGGGGCGCTCACGGTTCTGGGGCTCCGGCGATCGGTGGCGAATGCTGTTCATCTTCGAAACTAATCGCCGGCACCCATTGCCGAGGGCTATCGTCCCTATCAATCCATTGCGTTCCGTGATGACCATCGCCGCGACCACCGGGGGAACTGTTGCTCGATCCGATCCTGCTCCGCACGTTCCTGACGGTCGCGGAGACCCTGAGCTTCACGCAGGCCGCGGGCCGGCTCGGCATCAGCCAACCCACGGTCAGCCAGCACGTCCGGAAGCTCGAGACCGCGGTGTCCCGGACCCTCCTCGTCCGGGACACGCGGGGCGTGGCGCTCACGGACAACGGCGACGCCATGGCCGGTTTCGCGCGCACGATCCTCGCCGCACACGGGCAGGCCGACGCGTACTTCTCGGGCCAGGCGAACCGCGGGCGCCTGCGCTTCGGGGCGGCCGACGACCTCGCGATCACCCAGCTGCCCCGCATCCTCCGCGACTTCCGGCGGCTCCACCCGCACATCAACCTCGAGCTCACGGTCAACCAGTCGGGTCCGCTGCTCCGGCGGCTCAAGGCCGGTCAGCTCGACCTCGTGTTCATCAAGCAGACCGCCGGGCAGCCCGCCGAGGGCACGCGCGTCGCGAGCGACCAGATGGTGTGGATGGCCCAGGACGGCATCGCGCTCGAGCCGAACGAACCCGTGCCGCTCATCGCCTACCAGGCGCCGAGCATCAGTCGCCAGATGGCCATCGACGCGCTCGAGGCCGTCGGCCGCACGTGGCGGATCACGTGCAACACGCGCGACGTCAACGGCGTGCTCGCGGCGGTCCGAGCGGGCATCGGGGTGGCGGTGTTCCCGCACTCCCTCATCCCGGCCGACCTCGTCAAGGTGTCCCAGCGGCTGGTGTTGCCGGACCTCCCGGCCGTCGACTACGTCCTCATGGCGAACCCGGCCGCCGGTCGCGGGCCGGTCGACGCGTTGACGAACGCGATCCTCAGCCGCGGCGTGATCCGGGCGGTCTGACCCGCGCGGTCCGGTCGTCCGGTCGGGTCCGCGGCGTCACCAGGTGACGGACGTCGCGCTGCCGGTCCCGGTCATCGTGCCGAGGTCCGGCAGGTGCAGCCCGAGGGTCGGCGCGAGCGCGCTCGCGAGGCCGGCGAGCAGCACGGCGCTGCCAGCGATGCCGAACACGAGTCCGACGAGCGAGAGCAGACGGGTCCACGACGCAGCTGCCCGTGCCCGCAGCACCGTCACGGCCAGACCGATCGCGAGGCCGCCGAGTACGAGGGCCACGACGTGCACCTGACCCGCGACGAGCAGGAACCAGGCACCGACCGCGAGCGTCGCGAGGCCGGCGACCACCGCGAGTGCGGCGGCGGTGCCGGGGCTGACGGCCGGGCGTCCGTCCGGCCCGTCGGTCCGGGAGGCCCGTGCCGCGTCGGTCCGGGAGACCCGCCGCGGGTCGTCGGTCCGGGCCCCGGCCCGGCGGGGCGCGCCGGCGTCGGATCCGTGCGGTTCTCGGCTCCCGACGGGGGCTGCGCGGTGGAGGCCGTGCGCTCGCTCGGTCCGGGCGCCGCGGCGACCGGATCGACCACGTCGACCGGCGAGGGACACGGCCGAGGCGGCGGAGCGAGCGAACACGACCGGCTCGTCGTTGCCCTCGCTGCCCCGGTGGTCCGGCGTCTGCGCGGCCGTCGCCGCGGGCTGGTCGGCGGTACCGACGGCCGGAGCAGGCTGCTCCGGGGCGGTGCGTGCGGCGGCCGTCTGCTTCTGGGCGGCGCGCTCTACCGTCGCGGTCTGCTTCTGGGCGGCGCGCTCTGCCGTCGCGGTCTGCTTCTGGGCGGCGCGCTCTGCCGTCGCGGTCTGCTTCTGGGCGGCGCGCTCTGCCGTCGCGGTCTGCTTCTGGGCGGCGCGCTCTGCGGCGGCGGTCTGCTTCTGGGCGGCGCGCTCTGCGGCGGCGGTCTGCTTCTGGGCGGCGCGCTCTGCGGCGGCGGTCTGCTTCTGGGCGGCGCGCTCTGCGGCGGCGGTCTGCTTCTGGGCGGCGCGCTCTGCGGCGGCGGTCTGCTTCTGGGCGGCGCGCTCTGCGGCGGCGGTCTGCTTCTGCGCTGCCCGTTCCGCTGCCGCGGCCTGCTTCTCGGCAGCGGCGGCACGACGCCGGTCCCGCGCGGTCGGGGCCGGGGGTGCCGGAGCCGGGAACGGCGACGCCGGAGCGGCGGGGTCGACGGTGTCCGGCGTCACGAGGCTCGTCGTCCCGGGCGGGATCGGTGCGGCCTGCGGTGCGGGAGCGCCCGTCGGAGTCGCCCACGCCGGTGCGACCGGCGTCCCCGGGACGGGCCTGGGGGCCCCGACGGGTCGGGGCAGGTCCTCGTCGACGGGGCCTCCGACCACGAGGTACTCGAGCCCGGGCACCGAGAACCGCGGCTGACCCGGCCGGGGTTCGACCGGCCCTTCGGCGGCGTCGGTCGTCCGTCGCTCCGTCGGCTGCGGCGTGACGGGGCGCGGCCCACCCGGGGTCGCCACGATCGGCGACCCGGACGTGGCGGGACGGACGGCACCCGCGACGCCGCCGCCGGGCCTCCCGGGATCCGGGACCGGGACCTGGCCCGGGCCGCGACCCGATGCGGTCCGGCCGGTGGGACCGGCGTGCTGCTCGCCGGTGGGGAGCGGGGACGTGACGTGAGCGTCCGCCTCCGACGCGGTCGCGGCGCCGTGCCCGGCAACGGTCGCGGTGAGGGATGCCGCGAGGTCGGGTACGGGCGGCGCGGTCGGGTCCGAGGTGCCCGGACGGACGGTCGCCGCGATCCGCGACGCCGTGCCGGACGCCGCGTGACGGCGGGCCGCCTCGATCGCGCCGGTGTCGACCGTGGGGGAGAGCGGCGCGGGGGGCAGGGGGGCTCGCGCGGTCCGCGGACGACGAAGCGGATCAGCAGGAACCGTGCGTGCGGCGGGAACGGGCGTCGTCGCACCCTCCGTCACGGGGCGTCCGGTCGCCACGGCGGGGTGATCAGCCGAGGCGACGGGCCGTGTGACGCCCGGTTCGGCGAGCGCGGCGGTCTGCGGAGCCGGGACGGGTGCCACGGGCGTCGGTGGTGCGGTCACCCACGCTGGGAGGCCGCGGGTCCCGGTCACTGGCGGAGGGGTCGGCACGTCCGGCGTCGACGCCTGGTCCGGCGTCGCGCCCGGCATGCGGTGCTGGCCCACGCGTGCTCCCTCTCGATGGTCCGTCCTACTGTTCTAGTGCGCGGCGCCCGTTCCCGGACGCCCCAGTGCGGGTGACGCCGGTAGCGTCTGCGGCATGGCAGACATCGAACACCGTCCTCTCGGTCCCTCCGGCCTGGTCGTCTCGACCGTCGGGCTCGGCTGCAACAACTTCGGCAGACCAGGCACCGCCACCGAGACGCAGGAGGGCACGGACGCCGTCGTCCACGCTGCGCTCGACGCCGGAGTCACCCTGTTCGACACCGCGGACATCTACGGCGGCGAGCCCGGCCGGAGCGAGTCGATGATGGGCAGGTCCCTCGCCGGTCGTCGCGACGAGGTCGTGCTCGCGACGAAGTTCGGCAGCGACATGCGCGGTGCGAACGGGCCCGACTGGGGTGTCCGTGGCTCGCGTCGGTACGTCCGGCTCGCCGTCGAGGGGTCGCTGCGTCGACTCGGCACGGACTGGATCGACCTGTACCAGATGCACGTCCCCGACCCGATCACGCCGATCGAGGAGACCCTGTCGGTGCTCGACGACCTCGTGCGCGAGGGCAAGATCCGCTACATCGGGCACTCGAACTTCGCCGGGTGGCAGATCGCCGAGGCCGAGCTCACCGCCTCCATCGCCGGCACCACGTCGTTCGTGTCGGCCCAGAACGAGTACAGCCCGCTCGCTCGTGGTGCCGAGGCCGAGGTCCTGCCGGCGGTGCGGGCCTACGCGCTCGGGTTCCTGCCGTACTTCCCGCTCGCCAACGGCCTGCTCACCGGCAAGTACACCCGACGCGGCGGCGGCCCGGCGGACGCCCGGATCACGAACATCAAGCCGCAGCTGCTCGACGACGCCCCGTGGGACGTCATCGAGGAGTACCAGCGCTTCTGCGAGGCCAGGGGCGTGACCATGCTCCAGGCGACGTTCGCGTGGCTGCTGGCCCAGCCCGGACTCACAAGCGTCATCGCGGGTGCGACCAAGCCGGAGCAGATCGCCCAGAACGTCGACGCCGGTTCGGCCTGGACCCCGTCCGAGGACGACCTCGCCGAGATGACGCTGGTGTTCGAGGGGGTCTGACCCGAGCGCCGACGTACGGCGGCTGGGCGTTCCTGCGCCGTCCGCGCGTAGCGTCCGGGACATGGCAGGCAACCTCCCCGGACGATCCATCCACGACCTGACCGCGGCCGCGTGGTTCGGCGGCTCCCTCATGGGTGCCATCGGGCTCAACGGCGCCGCGGCCCGCGCCACGGACCCGGAGGAACGGACCCGTCTGACCACCATCGGGTGGCGGCGCTGGGGGCCGATCCAGACGGGTGCCGTCGTGCTGCACCTGCTCGCCGACCTCGACGTGACCGCGCACAACGCGCCGCGGAGCGCGGTCCAGCACGGCATGCACCGCATCAACACCTACAAGGCCGTCGTGACCCTGGTCGGCGCGGGTGTGACGCTGTGGACGGCCGTCGTCGGCAACCGCTACGGCAAGCTCGTCGAGGCGGACGCGCGCAAGGGGCAGCCGGCGGCCGGGGCCACGGAGCCGGCGCCTGGCACGTCACCCGAGCTCGCGCGCGTGCAGCGGAAGCTCCAGCGCCTGCAGTGGCTCCAGGCGATCTTCGGCGGTTGGATCATCGTGGTCGGTGCCAAGGAGGGCGAGATGCAGCGCCCCCACAACGTCGCGAAGGGCGTGGTGCGCAAGGCGCTCCGCCGCCGCTGACCCGCCCGGCCGGGCCGGCGTGGCGGCCGGGCCGCCCGGCCCGGCCGACCCCCGGCCCCCTTCGCCGAGATCGCAGAAGATGCCGCTCCCACCCAGGTCAGAGCGGCATCTTCTGCGATCTCGGCGGGTGTGGGGGGGGGGGGGGGGGGGCTGGTGGCCGCGGCCGCCAGTGGCCGCGACCGCCAGCGGCCGCGGCCGCTGGCCCGGATTCACATCTCGCGGTAACGCTTCGCGTCCGCGACCGCCAGCTCGAGGTCGATCGCGGCGTACGGCTTGACGTACCCGGGGGTGTCGCGCTGAATGCGCCAGCCCTCGCTCAGACGTCCGATGTCCACGGCGTCGAACCCGAACTCGTCGATTAGGTCGCCCACGGCCTGCTTCGCCTCGTCGTCGTCACCGGCCACGACGAGGGCACGGCGCCCCTCGGTGCCGCGCGGGGTCCCCGCGGTGGTCAGGTCGGCCGCGGCGATGTGGTTGAAGGCCTTGACGACGTGCGACTGCGGCAGGTGGTCCTGGAGCAGTTCCGACACCGTGGTCGTCTCCTCGTCGAGGGCCGCGATCTGCCCGTCACGCTGCGGGTAGTAGTTGTTCGTGTCGATCACGACCTTGCCGACGAGGGGCTCGACGGGGATGGTCTCGATCGCGGCGAGCGGCGTGGTCACGACGACGACGTCGCCCTTGGTCGCTGCGTCCTCCGGGGTCCCGGCGGTCGCGTGCGGTCCGAGTTCGTCGACGAGGTCCGACAGGGTCTCGGGGCCGCGTGAGTTGCTCATCACGACGTCGTAGCCGTTCTGCACGGCGAGCCGGGCGAGCTGCGAACCGATGTTCCCTGATCCGATGAATCCGATGGTGGTCATGGATCGAGTGTGCTCCGGTCGGACGCGCGATGGTCAGCGCACGTCCGGGCAGCGTGCGGGGGTGGCGGGCAGGATGGCACGATGGCCCACGAGTTCCGCAACGAGACCGACCGCGACCGCTACGCGCTCTACGTGGACGGCGCCCTGGTCAGCGTGCTCGACTACCGGGTGAACGGCGACTCGATCGCGTTCCCGCACACGTACACGGTGCCCGCGCATCGGGGTCACGGCTACGCGGGTGAGCTCGTCGAGCAGGCCGTCGCCGACGTCGAGACCACGAGCACCCGCCGGATCGTCCCGATGTGCTGGTTCGTCGGTCAGTGGTTCGAGGACCACCCGGACAAGGCCGACCTGCTCTCCCGATGACCCCACGATGCGGACCGCCTGGTGATCCCGGCGCCTCGGCAGTAGTGTCCCGCCGAGGCGGTCGTCCGACGTCGTGACCGCCGGAGAGGACACTCCCGTGCAGCGAATCGTCCCGTTCCTCTGGTTCGACGACCAGGCCGAGGAGGCCGTCACCTTCTACACGGGCCTGTTCCCCGACGCCCGCATCGACTCCATCGGCCGACGGCCGGACGGCACGCCCGACGCGGGCAAGGCGCTCGTGGTCGAGTTCACGCTCTTCGGGCAGCGATGGCGAGCGATGAACTGCGGACCGGGGCACCCGCACTCCGATGCGATCTCGTTCCAGGTCGACTGCGACACGCAGGACGAGGTCGACCGGCTCTGGGACGCTTTCACGAGCGACGGCGGCCACGAGGTGGCGTGCGGGTGGTGCACGGACCGGTGGGGCGTCGCGTGGCAGGTCACGCCCGTCCGACTCGCCGAGCTCCTCGCGGACCCCGTTCCCGAACGGCGGACCCGCGCCATGCTCGCCATGCAGGACATGGTGAAGCTCGACATCGCCGCGCTCGAAGCAGCCGCCGACGGACGCGGAGGCGCGGGGACCGCGGGCTGAACCTCGCTCCGAACCGGGGGTGCTCAGGCAGCGACGACCTGCTCCTCCTCCAGTCGGGAGACCTCGCGTTCGCGGGCGATCCGGGTCCGTCGGGCGACGAGTCCGTGCACGACGAGCACCAGGAGCACGGCGGTGGCCAGCCAGAGCGCCAACACGAGGGCGCTGCGGCCGAGGGACGCCGCGGGGAAGTACTGCAGGTCCTGCGCCGCTTGCAGCCAGGCCGCGCCGCTCCAGAAGGTGTGGAGTCCCGCGAACAGCCCGGGCTGGAACGCCGGCTGGAAGATCCCGCCCGACGACGTGAAGTTGAGCATCACGAACAGCATCGTGAGGATCGGCGTGGTCCACCGGCCGAGCATCGGGTGGAGTCCGACACCGAGCGCGATGATGACGAGGTCGTACATCCAGGCGAACAGGAAGATCGGCCACGCATGGTGCGTGATCACGCCGTAGACGGGACCGGCGATGACGACGCCGATCCCAGCGACGACCCCGGCGGTCGCGACGCCGATGACCGCCGTCCAGAGTAGGCGGAGCCGCCCGGAGAACGCGGCGACCGCGATCGCGCTCGAGTACCCGCCGACGCTGAGTGCGACCAGCAGGAAGAAGAGTCCCTGGCCCGTCGCGTCCTCGTCGTGCACGGCGACGACGTCGACCACGTGGAACGGCAGGTGCTGCTGGTAGGCGATGGGCACGAAGATCCGCTCGGCAGCGGTCGCGGTGGTGTCCGACGCGGCGGTGGACACGTAGAGGGTGGCGCTCGTCGACCCCGGCGCGTACACGGCCGCCAGATCACGGTCGCGGATCGCCGCACGCGCATGCGCGGGGTCCTGCACCACGTGGGCGACGAGTGCGCCGTCGGACCGGTCGGTGACGGTCTGTGCGAACACCTGGGTCGCGGCTCCCGTGCCGACGACCCCGACGGGCAGGTCCTTCGGGGCCGGGGCGTGGAATGCGCCGAGGTAGGCCAGGCCCATCCCCGCGGCGAGGAACAGTGGGACGAGGATGTGGGAGGCGAACGACAGCAGGAGCCGACCGAGCCCGGCGGGACGGAGCATGGACGGCTCGTGCGCGGGCGCGCTGCCGGCGTGGCGGTCGGCGGCGTGACCGGGCGTCGGCCGCTCGGTCAGGCGACGGACGGGTAGCAAGTTGTTCTTTGCAACATCGGACACGTGTTGCACTGTACAACTTCGATCCCCGGTCCGCTAGCGTGTCGCGTACACGACGCGGTGCACCGCGCACGCTGGCACGTTCGCGGAGCGGGTCGCGGCGGACGCGACGACAGGGAGGGACTCGTCGATGGAGCAGGGAACCGATCGGCTTCGTGCCGCCGAGATCACCCGGGCCTACCGGGAACTCGCGCGGATCACCCGGCGGGCCGCGGTCCGCGCCCGAGGTCCCGAAGCCGCGCTCAGCATCGTCGACCACTCGCTGGTCGACTTCGTCGCCCAGCACTACGGGTGCATGGCAATCGACATCGCCCGGTACCTGCGGCTCAACCGGTCGACGATCTCACGCCAGTTGTCGGGCCTCCTGGCCGCCGGCCTGATCGAGCAGGTCGACGGGGGCACCGGGAACGCGAAGCCGCTCGCGGTGACGGCGGCCGGCGAGGCGGCGCTGGAACGCTCCGTCCGCGTGCACCGCGAGAGCCTGGAGGAACGGCTGGCGTCGTGGTCCGACGACGACGTCGCGCTGCTCGCCGGTCTGCTCGAGCGCCTCAACGCCGCGGAGACCGAGGATCCCGTGCCGGTTCCCGACATCGACGACGACGACCTGCCGGGCGCCGCGGCCCCGATGGAGGCCTGACCGTGCCCACCCGCCTCGTGTTCCTGTCCGACACCCACCTGCCCCGGCGCGCGAAGGACCTCCCGCCGGCGCTCTGGGCGGCGATCGAGGACGCCGACCTCGTGGTGCACGCGGGGGACTGGGTGGACCTGGCGACCGTCGACCGGATCGCAGCCCGGGCTCGACGGCTCGTCGCGGTGCGCGGCAACAACGACGTCGAACCGGGGTTCGCGGACCGGCTGCCGCTCGTCGCGCACGAGCAGGTCGAGGGCCTGCGGTTCGCGGTCGTGCACGAGACCGGGGCCGCGGCGGGACGCGACGCCCGGATGGCGCAGCGGTTCCCCGACGTCGACGTCCTCGTGTTCGGGCACTCGCACATCCCCTGGGACTCCACCGCGTCGAGCGGGCTCCGACTGCTCAACCCCGGATCGCCGACGGACCGGCGACGACAGCCCGACCACACGTGGATGACCGCGGTGGTCGACGGTCGCGACCTCGCGGTCGAACTCGTGCGCCTCCCACCGGTCCCGCGGGAGCGCTGAGGCCGCGGCGCGACCCGACTGGCCGTGCGGTGTGCCGACGTGGGACGCTGGGGCGATGACGGACGACCGGCACGACGAGCGCGCGGTGCCCGCGGACGCCGCGCCGTCCCTCCCGCCGGGTCCGCCGCCCGGCCCCCGGGACCCGGGCGACGCGTGGGCGTACGGGCCGGACGGTCAGAAGGCGTGGGGCCTGTTCGGCGCCGCGGGGCTGCTCGTCGACGACGGTGCGGGCCGCGTCCTGCTGCAGCACCGTGTCGAGTGGAGCCACCACGGCGGGACCTGGGGCATCCCGGGTGGTGCGCGACACCAGGGTGAGGACGCGGTCACCGGAGCGCTCCGCGAGTCCGCGGAAGAAGCCGGTGTCCCCGCCGCCGCGCTCCGGATCCGCCACACCTCCGTGCTCGACCTCGGGTTCTGGACGTACACGACGGTGGTCGCACGCGCCGTCCACCCGTTCCGGGCCGAGGTCGGCGACCGCGAGAGCCTCGCCCTCGACTGGGTGCCGGTCGACGACGTCGAGGGGCTGCCCCTGCACCCGGGGTTCGGCGCGAGCTGGCCGGCCCTCCGCGGTGTGCTCGTGACCGAGCCCGTGGTCGTCGTCGACGCCGCGAACGTCGTCGGCAGCGTGCCGGACGGCTGGTGGCGGGACCGCGCCGGCGCCGCCGAGCGACTCGTGGACGCGATCGGCGCGCTCGCCGCGTCGGGACTGGCCGCTGCGGAACTCGGACTGGGTGCTGGTCGGTGGTGGCCGCGGTGGTCGGTCGTCCTCGAGGGAGATGCGCGAGCCGCCCGGACCGACGGCCCCGAGGTCGAGGTCGTCCGCGCGACCGGCGCGGGTGACGACGCGATCGTCGAGTCCGTGCACCGGGCGATCGCGAGAGCGGCCGGTCCGGTCGTCGTCGTGACGGCCGACCGCGGGCTGCGAGCGCGCGTCGAGGCCCTCGGAGCGTCGGTGACGGGGCCGTCCTGGCTCCGAGCGCTGATCGCTAGCTGATCGCACCGCCCGCGACGGCCAGGTCGGGTGCCGGGTCCAGCGCGGCGCGGACCGCTGCGGCGAGTCCGGTGACGAGCACGTCGAGCGACACCGTCGGGACGGCGTCGTCCGCCTCGCGCAGGGTCTCGGGCGTCGCGGGGACGTGGACGAACCCGGAGCGCACCCCGGCCCCGGCCAGCGCCTGCAGTGCGTAGAACACGTGGTTGCACACGTACGCGCCGGCCGTGGCGGACAGCGCGGCCGGTGCGCCCGCCGCGCGTGCGGCGGCGACCATGCGCTTGACCGGGAGCGTCGTGAAGTACGCGGCCGGGCCTCCCGGCAGGACGGGCACGTCCACGGGCTGCGCGCCGTCGGCGTCCGGGATCCGGGCGTCGTCGAGGTTGACGGCGACCCGCTCGGGCGTGATCGCGGTGCGCCCCTCGGCGAGCCCGACCGCGACCACGACGTCCGGCGTCACCCGCTCGACGGCGTCACGGAGTGCGTCGACCGAGCGTCCGAACGCGACGGGCAGCAGGACGGCCTCGACGCGTTCCGGACCCGTCCAGGTCGCGGCGACGCGCTCGACGGCGTCCCAGGACGGGTTGCGGGGCGCGTCCGCGAACGGCTCGAACCCGGTCAGGAGGATCGTGGTCACGCCCGCGACCCTAACCCAGGTGCGCCGTGGGGTCGTCCGGTCCGACGCCCGCGGCCGCGGCGGGCAGGTGGCGGCGCGACGAGACGCCCACGAGCACCCACGCCACGAGACCGAGGCCGACGACCACGAGCAGGATCGCCGTCACGGGCGCGACGGCGGCCACCGCGGCGATCACGGCCGGAGCGAGGAACCCCGCGTACGCGACCGCGTAGAACACGCCGGTGAGGCCCGCGAGGTCCCGACTCGACGCGATCCGCTGCACCTCGAGCAGGCTCGACACCAGGGCGATGCCCATGCCGGCACCGACGACCGCATTCGCCACGAGCCCGATCCAGACCGAATCGGCCGCGATCGCGAGCGCGACGACCGCGATGCCGACGGTCATCACGAGCACGGCGACGACGAGCCCGCGCGCGCTCGACACGGAGTGCACCCGTCCGGCGATCGGTTGGACCGCACTCGACACCCCGAGCGCGACGACCGTCGCGGCGGTCGCGAAGACGAGCCCCCAGCGTCCGGTCGCGTCGTGCAACTGGGTGGGCAGGTAGCCGTACGCGATCGCGGCGGACGCGAACACGAGCGGGGCCGACACCATGACCACGCGGACGAAGCGCCAGTGTCCGGCCGACGGCACGCGGAGCTGCCGCCACCAGGGCCCGGTGACGCCGCCGGACGTGTGGGTCTCGGGTGCGCGCAGCACGACGATGAGGAACGGGACCGCGACGGCGATGTGCACGAGGAACGGCAGCACCTCGGGGACCGGGCCCCACTGGGCCATGCAGCCGGCGACGAGTGCGCCGCTGCCGGATCCGAGGGTGAACGCGAGCGACGCCCGTCGTGCGCCCGATCCGGCGTCGGCCACCGGGTCGTACCGGCCCTGGGACAGTTCCTTCACCCAGCTGTTCCCGACGGCCATGGCGATGCCCACGGTGATCCCGGAGCAGAGCCGCCCGGCCGCGAGGTACCCCGCGCCGAACGGACCGAGGGCCAGGAGGCCGCTGCCGACGAGCGCCGCCGTGACCCCGACGAGCATGAGGGGGCGGCGTCCGTGCCGGTCGGAGAGCGACCCGGCGACGAGCAGTGCCGGTGCGAGACCGAGGACGTACACGCCGAGGAACGCGTTGACGAGGAGCGTCGAGTAGTGCGCACGCTCCTGGTACATGAGCAGCAGCGGGCTGAACTGGTTGCCGCCCCAGGAGCAGACGAAGACGGCGCCCCACACCGCGAGCCAGGGCCGCACCCGTGCTGGCCGCCGGCTCGTCACGCCGGGCCGGCCGGGAGGCCCGGTCCGCTGCAACGGGACCGCTCCCGTCGACGTGTCCACGCTCACAGCGCGCCCCGGTGCCCGGCGACGTGGTCGCGGAGCACCTCGGCGTAGCGGGCGGCGTCGCCGGCGGCGACGGCCCGGGCCAGTGCGCGGTGCTGGTCGAGCGCCGGGTGGAGCTGTTCGGGACGGACCCGGATGAGCTGGTGCCGGAGGCGTTGCTGGCGGTCGTGGAGGAGGCGGGTGAAGTGCACCGCGACGGGGTTCTCCGCGGCCGCGACGACCGCGGTGTGGAACGCGTCGTCGGCGTCGACGAACCGGTCCACGTCGTGTTCCGCGATCGCGTCGGCCTGGTCGCGCAGGAGGTCGTCGAGCACGGGCACGAGGTCCGGACGCGGGCCACCGCGGAGTGCTCGGGTCGCCGCGGACGCCTCGACCGCTTCCCGCATCTCGAGGACGTCGGCGGACTCGCTCGGGGACATGCGGCGGACGACCGCGCCCTTCCGGGACTCGAGCGTGAGCAGTTGCTCCGCGGCGAGCCGGAGGAACGCCTCGTGCACCGGGGTCCGGCTGATGCCGAGCTCCTGGCAGACGACCCCCTCGCTGAGGAGGGTACCGCCAGGGAGTTCACCGCGGATGATCCGGTGCTTCGTGTGCTCGTAGGCGCGCTCCGCGGACGACATGTGTCGATCGTACGTCTTGCATGCAAGTGTCCGTGCAGCTTGTCCGAGGAGCATGTGAACATCGCGTTTCCGGCCCGGACTCCCGAGGTCCCGCCGCGTAGATTGACGGGACGGCGTCGACGGCGACGTCCGACTGGAGGGACCGCCATGGAGAGGATCACGCGAGCCGAGGACCGTGTCCACCGCCCCGCTGGGCCCTGGACACCGACCGTCCACCGGCTGCTCGCACACCTCCACGAGCGCGGGTTCGTGGAGGCGCCGGAGCCGATCGCGCTCGGTGAGGTGCTCGAGACCGTGTCGTTCATCCCCGGTCTCGCGGGTGAGTACCCCTGGACCGACGACGTCGCGTCCGAGGCCGCGCTCGTCACCGCGGCCCGGCTGCTGCGCAACTACCACGACGCCGCTGCCACCTACGCGGTGGCGGCGGACGACGTGTGGTCCCAAGCCGACCGCGCTCCTGTCGAGACGATCTGCCACGGCGACTTCGCCCCGTACAACTGCGTGTTCGACGGCCGGGCCGCGGTCGGGATCATCGACTTCGACACGGCCCACCCCGGGCCGCGGGTGTGGGACGTCGCGTCGGCGGTCTACCGGTTCGCGCCGCTGACGACCGGGGACACCCCCGTGACGCGTCTCGACGACCAGCTCGCCCGTGCGGCCGAGTTCTGCCGTGCCTACGACCTCGACGCGTCCAGCCGAGCGGGGCTCGTGGAGGCCGTGGTCGCGGGCCTCGTCGCCCTCGTGACGACCATCGAGTCCGAGGCCGCCGCCGGGGACCCGAAGTTCGCCCGGGACCTCGCGGCCGGCCACGCCGAGCTCTACCGCGCCGACGTCGCCTACATCGAGCACCACGCCGACGCCATCCGGCACGCCGTGGCCTGAGCAGGGCTCCACGCGGGCGGCACCACACCGGCACGCAGCCCGCGCCCAGCGGGAGCACGGCGAGCCCACGGCGAACACGGGGCGTCCTCCGCGCGGCGAGCCGGTAGTGTTCCACCGCCATGAGCGACAGCCCTGCCGACGCCACCCCGTACGAGGTGCTCGGCGTCCCCGCCTCCGCCGACGACGACACCCTCCGGCGCGCCTACCGCCGGGCTGCCCGCGAGACCCATCCGGACCTCGGCGGGGACCCGCGCTCGTTCCGCCTGTTGCAAGAGGCGTGGGAACGCGTCGGCACCCCCGAGGCGCGCCGGGCGTACGACGCCGGAGCCTCCCGTTCGGCGATCGCCGGGCACGGACCCGCCGGCGACCCCACGGGGCGTCCGGCCTCGGGCCGTGACGCCTACGCGCCGCCCGCCGCGCGCCGCGACTCCCGCCCACGTGCCCGGTCCTTCGGGCACCCCGGCGGACTGTCGCGCGAGGTCTTCCTCGCCGCCGAGCGCGAGTGGGTCGGCCTCGGCGACCCGATCGAGGACCCGTACGACCCGGCACTCGTCCGCTCCGCCCCGCGCCACATCCGCCGTCTCCTGGCCGAGGCGCTCGCCGAGGAGGCGACCGCGGCGATCGTCGCCGACCTCGGGATCGGTGTGACCGTGTGGCACGACCTCGACGCCGGGCCGGAGGGCAAGCTGGACCACGTCGTCCTCACGACGAGCGGACTCTGGGCGCTCGAGTCCATCGACTGGGGTGCTCCCGTCCGCATCGAGCACGGCGAGGTCGTCGGCGCGACCCTCGCGCCGGGGGAGCGCCCGGTGCGCGAACTCGTCCGGGCTGCGCGCACCGTCCAGAAGGCGACCCGCGTCCGGTTCACGGGCCGGCTCCTGGTCGTCCCGGACTCCGCGGT
Organism: Curtobacterium sp. MCBD17_040; assembly: GCF_003234805.2. Classification (GTDB taxonomy): domain Bacteria; phylum Actinomycetota; class Actinomycetes; order Actinomycetales; family Microbacteriaceae; genus Curtobacterium. Next base: position 1,263,013 of record NZ_CP126273.1, read on the forward strand.
CGACGACGACGTCCGGCTCGTGGGGCCGGCACGCAGACCGACCGCGTTCGTCGTGCGGCGGAGCGCCCTGGCCGGCGTGTTGCTCGGCCCCGGTGCCGAGACGGGATCGGTCGACGTGTTCGAGCTCCGCGCGCGGCTCCAGGAGACGGTCCGCTTCGTCTGACCGTGCTCGTCGTCGGACCGCGAGCGCCGAGCGCCGACCCGAGACGCGGCTTCAGTACCCGCGCAGCTTCTCGAGGTCGCGGCGCTCCCGCCCGGTCGGTCGACCCGCTCCGCGGTCCCGCACCGGCAACCAGGCCGTCTCCTCGCGCGGCGGCGGTGGGGGCGTCCGGTCCTCCAGACACGTGGCGGCCACCGGTGCCCCGACGCGCTTGACGACGATCCCGCGCACGACGACGATCCGTTCGACCCCGTTGGTCCGCAACCGCACCTCGTCGCCGATCCCGACCGACTGCGCTGCCTTGACGCGCTCGCCGTTCACCCGGACGTGCCCGGCACGGCAGGCAGCGGTGGCGGCGGAGCGGGTCTTCGTCAGCCGCACCGCCCACAACCAGCTGTCGACGCGGGCGCGGTCCATGCGCGACAGCCTATGCGGAACGCCCCGGTCCTACCATGAGTGCCGTGGACGACGACCCCGACGGCCAGGCCGACCCTGCCGACCACGCGGGCTCCGCTGCGCGTGACGACGTCCGCCGCGCGGACGCCCACCGCCGCCGGGCGCTCGCCCTCCTCGCCACCGCCCCGATCGGCACGCGCCTGGTGGTGCGCGCCCACCACGGCGACGGTGCGCGGGACGCCCTCGGCACGCTGGTCGCACGCACCGACACGATCTGCACGGTGCGCACCCGCCGCGAGGACGTCGACATCGCCCTCGCCGCCGTCGTCGCCGCCCGTCCGGTGCCACCTCCGCCGCCGCCCCGCGAGCGCCGACACGCGTCCTGAGCGCGCCGTCCGCGCGCCTCGCCGAACGGGGGACCCGACGCCCGTACCGTGAACGGCATGGTCCCCGCACCACAGGTACCGAACCCGGCACCGGCCCCGTCATCGGTGGGCCCGTCGTCGGTGGCCCCGTCGTCGCCGGACGTGAGCTCGTCGACCGGGATGCCGGCGCCGTCGCCCGGCCGGTCGACGCCGGGTCGCCGCGAGCACGCGGACACCGTGACCGACCGCACCGCCCGCGTCAGCATCGCGCGCCCCGCGTCCTGGGCGACCGTGCACGCCGCCGACGCGGACCTCCGGACCACGGGTGACGGCGTCACCGTGACCGTGCGCTCCCGCCCCAGCGACAACGGCATCGCGGACGAGACCGCCGCGCTGGTCGCTCGGCTGCCCGGCTCGGTCGACGGCGTGCTCGTCGTCGGGTGCGACCCGTGGGGGAGCGCCGGGGCGCCGGCCCGCCTCGTCGAGTACCACCGCCCCGCTCCGCCGCTGGAGGCCGCCGCCGCGACGGACCGTCCCGCGGTCGGCGAGTCGGACGGCACCGAGCACGGACACGAACCGCACCGGCCCGTTCCCGCCGTCGGCCACCGCGCCCCCGACCGCACGGGCGTCTTCGTGTCGCACCTGCTCGTCACCACCGGTCGCCACCGCATCGACGTCGTCGCCGAGCGCCCGCTCGCCGTCCTCGACGCCACCGACGACGTCGTCGCCCGCGTGCTCGAGTCCGTCCGCGTCGTCGGCCCCGCGCCGGCCGCAGCCCACCCGCCACGCGTGCTCGAGGACGTCCCGGTCCCCGTGCGCCCGACGCTCGCCCCGTTTGGTGTGCCGGTGGACGCCGAGGCGCTCGCCGCGCTGCAGGGCATGGCGGGTCGCCGTTGGAACCCCGCGGTCCTCCGGTCGCCCGGCGGTCGCGCGCTCATCGACCAGGGGCTCGTCGGCCGCTTCGGCACCGTCCCGTCACTGACGAGCGCGGTGCTCGCGCCCTGGGAAGCCGGCGTCGACCCAGTCACGCTCGAGCAGCAGCGGGAGGACGGGCCCGCCACCCGGCTCCGCTGGTGGCGCGGCGACGCCGCCGTGACCGTGCTGGACGGGACCGAGGAGGCCGGCTTCCGCATCGGCAGCGTCGACGACGCCACGCTCCTGGCGCTCGCGGCCGGGAGGCTCGGGGTGACCCCGTCGTGGACCTTCGCCTTCGCGACGCCGCGGCTCCCGGCCGCGGTCCTGGACCGCCGGGTCGAGGACCCGACGGCCCGCCCCGACCTGCCGGTGGCGGTCCGCACGGCCGATCCGGTGCTCGCGCGGTTCTGGGACGCCCCGTGGACCGTGTCGCACCTCCGGGTGCCGACGCGGCCGCGTCCCGTCACGGTGGTCCACGCCGCGGGCGTCGGCTTCGCGCGCATCGGACGGGCGACGGCCGAGGGGACCGCGATCCGGGTCGAGGCGTCCGCGAACGTCCACCGTCTGCTCGTCCGCACGGTCCTGGCGGGCTGACCCCGGTCCTCCCGGACGTCCCGCGTCAGGCGGCCGGACCGGCGACGAGCGTCGCGGTGACCGTTCCCGCCGTGCCGTCGGCGGCGGTGTACCCGACGGTGACCGAGTCCCCGACGGCGTGTGCCTGGATGAGCTCGGTGAGCTGATCGGCACCGGTCACGGCGGTGCCGTCGATGCTCGTGATCGTGTCGCCCGCGGCCAGCCCGGCGTTCTCGGCCGGGGACCCGGACACGACGCCCTGCAGCGTGACACCCGAGCCGGTGGTCGGAGTCGTCGACGAGACCTCCGCGCCGAGGAAGGCCGGGGTCCCGATGACGATCGTCGAGGTCGCGGTGCCGGACAGGATCCGTTCGGCGATGCTCTTGGCCGTCGCGATCGGGATCGCGTACCCGGTGACGTCGCTCGTGCCCGACGACGCGGCGGTGGTCATCCCGACCACCTCGCCCTCGGAGTCGAGCAGCGGACCGCCCGAGTCGCCGGACACGACGTCGGCCGCGACCTCGATGAGACCGGTGAGCGACTCCGTGCCGGTGCCGGACTCGCTCTGCACGGTGATGTCCTGGTCGAGCGCGGTCACGGAGCCCTTCGCGGCGACGAGTTCGCCCTGGCCCTCCGCGTTCCCGACGTCGGTCACGGTGTCGCCGACGGCCAGGTCGTCGTCGTCGTCGAGCGTCGCGGTGGTGAGGTCCGACGCCCCGCGCAGCTCGAGCACGGCGACGTCGTCGGTCTTGTCGGTGCCGACGACGTCCGCCGTGTAGGTCTTGCCGGTGGACTCGACGGTCACCTCGATGCTCGTGGCGTCCTCGACGACGTGGTTGTTCGTCAGGATCTCGCCGTCGGAGGAGATGATCATCCCGGTGCCGGCGGCCTGCGACGAGGAGTCGTAGTCGAGCGTCGTGTCGATCGTCACGATCCCGGCCTTCTGCGAGTCGGTGGCCGCGGTCCGGGCGCTGTCGGTGGATCCACTCGACCCCGTCCCGCTCGTCCCGGAACCGCTCGATCCGCTCGACGAGCCGTCGCCCGGGACGGACCAGCCGCCACCGATGCCGCCGCTGTCCGACGATCCGTTGCTCGAGGACCCGCTCGACTGGCTCGAGGTCGTGGTCCCCGTGTCCCGGGAGGCCAGGCCGAAGGCGGTGCCGCCCGCGGCGCTGACGATCGCGAGGGTGGCGACACCCGCCCCGACCATGAGGCCGACGCGGCGGCGCTTCGGCTTCGCTCCCGCGGTCGCGTCGGTGGCGCCCGCCGTGGCCCCGACGAGGTAGGGGCCGTGGCCGTCGTGCGTGTACGTGTAGGGGCCGGAGCCGTCCGGCGCGTAGAGGTAGGGGCCCGATCCGTCGAACGCGTAGGCGGACCGTAGCGTGCTCGGGTCGACGTGCGGTGCCGCTGCGGGAACCGGCGTGCCGATGGGCTGCGTGGTGTCGCGCGGCGCGTCCTCGTCGCGCTCGTCGTCGGCGGGGGTGGTGGGGTGCTCGGTCATTGGTCTCTCCGGTGGCTCGTCCGACAGCCGGTGGGGCGTCGATGCGTCCAGTACAGGACCCGATCCGATGAGTGACCTATGAGCGGCGTGGACAGCGGCTCCGCACTCCCTCGGGAACGGCTGCGGCGCCGTCCCCGTCTCCACCGCGCCCGCCGTTCGACCGCGGGGGAGCCGGACTAGGCTTGCGCCGATGTCCCCGACCGCTCGTCCGCGCCGAGCGCGCCTCGTCGGGACGACCGCCGTGTCCCTGGTGGTGCTCGTCGCGGCGTGCGTGCTCAGCGTCATGGTCGGCGCGCGTCCGATCGATCCGCTGACGGTCGTCACGGTGCTCCTGCACCCCGGCCGGACGGACGAGATCACGCTCATCGTCGTCGGCGAGCGGGTGCCCCGGACGGCGCTCGGACTCGTCGCCGGAGCCGCGCTCGGGGTGGCGGGCGCGGTGATGCAGGGCGTCACCCGCAACCCGCTCGCGGATCCGGGCATCCTCGGCATCAACGCCGGCGCCGCACTCGCGGTGGTCGTCGGGACGACGGTGTTCGGGATCGCGGGCACGGCGGCGACGCTGCCGTTCGCCTTCGTCGGCGCCGCCGTCGCGGCCGTCGTGGTGTACGGGATCGCATCGGCCGGGAGGCGCGGGCCGACCCCGGTGGGCCTCGCTCTGTCGGGTGCCGTGGTCGCCGCCGCACTCGGGTCGGTCACGACCGCGGTCCTCCTGACGCACCAGTCGGCACTCGACCGCATCCGCTTCTGGCAGGTGGGTTCGCTGGCGACGGGGGACCTGCACGTCGTCGCTGTCGTCGCCGTGCCGGTCGTCGTCGGCCTGGCCATCGCCATGACCCTCGGCCGGTCACTCGACACGCTCGCCCTCGGGGACGAGCTCGCGGCGTCCCTCGGGCAGCGGGTCGTCGTGGCGCGGGCACTCGGCGCGCTCGCCACGGTCCTCCTCGCGGGCGCGGCGACGGCGGCGATCGGACCCGTCGGGTTCGTCGGGCTCGCGGTGCCGCACGCCGTCCGCCGTGTCACCGGTCCGGCGAACCGGTGGACCCTGCCGTTGTCCGCGATCGTGGCCCCGGCCCTCCTGCTCGTCGCCGACGTCATCGGTCGTGTCGTCGCCTTCCCGGGCGAGGTCCAGGTCGGCATCGTGACGGCGGTGATCGGCGCTCCCGTGTTCATCGCGCTCGTCCGGAGCAGGGCGGTGCGGGACCTGTGAGCGTGTCGACCCGGACCCCTCGGCGACCACGGGGCACCGATGCCGGACTGCGGCGCGAGCTCCTCGTGCTCGCGGGGGCCCTCGTGCTCGTCGTGGTGCTCGCCGTCGCCGCGCTCGGCCTCGGCGAGATCGCGATCTCCCCGGGTGAGGTCCTGGCCGCGCTCGTGGGACGCGCGGACCGCGTGACGGACTTCGTCATCACCGAGCTCCGCGGGCCCCGGCTGCTGGCGGCGGTCCTCGTCGGCGCGAGCCTCGGCACCGCCGGCGGCATCGTGCAGAGCGTCGTGCGGAACCCGATCGCGAGCCCCGACGTCATCGGGATCACCTCGGGAGCGAGCGCGTCGGGCATCACGGCCATCGCGCTGTTCGCCGCCTCGGGGCTCACCCTGTTCTCGGTCGTCGTCGTCGGTGCCGTCCTCGTGACGGTCGTCATCGCCGCGCTGAGCTGGCGCGGCGGGATCGGGGACAACCGGCTCGTCCTCGTCGGCGTCGGCGTCGCGGCGATCGCCGTGAGCGTCACGGGGTGGATGCTCACGCGCGGGAACGTGCAGGACGCCGCCGTCGCGCTCGTGTGGCTCACGGGCAGCCTCAACGCGGTCGACCCCACGGTGCTCGCGGTGCTGGCGGTGGCGTTCGTCGTGCTGTTCGTCCTCGCCCTCCTCCAGTCGCCGCGGCTCGGGGTGCTCACCCTCGGGGACGACGTCGCGGCGTCGTTGGGGCTGCCGCCGGACCGGACCAAGGTGCTGCTCGTCCTCACCGCGGTCGGCCTGAGCGCCTCGGCGGTGGCGGCTGCGGGCCCGGTGTCGTTCGTCGCGCTCATGGCCGCGCCGATCGCCCGTCGTCTCGTCGGTCGTGGTCGCGTCGCCCTCGCTCCCGCCGCGGCGGTGGGGGCCGTCATCGTGCAGGCGAGCGACCTCGTGGCGCAGTTCGCGATCCCCGGGGTGGCGGTGCCCGTCGGCGTCGTCACGGGCATCGTCGGTGCGCCGTACCTGCTCTGGCTGATCGCGCGCGGGCGCTGACCGCGCCCGCCCGTTCCACGCTGCTCCACGCCGACCGAGCGGGACCTCCCGGCGGTCCCGCCGTGTGCGGGACGTGTGTGGACCGTGCGGTCGCTCCACAGGAGTGAAAGGGCGTTCGCGGTGCCGCGCGTTTCCGATACGCTGGTCCGCCAGAAGGAGGTCCACGATGGCAGGTCCAACGGGTCCGCGCGACGGCGCCGCACGATCCGATGCGCCCGAGCGGCGCGTCGACACCACCCTGACCTTCAGCATGGACATGGGGGCGGCGCTCACGCCGGAGAACGGTGTCTCGACCGAGGAGATCGACGCGATCGGCGCGCTGCCGTCCGGGTCGGCGCTGCTCGTCGTCCGCCGCGGGCCGAACGCCGGGGCTCGGTTCCTGCTCGACTCCGACGTCACGACGGCCGGGCGGCACCCCGACGCCGACATCTTCCTCGACGACGTCACGGTGTCGCGCAAGCACGCCGAGTTCCTCCGGCACGGCACGAGCTTCAGCGTCAAGGACCTCGGATCGCTCAACGGCACCTACTTCGACGGCGTCCGCATCGACGAGGCCCTGCTCGCCGACGGCGCCGAGGTGCAGGTCGGCAAGTTCCGCCTCACCTTCTACGCGTCCCGCGTCGACATCGCGCGCCTGGCGACCGCGTAGTGCCGGCGCGGAGCGCTGCGGCCCGGTCGACGGCCGCGGGTCCCGACCTGCTCACGATCGGGCAGGTGCTCGCGCGGTTGAAGCCCGAGTTCCCGGACCTGTCGAACTCCAAACTCCGGTTCCTCGAGGAACGCGAGCTCGTGACGCCGATCCGGACCGAGAGCGGATACCGCAAGTTCTCGCCCGCCGACGTCCAGCGGCTCCGGATCGTCCTGGGCCTGCAGCGAGACCACTATCTGCCGCTCAAGGTCATCAAGGAGTACCTGGCCGACCTCGACGCCGGGCGCGACCCCGTCCTGCCGGGTGGTGCCGACGGCCCGCGGCCCTCGATCCTCGGCACCGAGCGGCGGTACACGCGCGACGAGCTCGTCCGCGCGGCCGGCGCGACCCCGATGCTCGTGTCGGACGCCGTGTCCGCGTCGCTGCTGCCGGCCGTCGAGCACTACGGCGAGGACGCCGTCACCGTCGTCAAGGCGCTCGTGGAGTTGCAGCGCACCGGCATCGAGCCACGGCATCTCCGCACGTTCCGGGCGTCGGCGGAGCGCGAACTCGGTCTCATCGAGTCGGCGCTCATGCCCGTCCGGCGCCGGTCCGACGCCACCTCACGCGCCAAGGCGGCGGAGCTCGCCCGCGAGATCGCAGGGCAACTCGAGGTCGTCCGGTCGAGCCTCATCCGGGCTGCGATCGGGCGGTTCGACGCCTCGTGAGCACGGGGCCCGAACGTGGACAGCCGGTGTCGGTCGGGCTTATCCTCGACACGCCGAACTCCCCGGTGCGGATGTCCCGGGACGACCGGGTCCGACTCGCTAGCGTGGACCTCGGCACAACTCTCAACCGATCGTTGAACGTTCGGTTGCGGGCCGGAACGTCGTGGAAGGCAGTCTGATGAGTGGGAACGAAACGCCCCGGACCCCCGGGGACGCACCGTCCGACGCAGCCGTGGACACGCCCGACGGCGAGCTGACCCGCTACGACCTCGGCCTGCTGTTCACCGACGGCATGCCCGAGCGCGACGAGTCCAACGGCTACCGCGGCACCGTCGCCGCCCGGGCCGCGGGCATCAGCTACCGCCAGCTCGACTACTGGGCGCGGACGGGCCTCGTCGAGCCGACCATCCGTGGCGCTGCGGGGTCCGGTTCGCAGCGGCTCTACGGCTTCCGCGACATCCTCGTGCTCAAACTCGTCAAGCGCCTGCTCGACACCGGCATCTCGCTGCAGCAGATCCGCACCGCGGTGAACCAGCTCCGCGAGTCGGGGGTGAACGACCTGGCACAGACGACCCTGATGTCCGATGGGGCGTCCGTGTACCTCTGCACCTCGAACGACGAGGTCATCGACCTGGTCTCCCGAGGGCAGGGTGTCTTCGGCATCGCGGTCGGCAAGGTCCTGCGCGAGGTCGAGACGAGTCTCGTGGAACTCGACTCGACGCCGGCGGCCGACCCGAGCGACGAACTCGCGGCGCGCCGGGCCTCCCGGGCCTCCTGACCGGCGCGGTCTCCCGGGCCTCCTGACCCGCGCGGTCTCCCAGGCCTCCTGACCCGCGCGTCCGACGCGTCACACGGCGCAGCGCACACGGCAGGCGGCACGGGGACGCCGCGCCTCGGCCGGCTCAGGCCTGCGCGACCCCCTCGGCGTACTCGCCGATCTTGCCCGTCCGCATGATCCGCTCGAGCAGCAGGTCGAAGTTCCGTGCCATCTCCTGCGCGGACTCGCCCGGCCACACGTGCAGCGGCTTCGCGGCACCCTGGGCCTGCTGCAGTGACGTCCGTTCGGGCAGCTGGGGCGACAGCACGAGCGGGCCGAACATGTCGCGGAGCTCCTTGATGCGGAACTGGTGCTCGAGCGACTGCACGCGGGCACGGTTGACGATGATGCCGAGCGGCTGGAGGCGCGGGGAGAGTCCGCGGCGGATCTCCTCGATGGCGCGCAGTGCACGGTCGGCCGCCGCGACGGAGAACAGCCCCGGCTCGGTGACGACGGACACGCGGTCCGAGGCGGCCCACGCCGTGCGGGTCAGGGCGTTGAGCGAGGGAGCGCAGTCGATGAGCACGAGGTCGTAGTCGGCCTCGACGTTGGCGAGGGCCTCCTCGAGCTTCCAGATGTCCCGGATCGAGGGGTGCGGACCGTCGAAGTTGATGGCCGAGGGAGAGCCGACCATGACGTCGATCTTGCCCTGGCGTCCCTTGGTCCACCCGGACGGGGCGATCGCCTGACGGACGATCTTCTCCTTCGGGTTCTCGAGCACGTCGGCGACGTTGAGGTGGCCGGCGAGCGAGATGTCGAGCCCCGTGGAGACGTCCGACTGGGGGTCGAGGTCGACCACGAGGGTGCGGAGTCCCTTGGCGAACGCGGCGGACGTCAGGCCGAGGGTCACGGTCGTCTTGCCGACGCCTCCTTTGAGGGAGCTGACGCTGAGTACATGCACGTCGAGACACGATAGCCCCACTAGGGTTGAACCACCTCAAGATCCGCCGTGCTCGACGGCCGATCGCGCCGTCCGCCCGGGCACCACGACGACGCCCGGGTGCATGCCGAAAGGGCAGCCCGTGTTCCGCAAGATCCTGGTCGCGAACCGAGGCGAGATCGCCATCCGGGCGTTCCGCGCCGCGTACGAGCTCGGTGCCCGGACGGTCGCCGTCTACCCCTACGAGGACCGGAACTCCGAGCACCGGCTCAAGGCGGACGAGGCGTACCAGATCGGCGAGCCCGGTCACCCGGTCCGCGCCTACCTCGACGTCGCCGAGATCGTCCGCGTCGCCCGTGAGTGCGGCGCGGACGCGATCTACCCCGGGTACGGCTTCCTGTCCGAGAACCCGGAGCTGGCGGCCGCTGCGGCAGCGGCCGGCATCACGTTCATCGGCCCGGGCGAACGCGTGCTCGAGATGGCCGGCAACAAGGTCACGGCGAAGGAACACGCCGTCGCGGCGGGGGTGCCCGTCCTCGCCAGCACGCCGGCCTCCCGCGACGTCGACGAGCTCGTGCGCGGCGCCGAGGCCATCGGGTTCCCGGTGTTCGCCAAGGCCGTCGCCGGTGGCGGTGGCCGGGGGATGCGCCGTGTCGCCCGGCCCGAGGCCCTCCGTCCCGCCCTCGAGGAGGCCATGCGCGAGGCCGACAGTGCGTTCGGCGACCCGACGATGTTCCTCGAGCAGGCCGTGCTCCGGCCCCGGCACATCGAGGTCCAGATCCTCGCGGACGCCACCGGCGACGAGGCCGGGACCATCCACCTGTTCGAGCGCGACTGCTCGGTGCAGCGCCGGAACCAGAAGGTCATCGAGATCGCGCCGGCGCCGGACCTCGACCCCGCGGTGGCGGCAGCGCTGCACCGGGACGCCGTCGCCTTCGCCCGGTCGATCGACTACGTGAACGCGGGCACGGTCGAGTTCCTGCTCGACACCGTCGGCGAGCGCGCCGGGCAGCACGTCTTCATCGAGATGAACCCCCGCATCCAGGTCGAGCACACCGTGACCGAGGAGGTCACCGACATCGACCTCGTCCAGGCGCAGATGCGGATCGCGGCGGGCGAGACGCTGGCGGACCTGGGGCTGTCGCAGGAGGACGTGGCGGTGCACGGCGCTGCCCTGCAGTGCCGCATCACGACCGAGGACCCGTCGCAGGGCTTCCGCCCGGACACCGGCCGGATCACGACCTACCGGAGCCCGGGTGGCGCGGGGGTCCGCCTCGACGGCGGCACGGTGTCGACCGGCGCGCAGATCAGCCCGCACTTCGACTCGATGCTCGCCAAGATGACGTGCCGCGGGCGGTCGTTCCCCGCCGCGGTCGCCCGGGCCCGTCGTGCCCTCGCCGAGTTCCGCATCCGCGGCGTGAGCACGAACATCCCGTTCCTCCAGGCCGTCCTGGAGGACCCGGACTTCGCTCGCGGTGACATCAGCACGTCGTTCATCGAGGAGCGCCCGCAGCTGCTCGGCGGCCACGTCTCGCGGGACCGTGGCACCAAGGTGCTGGCGTGGCTCGCGGACGTCACCGTCAACCAGCCGAACGGGCCGGGCACGGGTGCACTCGACCCGGCGGTGAAGCTCCCGCATGTGGACCTGGGACAGGAGCCGCCGGCCGGGCAGCGGCAGCGCCTCCTCGCCCTCGGTCCGGCGCGCTGGGCGGAGGCCCTGCGCGCGCAGACGGCCCTGGCCGTCACCGAGACGACCATGCGCGACGCCCACCAGTCCCTGCTCGCGACCCGCGTCCGCAGCACGGACCTCGTCGCGGTCGCCCCGTACGTCGCGCGGCTCACCCCGGAACTGCTCAGCATCGAGGCCTGGGGCGGCGCGACGTACGACGTCGCCCTGCGGTTCCTCGGCGAGGACCCGTGGGAACGACTCGCGGCCCTCCGTGCGGCGATGCCGAACATCCCGATCCAGATGCTCCTCCGCGGCCGCAACACGGTCGGCTACACGCCGTACCCGACCGAGGTCACCGCGGGTTTCGTCGCCGAGGCCGCGGCGACGGGCGTCGACGTCTTCCGCGTGTTCGACGCCCTCAACGACGTCGCGCAGATGCGACCCGCCCTGGAGGCCGTGCTCGCGACCGGCACGGCCGTCGCCGAGGCCGCGCTCTGCTACACGGCCGACCTGCTCGACCCGGCGGAGGACCTCTACACGCTCGACTACTACCTGCGCCTGGCGGAGCAGATGGTGGCGGCGGGTGCGCACGTGATCGGGATCAAGGACATGGCGGGCCTCCTCCGTGCCGGTGCTGCCGAGCGCCTCGTGGCGGCCCTGCGGGAGCGGTTCGACCAGCCGGTCCACGTGCACACGCACGACACCGCCGGCGGGCAGCTGGCGACCCTCCTGGCGGCGAGCCGCGCCGGAGCGGACGCCGTCGACGTCGCGGCCGCGCCCATGGCGGGCACCACGAGCCAGCCGAGCATGTCGGCGCTCGTGGCGGCGCTGGCGCACACGGAGCGCGACACCGGGCTCGCACTGCGGGCGGTGAGCGACCTCGAGCCCTACTGGGAGGCCGTCCGCCGCGTCTACCGGCCGTTCGAGTCGGGCCTCCCGGGTCCCACCGGTCGGGTGTACGTGCACGAGATCCCGGGCGGGCAGCTGTCGAACCTCCGGCAGCAGGCGATCGCGCTCGGCCTCGGCGACCGGTTCGAGGAGGTCGAGGACCAGTACGCCGCGGCCAACCGGATCCTGGGACGCCCGACCAAGGTGACCCCGTCCTCCAAGGTGGTGGGCGACCTCGCACTCCAGCTCGCGGCGGTCGGCGCCGACCCCGCCGACTTCGAGCAGCACCCCGAGCGGTACGACGTGCCGGACTCGGTCGTGGGGTTCATGGCGGGCGAGCTCGGGGACCTGCCCGGCGGCTGGCCGGAGCCGTTCCGCAGCAAGGTGCTCGCCGGGCGCGAGGTCCACCTCACGACGACGCCGATCTCGGACGAGGACGCCGCGGTGCTCGCCGAGCCGGGCCGGGCGCGGCAGGCGGCCCTGAACCGGCTCCTGTTCCCGGGTCCGACCGACGAGTTCCACCGTGTCCGGGACCAGTACGGCGACCTCTCGGGCGTGGGGACCGCCGACTACCTGTACGGGCTCAAGCAGGGGCGGGAGCACGTCGTGTCCATCGCCCGGGGCGTCACGCTCCACGTCGGCCTCGAGGCCATCGGCGACGCCGACGAGCGCGGCATGCGCACGGTCATGACCACCCTGAACGGGCAGCTTCGCCCCGTGTATGTCCGTGACCGGTCGGTCGCGGTGGAGTCGAAGGCCGCCGAGAAGGCCGATCGCGACGACCCGGGTCAGGTCGCGGCACCGTTCTCCGGTGTCGTGACGCTCAAGGTGCAGCCCGGCGACCACGTCGAGGCGGGTCAGGCCGTGGCGAGCATCGAGGCGATGAAGATGGAGGCGGCGATCACGACGCCCCGTGCGGGAACGGTGACGCGGCTGGCCGTCCCGGTGACCCAACAGGTCGACGCCGGGGACCTCCTGGTGGTGGTCGCCTGATGACGGTCCGTCCCATCCGGTTGTTCGGCGACCCCGTGCTGCGGTCACCGGCCGACCCGGTCCGGATCGGCGCGGACGGCGTCGCGGACCTCGTGCAGGACCTCCTCGACACGGTGCGGGTGCCGGGCCGTGCCGGCGTGGCCGCGCCGCAGATCGGCGTCGGACTGCGCGCCTTCAGCGTCAACGTCGACGGTTTCGTCGGCTACGTGCTCAACCCGGAGCTCGTCGAGACCCGTGGCGAGCCCGAGCTCATGGACGAGGGATGCCTCTCGGTGCCCGGCCTGGCGTACCCGACCCGACGGTTCCCGTACGCGCGGGTGCGGGGCCTCGACGTCGACGGCGCCGAGGTCGTGCTCGAGGGCGAGGGGCTCATGGCGGAGGCGCTGCAGCACGAGACGGACCACCTCGACGGCACCGTCTACGTCATGACGCTCGATCCGGAGACACGACGACGTGCGCTCCGCGACATCCGCGGGCAGGATTGGTTCTGACCGGGGCGCACATCGCTCCCGACGCGGTCACCCCCGTTCACGGGGTGGACGCGGATCAGGTTCCCTGGTCACCGTGGACCCGGACGCAGAGAGGGCGTCCGCCGACAGGATCAGGGGACAGCGATGTCATCATCAGGAACACGTCTCGTCCGTGCGCGATCGCGCCGCGGACGACTGACCGCCCTCGGGGTGGTCCTCACGGTCGTCGCCGCGCCGCTCGCGGTGGTGACGGTCAGTGGTGCGGCACCGGCCCACGCCGCGACCGAGCCGGTGGTGGGGGAGTCCCCGGACTACGCGTCCGAGACCTTCCAGGACCCGTGGGACTTCAGCGACGCGGCCGACTACAACACCGACCTCAGCGGGCCCGGCACCTACAAGGTGGCCAACGGGCAGCTGTCGATGAACTACGGCACCGGGGGCTTCATCTCGCTCGTCGACACGGTGAGCGGCAGCTTGGCCTACGGGCGGGACGGTGCCGCGGCGCCGATCAACACGTCGCGCTACCAGCGCCTGTCGTTCGAGATGAACACGTCGTCGGCCGGTTCGGGCAAGGGCATCGTCTACTGGTACACCTGCCGCGAGAAGACGAGCAGCTGCCTCGGCGGGACCACCTTCAACGTCACGGCGGGCGACCACGTGTACGACATCCCGCTCAACGGGACGTCGAACCAGGGCAGCAAGATCCCGTGGACGAGCGCGAAGGTGGTCGCACTCCGCGTCCAGCCCATCGTCACGAACGCGGCACACCCCACGGTGTCGGCGACCCTGAACTGGGTGCGCCTGCACGGCGGCACGACGACGCAGGCCGCGATGCCGCCCGGCGACCACGGCACCTACCGGGTCGAGCCGATGCCCGAGCCGGTGGTGGACAGCCCCAGCCCGGCGGACGGCAAGGACCTCGCGACGGTCCAGCGGGGCAAGCCGTGGGAGTTCACCTCGTCGGCGAACGCGTCGGGCGTCACGCTGCAGAACGCGCGGCTCATCCACTACGGCAGCGACGGTCTGACGGCGCAGAACCAGGGGCCGAACCAGGGCGACCCGCAGGTCCACCTGCCCGTCCAGAAGTTCAGCGCGAACCAGTACCACTACCTCACCTTCGACCTGACCTACGACGGCGGGTTCTCACTGGCGAGCGCTGCGGGCGGCGGCAAGATGGCGCGCGTCATCTGGTACGGCGCGAGCACGTCGACGCCGCAGATCGGCAACGACATCCTGACGTTCTCCGGGGCGAACGCCCGTGAGGTCGCGATCGACATGACCGCGGTGAACCCCCTCGACGAGACCGCCCTCAACCCGAAGGTCGGGTGGGCCGGCCAGGTCATCACCGGGTTCCGGTTCGACCCGAACGAGGACAAGGGTGCCGCGGTCTGGCACCTCAAGTCGATCCACCTGCGGAACACGCCGGCCGCGACCGGCAGCACGACGGTCAAGTTCCACGACGCGGCCTGGGTCGCCGGCACGACGGCCGACGTCAAGGTCGGTACGAGCGCGAACGGTTCCGGCTTCACGACGATCGCGTCCGGCGTCCCGGTGCAGCAGGGCACGAACGCCACGACCTTCTCGCTCGGCTCGATGGCCGCGGGGACCTACCACGTCGAGGTCGTGCTCCACCACCCGAACAGCGGGAACGCACTGGCGTTCTCGTCCGCGCCGGTCATCATGTCCAAGGCCGCCGCGTCGGGCTCGACCGCCTCGGCCACCCCGAAGGGCAGCTTCGACACCCTCACGGCGACGAGCGGCGGGGCCACGGCACGCGGGTGGGCATGGGACCCGGACCAGACCTCGAGCACGGAGGTCCGGCTGTACGACCAGACCTCCGGGTCGAAGTACCTGGGAAGCGTGACGACCTCCATCGCCCGGTCCGACGTGGCGCGTGCGGTGGCGGGAGCCCCGGCGAACACCGGGTGGAGCACGACGGTCTCGCTGGCGAAGGGCACCCACAAGGTGTGCGCGTACGCGATCAACCAGGGCGGTGGGTCGAACCCGACGCTCGGATGCAAGTCCGTGACGGTCGGCTGAACCGCGGCCACACACGAACGCCCCGCCGGTGCTCCGGCGGGGCGTTCGTCGTCGGGTCGGGTCAGTACCCGCGGTGCCGGTGCTCGACGACCGGCACCGCGGTGGTCTGCACCTCGGAGCCCGAGTAGATGTGCTCGACGTCGACGGCGTGGTCGAAGAGCACCCGGTCCCGCTTGACGGTGAGCTTCGGCGTGAGGTGCCCGGACGCCTCCGTGAACTCGGCGTCCAGGATCGTGAACGAGCGGATCGACTCGGCGCGGGACACGCGCTGGTTCGCGGCGTCGATCGCGTGCTGCACGGCCGTGTGGACGCGTGCGTCGTGGGCGGCGCTCCGGGGGGTGAGCGCGGGGACGATCCCGTTGGCCGCGCACCAGCCGGCCAGCATCTCGGAGTCCAGGGTGACGAGCGCCGCGACGAACGGCTTGCCCTCGCCGACCACGACGACCTGCGCGACGAGCGGGTGCTCGCGCACGGCGTCCTCGAGCGGGGCGGGTGCGACGTTCTTGCCGCTCGCGGTGACGATGAGCTCCTTCGCGCGCCCGGTGACGGTCAGGACGCCGTGCTCGTCGAGCGTCCCGAGGTCACCGGTCCTGAACCAGCCGTCGACGAACGCCTGCTCGGTGGCGTCGGGGCGGTTCCAGTACCGGTCGAACACGTCGACGCCACGGACGAGGATCTCGCCGTCGTCGGCGATCCGCACCTCGACGCCGGGGAGGGCGCGGCCGACGGACCCGATGCGGATCTCCGCCGCCCGGTTGACGGTCGCGGGTGCGGTCGTCTCGGTCAGGCCGTAGCCCTCGAGCACGAGCACCCCGACGGACCGGAAGAAATGGGCCAGGCGGGGCGACAGCGGCGCCGACCCACTGATCGCGTACCGCACCCGACCGCCGAGCGCTTCGCGGAGCTTCGCGTAGACGAGCCGGTCGAACAGCCGGAACCGCAGGCGGAGGCCGAGCGGGACCGTCCCGGTGGCGAGCGCCTCGGAGTGCTCGACCGCGGTGTCGGCCGCCAGCCGGAACACCCGGCCGCGTCCGCCGACGGCCGCCTTCTGCTCGGCCGCGTTGTAGATCTTCTCGAACACGCGCGGGACAGCGAGCAGGAACGTCGGCCGGAACGTGGCGACCGCGTGCATGAGGTCCTTGGTGTCGGGCTCGTGACCGACGAGCACACCGGTCCCGATCGACATGACGGCGATGAACCGCGCGAACACGTGCGCCATGGGGATGAACAGCAGTGTCGAGGCGCCGTCCTCGACGACGTCCGCCATCGCCTCCGCCGCACCCTCGACGAGCGTCGTGAAGTTGTCGTGACGGAGGACGCAGCCCTTCGGCCGACCCGTCGTGCCGGAGGTGTAGATGATGGTCGCGTCGTCGTGCGCGGACACCGCGTCGAGGCGGGCGTCCAGCTCGGCGTCGGTCACCGGTTCGCCGAGTCGCGCCAGGTCGTCGAGCCCGCCGCCGTCGATGGTCCAGTGCTGCGCGAGACGTGGGAGGTCCGGGGCGACGCCCGCCACCCGGCGTGCGTGCTCCTCGCTCTCGACGACGATCGCGACGGACTCGGAGTCCTGGAGGATGTACCGGACCTGGTCGGGCGAGCTCGTCTCGTAGACGGGCACCGACACCAGACCCGCGTGCCAGATCGCGAAGTCGACGATGGTCCACTCCGACCGCGTGCGGGACAGCACGGCGATGTGGGCGCCCGGCTCGAGTCCCGCGGCGACGAGGCCCTTGGCGACGGCGCGGACGCGGGCGAGGACGCTCGCAGCGCTCATCGGCACCCACCGTTCCCCGTGCCGCTGGGCGAGGAGTCCGCGATCGGGCGTCGCCGCGGCCCGTTCGACGAGGATCCGGGCGGCGGAGCCGTGCCCGGCGTCCGCGTGGGTCTGGTCGGTCCCCTCCGGTGAGGTTCGGTGATCGTGCACGGCAACTCCCTCGTCGACCGTCGATGCTGATCCGCCTCGTCGTCGAGCCGGACGCGCTCAGCATAGGACCCACGCCCCCGCGCGAGTCCAGTGTCCACACCGGGTAGGGTCGATGTTCGTGCATGCCATCGGAATCGACATCGGGGGCACGAAGATCGCGGGCGCGGTCGTCTCCGAACTCGGCGAGATCGTCGCGGAGGACCGGGTCCCCACCAACGCCGCGGACCCCACCGCCATGCTCGACGACGTCGTCTCGATGGTCGAACGCCTCCGCGCGGAGCACGCGATCGAGGCCGTCGGTGTCGCGGCTCCCGGGTTCATCGACGCCTCGCAGTCGATCGTCTACTACACGCCGAACATCCGGTGGCGGAACGAGCCGCTGCGGCAGCGGCTGCAGGAACGCCTCGGCGACGTGCACATCACCGTCGACAACGACGCCAACGCCGCGGGCTGGGCGGAGTTCCGCTTCGGTGCCGGCCGCCTCGTCAGCGACATGACGATGCTCACGATCGGCACCGGTGTCGGCGGGGCGATCGTCACCGAGGACCGCTTGTTCCGCGGCGGCTTCGGCACCGGTGGCGAGATCGGCCACCTCCGCATCGTCCCGAACGGCCTCCCGTGCGGCTGTGGCGCGCGCGGGTGCATCGAGCAGTACGGCTCGGGTCGGGCGCTGCAGCGGATGGCGAACGACGTCGCGGACGCCGGTGGGATCGGTGTCGCCCTCGCCGAGGCCCGCGACGCCAACGGCGGCACGCTGGACGGGCAGATCGTCGGCGACCTCATCCTCGCCGACGACCCGGGGGCCCTCGCGGCGCTCCGTCGACTCGGACGACACCTCGGCGAGGCGTGCGCGTCGCTGTCGGCTGTGCTCGACCCGCAGCTGTTCGTGTTCGGGGGTGGGGTCGCGAGCGCGGGGGACCGCCTGCTCGAACCGATCCGTCAGGCGTACCTGAACAACCTGCCCGCGCGGGGTTACCATCCGGAGCCGGACTTCGTCATCGCGGAGCTCGTGAACGACGCGGGTGTCGTCGGTGCCGCGGACCTGGCGCGGATCCACGCGCGGACCGCCTGACCGCTCGACCGGACCGAGGACGCGACGATGCTCTACTGGGTGCTCAAGAACCTGCTCATCGGACCACTGCTCACGGCGGTGTTCCGCCCGTGGGTCGTCGGGCGTGAGCACGTTCCGGCGACGGGTCCCGTCATCTTCGCCAGCAACCACGTGTCGTTCATCGACTCCGTGATCCTGCCGGTCGTGCTCGACCGCCGGATCTCGTTCCTCGCCAAGAGCGACTACTTCACCGGTCGTGGGATCAAGGGCTGGGCCACGAAGACCGCCTTCGGCGCGCTCGGCCAGCTGCCCATCGATCGATCGGGCGGCAAGGCGAGCGAGGCCTCCCTGCGGACGGGCCTCGGCGTGCTGGCGCGCGGAGAGCAGCTCGGCATCTACCCGGAGGGCACGCGCAGCCCGGACGGGCGCCTCTACCGCGGCCGCACGGGCGTCGCCCGCATGGTGCTTGAGGGGCGCGTCCCGGTCGTCCCGGTCGCCATGGTCGGCACGCGCGAGGTCATGGCGATCGGTCAGCACGTGCCGAAGATCAAGCGCGTCGGGGTCGTCTTCGGCGAGCCCCTCGACTTCTCCCGCTTCACGGGCCTGGAGTCGGACCGCTTCATCCTCCGCAGCGTGACCGACGAGATCATGCACGAGCTCCGACGCCTGAGTCACCAGGAGTACGCCGACGTGTATGCGTCGAGCGTGAAGGAGCGCGGCGCAGCGGCCCTCCGGTCCACGGGGCAGCGCGTCGGTTCCACCGCTGGGGAACAGGGCGCCACGCTTCCACGTTAGGCTCAGTCAGTCCGCACGCCCCGACCGGTGTGGACAGCCCTGCCCGACGTGGCATCGAGCCACACAACCACGAGGGAATCGAAGTGTTCGAGTCGACCGACATCGTCGCCCTGCAGGATCCGGACGTGATCGAGGGGCTCGACTATTGGCGGACGCTCCCGATCAAGCAGCAGCCGGCGTGGCCGGACCCGGTCGCGGCTGAGGCCGCATCGGCCGAGATCGCGACCTTCCCGCCGCTCGTGTTCGCTGGCGAGGTCGACGTGCTGCGCGACCGGCTCGCGGCGGCGGCTCGGGGTCAGGCCTTCCTCCTCCAGGGCGGTGACTGCGCCGAGACGTTCGCCGGTGCGACCGCCGACGCCATCCGCAACCGGGTGAAGACGATCCTGCAGATGGCCGTCGTCCTGACGTACGGCGCCTCCACGCCCGTCATCAAGATGGGACGCATGGCGGGGCAGTTCGCCAAGCCGCGGTCGAGCGACTTCGAGACCCGCGGTGACGTCACCCTGCCCGCCTACCGCGGCGACATCATCAACGGCTACGACTTCACGCCGGAGTCCCGGCAGGCGGATCCCCAGCGTCTCGTGCGGGGGTACCACACCGCGGCGTCGACGCTGAACCTCATCCGCGCCTTCACGCAGGGCGGGTTCGCCGACCTCCGACAGGTGCACAGCTGGAACAAGGGCTTCGCCGAAAACCCGGCGAACGCGCGGTACGAGCACCTGGCCCGCGAGATCGACCGCGCCATCCGGTTCATGGAGGCCGCGGGCGCGGACTTCGACGAACTCAAGCACGTCGAGTTCTACGCGTCCCACGAGGGCCTCCTCATGGACTACGAGCGCCCGATGACGCGTATCGACTCCCGGTCCGGTCTGCCGTACGACACCTCCGGCCACTTCGTGTGGATCGGGGAGCGCACGCGCGACATCGACGGCGCGCACGTCGACTTCCTGTCGCGGGTTCGGAACCCGATCGGCGTGAAGCTCGGGCCGTCGACCTCGGCCTCCGACATGGAGGCGCTCATCGACAAGCTCGACCCCGAGCGCGAGCCGGGCCGCCTGACGTTCATCACGCGCATGGGGGCGGGCCTCGTCCGCGAGAAGCTCCCGCCCCTGCTCGAGGCGATCAAGGGCATGGACGCCAACCCGCTCTGGGTCTCCGACCCGATGCACGGCAACGGCCTGACGACGCCGACCGGCTACAAGACGCGGCGTTTCGACGACGTCGTGGACGAGGTCCGCGGCTTCTTCGAGGCCCACCGCGCGGTCGGGACCTACCCGGGCGGCATCCACGTCGAACTCACGGGCGACGACGTCACCGAGTGCCTCGGTGGGTCCGAGCACATCGACGAGGAGACCCTCGCCACCCGGTACGAGTCGCTCTGTGACCCGCGCCTCAACCACATGCAGTCGCTCGAGCTCGCGTTCCTCGTGGCCGAGGAGCTGAGCGCGGCACCGCGGTCCTGACGGTCCCCGGGACGGACGGGAGGCACGGCACCGGACCGGTGTCGTGCCTCCCGTCCGTCCGGCCCCCGGTCGCGTCAGCCGAGGGCCGGACGGCGCGCACCGGTCACTGCTCGTAGTCGAGCGTGATCGTGTCGCCCTTGTGCACGGTGGAGCCGGGGGCCGGGTCGGTCGCGGACACCGGCAGCGACGACTTCCAGTCGTAGAACGAGCACAGCACGTTCGTGCAGTCCGGGTAGGACACGTGCAGGCCGAGGGCCTGGAGGGTCGACGCGGCCTGGTCGATCGGCTTCTTCCGGACGTCGGGGAGCGTGATCGGGACGGGGCCCTTCGACACCACGAGCTGCACCGTGGAACCCTTGACCACGGGGTCGGCCGGGAGGATCGCCTTGATGACGTCGCCGGTGGGGACGTCGTCGCTGTACTGGCCGGGCGCCTGGCCGGCGTCGAGCCCGACCGCCTCGAGCGCGGCGGTGGCCGCGTCGCTCGACTTGCCGACGACGTCCGGCACGGCGCCGAGCGACACCGTGAGGCGGACGGGCATCCGCTCGCCGTACTGGTGCACGGTGGTCAGGTCGACGTCGTCGCCGGCCTCGGTCGTGCCGGTCGCGGCGAGGACGGTGCCCGCGGCAGCGGATCCGTCGAACCGGTAGCGCAGCTGCTCGAGTGTGAAGTGCGGGGCGAGTTCGCTCCGCACGGTCGCGACCGGCTGTCCGACGATCGCGGGGAGCACGATGGGTCGGGGCCCGGACGAGACGAGGATCCGGATCGTCGTCCCGCGGGTCACGATGCGCCGGGCGTCCGGCGCGGTCGCCGAGACGGCGCCCGCGTGGACGACCGCGTCGGGGCGCGCGCCGGTGCTCGACGCGGCGTGCAGTCCCCGCTCCTCGATCAGGCGGCGTGCCTGGGAGACGCTCTTGCCGGCGACCTCCGGCACGCGCACGTTGCCGCCGGGCCCGGGTCCGAACCACCACGCGATGACCCCGACGACGAGTGCCACCACGACCACGACGGCGAGGAGGACCCACCCGCGGCGACGGCGCCGGGCGGTCGTGTGCGCGAGGCGTCCCGCGGCGGGAGCGAGAGCGGTCTCGAGCGAGTCGCTCGCCGTCGGTGGGAACCGGGGCGCCGACGTCGTCGAGCGCTGCGGTCCGATCGGGCTCCGGGGCGGAGCGAGCGGACCACGCGGACCGAGCATCGTGGTGTCCGCGGGCGCGGCGTCGAGCGGCAGGACGGTGGTGGTGCCGGCGGGGTGGAGCACGGACGTCGCGCGAGGGCCGCTCATCCGCTCGTCGATGCCCGCGAGGCCGTCGAGCATCGCGCGGGCGTCGCGCGGTCGTTCATCGGGGTCGCGGGCGGTGGCCCAGCGGACGACGTCGTCGAGTTCGGGCGGCACCGCCGGGTTGCTCGCGCTCGGCGCCGGGACCGTGTCGTTCGCGTGCTGGTACGCGATCTGCATCGGCTGGTCGCCCTTGTACGGCTGCTCGCCCGTGAGCATCTCGTACAGCATGATGCCGACGGCGTAGATGTCGCTCCGGGTGTCCGCCACTCCGCGCGTGACGAGTTCGGGGGAGAGGTACGCGATGGTCCCGAGCAGGGCAGCGCCGGTGGCGGTGTTCGCCGTCGCGGCGCGCGCGAGGCCGAAGTCGCCGAGCTTGATCCGGCCGTCGTCCGCGAGGAGGACGTTCTCGGGCTTGAGGTCACGGTGCACGATGCCCGCCCGGTGCGCGGACGCGAGCCCGGCGAGGACGGCGCGGAGGATGTCGAGCGCCTGGTCGCTCGTGAGTGCCCGGTGCTCCTGCAGGAGGTCACGGAGCGTGATGCCCGGGATGTACTCCATGACGATGTAGGTGCAGTCGGTCTCCTGCCCCTGGTCGAACACCCCCACGACGTTCGGGTGGGACAGACGGGCGGCGGACCGGGCCTCCTGGATGAAGCGTCCGCGGAACGCGGCGTCGTCCGCCAGGTGACCGTGCATGATCTTGATCGCGACGCGGCGCTCCAGACGGACGTCCGTGGCGAGGTACACGGTGGCCATGCCACCGCGGGCGATGCGCGACCGGACGCGGTACCGCTGGTCGATCATCCGACCGATCATCGGATCCGTCGCGGCGTTCATGGTCACGGTCGGCATTCTACGAATCGGGCGTCGGACCACCGCCGCTGACGCACCGACCGTGATGCAATCTCGATCTGGAGGAGGAGGCGGTGCTCACGGACGACCGGTCCCGCTTCCGACCTGGCGGCCGGATCCGGCGTCAGAGGGTGGCGAGCCACGCGGTCGCGGGCTTCTCCCACTGGCCGTACGCCTTCGGGTACGCCGAGTTCTGCACGGCCTGGGCCGCGTCCGTGACCGACATCGACTGCCAGCCGGGGACGTCGAGGAGACCGGCCGTCGTGCCGGCGTTCGGGTTGTGCGGACCGCCGAAGAACAGCCTCGCCGCGTACGTCGGGTCCATGAGCTCGGACGCGGATCCCCAGCCCTGGCTCGGCCGCTGCTGGAACAGTCCGATCGAATCGCGGTCCCCGTGGTCGAGGTCGCGGAGCCCGGACTCCTGCATCGCGGCCGCGAGCGCGACGACGAGGCCCCGCTCGGGAACCCCCAGGGCGCGGCCGACGCGGACGATGGTCTCGGCGTTGGCCCGCATCTCGTTCGTCAGGCCGACACCGCTCGACGCCGGCACGACGAGGGTGCTCCCGGCGTAGATCGTGCTCGTGTAGGTCAGGCCGTTCGCGGCGAGCAGGTCGGCGACCGAGACGGCGTGCGCCGACGCGATCGTGGCCAGGGTGTCGCCGGCGAGGATGTGCACGGTCGTCGCGCTGCTGACCGCCGGAGCCGCGGTGCTGGTCCCGGCGTTCGTCGTCACCGCGACCGTCGAGGTGGTGGTCGCCGACGGTACCCGGAGCGTCTGCCCCGGGTAGATGACACTCGTGGCCGACAACTGGTTGGCGGCGAGCAGCGCGTTCGTGGAGACACCGAGCCGCGCCGCGATGCCGGTCGCCGTGTCGCCCGACACCACGTGGTAGGTCGAGGTCCCGCCGGTCCGGCCGGTCGCGGTCGACCCCGACCGCAGCGTCAGGGTCTGCCCCGGGTGGATGATCGCGTTCCAGCTCAGGCCGTTCGCGCTGAGGACGTCGCGCGGCGAGAGCCCGTACCGGGCCGCGATCGCGCTGACCGTGTCGCCCTGGACCACGGTGTATGAGGCCGGCGCCTCGGTGATGGCGGCGACGGTCGCGACCGTCGGGGTCGAGGTGGCGACCGCGGTGCCGAACACCGGGTGGTCGGTCTCGACGCGGTCGGGCGCGGCTCGTCGCGTGTGGTCGCCCTCGTGTTTCTCCTCGGGGCGGTGGCGCTGGTCCAGGTGTCCGGCGGCCACCGGTCCGGTCAGGCCGGCGGCGACGGCGATCGTGCCGGCGAGGACGATCGGCATCGTCGCGAATCGGGCTGCGCGCGGGCGCCGTGCGGCGGCGTCGTCGGTGTCCACGGTGATCACTCTCCTCGGGGGCCGCGGCGGGGGTGCCGTGCTGCTTCGGCCGGGTGCCGCGCCGCGGGTGCTCCGTCGCGCCGCGGCAAGGTCCGCACCACCGTGGCACGGATCGTCACGCGAGTCAATCAACGAGACGGATGTGACTGGTGTGACTCACGTGCCCCTCGCCCCCGTTCGAGGACCGCGGGGGATTCTGGCACCATGGCAGCGTGACTGACGCACTGACGGACGACGCCCTGTCCGAGCGCTGGCTGACCGTGCCCGACCTCGTGGAGCTGCTCGGTGTGAGCCCGGGCCGGGTCCACCGGCTGTTCGAGCAGCGCACCCTGCTCCCCGCGCGGGTCGACGGTGTGCTCCGTGTCCCGGTCGAGTTCCTCGACGGTGCGGAGCCGTTGCCGGAGCTCCGCGGCACGCTCATCGTGCTCGGCGACAACGGCTTCAGCGACGACGAGGCCGTGCGCTGGATGCTCACGACCGAGGAGTCGATCGGCGTCCCGCCCATCGCAGCGCTCCGGGCCGGACGCAAGGCCGAGGTGCGCCGGGTCGCGCAGTCCCTGCTCTGACCGGCCGCGATGGTCGGCGAGGCGCGGCGAGGCGGGTCGTCGCGGCGCAGCGGGTCGTCGAGGCGTAGCGGGTCGTCGAGCCGCGACCAGTCGCCGAGTCGGGGTGGTCCTCAGGCGACGCGCTGGGCGACCGTGTCCGCCAGGGCGACGAGCTGCTCCCGCGCCGACGGCGTGAGCGGCGCCGCCGCGAGCGCGGCCTTCGCCCGGGCGACGTGCCGCTCGATCGACCGCTCGACGGCGGCGACGGCGCCGGACTCGGTGAGGGTCGCCCGGAGCATCGTGATCTGGTCCTCGTCGAGCTCGGGATCGCCGAGCAACTCGTCGACGAGCTGCCGGGCGCCCGTGGGCAGGGCCTTCCGTGCGGTCGCGATGAGCACCGTCCGCTTGCCCTCGCGCAGGTCGTCACCGGCGGGCTTGCCCGTGACCTCGGGGTCGCCGAACACGCCGAGCAGGTCGTCGCGCAGCTGGTACGCGACGCCCAGGGGGAGGCCGAAGGCCCGCAACCCCTCGAGCTGGCGGTCGTCCGCGCCGGCGATGAGTCCGCCGATGGCGAGCGGCGCCTCGACCGAGTACTTCGCCGACTTGAACACGATGACCCGCTGGGCGCGGACGAGCAGGTCGGCCTCGTCGACGGTCGGCCACGCGGTCTCCTCGTGGATGTCGAGGTACTGCCCCGCGGTGACGTCGAGTCGCATCGCGTGGAACTCCTGACGGACCAGGCGCGCACGGCCGGGCTCGAGCAGGGCCAGGGCTTCGTCGAACACGCTGTCGGACAGCGAGAGCAGGAGGTCGCCCATGAGCAGCGCGCTGTTCGTGCCGTACGCGGCGCTGTCGCCGATCCATCCGTGCTCTGCGTGCAGGCGCTCGAAGCGACGGTGGGCTGCGGGGCGGCCGCGCCGCGTGTCCGAGCGGTCCATGATGTCGTCGTGCACGAGGGCCGCCGCGTGGAACACCTCGAGGGCCGCGGCCGCGGTGACGACGGCCTCCGCGGTGGTCTGACGGGATCCCGCGGCGAGCGGGTCGAACGAGCCCGACCGGCCGGCGACGGACTGCCAGCCCCAGTAGCAGAAGAGGGCACGGAACCGCTTGCCGCCGGCGAGCAGATCGCGCGAGAAGTCGCTGAACGGCGCGAGGTCGGGACTGATCGCCGCGAGCCGCGTGCGCTGCTCCGTGAGCGCGCGTTCGATGCGATCCGAGACGAGATCCACTAACCGCGTACTCTCAGCCACCCTCCTTACCTTAGTGGGTGGCCGAGGCATAGAATCGGCCCACTGAACCAGCGTCGATCCCAGGGATGAGGGACTTGAGATGCCACTCTCGGAGCAAGAGCAGCGACTCCTCGAGGAGATGGAGCGCAGCCTCTACCAGAACGACTCCGACTTCGTGGCCCGCGTCACCAAGCGGCAGGGGCGGCCGACCTACACCTCGATCACGCTCGGTGTCCTCGGGGCACTCGTCGGGGTCGGCGTCGTCGTGCTGGGCCTCGCGCTCCGGCAGCCCGTGATCGGCGTGGTCGGCTTCGTGCTCATGCTCGCGGGCGTCCTCTTCGCACTGCGTCCCGGTGTCGGCTCGCGTGCCGGCCGGCCGGCCGCTCGTCCGACCGCCAAGGGCGGCGCCGGCGGCTCGTTCATGGACCGCATGAACGAGCGCTGGGACAAGCGCAACCAGGAGCAGTAGCCGCTCCCGTCCACCTGCACCACCACAGCGGGGTCGACCTTCGGGTCGGCCCCGCTGTCGCGTTCCCGGGCGACAGCCCTCGATGCTCCGACGACACACCGCGGCCCTCCACCCCCTCCTCCACTCCGCTCCACACGATCCCCCCACTTCCCTCCACCCCCACTCCGACCGGGAGGAACGGCGCCGGATCCGCATGCGCGCGGGCGTTCGGCAGCGCTCCAGCCCGCCGCGACGCCGCCCACTCGCCCCCAGAACGGGGGCTCGGGGGCCTTCCCGGGGCGCCGTTCCGTTGCTCGGTGGTGGGCGGTGGAGTAAAGTGGAGGAACGAGGTGGTCGTTGG
The DNA here is from genome assembly GCF_003234805.2 of Curtobacterium sp. MCBD17_040. GTDB lineage: Bacteria > Actinomycetota > Actinomycetes > Actinomycetales > Microbacteriaceae > Curtobacterium. The sequence goes on from NZ_CP126273.1 coordinate 1,289,560, forward strand.
AGCAGAGGGGGTCGGCCGTGCTGCTCGGTACGTACGCTCCGAAGCTCGACGAGAAAGGGCGCGTCATCCTCCCCGCCAAGTTCCGTGACGAGCTGTCCGACGGCATCGTCATGACGCGCGGACAAGAACGGTGCGTCGTGGTCTTCAGCCAGCAGGAGTTCGCCGCGCTGCACGACCGCATCCGGCAGGCACCGATGACGAACAAGCGCACTCGCGACTACATGCGCCTGTTCCTCTCCGGGGCGAGCGCCGAACAGCCCGACAAGCAGAACCGCGTGACCATCCCCCAGAACCTCCGCGAGTACGCGGGCCTCGAGCGCGACCTGACCGTGATCGGCGCGGGTGACCGGGCCGAGATCTGGTCCACCCCCGCGTGGGAGGCCTACTACGCCGCGAGCGAGGCCGACTTCGCCGAGAACGACGAGGAGGTGATCCCGGGCGTCTTCTGACCCGCGGACCCGGACTCCCAGCCATGCGCCCTGACACACCTTCCCCGGTGTCAGGTCGGGATGGATGGGGATCCGGATCCACGGTCCAGGAAGCGGGGGCGACATGACAGCATCCGACGGCGGGACCTTCCCGCACACACCGGTCCTCCTCGAGCGCATCGTCGAGCTCTTCACGCCGACGCTCGAGGGGTCCGGCAAGGTCCTCGTCGACGCCACGCTCGGCATGGGCGGCCACTCGGCCGCACTGCTCGCGCGCTTCCCGGAGCTCACCCTCGTCGGCCTCGACCGCGACACGGACGCCCTCGGGATCGCGGGGGAGCGCCTCGCGCCCTTCGGTGACCGTGTCCACCTCGTGCACACCGTGTACGACGAGCTGCCCGCGGCCATCGCGTCCGTCGGGATCGACGCCGTCGACGGCGTGCTGTTCGACCTCGGCGTCTCGTCCCTGCAGCTCGACCGGGCCGAGCGCGGCTTCGCCTACAGCAAGGACGCGCCGCTCGACATGCGCATGGACCGCACCGCCGGCCCCACCGCCGCCGACGTCCTGGCCGAGTACGACGAGCGCGCGCTCCGCCGGATCTTCACGGTGTACGGCGAGGAGAAACTGGCGGCGCGGTACGCCCGGGCCGTCGTCGCGCGCCGGACCGAGCGCCCGTTCGAGCGGTCGGCGGACCTGGTCGAGGTGCTCACCGCCGCCACCCCGGTCGCGGTGCAGCGGCAGGGCCACCCCGCGAAACGGGTGTTCCAGGCCCTCCGGATCGAGGTCAACCAGGAGCTCGCGGTGCTCGAGCGAGCGATCCCGGCCGCGCTCGACGCCCTGCGCGTCGGCGGCCGGATCGTCGTCGAGGCCTACCAGTCGCTCGAGGACCGCATCGTCAAGCGCGCGCTCGCCGAGCGGACGCGGTCGAGCGCACCCCCGGGCCTCCCGGTCGAGCTGCCCGAGCACCGCCCGACCTTCACCGCCGTCGTCAAGGGCGCCGAGCTGGCCGACGAGGCCGAACGCGCCGCCAACCCCCGAGCCACCCCCGTGCGACTCCGCGCGGCCGAGCGAATCCGGAAGTGACATGACCACGAACCTCGCCCTCGCGGCCGGCATCGCGGCCGAGCCCCGCCCCGACCACCGCCGTGCCCGCCCGGAACTCGTCGAGGTCACGGCGACCAGCGCGCAGCGTCGGGCACGACCGCGGATCGTCGCCGCCTTCGTGGCGGTCGCCGCACTCGCGGCGCTCCTGCTCGCGCAGCTCGGCATCAGCATGGTCCTGAGCAAGGGCGCCTACCAGCTCGACGCGTTGCAGTCGACGCAGACGGACCTGAGCCGGTCGCAGCAGCAGCTCGACGAGCAGCTGTCCGTCCTCCGTTCGCCGCAGAACCTCGCTCGGAACGCCCAGGCGCTCGGGATGATCGCGAACTCGTCGCCCGTGTACCTCGACCCGAAGACGGGCGTGGTGTACGGCACGCCGACGCCGGCAGCGGCGACCGACTCGACCGCGGCCACCACGACGAACCAGGTGCCGAACGCGTTGCTCGACGGCACCGCGGTCGTCGCGAAGCACGGGGACACGGCCACGAGCGCCGAGCAGCCGACGACCCACACCACCACGACCGGCTCGGCGACCGGTGCGTCGGGCTCCGATGCTGGGAAGAGCAGCGGCGCCAGCGCGTCGGGCCAGGGTTCCTCGGACTCGTCCGTATCGTCGGACGCGGCCGAGCTCCAGGCGCCCCAGACGCGCTGACCGTCGCCCTCGGTCCGGAAGGACGCAGTGTGAGGAAGACCCTCCAGAACCGACGCATCCGCTACAGCGTCGCGATGGTGGCGATCATGGCACTCGTCGCGGTGTTCGTCGTCCGCCTCGTCGACATCCAGGTCGTGCAGGCGGCCGAGCTCGACAAGGCCTCCGTCGCCAAGCGGAGCATCCCGGTGACGCTGTACGGCACCCGCGGGTCGATCGTCGACCGCGACGGCACGCCCCTGGCGGACAGCGTCACGCGCTACAACATCACGACGGCGCCCCGCATCGTCGACGCGTTCCAGGGCAAGCTCGGCGGGACCCGGATCAAGCACGTCTCGATCGCGCAGGCGCTCCAGGCGCTCGCGACGGCGTCCGGTGGCGACGTCCCCACCATGAAGCGCGCCATCGCGGCCGCCCCGAACTCCGACTTCGCCTACCTCGTCAAGGGGTTGGACGTCGGGCACTACCGCGCGGTCGAAGCGCTCGGCATCCCCTGGGTCTACCCCGAGAAGCAAGCATCGCGGACCTACCCGAACGGTGCCGCCGCCGGCAACCTCACGGGGTTCATGGGCACGGACGGGGCGCAGGCGGGGCTCGAGCTGGCGTACGACAAGTGCCTCGCGGCGACGAACGGGTCCGAGACCTACGAGCGCGGCGAGGACGGCGTGCAGTTGCCGGGCAGCACGGTCACGACGAAGCAGGCGAAGAACGGCGGGACCGTCGAGACGACGATCGACGAGGACCTGCAGTACATGGCGCAGCAGGACATCGCCCAGCAGGCGCAGGCCCTCGGAGCGCAGTCGGCCACCGCGACGGTCGTCCAGGTCGGGACCGGGGAGATCCGCGCGATCGCGGACTGGCCGAGCGTCGACCCGAACGACGTGGACGCGACGAAGGACACCGGGTCGTTCGGCTCGCGGGCCCTCACCGCGACCTACGAGCCGGGGTCGACGATCAAGGCGGCGATCGCGGCGGCCCTCCTCGACACCGGCAAGGCGACGCCGCTCACCCCGGAGTCGGTGCCGTACTCGCGGACCTTCCCGTGGGGCGGCAGGATCTCGGACGCCGAGTACCACGGCACCGAGAACCTGACCCTGACCGGGATCCTCGCCCAGTCGTCGAACGTCGGCATCACCGAGGCGGGGCAGGTGCTCAGCGCCCAGCAGCGGTACGAGTACATGCGCAAGTTCGGCCTGTTCGAGTCGCAGTCCGGGATCGCCTTCCCGGGGCAGCCGACCTGGCCCGACGCCGCGTCGCCCTCGTGGGACCCGCAGACGAACATGAACTCGATGTTCGGCCAGGGGATCTCGACCACCGCGCTGCAGGTCGCGAGCATCTACCAGACGCTCGCGAACGGCGGGGAGCGGATCCCGCTGCACTTCGTCTCGGGGTGCGAGCAGGCCGACGGCACCGTCACCGACAAGCCCGACGTCACGCCGACGCGCGTGGTGTCCACCTCGGCGGCCGACCAGGTCGTGCAGATGCTGCAGAGCACCCTGACCGACCACGCGGGCACGCTCGCCGGCATGCAGCCCATCTCGGGCTACAACGTGGCCGCCAAGACCGGGACCGCCGAGGTCGCCGTGGCGAACGGTGGCGGGTACGGCAGCGACCGCATCATCTCGGTGGCCGGAATGGCACCTGCCGAGGACCCCCAGTATGTTGTCACGGTGACGTTCACGAAGCCGGGGCCGGGACATCGGTTCTCCAGCTCCGCCGCTCCGGCGTTCCACACCCTCATGTCCCAGGTGCTCGAGAAGTACCGCGTCACCCCCTCCACGACGGCGGAGAAAACCTACCCGTCCACGTGGTGAGGAAGAAGGAGCACGTGTCCGCTCGGATCCCTCCGGTCCTCCGTCCCGAACACCCGGCCGCACGCCCGCTCGCCGAACTCGTCAACGCATTCGGCCTGCGCGTCGTCGGTTCGTCGGACGGCATCGAGGTCACCGGCGTGACCCTCAGCGCCGCCGAGGTGCAGCCGGGGGACGTCTTCGTTGGCGTCCACGGAGCGCACCGTCACGGGGCCGAGTTCGCGGCTGACGCTGCCGAGCGTGGTGCCGTCGCGGTGATGACGGACGACGCCGGGGTGGCCCTGGCGGCACCGAGCGGTCTCCCCGTGATCGTCGTCGAGGACCCGCGCGCGGCGCTCGGGGACGTGTCCGCGTGGGTGTACCGCACGACGCAGGACGCCGAGGACCTGCCGCAGCTCTTCGCCGTGACCGGCACGAACGGCAAGACGAGCACCGCCTACCTGCTCGAGGCGGTTCTCGGGCAGCTCGGGCTCGTCACGGGACTCAGCTCGACCGCGGAGCGGCACATCGGGCAGCTCAGCGTGACGAGCCGCCTCACGACGCCGGAGGCGAGCGAGATGCACGCGCTCCTCGCCCGGATGCGTGAGAGCGAGGTGCGCGCGGTCGCCGTCGAGGTGAGCGCCCAGGCCCTCAGCCGACACCGGGTCGACGGCATCGTGTTCGACGTCGTCGCGTTCACGAACCTCAGCCACGACCACCTCGACGACTACGCCGACATGGAGGAGTACTTCCAGGCGAAGCTGCCCCTGTTCCAACCCGAACACGGGCGTCGGGGCGTCGTCTCGCTCGACTCGGAGTGGGGGGCGCGCGTGGTCGCCGAGTCCCGGATCCCGGTCACGACGATCACGGTCCGACCCGAGGTCGAGGCCGAGTGGCGCGTCGAGATCACCGAGGCCGCTGCCGCGTACACCGAGTTCCGGCTCACCGGCCCCGAGGGCCGGTCGTTGACCACCCGCGTCCCGCTCATCGGGTGGCACATGGCCGCGAACGCAGCACTCGCGATCGTCATGCTGGTCGAAGGCGGGTTCGAGCTCGGCGCCATCGAGCAGGCCCTCCGCCACGAGGACGGCACGAGCGGTATCGACGCGTACCTCCCCGGCCGCACCGAGCGGGTCTCCGGCGACGAGGGACCCAGCGTCTACGTCGACTTCGGGCACAGCCCCGACGCCTTCCTCAACACCCTCGCCGCGGTCCGGCAGTTCACGCCCGGCAAGGTGATCATGCTCTTCGGCGCGGACGGCGATCGGGACACGACGAAGCGGGCGGACATGGCCCGTGTGGCCGCGGCGGGCAGCGACGTGCTCGTCGTCACCGACCACCACCCGCGATTCGAGGACCCGGCGTCGATCCGCAAGACGCTCGTCGACGCCGCACGCGAGGCCTACCCGGACCACGAGCTGTACGAGGTCACGCCGCCCGAGGCCGCCATCCGGCACGCCGTGTCGCTCGCCGGCGAGGGCGACTCGATCCTCTGGGCGGGACCGGGACACCAGGACTACCGCGACATCCGCGGGGTCCGGACGGAGTACTCCGCCCGTGACGAAGCACGCGCCGCCCTCCGTGAGGCCGGCTGGACCCCGGGGGAGGCCCGCCGGTGATCGCGCTCACCCTCGCCGAGGTCGCCGCGGCGGTGGACGGCGAACTCGTCGCCGGCGCGCCCGAGCGGGTCATCGAGGGCTCCGTTGAGACGGACTCCCGGCTCGTCGGGCCCGGGTCGGTGTTCTTCGCCCTCGCCGGCGAGACGACCGACGGCCACCTGTTCGTCCCCGCAGCGGTGTCGGCGGGGGCGGCGCTCGTGATCACCGAGCGCGTCACGGCGACCGAGGTGGCGGGCCGGCCGGACGCCGACGTCGCCCAGATCGTCGTCGCGGACGGCTACGCCGCGTTGGCCGCGCTCGCGCACGAGGTCGTCGCCCGGGTCCGCGCCGGCGGCCGCCTGCGGGTCGTGGGCATCACCGGCTCGAACGGCAAGACGAGCACCAAGAACATGCTGCGCACGATCCTGTCCCGGCACGGCGAGACCGTCGCACCCGAGGGCTCGTTCAACAACCACGTCGGCGCGCCGATCTCGATGCTGCGACTCACACACGACACGCGGTTCCTCGTCGTCGAGATGGGCGCGAGCGGTGTCGGGCACATCGCGAAGCTCGTCCGCATCGCCGAGCCGGACGTCGGGGTCGTCCTCAAGGTCGGACTCGCGCACGCGGGCGAGTTCGGCGGGATCGAGGCGACCCAGCGCGCGAAGTCCGAGATGGTGACCGACCTGCCGTCGACCGCGACCGCCGTGCTCAACATCGACGACGACCGCGTTGCCTCGATGCGCGCGCTGACAGCCGCACGGGTCGTCGGCTTCGGCACCTCCCCGGACGCCGCGTACCGCATCGGGGACCTGACGAGCGACCGGCACGGCACCGCGTTCACGCTGACCCGTCGGAGCACGGACGCGTCGGCGGTGCCGGGAGGCCCGACCCAGGCCGAGGAGACCGTCACCGTCCGCCTCGCCATCCTCGGCGAGCACCACGCCATGAACGCCACGGCCGCGCTCGCGGTCGCCGCCGAGTGGGGTGTCCCGCTCGCCGACGGTGCCGAGGCGCTCGCCACGATGACGCGCGCCGAGCGGTGGCGGATGGAGCTCCTCCACGGCGGCCCGGAGGGCGTCACGGTCGTGAACGACGCGTACAACGCCTCGCCGGACTCGATGGCCGCCGCGCTCCGGACGCTCGCGCAGATCGCCCGTCCGGGCGAGCGCACCGTCGCGGTGCTCGGCGAGATGGCCGAGCTCGGCGAGTACTCCGTCGAGGAGCACGACCGCGTCGGACGGCTCGTCGTCCGCCTCGGCATCGGGCAGCTCCTGGTCGTCGGGCCCGGAGCGCTCCCCATCCACCAGGCCGCCTCCCTCGAGGGATCGTGGGACGGCGAGTCGGTCTACGTCGAGGACGCCGAGGACGCCGTCCGTACCCTGCAGGACATGCTCCGCCCCGGCGACGTCGTCCTGGTCAAGTCCTCGAAGTCCGCCGGTCTCCGACACCTCGGTGACCGCATCGGAGGTGTTCCGGCATGATCGCACTGCTCATCGCCGCGGCGGTGTCGCTCGTGTTCACGTTGCTGCTCACCCCGCTGTTCATCAAGCTCTTCCACCGACTCGGGTGGGGGCAGTTCATCCGCGACGACGGTCCGCAGTCCCACCACACCAAGCGCGGGACGGCCACCATGGGCGGGATCGTCCTGATCCTCGGGTCCGTCATCGGGTACTTCGTGGGGCACCTCGCCGGCCGCGACACCGTGACCCTGTCCGGGATGCTCGTGCTGTTCCTCATGGTGGGGCTCGGCGTGGTCGGGTTCGTGGACGACTTCCTCAAGGTGCGTCGGCAGCGGAGCCTCGGGCTCGGCGGCTGGGCGAAGGTGCTGGGGCAGGTCATCGTGGGCGTGATCTTCGCGACGGTCGCCCTCGTCGTGCCGAACGCGCACGGGCAGTACCCGGCGTCCAAGATGATCTCGGCCGTACGGGACATCCCGTGGCTCGACTTCATGGCCCTCGGCACCGTCATCGGGACCGTGCTCTACCTCGCGTGGATCGTGTTCCTCACGGTGTCCACGTCCAACGGTGTCAACGTCGCCGACGGGCTGGACGGGCTGGCGACCGGGTCGAGCATCCTCGCGATCGCGTCCTACATCTTCATCGGCTTCTGGCAGTACAACCAGGAGTGCGGCGGAGCGCGACTCGACGACAGCGTCGTGCATGCGTGTTACCGGGTGACGAACCCGCTCGACCTGGCGGTCGTGGCCGCATCGATCTGCGGCGGGCTCATCGGGTTCCTCTGGTACAACACGTCGCCGGCGCAGATCTTCCTCGGTGACACCGGCTCGCTCGGCCTCGGGGGCGCCCTCGCCGCGCTCGCGATCCTCAGCCGGACGGAGCTGCTGCTCGTCCTCATCGGCGGCCTGTTCTTCATCGTCACCGGCTCGGTCATCCTGCAGCGGGCCTACTTCAAGATCACCCACGGCAAGCGCATCTTCCTGATGAGTCCGCTGCACCACCACTTCGAGCTCAAGGGCTGGGCCGAGGTCACGGTCGTGGTGCGGTTCTGGATCATCGCCGGACTCTGTGTCGCCGCCGGCGTCGGGCTGTTCTACCTCGAGTGGATCACGAGAGCCAACGCATGACAGCACCCACCCGGGCCTCCCGGCTCGACGGTCTGACCAGCTGGCACGCCACCGGATGGCGTGGGCTCCGCGTGGCGGTGCTCGGGCTCGGCGCCACCGGGTTCTCGGTCGCCGACACCCTCGTCGAACTCGGCAGCGAGGTCACCGTGTGGTCCGAGGACGCCCCGGAGGACCGCGTCGAGCTGCTCGGCGTGATCGGCGCGCGGTTCGTGCGGACCTCCCTGGCGACCGTGCCGGACGAGCTCGTCGTCGCCGCCCCGGACCTCGTCGTCGCGTCACCCGGGTTGCCGCCGTCCAACCCGACGCTCGCCTGGGCCGTCGAGCACAGCACGGTCTGGGGCGACATCGAACTCGCCTGGCGCGTCCGCGACAAGGTGGTGCGTCCGAGTGGACCCGCGCCGTGGGTGCTCATCACCGGGACGAACGGCAAGACGACCACGACGCAGCTCACCCAGGCGATGTACGCGGCCGGGGGCTGGCGTGCCGCGGCCTGCGGCAACATCGGCGTTCCCGTGCTCGACGTCGTCCGCGACCCGGACGGGTACGACGTGCTGGTCGTCGAGCTCTCGAGCCACCAGCTGCACAGCATGCCGACGACCGGACCGGGCGCCGTCGTGCCCCTCGCGTCCACGTGCCTCAACCTCGCCGACGACCACCTCGAGTGGCACGGATCCGCCGCGGCCTACCGGGACGCCAAGGCGAAGGTCTACGCGAACACCGTCGTCGCGTGCGTCTACAACGTCGTCGACGAGGCCACGCGGCGCATGGTCGAGGACGCCGACGTCGTCGAGGGGTGCCGTGCCGTCGGGTTCACCCCGGGCGTCCCGGCGCCGGGCGACGTCGGGGTGGTCGAGGACGTGCTGTGCGACCGTGCGTTCCTCGACGACCGGCGGAACGCCGCGCTCGAACTGGCCGCGCAGGCGGACCTCGAGCTCGCCGGCCTCGCGTCGCCGCACATGACGATGAACGTGCTCGCGGCGGCGGCGCTCGCCCGGGCCGGTGATGTGACGCCCGCCGACATCCGTCAGGCGGTCCGGGGGTTCCGTCCCGACCACCACCGCACGGAGCTCGTGGCGGTCGCCGACGGCGTGCGCTGGGTCGACGACTCCAAGGCGACGAACCCCCACGCTGCAACGGCGTCCCTCGCGGCCTTCGAGGACGTGGTGTGGATCGTCGGCGGCCTGTTCAAGGGCGTCGACGTCGACGACCTCGTGGCCCGGTTCGGACCCGAGGTGCGTGCGGCCGTCGTGATCGGGACGGACCGCGCACCGGTGCTCGCGGCATTCGCACGACACGCGCCCGATGTGCCCCTCGTCGAGGTCCTCGCATCGGACACTGAGCAGGTCATGCCCGAGGCGGTCCGGCATGCCGCCGCGGTCGCACGACCCGGCGACACGGTCCTCCTCGCCCCGGCTGCCGCGTCGTTCGACCAGTTCGGCTCCTACGCGGACCGGGGGCGCCGGTTCGCGGCGGCCGTCCACGAGCACCTGGGAGGAGACGCCGATGGCGAACCCGCCGACGACCGTCCGCACGGGGACGACCCGGACCGGGGGCGGTGACCGGTCTGCCGGTGCGGCCGCTCGACGCGCGAACGGGGCCGTGGTCGCGGTCCGCCAGCTGTTCGTCGCTGAGACGGGCGCGTTCTACACGATCCTCGGGGTGACCCTGTTCCTCGTCGTGTTCGGCGTGGTCATGGTCCTGTCCTCGTCGAGCGTCGAGCAGTACGCGGCCACGAAGGACTTCTTCGGGGCCTTCACGCGACAGGGCATGTACGCCGTGATCGGCGTCCCGCTCATGCTCGTCGCATCGCGGCTGTCGGTGCGCTTCTGGCGGAAGTGGGCGATGCGGATCGTCGTCGCGGGCCTGGTCGTGCAGGCGCTCGTCGTGCTCACACCGCTCGGGTACTCGATCCAGGGCAACCGGAACTGGATCCGGATCGGCTCCTTCACCGCGCAGCCGTCCGAGATCCTCAAGCTCGCCCTCGCGCTCGGCATCGGTGCGATCATCTACGCCAAGCGGGACAAGCTCGACGACTGGCGCGAGGTCTTCATCCCCGTGGGGCTCGCGGCGCTCGGCTCGATCGGGCTCGTCCTCGTCGGCAAGGACCTCGGGACCGCGATCATCATGATGCTGCTCGTGTTCGGTGCGCTGTTCATCGGCGGCGCCCGCCTGCGGCACCTCGGGGTGGGCGTGCTCGCGATCGCGGTGGTCGTCCCGTTCCTCACGATGTCGTCGAGTTCGCGGTCGTCCCGGATCAGCGCCTGGCTGTCGGGCTGCACGAACTCGAACCAGTACCAGGACCTCTGCTGGCAGCCCGTGCACGGCATGTGGGCGCTCGCGTCCGGCGGGGTGTTCGGTGTCGGCCTCGGCAACTCGAAGCTCAAGTGGTCGTGGCTGCCCGAGGCGGACAACGACTTCATCTTCGCGATCATCGGCGAGGAGCTCGGGCTCATCGGCGCGATCGTCGTGCTCGTCCTCTTCGTGGTCCTCGCGATCGGGTTCGTCAAGGTGATCCGGACCTCCCGCGACCCGTTCGTGCGGACGGTGACCGGCGCGGTGATGGTGTGGATCGTCGGGCAGGCACTCGTCAACATCGCCGTGGTGCTCGGCCTCCTGCCCGTGCTCGGCGTGCCGTTGCCGTTGATATCCGCGGGTGGCTCGGCGCTCATCATGACGCTCGTCGCGATCGGCGTCGTCCTGTCCTTCGCCCGCGTGGCTCCGGACGCCGACACCGCAGTACCCGTGGACGGGCACCTCGTCGCGGCGCAGCGATCCGCGGCGGCCGCGGCGGCGCGTGCCGGCCGGGTCGCGAACCCCGGACGGGGTGCTCGGTGAGCCGCTTCCTCTTCGCGGGCGGAGGCACGGCGGGGCACGTCAACCCGCTCCTCGCCGTCGCCGACCGGCTGCGCGAGCGTCGTCCGGACGACGACGTGCTCGTGCTCGGCACGGCCGAGGGCCTGGAGGCGCGGCTCGTCCCCCTGCGCGGCTACGAGTTGGCGACCATCCCGCGCCTGCCGTTCCCGCGCCGTCCGAACGCGGCGGCTGTCCGGTTCCCCGGCGCCTTCCGGCGCACCGTGGCCCACACCGAGGCCCTGATCCGGGATCGCGGCATCGACGTCGTGTTCGGCGTCGGCGGGTACGCCGCCGCGCCGGCCTACATCGCCGCACGGCGGACGGGCGTCCCGCTCGTGGTGCACGAGGCGAACGCCCGTGCGGGGCTCGCCAACCGCCTCGCCGCGCGCTTCACCGACCACGTCGGCACCACGTTCTCGAACACGCGCCTCCCGCACGCCCGCCTCGTCGGCATGCCGCTCCGGCGCGAGATCGAGACGCTCGACCGACGCGCCGCCCGCGCCGAGGGGCTGGCCGCGTTCGGTCTCGACCCCGCGCGCCCGGTGCTGCTCGTGACCGGAGGCTCTTCCGGCGCGCGACGGATCAACGAGACCGTCCACCGCGCCGCGGCCGCCGTGCTCGGGGTGGGGTGGCAGATCCTGCACATCGTGGGCGCGAAGTCCGACATCGGCCCCTCGTCGCTCGAGGGGTACCACGTCCTGCAGTACTGCGACCGCATGGACCTCGCCATGGCCGCCGCGGACTTCGTGGTCTCCCGATCGGGCGCGGGGATGGTCTGCGAGCTCACCGCCGTCGGCCTGCCGAGCGTGCTCGTGCCGTATCCTGTCGGCAACGGCGAGCAGCGGCTGAACGCCCGCGACGTCGTCGAGGCCGGCGGCGCGGTCCTGGTGGCGGACGAGGCGTTCCTGCCCGAGTGGGTGACGTTCGACCTGCTCGGGATCCTCCAGGACCGGGCGCGGATCGCGGACATGGCGGTGCGCGCGGGCAGCGTCGGACACCGCGACGGCGCCGATCGCATGACGGACCTCGTGATCGACGCGCTCCGCGGGCGCGACGCGGGACGGACGGAGGAACCATGACCATCAAGCCCGACCTGTCGCAACCGATCCCCGACGACTTCGGCACCGTGCACTTCATCGGCATCGGTGGTTCCGGCATGAGCGGCATCGCACGGATGTTCCTCGCCGCCGGGCACCGGGTCACCGGGTCGGACTCCCGGGAGTCCGCGACGACGGGACGCATGCGCGAACTCGGTGCCGACGTCCGCATCGGCCACGACGCCGCGAACGTCGGTGACGCCGACACGGTCGTCGTCACGAGTGCGTTGTGGCCCGACAACCCGGAACTCCTGGAGGCCCGGCGTCGCGGTCTGCCGGTCATGCACCGCTCGCAGGCCCTCGCAGCGCTCATCGCGGGCCGGCGGCTCGTCGCGGTCGCGGGCGCGCACGGCAAGACGACGTCGACCGGCATGATCGTCACGGCCCTGGTGGAGCTCGGCCTCGACCCGAACTTCGTCAACGGCGGCGTCATCCAGTCCCTCGGTGTCAGCTCGGGCAGCGGTGCGAGTGACACCTTCGTCGTCGAGGCGGACGAGTCCGACGGCTCGTTCCTGCTCTACGACACCGCGATCGCCCTCGTCACCAACGTCGACGCCGACCACCTCGACCACTACGGCAGTGAGGACGCGTTCATCGACGCGTTCGTGACGTTCGCCTCGCGCGCGTCCGAGCGGGTGGTGATCTCGAGCGACGACGCCGGAGCGCGACGCGTCACGGCCGGTGTCCGGGCGACCGCGCACGCACCGTCCATCGTCACGTTCGGTGAGGCCGACGACGCCGACGTCCGCGTGACCGATGTCGTCGAGACCGCGGGCGTGCAGGCCGTGGTCCACGTCGCGGGCGTCGCACACCCCCTGGCGCTGCGGGTACCCGGGCGGCACAACGCGATCAACGCGGCGGGGGCCGTGGCCGTGCTCGTCGGCCTCGGGGTCGACGCGGCCGACGCCGTCCGTGGCGTCGAGGCCTTCGGGGGGACGGAGCGGCGGTTCGAATTGCACGGCACCGAGCGCGGCGTCCGCGTCTACGACGACTACGCGCACCACCCGACCGAGGTGGCGGTGGCACTGCGCGCCGCGAGGAGCGTCGTCGGCGAGGGCCGCGTCATCGCGATCCACCAGCCGCACCTGTACTCCCGCACCCGGCTCATGGCCGGGGACTTCGCCCGCGTCTACGAGGAGCTCGCGGACCACACGGTCGTGCTCGACGTGTACGGCGCCCGTGAGGACCCGGAGCCCGGGGTGACCGGAGCGCTCGTGCAGGAGCGGTTCACCGACCAGTCGCGCGTCGACTACCTGCCGGACTGGTCCGAGGCGGCAGCCCGTGCCGCCGACCTCGCCGAGGACGGCGACATCGTCATGACGCTGAGCTGTGGCGACGTCTACCGGATCATCCCGCAGGTGCTCGCCGACCTGCACGGCGGCCGAGTCGCGGCGGAGGCCCCGGCACGGTGAAGCGTCCCGAGGGGTTCGACCCGGGCTCGCTGCCCGTCCCGGAGCGTCCGGCGCCGCCGCGTGAGGACCGTGCCGCGTCGGACACGGACGCGAGCGCTGGCGGTGGTGCGACGCCGGGTGACGCGACGCCGGGCCGTGCGCCGTCGGGCCGTGCGCCGTCGGATGGTGCGCGGAGCCTCTTGACCGGTGCGACGGGTCAGCGGCTCGGCGCGGGCATCACCGCACTGGCCGGCCGGTTCCGTGCTCTGAGCCCGGACGAGGACTTCGTCGACCCCGTGGCGCAGGAGCGCGCCGCCGCGCGTGCCGCACGGGCCGCCGAGGCCGCCGAGGCCGCCGAGGATCCGCACGTCGACCACGAGCGGCCGCTGGGCGCGGGCGTCCGCGCCGCCGAGACCGCTCGCGAGGCCCGCGCGGCCCGCCGCCGTCGTCGTCTGGTGGAGCGCCAGGAGGTCCGTCGGTTCACGCGGCGGAGCCGCCACCGGCGTGCAGCGTGGCTGACATCCGGCGCGGTGCTGCTCGTGCTCGTGCTGTCGGTCGTCGTGGCCGTGTACTCACCGCTCATGGCGCTCCGGACGATCGAGGTGCGGGGCACCGACCGGGTCGACCGGCAGCAGGTGCTCCACGCGGTGGACGGCCAGCTCGGCACGCCGCTCGCCCGGATCGACTTCGGTGCCATCAAGCGGCAGCTCGCCGGGTTCCCGCTCATCGCGAGCTACGTGACCGAGGAGGCTCCGCCGCACACGCTCGTCATCACGGTGACCGAACGCGAGCCGATCGTGGCGGTGAAGACCGGGTCCGGGTACGACCTCGTCGACCCCGCGGGCATCGTCGTCGAGTCCGACCCGAAACAGCCCGCCGAGATGCCGCTCGCGGCGGTGCAGCCGTCCCAGCTCGGCAGCACGGCCTTCCGGTCGATGACCGAGGTCGTGCTGGCGCTGCCCACCTCGGTGCGCTCCACGGTGACGCAGGTGACCGCGAGCACGTCGGACGACGTGACGCTCACCCTGCACTCCGGTGCGAAGGTCGTCTGGGGGAGTCCCGACGACTCCGCCGCGAAGGCCCGGCTCCTCGCGGCACTGATGACGTCGCAGGCGCCCTCGGGCAAGGTGGAGTACGACGTCTCGGCGCCCGACAACGGGATCGTGCGGCAGCAGCGATCCGCGGGATGATGGGCGTGCACGCCGATTCGCGGGTCGCTCCTGCGACACGCGGCGTGGCGTCGTCCCTCGTTCGGAGGGGCACCCCTAGCGTCGTCAGCAGTACCCATACCAGCAAAATCCCTGAACTTCAACCAGAGGTTGAGGCTTGCTCTCGGAGAGCACTACCGGAGGCCGGACCAACGTGACCACGAACCACAACTACCTCGCCGTCATCAAGGTGGTCGGCGTCGGCGGCGGCGGCGTGAACGCCGTCAACCGCATGATCGAACTGGGTCTCCGCGGTGTCGAGTTCATCGCGATCAACACGGACGCCCAGGCGCTCCTGCTCAGCGACGCCGACGTCAAGCTCGACGTCGGCCGCGAGATCACCCGTGGGCTCGGTGCTGGTGCCGACCCGGAGGTCGGCCGTCGCGCCGCCGAGGACCACGCGGAGGAGATCGAGGAGGCCCTCGCCGGCGCCGACATGGTGTTCGTCACCGCGGGTGAGGGCGGTGGCACCGGGACGGGCGGCGCGCCGGTCGTCGCGCGCATCGCGAAGTCGATCGGTGCGCTCACCATCGGTGTCGTCACGAAGCCGTTCGGGTTCGAGGGCAAGCGCCGTCAGGCGCAGGCCGAGAACGGCGTCGCCACGCTCAAGGACGAGGTCGACACGCTCATCGTCGTGCCGAACGACCGCCTGCTCGAGATCAGCGACCGCGGTATCAGCATGGTCGAGGCGTTCGCGACCGCCGACCAGGTGCTCCTGGCCGGTGTCCAGGGCATCACCGACCTCATCACGACCCCGGGACTCATCAACCTCGACTTCGCCGACGTCAAGAGCGTCATGCAGGGGGCCGGGTCGGCACTCATGGGCATCGGTTCCTCACGCGGCGCGGACCGTGCGATCAAGGCCGCCGAGCTCGCGGTCGCGTCGCCCCTCCTCGAGGCCTCGATCGACGGTGCGCACGGCGTGCTGCTCTCGATCCAGGGTGGGTCGAACCTCGGCATCTTCGAGATCAACGACGCCGCCCGCCTGGTGCAGGAGGCCGTCCACCCCGAGGCGAACATCATCTTCGGCGCGGTCATCGACGACACCCTCGGCGACGAGGTCCGGGTCACGGTCATCGCCGCGGGCTTCGACGGCGGGGAGCCGTCCGGGCAGCAGCAGAAGGACCGCCGGTCGAGCTACGTCGACCCGGACACGACCGCCCCGGTCGCGGCGAGCCACGCGCACGACGAGACCGCTCCGGTCGCCTCCTGGGCGACGCAGGAGCACGAGCCGCCCGTGCAGCGCGCAGCCGACCCGGCCTTCGACGACGACGACGACGAGCTCGACGTCCCCGACTTCCTGAAGTGAGTCGGGTGGACGGGGCCGAGCCGCCCCTCCCGTCCGGGGAACCCGGTCTGGAGGAACGGCTCGGCTCCGTCCGCAGCGGCATCGCCGACGCCGCGCGAGCCGCGGGGCGCGGCGTCGACGAGCTGACGCTCGTCGTCGTCACGAAGTACCACCCGGCTGCACTCGTCCGGTCCCTGGCCGCACTCGGCGTCACCGACGTGGGGGAGAACCGGCACCAGGAGGCGCAGGCCAAGGCGGCCGAGCTCGCCGACCTGTCGCTGCGCTGGCACTTCGTGGGCCAGCTCCAGAGCAAGAAGGCGCGGCAGGTCCGTCGCTACGCGGACGTCGTGCAGTCGCTCGACCGGGCCAGTGTCGTCGACGCGCTCGCACCGACGGAGGGTGAGCCGCACCCGCGGGTGATCGACGGCTTCGTCCAGGTGAACCTGACGACCGATCCCGCACGCGGTGGCGCTCAGCCGTCCGAGGTCGACGCACTCGTCGAGCAGGTGCTGGCATCCGGCGGCGTCCGCCTGCGCGGCGTCATGGCCGTCGCTCCGCTCGACGAGGAGCCCCGTCGGGCGTTCGCCCGGCTCCGCGCGATCTCCGAGCGCGTGCGTGCCGTGGCGCCGTCGGCGACCGCGATCTCCGCCGGCATGAGCGGCGACTACCCCGACGCCGTGCTCGAGGGCGCGACACACCTTCGGATCGGGACGGCAATCACCGGAAACCGCCCGGCTCCTCGTTAATCTCGCACTGGACACGCACGAGCACCCACCACCCGGAGGAACCATGGCCCACCCGCTGCGCAAGACGATGGTGTACCTCGGCCTCGCCGACGAGGACGTCGAGTACGACGAGCCGGCCGCCCAGGCCGCGCCCTCCCAGCCGACCGCGGTCGCGACCCAGCCCGCCGTCCAGGCGGCTCCGCCCGCGCCCACCCAGTCACCCGTCGCGTCCGTCGCGACCCAGAACCAGCAGCGCGCGCAGGTGACCCCGCTCCGACGCGCCCACGCACAGAAGGCGACCCCGGTCCAGGAAATGAACGAGATCCTCACCGTCCACCCCCGCGAGTACAAGGACGCGCAGTCCATCGCCGAGAGCTTCCGCGACGGCATCCCCGTGATCATCAACCTCACCCAGATGACCGAGGGCGACGCGCGTCGCATGATCGACTTCGCGAGTGGCCTGTCGCTCGGCCTCTACGGCAAGATCGAGCGCGTCACGAGCAAGGTGTTCCTGCTGTCGCCGGCGCACGTCGCGGTGAGCGGCGAGCCCGCTGAGGTAGAGTCCGACATCGAGGCGTCCTTCTTCGCCCAGTCCTGAGGACCGCTCCCCGCGCATCCTCCGCCGGGTCCACACCGGCCCCGGCGCCCGCCCCGACCGAGCGAGTTGATCAGCCCCGATGGTGTCCCTCGTCGCGAGCATCCTGCACCTGCTGCTCCTGATCTACTTCTTCATGATGTGGGCGCGGTTCGTGCTCGACCTGCTGCGGACCTTCAACCGGTCCTGGCGGCCCCGCGGAGCCGTGCTCGTCATCGCCGAGGTCGTGTTCGGGGTCACCGACCCGCCCATCCGCGCCGTCCGACGGGTGCTCCCGCCGATGCGCATGGGTGCGGTCGCGCTCGACTTCGGATGGAGCATCGTGATGCTCCTCGTGATCATCCTGATGGGCGTCACGGAGCGCTTCGCCATCGCCTGACCGCGCGTCCGACCCGCGCCACACCGGGCGCCGCAGGGGGTGCGGCCGACCGGCGGTGTACGGTGGTCGGGACCCGATGCGCGTCATGCGCGCATCCGCACCGGAGGTCACGGCTGGTAGGTTCGGTCGTGACCGTTCGGTTCCACACGATCAGCAGTTCTATTGAGGTGACGGCAATGGCTTTGATGCCGGAAGACGTAGTCAACAAGCGGTTCCAGCCGACGAAGTTCCGCGAGGGCTACGACCAGGACGAGGTCGACGACTTCCTCGACGAGGTCGTCGTGGAACTGCGTCGTCTCGGGCAGGAGAACGAGGAGCTGCGCCAGCGCCTCAGCGCCGCCGAGGCCCGCGCCGCCGAGACGCCCGCGCCGGCCCCGCAGCCCGAGCCGACCCCGGAGCCGGCGCCCGTCGCCGCCGCACCGGAGCCGACCCCCGCTCCGGCGCCCGTCGCCGCCGCCGCCCCCACGACGACCACGACCGACGACGAGACCGAGGGCACCTCGAGCCTCCTGCAGCTCGCCCGTCGCCTGCACGAGGAGCACGTCCGCGAGGGCGTCGAGAAGCGTGACGCCCTCATCGCCGAGGGTCACGCCACCGCCGCGCGTCTCGTCTCCGAGGCCGAGGCGCAGCAGCGCCAGATCCTCGCCGACGCGGAGCAGCAGCAGCGGCAGCGTGTGTCGACCTATGAGCAGGAGCGCAAGCAGCTCGAAGGTCGCATCGAGGAGCTCCGCACGTTCGAGCGTGAGTACCGCGCGCAGCTCAAGAACTACATCCAGGGCCAGCTGCAGGAACTCGACAGCGCGAGCAACGAGCAGCCCAGCGGGTTCCAGCCCGCGCCGGCGTCGGCGCAGGGCTTCGGGTCCAACTGACGTTGCCCCAGCCCCATCCGGCTGCACCAGCCGAACGTCCGGCGAAGGTCAGTGTCCGCGCGATCGCGGCACTGGCCTTCGCCGCTGTCTGCGTCTACGCACTCGACCAGGTCGTCAAGGCCCTCGTCGTCGCCCACCTGACCTACGGCGCGACCGTGCCGGTGCTCGGCGGGCTGCTGCAGCTGCACTACGTCACGAACCCCGGCGCCGCGTTCTCGTTCGCCACGGGTCAGACCTGGATCTTCTCGATCGTCGCCGCCGCGGTGGTCGTCGCGATCGTGATCACGGCGCGGCGCATCCGCTCCCTCTGGTGGGCCGTGCTCTTCGGCATGTTGCTCGGCGGTGCCCTCGGGAACCTGACGGACCGCCTGACGCGGCCGCCGGGCTTCGGGCGCGGCCAGGTGGTCGACTTCATCTACACCCCGTGGATGATGCCGGCGATCTACAACATCGCCGATTCGTTCATCTGCATCAGCATGGCGATCTTCGTCGTGCTCACGCTGCTCGGCGTGAACCTCGACGGCACGCGGACGCCGTCCAAGCGGACCCGGGCCGCCCGCGCCGGCGCCGACGACCGTGCCGGCACGGACGACCGGGAGGCCCAGGGGCGCGTCCCCGGGGCGGCGCCGGCCACGGACGGGGGAGCCACCGCGGTCACGAGCGAGGCGACGTCCGCCGTGGGGGCCGCACCCGACGCGACCGCGGGCGGACCGGCGGACGGGGACCGGGCCTCCAGGCCGTCGCTCGGGCACGACGCGACGTGAGCGAGTCGCGCAGCCTGCCCGTGCCCGACGGGCTCGCGGGCGAGCGTGTCGACGCGGCCATCGCCAAACTGCTGGGGTTCAGCCGGTCGTTCGCCGCGGACGTCGTCGCCGCCGGCGGCGTCCGGGTCGACGGTGTCGTCGTCGACAAGTCGGACCGCCTGCACGCCGACAGCTGGCTCGAGGTCGAGTGGTCGCCGAAGGAGTCGCCGCGGGTCGTCCCGATGGCGGTGCCCGGCATGACGATCGTGTACGACGACGAGGACATCGTGGTCGTGGACAAGCCGGTCGGTGTCGCGGCGCACCCGTCGCCGGGCTGGGACGGGCCGACGGTGCCCGGCGGCCTCGCGGCGGCGGGGTTCACGATCGCGACCTCGGGTGCGGCGGAACGCGCGGGCATCGTGCACCGGCTCGACGTCGGGACGAGCGGCCTCATGGTCGTGGCCAAGACGGAGCTGGCGTACACGGCGCTCAAGCGCGCGTTCAAGGAGCGGACGGTCGACAAGGTCTACCACGCGCTCGTGCAGGGGCATCCCGATCCCACCTCCGGCACCATCGACGCTCCCATCGGCCGCCACCCCTCGAGCGACTGGAAGTTCGCGGTCGTCGCGGACGGCAAGCCCAGCGTGACGCACTACGAGACCCTCGAGGCGTTCCGTGCGGCGACACTGCTCGAGGTCCACCTGGAGACCGGCCGGACCCACCAGATCCGCGTCCACATGGCAGCCACCCGGCACCCGTGCGTCGGGGACACGACGTACGGCGCCGACCCGGTGCTCAGCGCGGAACTCGGGCTGACGCGGCAGTGGCTCGACGCCGTCCGGCTCGGCTTCGAGCACCCCCGCACGGGCGTCTGGGTCGAGTTCGAGGCGGCGTACCCGGACGACCTGCGACACGCCCTGGAACTCGTCCGCGAGGGCTGAACCCGCGCGGCCCGACCGCGCGATGTCGTCCGTGCCCGTTACGATTCCCGGACCAGGTCAGAGCATCGATCGCCGGAGGTTCCGTGGCGGACAGCGACTCCTTCGTCCACCTGCACGTGCACAGCGAGTACTCCATGCTCGACGGCGCGGCGCGGATCGGACAGCTCGTCGGCGAGACCGCCGCGCAGGGCATGCCGGCGGTCGCCGTGACCGACCACGGCAACATGTTCGGCGCGTTCGACTTCTGGAAGACGGCTCGTGGTGCCGGGGTCAAGCCCATCATCGGGACCGAGGCCTACATCACGCCCGGCACCCACCGGAGCGACAAGACCCGGATCCGATGGGGCGACGGCGGCGGCGACGACGTCTCCGGTGCCGGCGCGTACACGCACATGACGCTGCTCGCCGAGACCACCGAGGGCATGCACAACCTCTTCCGGTTGTCCTCCCGCGCCTCGATCGAGGGCTACTACTTCAAGCCGCGCATGGACCGCGAGCTCCTGTCGACGTACGCCAAGGGTCTCATCGCGACCACCGGGTGCCCCTCGGGCGAGGTCCAGACGCGGCTGCGCCTGGGGCAGTACGACGAGGCCGTCCGGGCCGCGGCCGACTACCGCGACATCTTCGGCGCCGACAACTACTTCTGCGAGATCATGGACCACGGGCTCGGCATCGAGCGTCGGATCATGACGGACCTGATCCGCCTCGCCAAGGACCTCGGCCTCCCGCTCGTCGCCACGAACGACCTGCACTACACGCACGCGGGCGACGCCACCTCGCACGCGGCGCTGCTCTGCGTGCAGTCCGGGTCGACGCTGAACGACCCGAACCGGTTCAAGTTCGACGCGGACGAGTTCTACCTCAAGACCCCGGCACAGATGCGGCACCTGTTCCGCGACCACCCGGACGCCTGCGACAACACCCTGGCGATCGCCGAGCGGTGCGACGTCGAGTTCGACACCTCGGCGAACTACATGCCGCGGTTCCCGACGCCCGAGGGCGAGAACGAGGAGTCCTGGTTCGTCAAGGAGGTCGAGAAGGGGCTGCACTACCGCTACCCGGACGGCATCCCGGACGCCGTGCGGAAGCGGGCGGACTACGAGGTCGGCATCATCACGCAGATGGGGTTCCCGGGGTACTTCCTCGTCGTCGCGGACTTCATCAACTGGTCGAAGGACAACGGCATCCGCGTCGGGCCGGGCCGCGGTTCCGGTGCCGGGTCCATGGCCGCCTACGCCATGCGCATCACCGACCTCGACCCACTGGCGCACGGTCTGATCTTCGAGCGGTTCCTCAACCCGGACCGCGTCTCGATGCCCGACTTCGACGTCGACTTCGACGACCGTCGCCGCGGTGAGGCGATCAAGTACGTCACCGAGAAGTACGGCGACGAACGCGTCGCGCAGATCGTCACGTACGGCACGATCAAGGCGAAGCAGGCCCTCAAGGACTCCTCGCGCGTCCTGGGGTTCCCGTTCGGCATGGGCGAGAAGCTCACGAAGGCGATGCCGCCGCCCGTGATGGGCAAGGACATCCCGCTCACGGGCATCTTCGACCGCGACCACCCGCGCTACAAGGAGGCCGCGGACGTCCGCGCCGTCGTCGAGTCGGACCCCGAGGCCCGGACGGTCTTCGACACCGCCCTGGGGCTCGAGGGCCTGAAGCGACAGTGGGGTGTGCACGCGGCCGGCGTGATCATGTCGAGCGATCCGCTCATCGACATCATCCCGATCATGAAGCGCGAGCAGGACGGCCAGATCGTCACGCAGTTCGACTACCCGGCTGCGGAGTCGCTCGGGCTGATCAAGATGGACTTCCTCGGGCTCCGCAACCTCACGATCATCAGCGACGCCATCGACAACATCAAGATGAACCGGGGGACCGACCTCGACCTCGAGTCGCTCACCCTCGACGACCCCGAGGCCTACGCGCTGCTGCAGCGGGGCGACACGCTCGGCGTGTTCCAGCTCGACGGCGGTCCGATGCGCGGGCTCCTCCGGCTCATGCGCCCCGACAACTTCGAGGACATCTCCGCGCTCATCGCGCTGTACCGCCCGGGGCCGATGGGTGCGAACTCGCACACGAACTACGCCCTGCGCAAGAACGGCGAGCAGGAGATCACGCCCATCCACCCGGAGCTCGCCGAACCGCTCGCCGACATCCTCGACACGACCTACGGCCTGATCATCTACCAGGAGCAGGTCATGGCCATCGCGCAGCGGGTGGCCGGGTTCTCGCTCGGTCAGGCCGACATCCTGCGGCGGGCGATGGGCAAGAAGAAGAAGTCCGAGCTCGACAAGCAGTACGCGGGCTTCGAGCAGGGCATGAAGGACAACGGTTACTCCGACGCGGCCATCAAGACGCTGTGGGACATCCTGTTGCCCTTCTCCGACTACGCGTTCAACAAGGCGCACTCGGCGGCGTACGGGGTCGTGTCCTACTGGACGGCGTACCTCAAGGCGCACTACCCGGCGGAGTACATGGCGGCGCTGCTGACCAGCGTCGGCGACGCCCGCGACAAGCTCGCGCTGTACCTCAACGAGTGTCGGCGCATGGGCATCAAGGTCATGCCGCCCGACGTCAACGAGTCGATCGGGTTCTTCGCCGCCGTCGGCGAGGACATCCGGTTCGGCATGGGCGCCGTGCGCAACGTCGGCTTCAACGTCGTCGACGCGATCGTGGAGGCCCGTGGGCAGAAGGGGCGCTTCGAGTCCTTCCACGACTTCCTCCGCAAGATCCCGATCACCGCCGCGAACAAGCGCACCGTGGAGTCCCTCATCAAGGCCGGTGCGTTCGACTCGCTCGGTGACACCCGGCGTGCGCTCGTCGAGATCCACGAGGGTGCGGTCGAGGCCGCGGTCAAGATCAAGCGCGACGAGGCGAACGGCAACGTCGGGTTCGACTTCGACAGCTTGTTCGCGGAGGTCGCCGAGACCGCCGCGCCCGTGTCACAGGTGCCCGAGCGGCCGGAGTGGTCGAAGCGTGACAAGCTCGCCTTCGAGCGCGACATGCTCGGTCTCTACGTGTCCGACCACCCGCTCGCCGGCCTCGAGGTCGAGCTCGCCAAGCACGCGTCGATGTCGATCGCCGACATCGTCGCGGCCGAGGACCACATCGACGGCGAGACCGTGACGGTCGCCGGGCTCCTGACGAGCGTGCAGCACCGGGTGTCGAAGAACTCGGGCAACCCGTACGGCATCGTGCAGATCGAGGACTTCGCCGGCGAGATCGGCGTCATGTTCCTCGGCAAGACATACCAGGAGTTCGGCCCGATGCTCCAGGCGGACGCCATCGTCGTCCTGCGGGGTCGGGTGAGCGTGCGCGACGACGGCAAGAGCCTGCACGCGGTGAGCATGTTCGCGCCGAACGTCGGCGACGCCATGGGCTCGGGGCCGCTCACGCTGTCGTTGCCGGAACGGCGTGCGACGACCGAGACCGTCTCCGAGCTGGCGAAGGTGCTCGGCCGTCATCACGGGGACACCGAGGTGCGACTCCGGCTCCTCAAGGAGGACGCCGCGCGCACCTTCGAGATCCCGTTCCCGGTCGCGTTGACGCCGGATCTCTTCGGCGAGCTGAAGAGCCTGCTCGGACCGTCCTGTCTCGTGTGACCTGCGCCGTCGGTGACCGGGTCGGCCTCGGTAGGCTGGGCTGGCCATGATGCGACGAATCGACCTCCGCGGCGGTCTGCCGGACCGCGCCGAACTCCTCCGACTGATGCCGCGGGCCGCGGGTGACGTCGCGAGTGCGACGACCGCGGCGCGTGACCTGGTGGACGACGTCCGTGACCGCGGTGCCGCCGCGCTCCGCGAGCAGGCGGAGCGGTTCGACGGGGGCGCGCCCGGCGCCGTCCGCGTGGGAGCGGCAGCGATCGGCGCAGCAGTGGCCGGACTCGACCCGGTGGTCCGGAACGCGCTCGACGAGGCCATCCGACGCGTCCGTGCGGCGAGCACCGCCCAGGTGCCCCAGGCCGCGATCACCACGCTCGCCGACGGAGCCGAGGTCCACCAGCGGTGGCGCCCCGTGCGTCGGGTCGGCCTCTACGTGCCGGGCGGCAAGGCCGTGTACCCGTCGAGCGTGGTCATGAACGTCGTGCCGGCCCAGGTGGCCGGGGTGCGGTCGATCGCCCTCGTGTCCCCGCCCCAACGCGACCACGGACACGGCGTGCACCCGACGATCCTGGGGGCCGCGGGCCTCCTGGGCATCGACGAGGTCTACGCGATGGGCGGTGCGGGTGCGATCGGGGCACTCGCGCACGGTGTGCCGGAGATCGGGCTCGAGCCGGTCGACCTCGTGACCGGTCCCGGCAACAACTACGTCGCGGCGGCGAAGCGGCTCGTCCGCGGCCTCGTCGGCATCGACGCCGAGGCCGGCGCGACCGAGATCCTCGTCATCGCCGACGCCTCCGCCGACGCCGAGTACGTCGCCGCCGACCTGGTGAGCCAGGCCGAGCACGACGAGCAGGCGGGCAGCGTCCTCGTGACGACGTCCGAGGCCCTGGCCGACGCGGTCGACGCCGCGATCCCGGCCCAGCTCGCCCGGCTGGCCACCGCGGACCGCGTGCGCGTGGCGCTCGGCGGCCCGCAGTCGGCCGTCGTGCTCGTCGGCTCGCTGACGGACGCCGCCGCGGTCAGCAACGCGTACGGACCGGAACACCTCGAGATCCAGACGGAGGACGACGACGCCGTGCTCGCGGGGATCGACAGCGCCGGTGCGGTGTTCGTCGGGCCGTCCGCTCCGGTCAGTCTCGGCGACTACCTCGCGGGGTCGAACCACGTGCTCCCGACGGGCGGGCAGGCCCGGTTCGGCGCCGGCCTCTCGGCGGCGACGTTCCTGCGCCCGCAGCAGATCGTGCGCTACGACGCGGAGGCCCTCGCCGAAGTCGGTCCGCGCATCGTGGCGTTGGCCGAGGCGGAGCAGCTGCCGGCGCACGGGGCCGCCGTGGCCGCACGCCTCGCCCGCTCCTGACCACCCGGTACGATCGTCTGCGACATGTTCTGCCCCTTCTGCCGCCACCCGGACTCGCGCGTCGTCGACTCCCGGACCAGTGACGACGGCACGTCGATCCGCCGTCGTCGCCAGTGCCCGAACTGCGGGCGCCGGTTCTCGACCACCGAGACCGCGAGCCTCAACGTGGTCAAGCGCAACGGGGTGCTCGAGCCGTTCAGTCGCGAGAAGATCATCTCGGGCGTCCGCAAGGCGTGCCAAGGTCGCCCCGTCACCGACGCCGACCTCGCCGTGCTCGCCCAGCGCGTCGAGGAGATCGTCCGCTCGTCCGGTGCGAGCCAGATCGACGCGAACGACATCGGGCTCGCGATCCTCGATCCGCTCCGCGAGCTCGACGAGGTCGCGTACCTGCGCTTCGCCAGCGTCTACCAGGCGTTCGAGTCGCTCGACGACTTCGACGACGCCATCAAGCAGCTGCGCATCGACCACCACGCCGACGCCGACGCCGACGCCGACGCGGTGGCGGGCCGCAGCGCGACGAGCGCCGGATGAGCGGCGTCGCCGAAGTCCTCCTCCGGGCCGGGTACAAGGTCGTGTTCCGGGTGGTGTTCGCCCGGATGGACCCAGAACGCGCGCACCACCTGGCCTTCGGCGTGATCCGTGTCCTGCCCCGGCTCCCCGTGCTCGCGGGACTGGCCGAGCGCTACGGACGGCCCGGTGCCGCAGACGGCGTCACGACGATGGGCATCCACTTCCCGTCGCGCTTCGGGATGGCGGCTGGGTTCGACAAGGACGCCAAGGGCGTCATCGGGCTCGGGCTCCTGGGGTTCGGGCACGTCGAGGTCGGCACGCTCACCGCCCGACCGCAGCCCGGGAACGAACGGCCCCGGTTGTTCCGGCTCGTCGCCGACCGAGCGCTCGTGAACCGGATGGGGTTCAACAACGGCGGTGCCGCGCGGGCCGCCCGGCGCCTCGAACGCGCGCGTCGCTTCCCGGGCCGCCCCGTCATCGGTGTCAACATCGGCAAGAGCAGGGTCGTCCCGGTGGCCGAAGCCGTCGACGACTACCTCGAGTCGACCCGCATGCTCGCGCCGTTCGCCGACTACCTCGCCGTGAACGTCAGCTCGCCGAACACCCCTGGGCTCCGCGGTCTGCAGGAGATCGACCAGCTCCGGCCGCTGCTCTCGGCCGTGCACGGCGCTGCCCGGGGCGTGCCGACGCTCGTGAAGATCGCACCGGACCTGACCGACGAGCAGATCGACGCGATCGCGGCACTCGCGGTGGAGCTCGGGCTCGCGGGTGTCATCGCGACCAACACGACGGTGGAACGCACGGGGCTGCGCGCCGCGGAGGACGTCGTCGCCGCCCTCGGCGTGGGTGGTCTCTCCGGCGCGCCGCTCGCGGAGCGGTCCCTCGCGGTCCTGCGTCGTGTGCGCGCTGCGGTACCGGACGACTTCTGCGTGATCGCGGTCGGCGGGGTGACGACCGAGGCCGACGTCGAGGCCCGCATCGAGGCCGGCGCGACGCTCGTGCAGGGCTACACGGCGTTCCTCTACGAGGGACCGACGTGGGCCATGCGCATCAACCGACTGCGTCGGCGTCGCCACCGGCGTGCGGCGCGGCGCGCGGCTGCCGCGGCGCGCGCCTGATCGGCCGCAGGAACGACGGGAGGCCCGGTGCGAGCGTGCACCGGGCCTCCCGTCCGTCCGGTCGTCAGACGGGGTACTGACCGCGCTTGACCTGCGGCTTCGGCAGTCGGAGGAACCGCATCTGGAACTGGCGGGTCACCACGTAGAGGAACGTGCCACGCTGCAGCGACCCCGACCCCCACTTCGCGGTGATGCGACGGCGCAGCGCGAGGAACGTGACGACGGCGTCGAGCAGGAACAGCGCGACGAAGAGCCAGATGAGGACGAACGCGATGCCCTCGATCGCCGTCACGGCCAGCGAGACGATGAGGAACACCGCCATGAGGGGGAGCATCACCTCGCCGACGCTCCATCGGGCGTCGACGTAGTCGCGGACGTACCGGCGCTGCTCACCGCGGTCCTTGGCCGGGAGGTAGCGCTCCTCGCCGTTCGCCAGGCCGACGCGAGCACGCTCGCGGTCGTCCGTCAGGCGTGCCCGCGCGGCCTTGCGGTCCGCCGGGGTCGCGCCGACGATCGGGCGCCGGTTCGCGGCCTCACGCTCCCGACGGCTCGGGGTGGGTCGCCCCTTGCCCCGGGCGGGGGCGCCCGCCGCGAGGAGTTCCTCGTCGGACGGGTTGACCGTCGTGTTCGTCTTGGGTTGCGCCTTGGCCACGGTGTCCTCGATCGTTGCTCGGACTGACAAGATTACCCGCATGACCGACTCCGCACAGCACGCGCCCGAGACCGATCCGACCCTGCTCGCCGCGCTGCGCGACGCGGTCCAGGGCGGCCTGCCGACCACCATCGCCGACCTGTCGGCGCTCATCCGGGTCCCCTCCGTGTCGTGGTCCGCGTTCGACCCGTCCGCGGTCCAGGCGAGTGCCGAAGCCGTCGCCGACCTCGCGCGCTCCACGGGCGTGTTCGAGGACGTCCGGGTCGTCCGCTCCGCGATCGCGGGCGCCGAGGGCGAGGGCGCCGACGCGACGGCCGGAACGGACGGGGGCGCGGCGCTCGGACAGCCGGCGGTGCTCGCGGTGCGGCGCGCGCGGAACGGCCGACCGACCGTGATGCTGTACGCGCACCACGACGTCCAGCCGCAGGGTGACGAGGCGCTGTGGGAGACGCCGCCGTTCGAGCCGACCCTCCGCGGGGAGCGTCTGCACGG
The DNA here is from genome assembly GCF_003234805.2 of Curtobacterium sp. MCBD17_040. Lineage (GTDB taxonomy): Bacteria > Actinomycetota > Actinomycetes > Actinomycetales > Microbacteriaceae > Curtobacterium. The sequence continues at coordinate 1,317,540 of NZ_CP126273.1, forward strand.
GCGGGGCGCTTCGGACGACAAGGCCGGCGTGATGACGCACATCGCGTCGCTGCGCGCCCTGCGTGCGGTCGTCGACGACGCCGACCTCGACCTCGGCATCGTCCTCTTCGTCGAGGGCGAGGAGGAGTTCGGGTCGCGCTCGTTCACCACGTTCCTCCGCGAGCAGCGCGAGCACCTCGCGGCCGACGTGATCGTCGTCGCGGACAGTGACAACTGGTCCACCGACGTCCCGGCGATCACGGTGAGCCTGCGCGGCAACGTGACCTTCCGCTTGACGGTGACGACGCTCGAGCACGCGTCGCACAGCGGGATGTTCGGCGGTGCCGTGCCGGACGCGATGATGCCCATGGTGCGCCTCCTCGCGTCGCTCCACGACGACGCCGGCACCGTGGCGGTGCCCGGGCTCACGCGGTACGACGGTCCGGTGCCCGAGCGGAGCGAGGAGCAACTCGCGGCCGAGGCGGCGTTCGTCGACGGCGTCCGGCCCGTGGGGGAGGGCCCGCTGCTCGGCCGCATGTGGTCCGGGCCCTCGGTGACCGTCACGGGCATGGACGTGCCGAGCGTGGCGAACGCGTCGAACACGCTCCTGCCGACGGTCTCCGCGCGGGTCTCCATCCGGGTCGCCCCCGGGCAGTCGGCGACCGACGCCTTCGCGGCCGTGGAGGCGCACATCCGCGCCAACACCCCGTTCGGCGCGCGGGTCGACATCACCGACGTCGACACCGGCGACGGGTTCCTCGTCGACACGAGCGGCTGGGCCGTGCGCGAGGCCCGGACGGCCATGACCGAGGGGTGGGGTGCGCAGCCGGTCGAGCAGGGGATCGGCGGCTCGATCCCGTTCGTGTCGGACCTCGCCGCCGAGTTCCCCGCCGCGCAGATCCTCGTCACCGGCGTCGAGGACCCGGACACCCGCGCGCACAGCCCGAACGAGTCGCAGCACCTGGGCGTCCTGCACCGCGCGATCGCCGCCGAGACGATCCTGCTGGCCCGCCTCGGCACCCGCTCCGTCTGAGCGGCCCGCCGTCGGGCCTCCGGTCCGGTCCGCACGACCCGGGAGGCCCGACCCGGTGCACGGCGTCGGTGCGCGCGCCTACAATCGGAACGAGCCGCGGTGACCTGCACCGCGCGGAGGGAGACGGCGATGACCGACACCACCACGACGATCGAGAAGCCGGCCGCGGCACCGTCCCACGGCGTGCTGCTGTCCGACGCGGCCGCGGCGAAGGTCGCGAGCCTGCTCGAGCAAGAGGGCCGCGACGATCTCCGGCTCCGTCTGGCCGTCCAGCCGGGCGGCTGCTCGGGCCTCATCTACCAGCTGTACTTCGACGAGCGCCTGCTCGAGGGTGACGCCACCGCCGAGTTCGACGGGGTCGAGGTGGTGGTGGACCGGATGAGCGTGCCCTACCTCGACGGTGCGACCATCGACTTCGAGGACACCATCCAGAAGCAGGGTTTCACCATCGACAACCCGAACGCGCAGGGCAGCTGCGCGTGCGGCGACAGCTTCCACTGACCAGCACCGATCGCGGCGCACGCAGGGCAGCGGCCCTGCTGCGGCACCGCGGCGAGCGAGGGACGACCGGGCGACCGGCGTCCCTCGTGCTGCGTTGGGCGACACCTGTGGGCTTCCGAAGCCGCCCGCGAGCGTGTCGCGTGTGCACGTCGTCACCCTGGCTGCGAGTAAGCTAGGAGTGTTCCACCCAGTCTGGGAACGAGCCCTGCGTCGAGCTGATTCGATGCGGTCACGTCCCGACAACCGTCTTCGCGAGAGGTAACAGTGCGTTCGAATCGCCGTATACGTTGGGCGGCCATCCCGGTGGCCGTCGGTCTGGTCATCGCACTGGCCGGTTGCACGCAGCAGCAGCTGAACGGTTGGCTGCCGGGCACCGAGCACACGCGGGACACGACCAACCACACGAGTGCGACGGTCGGCCTCTGGGTGACGAGCTGGATCGTCCTCCTCGCGGTCGGTCTCATCACCTGGGGCCTGATCATCTGGGCCGCGGTGGTCTACCGCCGCCGCAAGGGCCAGACCGGCCTCCCGGTGCAGCTCCGCTACAACATGCCGATCGAGATCTTCTACACGATCGTGCCGCTCATCCTGGTGCTCGGCTTCTTCGCCTTCACCGCCAAGGACCAGGCCGCGATCGAGAAGCCGTTCGCACACCCCGACGCCACCATCCACGTGTACGCCAAGCGCTGGGCGTGGGACTTCAACTACATCGACCAGAACGACGCCAAGAAGTCGGTCTACTACCAGGGCATCCAGGCCCAGGAAGAAGACAACGGCACCGGCGACATCAAGACCAACCAGCTGCCGACCCTCTACCTGCCCAAGGGCAAGAAGGTCGAGATCGAGCTGTCCTCGCGCGACGTGGACCACTCGTTCTGGGTCGTCGACTTCCTCTACAAGAAGGACACGATCCCCGGCCGGACCAACTACGAGTACTTCATCCCGGAGAAGACCGGCACCTACCAGGGCAAGTGTGCCGAGCTCTGCGGCGAGTACCACTCGCTCATGCTCTTCCAGGTGAAGGTCGTGTCGCCGGCGAAGTACCAGGCGTACCTGGCGTCCCTCCGCGACCAGGGCAAGGTCGGTCTGCTCGGCAACGAGTACAACACCGACTCGAACCAGCCGAACAACGTGGCGCCCGCGCAGGCCGCCGGTACCGAGAAGTAAGGCTCGCTCCATGACCACTTCCGCATTCGTCGGCCAGTCGGCCCCGACCTCGACGCCGGACTTCGCGGCCTCGCGGGTGGGCCGCAAGGGCAACATCATCGTCAACTGGATCACGTCGACGGACCACAAGACGATCGGGTACATGTACCTGATCGCCTCGTTCCTGTACTTCCTGCTGGCGGGAGTGATGGCGCTCGTGATCCGTGCGCAGCTCTTCGAGCCCGGCCTGCACGTCGTGGCGACCAAGGAGCAGTACAACCAGCTGTTCACGATGCACGGCACGATCATGCTGCTGCTGTTCGCGACGCCGCTGTTCTCCGGGTTCGCGAACGCGATCATGCCGCTGCAGATCGGCGCGCCCGACGTCGCCTTCCCGCGCCTCAACGGCTTCGCGTTCTGGCTGTACTTCTTCGGCGGCCTCATCGCGGTCGGCGGGTTTCTCACGCCGCAGGGTGCCGCCTCGTTCGGGTGGTTCGCCTACGCGCCGTTGTCGGACACCACGTTCACACCAGGTCTCGGTGGGACGTTGTGGGTCTTCGGCCTGGGCCTGACCGGCTTCTCGACGATCCTCGGTGCCGTGAACTTCATCACGACGATCATCACGATGCGCGCGCCGGGCATGACCATGTTCCGCATGTCGATCTTCACCTGGAACACGCTCATCACGGCGCTGCTCGTGCTGATGGCGTTCCCGGTGCTCGCCGCGGCGCTGTTCGGACTCGGCCTCGACCGTGTGTTCGGTGCGCAGGTGTTCAACCCCGCCAACGGCGGTGCGCTGCTCTGGCAGCACCTGTTCTGGTTCTTCGGCCACCCCGAGGTCTACATCATCGCGCTGCCGTTCTTCGGCATCGTGTCCGAGGTCTTCCCGGTGTTCAGCCGGAAGCCGATCTTCGGTTACAAGACGCTCGTCTACGCCACGATCACCATCGCGGCCCTGTCGGTGACGGTGTGGGCGCACCACATGTACGTCACCGGCGGCGTGCTCCTGCCGTGGTTCTCGCTCATGACGATGCTCATCGCGGTCCCGACCGGCGTGAAGATCTTCAACTGGGTCGGCACGATGTGGCGCGGTTCGGTCACCTTCGAGACGCCCATCCTCTGGGCCATCGGGTTCCTCGTGACGTTCACCTTCGGTGGCCTCACGGGCGTGATCCTCGCCTCGCCGCCGCTCGACTTCCACGTGTCCGACTCGTACTTCGTCGTCGCGCACTTCCATTACGTGGTGTTCGGCACGGTCGTGTTCGCGATGTTCTCGGGCTTCTACTTCTGGTGGCCCAAGTGGACCGGCAAGATGCTCAACGAGCGCCTTGGCAAGATCCACTTCTGGCTGCTGTTCATCGGGTTCCACACGACGTTCCTCATCCAGCACTGGCTCGGCGTCGTCGGTATGCCCCGTCGCTACGCCACGTACCTGCCGCAGGACGGCTTCACCTGGATGAACCAGCTGTCGACCATCGGCGCGATGATCCTCGGCGTCTCGTTCCTGCCGTTCATCTACAACGTCTACGTCACCGCGCGGCACGCGCCCAGCGTTGCCGTGAACGACCCCTGGGGCTACGGCCGCTCGCTCGAGTGGGCGACCTCCTGCCCGCCGCCGCGGCACAACTTCACGTCGATCCCGCGCATCCGGTCGGAGTCGCCGGCGTTCGATCTGAACCACCCCGAGGCGGGGATCCCGATCGGTGTGGGTCCGGCGATGGACGCTCCGGACGCGCAGACGCACGACGCGGCGACGGGCAAGACCCGGAACCCGAACCAGACCGACCAGAAGTTCTGAGGAACCATGCGCGCAAGTACCAACCTGTTCTGGATCCTCGCGATCTTCTTCTTCGTGGCGGACGCGGCGTACACGATCTGGGGCATCCTCGCCACCAACCAGATCGAGTGGGTGGGCACGGTCTCGATCGGTCTCACCGGGATCCTGGGGGTGTTCATCGCCTTCTACCTGGGCCGGACGTTCGCAGCGCAGGACGGCGCACTGCCCGAGGACCGCACCGACGCGAACATCGAGGACGGCGACGCCGAACTCGGTCACTTCAGCCCTTGGTCCTACTGGCCGATCACGCTCGCGGCCGCGGCGGCGATCTGCTTCCTCGGTGTCGCAGCCGGGTGGTGGATCTTCGCCATCGGCGCCTCCATCGGGATCGTGGCGCTCGTCGGCTGGACCTACGAGTACTACCGCGGCAACTTCGGACACTGATCCGCACCTGACGCTCATCGGGCGGCACCCTCACCGGTGCCGCCCGACGTGCGTCCGGGCCGATCCCGACCGGTCCGAACGGACGCGGTCGACACCCGCACATCCATCCGAAAGGAGTCACCCCTGGTGACCGACAAGCGCACTCTCATCGTCTTCGGCGCAACCGGCGACCTCGCCGCCCGGCTGCTGCTCCCCGGTCTCGGGACGTTCCTCCAGAGCGCCCGTTCCGTCCCTGTCAAGCTCATCGGCACGGGCCGGAGCGCCCGCTCGGAGGAAGCCTGGACCAAGGTCGTCAAGGACGCCTTCGATTCGCAGCACGTCTCGGGGCCCGAGGTCGACGCGACGCTCGAGTCGACGGTCTTCATGCAGGGCGACCCGAAGGACCCGGCCCACCTCAAGGCCATGCTCGACGCCGCTGAGGGCGAGCCGGTGTTGTACTTCGCGCTGCCGCCGCAGATCGCGTCGGACATCTGCGACGCCCTCGCGGAGCTCGAACTTCCCGAGGGCACGACCCTGGCGTTCGAGAAGCCGTTCGGCACGGATGTCGAATCGGCTCGGGCGCTGAACGAGACCGTCCTCCAGCTCGTCCCCGAGGAGCGCGTGCACCGCACCGACCACTTCCTCGGCCGGTCGACCGTGCTCAACATCATCGGTCTGCGGTTCGCCAACCGGATGTTCGAGCCGATCTGGAACGCGGACAACATCGAGAAGGTCGAGATCCTCTACGACGAGACCCTCGGCCTCGAGGGCCGCGCGCAGTACTACGACGACGCCGGTGCGCTCGTCGACATGATCCAGAGTCACCTGCTCCAGATCCTCGCGCTCGTCACGATGGACGCACCCGCCGCGGTGGACGCCGTCGAGCTGCGGTCGTCGCTCGCCCGGGTGCTGCGCTCGACCCACCTCGTCGATGACGACCCGCTCAAGGCGAGCCGGCGTGCGCGCTACACCGCGGGCACGATCGACGGCAAGGAGCTGCCGTCGTACGCGGACGAGGACGGCGTCGACCCCGAGCGCGAGACGGAGACCCTCGCCGAGATCAACGTCGAGGTCGACACCGCCCGTTGGCAGGGTGTGCCCTTCACGCTCCGTTCCGGCAAGGCGCTCGGAGCGAGCCGCAAGGAGGTCCTCATCACCTTCAAGCCGGTGCCGCGGCTGCCGTCCGGGCTCGAGGGGCAGCCGGGGTCGGACACGCTCCGCATCGTCCTCAACCCGGACGAGATCGAGTTGAGCCTGTCGGCGAACGGCGGCGGCAACCCGTTCGAGATGGGTCAGATCGTCCTGTCGTCGTCGTTCGACAGCGGCGAGCTCACGCCCTACGGCGAGGTCCTGAACGGGATCTTCCACGACGACCCGCTGCTGTCGATCCGTGGCGACGTGGCCGTCCGCTGCTGGGAGATCGTGGAGCCGGTCGTGGAGGCCTGGAAGCGCCGCGACGTCCCGCTCGACGACTACCGCGCCGGCTCCCGTGGGCCCGCGGACTGGGAGTCCTCGTCCTGATCGGCTGACGTCGGGCGTCGTCCGACACGACCGCGGCCCCGTCACCTCGCCGGTGACGGGGCCGCGGTCGTGTCGGCGTGCGGAGCGTCAGTCGGGAGCGCCCGCGCGTTCCCCCTCGCCGGTGGTGCTGCGGGTCGTGCCGTCGTTCTGGGCCTCCCGGGTGCGGATGCCGGGACCGGCCTCGCCGCGTGCCCGCCGGATCGCGTCCGCCGCGGTGACGAGGGTCAGGTGCGACAGTGCCTGGGGTGTGTTGCCGATCTGCCGGCCGTGCTCGACGTCGTACTCCTCCGAGAGCATCCCGACGTCGTTCGCGAACCCGACGAGCGTGTCCATGAGGCGTTCGGCGTCCTCGATCCGGCCCGACGCCGCGTACTGCTCGACGAGCCAGAACGAGCAGGCGAGGAACGGGTGCTCGGACCCGGAGAGACCGTCGAAGCCCGCGGTGGTGCGGTACCGGAGCAACAGCCCGTCTGGCCCGGTGCGGAGGTCGTGCTCGATCGCCGCGACGGTGCCGAGCATGCGGGGGTCGGTCGGCTTGCAGAACCCGATCTGGGGCAGGACGAGCAGGGACGCGTCGACCTCGTCGGTGTCGTAGTGCTGCCGGAAGGTGTTCCGCACCGGGTCGTAGCCCTGCGTCTCGATCTCCTCCCGGACCCGGTCGCGGAGTCCACGCCACCGCTCCACCGGCCCCTCGAGACCGAACTCCTCGACGGCGGCGACACCGCGGTCGAAGGCGGCCCAGATCATCGCGCGGGAGTGGGTGAAGTGGCGGCGGGGTCCGCGCATCTCCCAGATGCCGTTGTCGGGGTCCTGCCAGTGCTCCTCGACGTAGGCCAGGAGCGCGCGTTGCAGCGACCAGCTGTCCGCGTTCTCCTCGACGCCGAGCTCGCGCGCGTCATGCAGGGCCGCCAGGACCTCGCCGAAGACGTCGCCCTGGTACTGCGTGTAGGCGCCGTTGCCGACGCGGACCGGGCGCGATCCCTCGTACCCCGCCAGGTGGTCGAGCGTGCGCTCCGGCAGTTCCCGCTCACCGGCCAGGCCGTACATGATCTGGACGTCAGCCGGGTCACCGGCGATCGCGCGGAGCAACCAGTGCTTCCAGCCGTCCGCCTCGTCCCGGAAGCCGTGCGCGAGGAGCGCCGCGAGCGTCAGCGACGCGTCGCGCAGCCACACGTAGCGGTAGTCCCAGTTCCGCTCACCGCCTGGGTCCTCCGGGAGACTCGTGGTCGCCGCCGCCGCGATCCCGCGCGTGTCCTCGTGCGTGAGCGCGCGGAGCACGAGCAACGACCGGTGCACGGCGTCGGCGTAGCGGCCCTCGGTGGCGTCGCCGGCAGCCCAGTGGCGCCACCAGGCGACCGTCTCGTCGAGGACCGCGTCGACGTGCGGGGGCGCCGGTGGTTGCCGGTGGGACGGGTACCAGGTCAGGGTGAGGTCGACGGTGCTGTCGGCGTCGACGGTGAAGCGGCTCCCGTGACGGTGGTCGGCGGGTTGGAGGCGCGGACCGCGGACGACGATCGAGTCCGGTCCCGCGGTGGCGAGCAGGACGTGCGCGTCGTCGTGGCCGATCTGCCGCACCCAGGGCACCGTCGCTCCGTACCCGTACCGGATCTGCAGCTCCTGCCGCATCGGCACGGATCCGCGCACCCCGCGGACCCGACGCACGAGGTCGGCGCGCCGGTCCCCGAACGGCATGAACTCGGTGACCTCGACGACGCCGGTGCGGGTCGTCCAGGTCGTCACGAGGACGAACGTGTCGTCGAGGTAGCGGCGTGTGGCGGTCGCGTCGTCGTCGTCGGGCCGGAGCGACCACCGGCCGTCGTCGTCGTCGCCCAAGAGCGCGGCGAATGCGGACGAGCTGTCGAACCGGGGCAGGCACAACCAGTCGATGCTGCCGTCCCGGCCGACGAGGGCGGCGGTGTGGCAGTCGCCGATGAGTGCGTAGTCCTCGATGTGGAGCGCCATCGGACCAGCCTGGCACCGTGCCGTTCCCGCGTCCGGCACGGGCGGGCCAGCTGTGCACTCCCGCAGGGCCTGGGCGTCGCACGCTCCGGCTCCGCCCGGCGACGGGACTCAGCGCTGGGTGATCCCGACGTCGGCGAGTGCCTCCCAGAGCCCGGCGCCGTCCGGGGCGTACACCCACGGAGCGGCCGAGTTCCGACTGCGTTCCTGCGCGCGGGAGCGGCCGCCGGCGAGCACGGCCTCGCTCGTCGAGAGCTGACGGATCGCGACCCCGGAGACCTTGCCCTCGTGCTCGGCGATGAACTCGCCGTACAGCTCCTCGTCGTGCTGGCCGTCGTCGCCGACGAGGAGCCAGCGGACGTCGGGGAAGTCGGCGGCGAGCCGTCGGAGGTTCTCCTGCTTGTGGAGCCGTCCGCTGCGGAAGAAGCGGTCGTGCGTCGGGCCCCAGTCCGTCAGGAGCAGGGCTCCGGGCGGGTACATGTTGCGGGTGAGGAACCGGTTGAGCGTGGGCGCGACGTTCCAGGCGCCGGTCGAGAGGTAGACGACCGGTGCGCCGGCGTGCTGGCTGAGGATCCGCTCGTAGAGCACCGACATCCCGGGAACCGGTCGTCGGGCGTGTTCGGTGAGGACGAACGAGTTCCAGGCAGCCAGGAACGGGCGGGGGAGGCTCGTCACCATGATCGTGTCGTCGACGTCCGAGACGACCCCGAAGCGGGTCGCCGGGTCCACGACGAACACCGGCGCGTGGACGGGACGCGATCCGCCGGCGGCGAGCGTGACGGTCTGCCAACCGGGTTCGAGGTCGAGCGGCACGCGTGTGTCGACCACGCCACCGCGGTCGGCCTGCACGCGGTGCGTGGCCCCGCCGGCGGTGACCGTGACCTCGACGTCGTCGACCGCCACGCTCGTGAAGCTGCGCCAACCGCGGACGCCCTCGTAGCTGGCGTCGGAGGCGAGGCCGCGCCGCGTGAGCAGGACCCGACAGAGGACCCGGACCCATCCCGGCGCCCCGTACCCGGTGTACGGGACGACCGTCGGCACGAGACCGCGAGCACGTGCCCGCCGCTCCCGGAACTCCTGGACCGCGTCCTCGACGCGGGCGGCGCGGTGCAGGATCGGGTCGACCAGCGCGGCATCCGGCATCGTCCGATCGGGCATCGCACCATCATTCCACGCCCCGGTGGGCGCCGGTCGGTCGGCCGACCCTCTGCCGAGTCGCCGCCGCCATCGGCCGCGGTCGGGTGATGTCATGACGCCGCGCACGGGGACGCGGGTGATCCGTCGGTCGGTGCGTGCACCGTGCCGGTCGCGTCGCCCCTCCCGTCCTGCCCTGGCCGGACGGGCGTCCCACGACACGCGTTGCCTCCGAGGAGTCGAAACGCAGCGTCGACCCAGGCGCTCGGTGCGACCATTGTGACCGTCACATCAACACGTCGGCGGGTCCGTCGCCCGTCGCGGCGCGGACGCCCGTTCGTCCCGCCGCCATCGGCCGCTCGGGCCGTCGACCAGCATCGCGTTCGCGCGAGGAGGAGAACACGTGCTCGTCACCGAGGTATCGAACGCACTGCCGGGGGGATCATCACTGCTCAGGAACGAGCCGGTCCAAGCCCGCAGTTCGGCGCGCCTCGCCGGGCTCCTCGACGCTGCGGCCGCGGTGATCGACGAGATCGGGCTCGAGCGCCTGACGACCGCCATGGTCGCCGAGCGGGCCGGAGCCTCGATCGGGACGGTCTACCGGTACTTCCCGGATCGCATCGCGGTCGTGGAGGCGCTCGCGATCCGGTGCGCCCAACGGCTCGCCGAGCGGTTCGTCTCGTCGATCGACGCGAGCGGCGCGACGACGTGGGAGCAGGGCGCGGACGCGCTCATCGACATGACGGTCGAGATGTACCGTACGGAGCCGGGGTTCCGTGCGGTCCGCTTCGGTGACGTCACCGAGGGCGACGACGGCACCGAGGACCGGATGTCCCAACTGGGCGGCGCGGTCGCCGTCATCTTCCGCGAGCGCTTCGGGTTCCCGGACTCCGAGCGGATGAGTCGGGCGTGGACCGTCCTGACCGAGGCCGGGCACGCGGTCCTCGCCCGCGCACACCGGGTGCCCGGTGCCGGGGACGCCGCACTCGTCGAGGAGTTCCGGGCGATGTCCCGCGCGTACCTGCGATCGGTCCTCGCCGACGCCTGACCCGGGGCCACCGGACGACGCCCGCTCCCGCTCTCGGGGGCGGGCGTCGTCGTCCGCCACGTCACGATTCGTCATCGTCCCGACGCGAGCGTCGGCGGACCCGGGTACGCTCCTGACCGTCCGTACCCCTCCGGTGCGGTGCGCTCGTACCCCGCTCGATCGGTCGATCCGGCGGAGCAGGGCGTCGGATGTCCGCGTACGCAATCCGTGATTGCCCATCGCGCCGAAGCATGCTTCAGTACGTGGGCGGGACGACCTCCACCCATCGGCGGGAGATCGACGGGCACGCGTCCACCAGACGCACCCAGGAACCGGAAGGGCCAAGCATCCATGATCGAGTTCCGATCGGTGCGCAAGCAGTACCCGGACGGCACCACCGCAGTCGAGCACTTCGACCTGGTGATCCCGTCCCGGACCACGACGGTCTTCGTCGGGTCGAGCGGCTGCGGCAAGACCACCCTGCTCCGGATGATCAACCGCATGGTGGACCCGACCGCGGGCAGTGTCGAGATCGACGGCGAGGACGTCGCGGCGGTCCCGCCGGTCGGACTCCGCCGCCGCATCGGGTACGTGATGCAGAACAGCGGACTCCTGCCGCACCGGAAGGTCGTCGACAACATCGCGACCGTGCCGCTGCTGACCGGTGTCCCCAAGGCCCGCGCACGGGAGCGTGCGCTCGAGCTCATGGACACCGTCGGACTCGACCGCGGCCTCGCCGACCGGTACCCCTCGCAGCTCTCGGGGGGTCAGCAGCAGCGTGTCGGGGTCGCCCGTGGCCTCGCCGTCGACCCGAACATCCTCCTCATGGACGAGCCGTTCGGCGCGGTCGACCCCCTCGTGCGGACGGATCTGCAGAACGAGCTCATCCGGCTCCAACGAGAACTCGGCAAGACCGTCGTGTTCGTGACCCACGACATCGACGAGGCCTTCCGCTTGGGCGACCAGGTCGTCATCCTCCGCAAGGGCGGGGTGATCGCGCAACAGGGAACGCCGGCCGAGATCATGTCGTCGCCCGCCGATGACTTCGTCGCCGACTTCGTCGGTGCCGGTCGCGGCCGCCGCGCCCTCCGCATCGAGCAGACACCCGGTGGTCCCGTGGTGGTCGACGCCGACGGTCGTGCCGCCGGTGTGCTCACCGGACCCGTCCCATCCGTCTCCGAGGCCGCCGCGTACCCCGCGGCGGGTGCTGCGGCGCAGGGTGGGAGCGCGTCGTGACCTGGGTGTGGTCGAACCTCGACATCATCTGGTCGGACACGCTGGCGCACCTGGCGACCGCATTGCCGGCGATCGTCGTCAGCTTCCTCCTGTCGATCCCCATCGGGTGGCTCGTCGTCAAACTGCGCAGCCCCTCGACGGACGGCGGGGCGCCCCGGAGGCTCGCCCGGGGGACCGGCGGCGGCATCGTCGCCGTCGCCAGCCTGCTCTACGCGATCCCGTCCCTCCCGTTGTTCATCGCGCTGCCGGCGGTGATCGGCACCGACCTGCAGGACCCCGTCAACATCGTCGTCGCGCTGACGCTGTACGGGCTCGCGCTCATGGTGCGGTCGACGGCCGACGCGCTGTCGTCCGTCGACCCGGCCACGCAGGCAGCCGCCGTCGCCATGGGGTACTCGCCGGTGCAGCGGTTCTTCCGGGTCGACCTGCCGCTCGCGGGACCGGTGCTGCTCGCCGGCCTCCGGGTCGTCTCGGTGTCGACGATCTCGCTGACGACGGTCGGCGCGGTGCTCGGGGTGCAGAGCCTCGGGTCGCTGTTCACGGACGGCATCCAGCGCACGATCCCCGAGGAGATCGGGTCCGGGATCGTCATGGTCCTGGTCCTGGCGTTCGTGCTCGACGGCCTGCTCGTGCTGCTCGGGCGGTTGGTGCTCCCATGGACCCGGTCCATGCCCCGCGCCACGCGACGGCGCGCCGCCCGATCCACCGCACCGGTCGCGGAGGTGACCTCGTGATCATCGGCCAGGCGTTCGCGTGGGTGTTCGACCCCACCAACTACCCCGGACCCACCGGCATCCCGACGCGCCTCTGGGAACACGTGTGGATCACGCTCCTCGCGGTCGGGATCGCCGCGGTCATCGCGATCCCGATCGGGTTCGCGATCGGACACACCGGTCGCGCGCGGAGCGTGGCGATCGCCCTCTCCGGCGGCATCCGTGCGTTGCCGACGCTCGGCGTGCTGACGCTGCTCGGCATCGCGCTCGGCGTCGGACTGTCCGCCCCGCTCATCGCCCTGGTCGTGCTCGCGATCCCGTCGGTGCTCGCCGGCGCCTACGCGGGCATCGAGGCCGTCGACCCGGTGACCGTGGACGCGGCCCGTGCCATGGGCATGACCGAGTGGCAGATCCTCTGGAAGGTCGAGATCCCGCTCGGCCTGCCGCTGCTCATCGGGGGCATCCGGGCCGCGGTCCTCCAGGTCGTCGCGACGGCGACCCTCGCGGCGTACGTCGGGGCCGGCGGTCTCGGCGGCTACCTGTTCCTCGGCCTCAAGATCCAGGACTACGCGGAGATGCTCGGCTCGTCGATCCTCGTGATCGCACTCGCCATCGTCTTCGAGATCCTCTTCGCCGGGTTCCAGCGGGCGGTGGTGCCCGCGGGCGTCGCCGGCCGTTCGGGCTCGCGTTCCCGGGTGACGCACGCGTCCTCCCACAATCCCCTCCCGGAAGGAAACCCCTCGTGACCACAGCAACCAGACTCCGCCTCGGCATCGCGGCCGCACTGGCCGTCGGCGCCGTCGCGGCGCTCACCGGCTGCTCCTCGAGCAGCCCCATCGCGGGCAGCAGCGCGTCGTCCGCCGCCGGGTCCTCGACCATCGTCGTGGGCTCGCAGCAGTACTACTCGAACGAGATCATCGCCGAGCTGTACTCGCAGGTGCTCGAGCACGACGGCTACGACGTGAAGCGGAACTTCAACATCGGGCAACGTGAGGTCTACCTGCCGCAGATGCAGAAGGGCGCGATCGACGTCATGCCCGAGTACAGCGGCAACCTGCTCCAGTACTACGACAAGAAGTCCACGGCGTCGAGCCCCGCGGAGATCGCCGCGGGTCTCAAGTCCGCCCTGCCGAGCGGGATCCGTGCGCTCCCCGCAGCGGCGGCGACGGACCAGGACAGCTACACGGTCACCAAGCAGTTCTCGCAGCAGAACCACGTGACCAGCCTGGCCGACCTGAAGGACGTCTCCACGAAGCTGACCGTCGGGGGGAACTCCGAGTTCCAGACCCGTCCCTACGGGCCGAACGGCCTCAAGTCCACCTACGGTGCCACCGTCGGGTTCACCGCGATCGAGGACTCGGGCGGCGCGCTCACCGTCAAGGCGCTCAAGGACGGCACGGTGCAGCTCGCCGACATCTACAGCGCCGACCCGAGCATCAAGGCGAACGACTTCGTCACCCTCAAGGACCCGAAGCACCTGATCCTGCCGCAGAACGTGACGCCGATCGTCTCGAAGAAGGTGACCGGCAAGGCCGCCACCGACATCGAGAAGGTCGACAAGGCCCTGACCACGTCCGCGCTGATCCAGCTCAACACCGAGAGCACCGTGGACAAGGAGAAGTCGGCGCAGATCGCCAAGAAGTTCCTCACCGACAAGGGACTGCTCTGAGCGGCGCGGCGAACTGACCACCGACACGGGGACGGACGCCGGGCGAGTGCCCGGCATCCGTCCCCGTGCGGCGTGCGGCCCGGCTCGGTTCGGTACCCTTGATCGTCGGTCACCCGCTCGTGTGCGGTGACCCGTCCCTCCCGACCGAATGAGAGTTCCGTGACCATCGAGCAACACGTCGAGGACCCGCACGCCTACGACCCCCGGCGCATCCAGGACAAGTGGCAGCGCATCTGGTCGGACCTCGGGCTCTTCACGACGGACCCGGAGGACCGCCGCCCGCGCAAGTACATCCTCGAGATGTTCCCGTACCCGTCCGGAGACCTGCACATGGGTCACGCCGAGAACTGGGCACTCGGCGACTTCGTCGCCCGGTACTGGCGGCAGCAGGGCTTCAACGTGCTGCACCCGATCGGGTGGGACTCGTTCGGCCTGCCCGCCGAGAACGCGGCCATCAAGCGCGGGATCGACCCCCGCGCCTGGACGTACGCGAACATCGAACAACAGAAGGCCTCGTTCAAGCGCTACGCCCCGTCCTTCGACTGGACGCGCGAGCTGCACACGTCGGACCCCGAGTACTACAAGTGGAACCAGTGGTTGTTCCTCAAGATGTACGAGAAGGGCCTGGCGTACCGGAAGGACAGCTGGGTCAACTGGGACCCGGTGGACCAGACCGTCCTGGCGAACGAGCAGGTGTTGCCGGACGGCACGTCCGACCGCTCGGGCGCCGTGGTCGTCAAGAAGAAGTTGACGCAGTGGTACTTCCGGATCACGGACTACGCGGACCGGTTGCTCGATGACCTCAACCAGCTCGAGGGCACCTGGCCGGCGAAGGTCATCGCCATGCAGCGCAACTGGATCGGTCGATCCGTCGGCGCCGACGTCGACTTCGTGATCGAGGGGCGGGACGAACCCGTCACCGTCTTCACGACGCGACCCGACACGGTCTTCGGCGTCACGTTCCTCGTCGTCGCCCCGGACAGTGACCTCGCCGCCGAACTCGTCGCGTCGTCGGACGACGCGACGCAGGCGGCCTTCGCCGAGTACCTGACCGAGACCCAGGCGACGAGCGAGATCGACCGGCAGAACGCCGACCGGCCGAAGACCGGTGTCCCGCTCAACCGGTTCGCCCTGCATCCGGTCACGGGGGAGCGCCTGCCCATCTGGGCGGCCGACTACGTGCTCGCGGACTACGGCCACGGTGCGGTCATGGCGGTGCCGGCGCACGACCAACGCGACCTCGACTTCGCACGCGTGTTCGGCCTCCCGGTCAAGGTGGTCGTCGACACGAACGCGGCCGTCACCGGTGCCCTCCCGGTGATCCCCGAGGGCGCGACCCTCGAGGACTTCGACCTGCCGCCACTCGACCCGGCATCGACCGGTGTCGCGCTGACCGGACAGGGGCGGATGATCGCGTCCGGTCCGCTCGACGGCATGAGCAAGCAGCACGCGATCCAGGCTGCGATCCGGCTGCTCTCGGAGAAGGGCACCGGTCGCGCCGCCAAGACGTACCGACTGCGCGACTGGCTCATCTCCCGCCAGCGGTACTGGGGCACGCCGATCCCGATCATCCACGGCGACGACGGCACCGAGTACCCGGTGCCCGAGGACCAGCTCCCCGTGCTGCTCCCGCCGAGCGAGGGACTCGACCTCAAGCCGAAGGGCACGAGCCCGCTCGGCGGCGCCGAGGACTGGGTGAACGTGCCGAACCCGGTGGACGGCACTCCCGCCAAGCGCGACGCCGACACGATGGACACCTTCGTCGACTCGTCCTGGTACTTCCTGCGGTTCCTGAGCCCGAACGACGACAGCCAGGCGTTCGACCCGGCCGAGGCGCGCAAGTGGGCGCCCGTCGACCAGTACATCGGCGGCGTCGAGCACGCGATCCTGCACCTGCTCTACGCGCGGTTCGTCACGAAGGTCCTGTTCGACCTCGGGTACATCGACTTCACCGAGCCCTTCAACGCGCTGCTCAACCAGGGCATGGTGCTGTCCGGCGGGTCGAAGATGTCGAAGTCGAAGGGCGGCGTCAGCCTCGGGGACGAGCTCGACGCGCACGGGGTCGACGCCATCCGTCTGGTGATGGGCTTCGCCGGTCCGCCGGAGGACGACATCAACTGGGAGGACGTCTCGCCCGCCGCGAGCGCGCGCTTCCTCGCTCGCGCCTACCGCCTGGCGGTGGACGTGACGTCGGCTCCGAACGCGGTGTGGGCCGAGGGCGACCGTGCGCTGCGCCGCGTCACCCACCGGTTCCTCGCCGACGCGCCCGGTCTCATGGAGTCCTTCAAGTTCAACGTCGTCATCGCGCGGCTCATGGACCTGGTCAACGTCACGCGCAAGGCCATCGACTCGGGTGTCGGGCCGGCAGACCCCGCGGTGCGCGAGGCCACCGAGACCGTCGCGCTCGGTCTGAGTGTCTTCGCGCCGTACACCGGCGAGGAGATGTGGGAGCGGCTCGGGTACGAGCCGTCGGTGGCGACACACGGTTGGCGGAAGGCCGATCCCACCCTGCTCGTGCAGGAGAGCGTCACGGCGGTCGTGCAGGTCAACGGCAAGGTGCGCGACACGTTCGAGGTGCCGCCGTCGATCGACGCGGACGCCCTGGAGGCGCTGGCCCGGTCCTCCGCATCGGTGCAGCGGTTCATCGGTGAGCGCGAGATCGTCAAGGTGATCGTCCGCGCGCCGAAGCTGGTCAACATCGCGATCCGCGGCTGACTGCCCTCCGCGCCCACTCCTCCACAATGGCCCCGCTGGGGCGTCCCGACACAGGACGCACCGGCGGGGCCGTTCGGCGTCGGGAGCGCCCCTAGCGTCGGAGCATGACGGGAGACGAGTTCGACGACACCGCACCGGTCCGCACCTGGATCCGGCCGCGCGCCCTCGTGGTCGTCGCCATCGCCGTGACGGTCGTGGCGCTCGTGCTGTTGGCGGTGGGCGCACTGACCGACCACGCCACGACGGTCCAGCGCTCCGCCGATGCGGTCTCGGTGTCGGCGCCCGCCACGGCGTCCACGGGAGTGGTCCCCCCAGCGGCGACGCCCGCGACCGTCGTCGTCCACGTGCTCGGGGCCGTCGCCACGCCGGGCCTCGTCGAGCTCCCGGTCGGCGCCCGCGTCGACGACGCGGTCACCGAGGCCGGCGGGGCGGCCGACCACGCAGACCTGAGCCGGGTGAACCTCGCCCGGCCGCTGGTGGACGGCGAGCAACTGTACGTGCCGCGTGACGGCGAGGACGACGTCCCCGAGGCTCCGGGACCCGTCGTGGGGGGCGGGAGTGCGTCCGTCGGTGGTGGGGAGGGCCCGACCCTGGTGGACCTCAACACCGCCGATGCCACCGCCCTGGAGACCCTGCCCGGCATCGGACCGGCGCTCGCCGACCGGATCGTCGCGTGGCGGACCGAGCACGGTCGGTTCTCGAGCGTCGAGGACCTGCTCGACGTCAGCGGGATCGGTGACGCGACCTTCGCGGACCTCCGGGACCGGGTGCGGGTGTGACGTCGCTCGGTGCGCCACGTCCGGATCTCCGCCTCGTCGTGCCGGTGGCCGTGGCCTGGGTGGTCGCGGTGGTCCTGGTCGCCAGTCCCGCGCACGCGGTCCCGGTCGCCGTGGCCGCGGGAGTCGCCGCGGCCACAGCGGTCCTGGTCGTCCTCCAGGCGGTCCGTCGCGGGCGGGCGGGCCCGCCACCCCGAGCGCACAGCGGACCGCTCGGCGTCGTCGGCCTCGTCGCGCCCACCCTGCTGCTCGTGGCCCTCGTCGCGGTCGCCGTCGACGTGCGTGACGCCGTCCGGCGTCCGGAAGCCATCCGAGCGATCGACGACGGGGCGGCCGTGGTCGCCGAGGTCGTGCTCGAGCGCGACGGCGAACCGGGTGAGCGAACGGTCCCCGGGCGCCTCGTCCGGATGGAACACCGCGCGGGTGGCGAGACGATCACGACCACCGGCCTCCGCGTCCCCGCCCGCGTGGTCCTCGCGGAGCCGGGCTCGACGGAGCACGGCCCGGGTGCCAGCGACGTCGCCGTCCCACTCGTCGCGGGTGCCACGGTGCGTGTGCAGGCGGAGCTGGTCGCCGGGACGCCGGGTGCGATCGCGTCCGTCCTGCTCTTCACCCGGGGCGACCCCGAGGTCGTCCACGCTCCCGCGGCGCTGCTCCTCGCCAGCACGATCGCCCGCCGCGCGTTCGCCGAGGTCGCCGGGAGACTGCCCGGCCCCGGAGCCGGCCTGCTGCGCGGGCTCGCGATCGGGGACCGGAGCGGTATCGACGACCGGACCGCGGATGCGATGGAGGTGACCGCACTGACGCACCTCACCGCCGTCTCCGGCTCGAACTGCGCGGTGCTCGTCGGACTCGTGATGCTCGTCGGCCGTGCCGCACGCGCCCCGCGGCTGGCGCGTGTCGTGGTCTCGGTCGTCGTGCTCGGCGCATTCGTCCTGCTCGTGCGACCGGATCCGAGCATCGTGCGCGCGACGATCATGGCGGTCGTCGTGCTCGTCGTGCACCTGCGTGGACGACCCGTGCAGGGCGCACCGCTCGTGGCACTGGCGACGATCGGCATGCTCGTCGTCGACCCGTGGCTCGCCCGGTCCTTCGGGTTCGCGCTCTCCGTCCTGGCCACCGCGGGGGTCGTGGTGGTCGCCCCGGTCCTGGCGTCGCGTCTCGCCGGACGACTCGGACCAGTGGTCGCGGCGTCGCTCGCGGTACCGGTCGCGGCGCAGGCCGCGTGCTGGCCCGTCACCGTGGTGCTCGCGCCGTCCATCCCGACGTACGCCGTGCTCACGAACCTGGTCACGGAGCCCTTGGCTCCCGTCGCGACCGTCCTCGGGCTGGCGGCGTGCGCGCTCGCGCCCATCTGGTCGACCGGTGCCTGGTTCCTCGCGGCCGCCGCGTGGGCACCCGCCGCGGTCATCGCCGTCGTCGCGCGGGCGGCCGCGGCACTCCCGTTCGCGGTGGTCCCCTGGCCGGCCGGTCCGTTCGGCACCGCGACGGCCGCACTGGTGAGCACGGCGGTCGTGGCGGCCGTGTTCGTGCGCCGTGCTGCCCGGGCGGTCCCCGTGGCCGCAGCGGTGGTGGTCGGGGTGATCGGCGTCTCGGCCGTCGTCGTGCCCGACGCCGTCGTCCGGGGGAGCGTCCCCGCCGACTGGTCGCTCGCAGCCTGCGACGTCGGCCAGGGCGACGCGGTCCTGGTGCGGCGGGACGACGCGGTCGCGCTCGTCGACACGGGCGACGAGCCGGAGCGGCTCGAGCGCTGCCTCGACCTGCTGGGGATCGACCGGATCGACCTCTTCGTGGCCTCGCACTACGACCGCGACCACGTGGGTGCGGTCGGGGTGGTCGCCGACCGCGTCGGGACCGCCCTCGTCGGCCCGCTCGGCCGCGCGGCGGACGCCGACGTCGTCGCCACCCTGCGGCGCGCGGGTGCCGACGTGGTCACGGCGGGCGCAGGCACCGCCGGCACGCTCGGGGATCTGCCGTGGCGGGTGGTGTGGCCCCCTCCGTCGACCACCGAGGGCGGGAACGACGCGAGCGTCACGGTCCTGTTCCTGCCGTCCCGGCGGTGCTCCGACTGCCTGTCGTCGCTGTTCCTCGGCGACCTCGGCGAGGCGGCGCAGCGACGGCTGCTCGCCATGGTGACGGCAGCCGGAGGCTGGCCGCCCGTCGACGTCGTCAAGGTCGCGCACCACGGCTCCGCCGACCAGGACCCGGCGCTGTACCGAGCGGTGTCGGCTCGGGTGGGCATCGTGAGCGTGGGTGCCGACAACCCCTACGGGCATCCCACCGACCGCGCGCTCGCGATGTTGGAGGCAGCGGGCACGGCGGCGCTCCGCACCGATCAGAACGGCACGATCGTGCTCTCCGCGTCGGGCGGCGACCTCCGCGTCTGGCGCGAGCGGCCCGACCGAGGCGATCCCACTGCGGGGGTGTCGCCCGTCGCCCGTACACTGCTGGAGGTCGGTCGGGTCGGAGCCCGGCGTGGACCGGGTCGGGCACGGTCGGGTCCACCAACGTCCCGAGCGGGAGGCACACCATGGCGGCGAAGAGACCAGCGCGCGCAGCCGCGGCGATCGACCAGGTCCCGTGGTCGGCGATCCGGCCGGCACCGGTCGTCCTCGTGACGGGACCCGAGACCTTCCTCGCCGAACGAGCGATCACCTCGCTGCGCGATCTCCTGCTCGCCGAGGACCCCGCACTCGAGGTCCACGATCTCGAGGCCGACCAGTACGCGCCTGGGCTGCTCGCGACCCTCGCCAGCCCCTCGCTGTTCGGCGAACCCCGCCTCCTGCGCGTCGTCCAGGTCGAGAAGTGCACGGACGCGTTCATCACCGAGACCCTCTCCTACCTCCAGGCCCCGGCCGACGACGTCACGCTCGTGCTCCGGCATGGCGGCGGCGTCCGCGGGAAGAAACTGCTCGACGCGGTCCGTGGCGGCACCGGCGGCGGGATCGAGGTCCAGTGCGACGAACTGAAGAAGGAGACCGACCGGATCGACTTCGTCCAGGCCGAGTTCCGCGCCGCGCGCCGGAAGATCAGCCCGTCCGCGGTCCGCACCCTCGTCGCGGCGTTCGCGGACGACCTCGCCGAACTCGCTGCCGCCTGTCGTCAGCTGCTCGCCGACGACGACCAGGAGATCACGGACCGGACGGTGGACCGGTACTACGGCGGCCGGGTCGAGACGAACGCCTTCAAGGTGGCCGACATCGCGCTCGCCGGTCGATCGGGGCCGGCCGTCGTGCAGCTCCGGCACGCCCTGGCGACCGGCGAGGCCCCCGTGCCGATCGTCGCGGCGTTCGCGAGCAAGATCCGCACGATGGCGAAGGTCAGTTCCTTCCGCTGGTCGAGCGGTCAGGCGGCATCGGCGCTCGGGCTGGCACCGTGGCAGGTGCAGCGGGCGCAGCGAGACGTCCAGGGCTGGAGCGAGGCCGGCCTCGCGAACGCGATCCTCAGCATCGCGGCCGCCGACACGGCGGTGAAGGGCGGGTCCCGCGACGCCCACTACGCGCTCGAGGTGATGGTCCGCGTCATCGCCCGCCGCGGTGAGGGGACCTGACCGGGCCGGGCATGGTCCGCCGGGTGCTGATCCCGTAGGCCGGATCCGCCGGGTGCCGACCCCTGCGCAGTGTCGACCCCTGCGCAGTGCGGACCCCTGCGCAGTGCCGACCCCTGCGCCGTGCTGACCCCCAAGCCCGAGCTGCGCCGCGCCGGACACGCGGAACGCCCCCGGCACCGAGGTGTCGGGGGCGTTCTGCGAGGTGCGGCTCGGCCAGCGCTCAGATCAGAGCGCGGCGACCTTCTTCGAGATCGCGGACTTGCGGTTCGCGGCCTGGTTCTTGTGGATGACGCCCTTGCTCACGGCCTTGTCGAGCTTCTTCGTCGCGACGACGAGGGCGGCGGCGGCCTTGTCCTTGTCGCCGGCGGCGATGGCCTCGTTCGTGTGGCGGATGTACGTCTTGAGCTCGCTCTTGTAGGCCTTGTTGCGCTCCTGGGCCTTCAGGTTGGTCTTGATGCGCTTCATCTGCGACTTGATGTTCGCCATGCGGTTCTGCTTTCTGTGTGTCTCGGACGGGTGAACGCGATCACAGGGATAGAGGGTCCGATCGCGGATCGCGCTCCACCTGTGGGAGATGGAACACGCAAGCCAGCGAGCAATGTTACCAGGACCACGAGGAGCGATCAACGCGCCACCCCTCGACTAGCGTTGCGCCATGCCATCGCTCGCGCCGCACATCAGCACCGTGCCCGACTCCGGCATCCGGCGGATCTACGAGCAGGCTCTGCTCCTCGACGACGCCATCATGCTCGTGGTCGGCGAGCCCGACGTGCCCGTGGCCCGGCACATCGGCGACGCGGCGCGGCGCGCGTGGACCGAGGACCGGACCAACTACACGCCGAACGGCGGGATCGCGCCACTACGGCGGGCCCTCCAGGAGAAGCTGTCCCGCGAGAACCGGATCGACGCCGAGATCGAGCAGGTCTGGGTGACCGTCGGGGCGACCCAGGCCCTGCACCAGGCGATGGCACTGCTGCTCGCACCGGGCGACGAGGTCCTCGTGCCGGACCCCGGCTACACGACCTTCACCATGAACGCCCACATGCTCGGTGCGGTCCCGGTGCCGTACGAGCTTGCACCGGCGCACGGGTTCGAGCCGGACCTCGACGCCCTCGAGGCGAGCGTGACCGACCGCACGCGCGTGCTCCTGCTCAACTCGCCGTCGAACCCGCTCGGGTCGGTGGTCGGCGCGGAGACCGTGCAGCGGCTGCTCGCCTTCGCCCGTCGGCACGACCTCTGGGTCATCAGTGACGAGGTCTACGAGTACTTCACGTTCGGCGCGCGCCACGTCAGTCCCGCGTCCCTCGACGAGGACGACCGGGTGTTCAGCGTGTTCTCCCTGAGCAAGACGTACGCGATGACCGGCGTGCGCGTCGGGTACCTCGTCACGCCGAGGGGCATGGCGGGGACCATGCGGACGGTCCAGGAGGCCACGGTGAGCTGTGTCGCCGAACCCGACCAGTTCGCGGCCCTCGCGGCCATCGTCGGGGACCACTCGGCCGTCCAGGAGGCCCGTGACCACTACCGCGCGAACCTCGAGGTGGCGCGACAGGTCCTCGACGCGAAGGGCATCACGTACAACGACCCCGAGGGCGCGTTCTACCTGTGGATCGACGTCGCGCACGCGACCGACGGGGACGTCGCGGCATGGGCGGAGCGGTTCCTGCTGACGGAGCGCGTCGCGGTGGCGCCGGGTAGCGCGTTCGGGAGGGCCGGTGAGGGGTGGATCCGCGTGTGCCTGGCCGCGGACCCCGCGGTGCTCCGCGAGGGTCTCCGTCGTCTCCCGGACCCGCGCTGACGACCCTGCCGGCAGGGTCGCTCCCGTCCTCGCCGCGGTCGCCGCGGCCGGGTCTGGCCGCATCGGTCGGCTGCGCGTGGAACAATCGACCGATCCACCGCTCGACCTCAGAGGAACCGTGAGCCCACAAGCATCCGCACCACTCGAACCCGCGTCGACGGCGGCCGGGGCGATCCGCAACTTCTGCATCATCGCCCACATCGACCACGGCAAGTCGACGCTGGCCGACCGCATGCTGCAGATCACCGGCGTCGTCGAGGAGCGTGCGATGCGGGCGCAGTACCTCGACCGGATGGACATCGAGCGCGAGCGCGGGATCACCATCAAGTCGCAGGCCGTGCGCATGCCGTGGGAGCGTGACGGCCAGACGTTCGCCCTGAACATGATCGACACTCCGGGCCACGTCGACTTCTCGTACGAGGTGTCGCGGTCGCTCGCCGCGTGCGAGGGCGCGATCCTGCTCGTCGACGCCGCCCAGGGGATCGAGGCGCAGACCCTGGCCAACCTGTACCTCGCGCTCGAGAACGACCTCGAGATCATCCCGGTCCTCAACAAGATCGACCTGCCCGCCGCGGAGCCGGACAAGTACGCCGCCGAGCTGGCGCAGCTCATCGGCGGCGACCCGGCCGACGTCCTGCGCGTGAGCGGCAAGACCGGCGTGGGCGTGGCGGAGCTGCTCGACCGGGTCGTCGAACGCATCCCGGCGCCGGTCGGTCGCCTGGACGCCGAGCCGCGGGCGATGATCTTCGACTCGGTCTACGACAGCTACCGCGGTGTCGTCACCTACGTGCGCATGGTCGACGGGCGCATCAGCCCCCGCGAGAAGATCCAGATGATGTCGACCCGCACCACCCACGAGATCCTCGAGATCGGGGTGTCGAGCCCGGAGCCGGTACCGACGAAGGGCCTGGCGGTCGGCGAGGTCGGGTACCTCATCACCGGCGTCAAGGACGTCCGGCAGTCCAAGGTCGGCGACACCGTCACGAGCGCCGCGAGGCCCGCCACCCAGGCGCTGGCCGGGTACACCGACCCGAAGCCGATGGTGTTCTCGGGGCTGTACCCGATCGACGGCAGCGATTATCCGGACCTGCGCGAGGCACTCGACAAACTGAAGCTGTCCGACGCCGCACTCGTCTACGAACCCGAGACCTCGGTCGCGCTCGGCTTCGGGTTCCGCTGCGGGTTCCTCGGGCTGTTGCACCTCGAGATCATCACGGAGCGGCTGTCCCGCGAGTTCGGACTCGACCTCATCACCACCGCGCCGAGTGTGGTCTACGAGGTCACGACCGAGGACAAGAAGACCGTCGAGGTCACGAACCCGTCGGAGTTCCCGTCGGGCAAGATCGCCAGCGTCAAGGAGCCCGTCGTCCGCGCGGCGATCCTGGCGCCGAAGGACTACGTGGGCGCGATCATGGACCTGTGCCAGTCGCGCCGCGGCACGATGCTCGGCATGGAGTACCTCGGCGAGGACCGCGTCGAGCTCCGGTACTCGATGCCGCTCGGTGAGATCGTGTTCGACTTCTTCGACCAGTTGAAGAGCCGCACGCAGGGGTACGCGAGCCTCGACTACGAGCCCATGGGGGACCAGGAGGCCGACCTCGTCAAGGTGGACATCCTGCTCCAGGGAGACCAGGTCGACGCCTTCAGCGCGATCGTCCACCGGGACAAGGCGTACGCGTACGGCGTGCTCATGACCGGTCGCCTGCGCGAACTCATCCCGCGGCAGCAGTTCGAGGTCCCGATCCAGGCCGCGATCGGTGCGCGCATCATCGCGCGCGAATCGATCCGTGCCATGCGCAAGGACGTCCTGGCGAAGTGCTACGGCGGTGACATCACCCGTAAGCGCAAGCTCCTCGAGAAGCAGAAGGAGGGCAAGAAGCGCATGAAGATGGTGGGTCGCGTCGAGGTCCCGCAAGAGGCGTTCATCGCTGCGCTCTCCGGTGACACCGAGGCCAAGGACGCCAAGAAGAAGTGACCGCCGACGGTCCGGGGAGCGCCCACGCCGCACGTGCCGGTGCTGACCGCGACGCCTTGACCTACGCGCCCGAGGGCGGATCGCTCGCCCCCGACCTGGTGACGGCCCCGCCAGCGGGGTACCGCGCGCGGCAGGACGCCGCGCGGATCGGGCGCGGTCGTGCCTGCCACGACCGCACGGTCGACGCCGTGCTCCGCTGGGAGATCCAGGAGCGCGTCGGGATCCGGGTGGAACCGGAGGTCCGGGAGACCCAGGACCACCGGGAGACCCAGGACCACCGGGAGGCCCGGGAGGACCCGGACGGTCCGCGCGACCCGTCCCGACCCGGGCGACCGCACCCGCGCCTCCGCGCCGGAGACCGTGCTGTCCTGCACATCCGCGCGTACGGCGTCACCACCCACGCGCCGGTCCGCGCCGTCCGCGTGGTCGACGAGGAGACCCGCGGCGGCTTCGCCTACGGCACCCGTCGCGGGCACCCCGAGTCGGGCGAGGTCGCGTTCCTCGTCGAGCACCATCCCGATGACACGGTCTGGCTCGTCGTGCGGTCGTTCTCACGACCGGCGAACCGACTGTGGGCGCTGCTCTGGCCGTTCGTGCAGTGGAAGTCGCGGCGCACGACGGCGCGCTACCTGCGGGTCCTCGCCGGGGGGAACGATCCCACGCTCGGTACGATGGGCGGATGAGCACCCGCGGCAGCCACCGCCCCACCGCCCTGACCTACGGCGCCGTCGGGGCGACCCAGGCGCCGGACCTCATGACCTACCCGCCCGAGGGGTTCACGCCGAGCGAGTCCCGCACGCGCATCGGCCACGGCGACCAGCGGTTCGAGACGGCGTGGGTCCAGACCCTGACCTGGCAGATCCAGGAGCGCAGCGGCATCCGGGTCCGCGTGGAGGACGTCCCCGACGACGACGAGGTCGGCTACACCCCCGTCGAGTTCGACGACGAGGGTCGTCCGGTCACACCGGCCTCGATCGGCGGCAGGACGACCGAGCGGTTCGCGCCGGACGGTACGCCGTTGCTGACCGCGGGGACGACCGCGACGCTGACGATCCACGCGTACGGGCGGGTCGTGCACGCCCCGGTCCGCGTCGTCTCGGTGATCGACGAACCGGACCGCAAGGGCTTCGCGTACGGCACGCTCGAGGGGCACCCCGTGTCGGGCGAGGAGTCCTTCGTCGTCGAGCGCACCACGGACGGCTCGGTCTGGCTGCAGGTGCGGCAGTTCTCGCAGCCGTCGTCGCGCGGGTGGCGGTTCCTCGGCCCGTTCCTCCGACGCCAGCAGCGGCGACTCGCCCAGGCCTACCTGCAGGCGTTGCTCGGTTCCGAGTGAGGATCGCGCGCCGGGCCGTTCAGACCAGGGGTCGGAGCGCGGCGACGGCGTCCAGCAGGGTGTCGGCACCCTCCGCGCAGTCCGCGACGACCGCGACCGCGCTCGTCCTCTGGAGCTCGTCGACGTCGTGCACGCCGGTGGCGACCGCGATGAACGGGATGCCCGCCGCGTCGGCGGCGGTGCCGTCGCGGGGCGTGTCCCCGATGACCACCACCCGGTTCCCGCGGAGGTCCGCGGCCGCCCGGCGCGTCAGCGCCTGCCGCTCGACGTCCTCGTCCCCGAAGTACGAGTGCGCCCAGTCGAACGCGTCCGGGTCGAACCCGGCGCTGGCGAGCTTGAGGCGAGCCCGACCCGCGGAGTTCCCGGTGAGCAGCGCGGAGCGCCAGCCACGATCGGTCATGCGTTGCAGCAGGGCCATCACACCCGGCGCGGGTGTCCGCCGCTCACCCGACCGGTAGCGCTCCTCGGACAGGCGTTGCAGGTGTCCGCGGACGGTCTCGGACAGCTCCGGGTCGAGCCCGTGGGCGCGGAGGGCCTCGAGGATGATCCCGGCGTCGGTCCGGCCGTGCTGGTGTCCGACGAGCTGCTCGAGGTCCCGGCCCACGGTGCGCTCGAGCGCGAGGTGGTACAGGCTCCCGGGGACGGCGGCGTTCTCGACGAGGGTCCCGTCGACGTCCCAGAGGACGATGGTGCCGACGACGCTGTCGGCGCTGGGTTCCGGGTCCGTGCTCCCGGAGGTGGTGCTGTCGTGCATGGGACCATCATGGCGACCCCGTTCCGGCCGCGCGACCGGTGGTGTGACCCGGGGACGGCGGCGCGGTGGGACAATGGAGTCCGTGCCCAGCGCCCTGCCGATCGCCGATCCCGCCCCCGCGGACGGCCTGATCGTCCCCTCGGCGGACGCGGGAGGCGTCCCGTTCGGCGTCTACGTGCACGTGCCGTTCTGCCGTGTCCGCTGCGGGTACTGCGACTTCAACACCTACACCGCGTCGGAACTGCGGGGCGTCCGGCGCGACGACTACGCGGGTCACGCGGTCCAGGAGATCCGGTTCGCGGCGTCCGTCCTCGACCGGTCGGGCGTCCCGCGTCGGCCGGTGTCCACGGTGTTCTTCGGCGGTGGGACCCCGACGATGCTGCCTGCGGAAGACCTCGTGATGATCCTCCGTGCGATCGACGACACCTGGGGGATCCTCCCGGGTGCCGAGGTCACGACCGAGGCGAACCCGGACTCGGTCGACGCGGAGTCCCTGGCGACGCTGCGCCGCGGCGGGTTCTCGCGCGTGAGCTTCGGCATGCAGTCCGCGGTGCCCCACGTGCTCGCCACGCTCGACCGAACGCACGACCCGGAGCGGGTCCCGCTCGTGGTGGACGCGGCGCGGGCGGAGGGGCTCGACGTCAGCCTCGACCTCATCTACTCGACGCCGGGGGAGTCACTCGACGACTGGCGCCGTTCGCTCGACGCGGCGATCGGGTACGGACCGGACCACCTGTCGGCCTACGCGCTCATCGTCGAAGACGGCACGGCCATGGGGCGCGCCGTCGCGAAGGGCCTCCTGCCGGCGCCGGACGACGACCTGGCCGCCGACATGTACGAGGAGGCCGACACACGTCTTGCTGCCGCCGGGTACAGCTGGTACGAGGTCTCGAACTGGGCCCGCGGTGCCGAGCACGCGAGCCGCCACAACCTGTCCTACTGGAAGGGCCACGACTGGTGGGGCGTGGGTCCGGGCGCGCACTCGGCCGTCGCCGGCACCCGATGGTGGAACGTCAAGCACCCGGCCGCGTACGCCGCGCGCGTGCTCG
The DNA here is from genome assembly GCF_003234805.2 of Curtobacterium sp. MCBD17_040. GTDB lineage: Bacteria > Actinomycetota > Actinomycetes > Actinomycetales > Microbacteriaceae > Curtobacterium. The sequence continues at coordinate 1,345,608 of NZ_CP126273.1, forward strand.
GGGGCGACTCACCGGCGGCCGGCCGCGAGACGCTCGACGACGAGACCCGGTACGTCGAGCGCGTCCTGCTCGCTGCGCGCGTGCGCGGCGAGCTGGCCACTGCGGAGCTCCGTCCCGAGGCGCGTGGGCGCGTCGCCGGGCTCGTCGCGCGCGGACTCGTCGACGGCCGCGCCGCCCTGTCCGGGAGGCTCGACCTCACGCTGCGCGGGCGCCTGCTGGCCGACGCCGTGGTGCGGGAGCTGTTGGACTGACGGACCGCCGGGGGAGCGGCGGGCTGCTGGCGGGCCTCCCGGCCGTGTCCGCCGGCAGGTGACCGACGGTGGTCGTCAGGCGCGGACGAACTCGATGCTGAGCGGGTAGCGGTAGAACTGCCCGGCGTTGGCGCGCACGGCCGCGATGACGCCGAACACGACCTGGATCACGGCGACGGCGAACAGGACGAGGACGCCGATGCCGAGCCACGACGTGATGACGCCGACCGCGTACGCGATCGCCATCGTGATGTGGAAGTTCAACGCGACCCGCGTGTGCTCGCGGACGAACGGTCCCCGGTCGCGCAGCACGAGGTACCCGACCAGCGGGACGACGAACTGGAAGAAGATCCCGCCGACGTGCACGAGGGTCGCCCAGAGGCGCTGGTCCTCGGGGCGCATCGGCTGCGGTGGCTGGTAGTGCCCCCACTGCTGTCCCCACTGCGGGTCCGGCTGCTGTCCGTAGGGCGGCGTCGTGCTCATGCCGGAAGCGTAACGGCTCGCTGTGACCGGTTCGAGGCCCAGGCGCTCCGCGGTTCGGCGTAGGATCAGCAGTCGGACCCGGAGAGTGCCAGCCCCGTGGCACAGCGGACGGTGCGAGCACCGCTGGACCCTCCGGACGCACATCGCGCACGAGCGGCAGGAGGGAGGGCGCGTCATGGTGTCGGAACGCAGTCTCGAGGTGCTCAAGGCGATCGTGCGCGACTACGTCGCGTCCCGCGAGCCCGTCGGATCCCGCTCCATCGTCGAGCGGCACGCCTTCGGGGTGTCGTCGGCGACGATCCGGAACGACATGGCCGCCCTCGAGGAAGAACAGCTCATCGTCGCCCCGCACACGTCGTCGGGGCGGGTGCCGACCGACAAGGGCTACCGGGTGTTCGTCAACCACCTGACGGAGGCCCGTCCGCTGTCGAGCGCGCAACGGCACGCGATCGAGACCTTCCTCGGGCGGTCGAACGACCTCGACGAGGTCCTCGGTCGCACGGTGCGTCTGCTGAGCCAGCTCACGAACCAGGTCGCGCTCGTGCAGTACCCCTCGATGATCCGCGCGCGGGTCCGGCACGTCGAACTCGTCCGGCTCAGTGAGACCCGGTTCATGAGCGTGCTCATCACGGACACCGCACGCGTCGAGCAGCGCATCCTCGAGACCGATCTCCGCGTCGAGGACGACGCCCTCACCGAACTCCGCGCCGTGCTCGGCTCCGCGGCCGTCGGGCTGCTGCTGCAGGACGTCCCCCGGGTGCTGCTCGGCATCCCCGAACGCGTGCGCCCCGAGCTGCAGGGGCTCGCCGCCGTCGTGGTCGCGGCACTCGTCGAGCAGGTCCGCGCGAACCGCCAGGACCGGCTCGTCATGGCGGGTGCGGCGAACCTCGCGAAGAGCGAGGACGACTTCGCCGGCGGTCTGTTCCCCGTGCTCGAGGCGATCGAGGAACAGGTGACCCTGCTCCGGCTCTTCGGCGAGATGCAGCTCGACGCGGTCGCCGTCGCCGCGAGCATCGGCGAGGAGAACGCCGCGTACCTCGGCACCGCCGGGGGACTCGACGCGACGAGCATCGTGGCCGGTGGGTACACCGCGGCCGGGGGCGAGGTCGCCCGGCTCGGCGTGCTCGGCCCGACCCGCATGGACTACGGCACGAACATGGCCGCCGTCCGGGCGGTGGCCAGGTACCTCTCGGGGCTCCTGGCCGACAATTGACCATCCGTCCGGACCGCCGGTCGTCCCGGACCGGGACCACCGAGCGGCGGACGCCGACCACTCCGACAGACTGAGGTGCTGTGGCAGACCACTACGAGGTCCTCGGCGTCGCACGCGACGCCGCCGACGCGGACATCAAGAAGGCGTACCGACGCCTGGCCCGGGAACTCCACCCGGACGTCAACCCGAGCCCGGAGGCGGCAGAGCGGTTCAAGGACGTCACCCACGCCTACGACGTCCTCAGCGACCCGGAGCAGCGGCGCCGCTACGACGCCGGTCCGCAGGACGGCACCTTCGGCGGCGGAGCCGGTGGCTTCGGCGACATCTTCGACGCCTTCTTCGGTGGTGGCGGTGGCGGATTCGGTGCGCGCGGCACCGGGCCGCGGTCGCGCGCCGAGCGTGGCCAGGACGCCCTGCTGCGTGTCGAGGTCGACCTCGAGGAGGTCGTGTTCGGCACGCACAAGGACATCGAGGTCGACACGGCCGTGCTGTGCGAGACCTGCGGCGGCTCGTGCAGCGCGCCCGGGACCCACCCGGTGACCTGCGACATCTGCGGGGGCACCGGGCACGTGCAACGGACCGTCCGGTCGCTCCTCGGCAACGTGGTCACGAGCGCGCCCTGCGGCACCTGCCGCGGGTACGGGACCGTGATCCCGAACCCGTGCCCGACCTGCCAGGGCCAGGGCCGCGTGCGCGCCCGCCGGACGCTCCCCGTCGACATCCCCGCGGGCGTCGACTCCGGTCTGCGGCTGCAGATGCCCGGTCAGGGCGAGGTCGGGCCGGCGGGCGGACCCTCGGGCGACCTGTACCTCGAGGTCAAGGTGCGGCACCACGACGTGTACAGCCGCGACGGCGACGACCTCCTCGCGACACTCGAGGTGCAGATGACCGACGCGATCCTCGGCACGACGACGACCATCGACGGGCTCGACGGCCCGGTCGAGCTCGAGATCCGGCCGGGGGTGCAGAGCGCCGACATCCTGACGATCAAGGACCGCGGGGTGACGCGACTGCGCGGTGGGGGTCGGGGCGACCTGCGCGTCGGCGTCCAGGTCGTCACGCCGACGAAGCTCTCGCACAAGGAACGCGGTCTCGTCGAACAACTCGCCAAGTCCCGGAAGGCGCCGGCGCCGCAGCTCGCCCGGTTCCAGCAGGGGCTCTTCGGCAAGCTCCGTGACCGCTTCTTCACCTTCTGATCCGTGGCGTCCCTGTACCTGGTCGACGACCTCGCCGGCGTCCGGCCCGGCGACGTCGTGTCGCTCGACGGCGCCGAGGGTCGGCACGCCGTCACGGTCGCGCGGATCCGCCAGGGCGAGGCGCTGCGGATCGGGGACGGTCGGGGCACCGTCGTCAGCGGCGCGGTGGCGGAGGTCGGCCGCGACGCGCTGACGCTCGCGGTCCGGTCCGTGGACGTCGAACCGGAAGGCTCGCCACGGCTCGTGCTCGTCCAGGCACTCGCGAAGGGCGGCCGTGACGAGATGGCGGTCCAGGCGGCGACCGAGATCGGCGTCGACGGCGTGGTGCCCTGGTCGGCTGCACGGAGCGTGTCCCGCTGGGAGGGTCCGAAGACCGAGAAGGGCCGTGCCCGTTGGGGCGCGATCGTCCGCGAGGCCGCGAAACAATCGCTCCGGGCCCGGGTCCCCGACGTCGGACCGCTCGTCACGACCGCGACCCTGGCCGACGGGGCGGGCCTCCCGCCCTCGACGACGGTCCTCGTGCTCGATCCGCTCGCGGAGCAGCCGCTCAGTTCGGTGGCCGTTCCCGAGGGCGCGGGGGCGATCGCACTCGTCGTCGGTCCCGAGGGCGGCATCGCGGACACCGAGTTCGACCGCCTCACCGACGCGGGCGCCACGCGGGTCCGGCTCGGTGCGTCGGTCCTCCGCACGAGCACCGCGGGGCCCGCGGCGCTCGCCGTGCTCCAGGCGCGGCTCGGCCGCTGGTGACGGCTGCCACCGTCGGGGCGCCCGGCGCAGCGCAAGCCCAGCGCGAACAGCTCGGAACGGTGTCGGCAGCACGCCCTACGATGGAGCGATGAGCACCTCGCCGAGCGTCTTCTCGCGGATCGTCGCGCGCGAGATCCCCGCCACCGTCGTCGCCGAGGACGACCGCCTCATCGCGATCGAGGACATCGCTCCGAAGGCGCCCGTCCACGTGCTCGTCGTCCCGAAGACCGAGCAGTACGCCACCGTGGCGGAGCTCGCGGCCGGCGACCCGTCGCTGCTCGCGGACCTCGTCGCGATGGCCCAGCGCGTCGCCGACGAGCGTGCGGGGGGCCAGTTCCGTCTCGTGTTCAACTCCGGTGCGTCCGCCGGACAGACCGTGTTCCACGTCCACGCCCACGTCCTCGCGGGCGACCTCCAGGAAGGCACCCTTGCCGGTTAGCAGCACCGCACACCCCGCATCCTCGTCCGACGAGCCCGAGGTCACCGTCGACCTCGCCGTGGACGGCATCGCCATGGTGCAACTCCTCGGGCCGCAGGACCGCCTGCTCCGCACGGTCGAGCGGCAATACCCGACCGTCCGCGTGCTGGTCCGCGGCAACGAGGTCAGCCTCACCGGTCCGGAGCGCGACGTCGCACACGCCCGTGTCCTCGTCGACGAGCTCATCACCATGGTGCGTCGCGGCCAGGACATCGGACAGGCGGACGTCGCCACCTCCGCCCGCGTCATCGAGGACGACCGCCGGCCGACCGACCTGTTCGGCACCCCCATCGTGCAGAGCCGCGGCAAGTCCGTCCGGCCCAAGACGGACGGCCAGCGTGCCTACGTCGACGCGATCGACGAGAACACGATCACGTTCGGCATCGGACCGGCCGGCACGGGCAAGACCTACCTCGCCATGGCGAAGGCCGTGCAGGCGCTGCAGCGACGTGAGGTCAACCGGATCATCCTGACCCGCCCGGCGGTGGAGGCCGGTGAGAAGCTCGGGTTCCTGCCCGGCACGCTCACCGACAAGATCGACCCGTACCTCCGGCCGCTGTACGACGCCCTCAACGAGATGATGGACCCCGAGCTGGTCCCGAAGCTCCTGGCGTCCGGCACGGTCGAGGTCGCACCGCTCGCGTACATGCGTGGTCGCACGCTCAACGACTCGTTCGTGGTCCTCGACGAGGCGCAGAACACGACGCCCGAGCAGATGAAGATGTTCCTCACCCGGCTCGGCTTCGGCTCGAAGATGGTCGTCACCGGCGACATCACGCAGGTCGACCTGCCCGCGCAGGTGAGCGGTCTGCGGCTCGTGACCCAGATCCTCGACCAGGTCGACGACATCCACTTCGCGCGCCTGACGAGTGACGACGTCGTCCGTCACACGCTCGTCGGCCGCATCGTGGACGCCTACTCGCGCTACGACGAGGAGCGCCTCGCCGAGCAGGCAGGCGACCGACCGGGCGGTCGTGGCACTCCGTACCGGGGCAACCCCGACGGGACGAACCGCTCGGAGCGCCGTGGGCGACCGCCGCAGGACCGCCAGCAGAGCCCGTACCCGACCAGCGCCCGAGGAGGTAGCCGGTGAGCATCGAGCTGAACAACGAGTCCGGCGTCGAGGTCGACGAGGACGCCGTCCAACGTCTCGCGGCCTTCGCGCTCGATGCCATGCACGTCCACGCCGACGCCGAGCTCGCGATCGTGCTCGTGGACGAGGGCGCGATGGAACAGCTGCACGTCCAGTGGATGGACGAGCCCGGCCCGACCGACGTCCTGAGCTTCCCGATGGACGAACTCCGGCCCGGCACCGAGGACGACCCGACACCTCCCGGACTCCTCGGCGACATCGTGTTGTGTCCCCAGGTCGCGGCGGAGCAGGCGCGGACGGCCGGTCACTCGACGCTCGACGAACTCCTCCTCCTCACCTGCCACGGTGTGCTGCACCTGCTCGGCTTCGACCACGCCGAGCCGGACGAGAAGGCCGAGATGTTCGGGTTGCAGGGCGAGATCCTCAGCGCCTTCGCGGCGCAGCGTCGAGGCCGGTGACCCCGGTGCTCCTGGTCGCCGTGCTGCTCGCGGTGGCGGCCGCACTGGTCGTGCTCGGCGGTCTGCTCGCCGCCTCGGACGCCGCGTTGTCGGTGATGTCCCGAGCGGACCTCGACGAGATCGCCGAGCACAGCCGGTACCGCCGGGCCGTCGAGGCCATCTCCGACGACCCGGGAGCGCACCTCAACGCCCTC